>CAZCUZ010000003.1:89256-94959 GCA_964502085.1 uncultured Salinivenus sp. | reverse complement strand
AGGGTCGGTTTCAGCAGATGGGCATGGTCGACCTGATTCCGCGAATTGAGGAAATGTGGGAACACGAGCGCGACCGTCTCTTGACGGATGCCGACGAGGTGACGTCGCTGTTGCAGCGGTCGGTGGACGAGACGGCCGGGGGCGAGGCGCCCGACGAGCAGGTCTTGAACGAGGCGTATCGCCAGCTCAGTCGTCAATTCGACGAGACGCACGGGGGCTTCGGGTCGGCACCGAAGTTTCCGGCTCCGCACAACCTGCTGTTCCTCCTCCGACAGTGGCGCCGGACCGGAGATGAGCGGGCGCTGGAGTTGGTCACGGGGACCCTCGATCAGATGCGTCTTGGGGGCATCTTCGATCAGGTGGGGTACGGATTTCACCGGTACTCGACCGACGAGCGCTGGGTGTTGCCGCACTTCGAGAAGATGCTCTACGACCAGGCGATGCACGTGCTGGCCTACACCGAGGCCTATCAGGCGACGGGGCGGGATCGATACGAACGGACGGCGCGCGAGGTGCTCACGTACGTGCTGCGCGACCTGCGGGCCCCGGAGGGCGGCTTCTACTCGGCGGAGGATGCGGACAGTGAGAACGAGGAGGGGGAGATGGAAGAAGGGGCGTTCTACGTGTGGTCCACGGAGGACGTCTACAATCTCCTGGAGGAGGAGACGGCCGAGCTCGTGATTGACATCTACAACATGACGCCGGCGGGGAATTATCAGGACGAGGCGACGGGAGAGCGGACGGGGAAGAACGTGCTCTTCCTCGATCGACCGCTGGCCGAGGAAGCCGAGCGACGCGGGATGGCCGAGAAGGATCTTCGATCGACACTTGCAGAGGCCCGGGCTACGCTCCTGGCGCACAGGGACGAGCGCCCACGCCCCGGGCTCGACGACAAGGTCCTGACGGACTGGAATGGGCTTATGATTGCCGCTCTCGCCACCGCGGCCCGAACGTTCGACGAGCCGGACTACGCAGAGGCTGCCGTCGAGGCGGCCTCGTTCGTGCTGGAGACGCTCCGAGACGAGGAGGGAGCACTGTTGCATCGCTATCGGAACGGGGACGCCGGTGTGCAGGCGCACCTCGACGATTATGCTTTTCTGGTGTGGGGCCTCACCGAACTTTACGAGACCACGTTTGAGCCTCGGTGGCTGCGCACGGCACTCGACCTCACGGAAATCTGCGTCGATCGGTTCTGGGACGAGGCCGACGGGGGATTCTTTCTGACCGCGGACGACGGGGAGGAGTTGATCGTGCGGCCGAAAGAGGGGGCCGACGGGGCCATGCCGTCCGGCAATTCTGTGCAGGTGAGCAATCTCCTCCGCCTCGCCCGGCTCACCGGTCGTACGGAACTCGAGGAGCGGGCCGACGCACTCCTGGGATGGGCGGGGAAACAGGTGCGTTCTCGGCCCACGGGTGCCACGGCACTCCTAACGGGCCTGCAGTTTGCGTTTGGCACGTCCCGGGAAGTGGTTGTCGCGGGGGAATGGCACGCGCCGGACACCGAGGCGCTCATTGAGGTCGTTCGGGATCAGTACGCTCCGTTTACGGTGGTTCTGCACCGTCCGTCCGGGGAATCCCCGGCCATTACGGAGTTAGCCCCCTTTACTGACGCACAGACCCCGCAGGACGGACAGGCGGCGGCGTACGTCTGCCGTGATTTTCAGTGCGAGGCCCCGACGACTGCGCCGGAGGCCCTTCGGCGTCAACTTCAGTAGTCCGGATCGCCGCGCACGGCCACGTTGTTGGAGGTCCGGGTCCACTTTTGTCGCAGATTTCCACTCCCACATTTCCACGATCCCCATGCGCGACGTATACGTCACCGCTGCCGTCCGCTCGCCCATCGGTCGATTTGGCGGTGCCCTCAAGGAGCACTCGCCCGTCGATCTGGCCGCGCCGGTGATGGAAGCGGCGCTCGATCGGGCCGGAATCGAGGGGAAGGCGCTCGATATCTACATTTTCGGCAACGTACTTCGGGCGGGTCACGGCCAACTCGTGCCCCGACAGGCCGCTCTGGAGGCCGGAATTCCGGACACCATCGACGGCTATGCGGTCGACATGGTCTGTGCCTCCAGCCTCATGTCCCTGATGAACGGGGCGACAATGATTAAAGCCGGCGAAGCTGATCTCGTGCTGGCGGGGGGCACCGAGGCGATGTCGGATGCCGGGTTTTACCTCGATTCGGGGGCGCGGTGGGGATACAAATTTGCACCGACTGGGGCGGAGGTGCAGGACATCATGCACCGCGACGGCCTCAGTGATCCGAACAGTGGAGAGGCGATGGGAGAGCAGACGGAGCGACTCTGTGAGGAGGTGGGAGTGACGCGGCAGCACCTCGACGAGATTGCGGCCACGTCTCAGCAGCGGGCCGTTGAGGCCACAAAGAACGGGCACTTCGACGACGAAATTACGCCGCTCGACTACCGGACCCGTGGAGGAAAGGAAACGCTGACCAGCGATGAGGGCATTCGGCCGGATACGACGGCGGACAGCCTCTCCAATTTAAACCCGGCGTTTCGGGACGACGGGGTTCTTACGGCGGGAAACAGCAGTCAGATCTCCGATGGAGCGGCAGCCGTCGTGTTGGCGAGCGAGGCGGCGATGGAGGCTCACGGACTGACGCCGCTCGCTCGGGTGGGAACGGGGCAGTGGTCGGCGGGCGCCTCGTGGCGCTTTCCCGAGGCGCCGATTCCGGCTGTCCGACAGGTGCTCGACGAAACGGGCACCGCGATTTCCGACTACGATCTCTTCGAAAACAACGAGGCCTTTGCGCTGAACAATCTCCTGGTGCACCGTGAACTCGACGTGCCGTACGATCGGCTCAACGTGCACGGTGGGGCCATTGCATTGGGGCACCCCATCGGGGCGTCGGGAACGCGGATCGTGGTCACGCTGCTCCACGCTCTTCGGCAGCACGACGGCACGCTGGGGCTCGCGTCCATCTGTCACGGGACGGGCGGCGGGGTGGCGCTGCCCCTCAAGCGGGTCTAACTGTGCGGATCCGTCATGGCGACGGGAGTTGCTGCTTGCCGTTACTCGGCGTGGCATTCGGCCGTGCCGCCGATGGCCCGCAGGACGAGGGACGAGCCCCCGTCGTTGAGGGTCCCTTTAATCTCGTGCTCCGATCGGTCTCCGTCGAACGAGAAGCGGTCGTCCAGCGCGAGCGTGGTGCCCGTCATCGTGAGGTCGGATTCGTGACGTTTGGGGAGGTGGACGTCCAGCGATGAGCCCACGACGGTTAGTTCCGTCTCGTCCCCCGGTTCTCCGTCGAAGCGGACGGGTCCACCCTGACTTCGGATCGTGCAGGGTCCCTGGAGCTCCCGGACGTCGACCGAGGCACTGTTGGCCGTAATGGAGGTGGTGCCGTCTACGTCTACGAGGGCGACCGGGGCGGACACCGACCGAAGGGTTACGGTATCGGCCTCGACAGTGTCCAGCGACAGTTCCCCGACGGCCACTCGGGCCACGAGTTGATCGCCGGAAAAGTCTTCGATGATGACGTCACTGCTTTCGGCCCGTACGTCGAGCGTTCCCTGGAGATTGTGGGCGTGACAGGTGCCGCCCATGACTTTCAGATCGATGTGCCCTTTTAGGTCTGCAAGGTCGATGGTGCCGCCGGGGACGCGGAGATCTCCTTCCACGTGAGACGGCAGCCGGAGGTTCACGTGGACCGTCACGTCGAGAGTACGAACCCAGCGCCACCATTCGGCGTCAGAGCGATCCCCGTCGCTGTACACCCGCACAGTGTCTTTCATCTGCTGGGTGCTCATCTGCATGCGGTCGAGGATCGACTCGGCCTCGTCGGGCGAGCACCCGGACACCGAGATGTCGATCTCCAACCGGTCGGTCCGGGAGCCGGGGCGAAGGTAGGTTGCAGCCCCGGGCACGTCGACGGCGAGCGCGCAGGGTTCGTCGACGATAAACTCCTGAGCGATCACGGATACCGCGTCTTCAGGGGGAGCCAATGTGGACATGCTTTGTAGAGGACGGGGAAACGGTCAATAGTACCGCCAATATAGGAGCCATGCGGTCCCATTACCAACGAGACAGAGTCATGGATCCCCATTCGGCGTCGTTCTTTCGTCGCAGCACCGTGGAGGTTGCTCGCGACCTCGTGGGCGCCATTCTCGTGCGCGAGGGTCAGGAACGACGCGTCGGTCGCATCGTCGAGACGGAAGCCTACACGCAGGACGACCCGGCGTGTCATGCCTCTTCCCTGTACGATTCCGAGACGGACTCGGTTCGACGGGAGGGGCGCGCGGGGGATCTGTTCGCTGCTCCCGGTCGGGGATACGTCTACCTGATCTACGGCATGCACTGGCTTCTGAATGTAGTCACGGAGCCGGAGGGGACGGGCGGGGCCGTGCTCATTCGAGCCGTCGAGCCCCTTCAAGGACTGTCGGCCATGCGGGCGAGTCGGGGAGCGGACCGGAGCGACCTTGCGTTGACCAACGGACCGGGGAAGCTGGCGGAGGCGTTTGGGCTCGACGATTCGTTCCACGGGACGGACCTCACGACGCCGCCGCTCTACTTTGTCCCGGGCTCCCTTTCGGAAGAGGAACAGATCGAAACGTCCGCCCGCATCGGAATTTCGAAGGCGGTGGAGCGTCCCTGGCGGTTTCTCATTCGCGATCATCCCTACGTGTCGCCTGCGACCCCGAGCAATAAGACGTAATCCGCGAACGTCTGGAATCCTCGTCCCACTCATCCGTACACACAGGGATGGGCTCCGTCTTTGCCCCGAACCGTTGGCCCACGCGGAGGCGCGCCTCCCTAAAATTGTCATCAAGACCCCCGGTTGCCCTGTGTTCGGGTGTCCCTGGACTTTTTCTTTTTATCGCACTGAACGACACACCAGTACACGTCTCCGATGGACCAGCACCTGCAATCGAGCGTCGACACGAGCCGCACCTCCGAGGAGATTCGAGACGACTTTCTCGAGTTTTTCGCGCAGCGGGACCACGAAATTGTCCCGAGCGCCTCGCTCGTGCCGGAGGGCGACGGCACCCTCCTCTTCACGAATGCGGGCATGAACCAGTTCAAGGACGTTTTCCTGGGGACGGGGCAGCGCCCGTACTCGCGGGCGGTCGACACGCAGAAATGCCTGCGCGTGTCCGGGAAGCACAACGACCTGGGGGAGGTGGGGCACGACACGTACCATCACACGTTTTTCGAGATGCTGGGCAACTGGAGCTTCGGCGACTACTTCAAAGCCGACGCCATTCGGTGGGCGTGGGAACTGCTGGTGAACCGCTGGGGGCTGGCCCCGGATCGCCTGTATGCGACCGTCCACGAGGGGGACGACCAGCTCGAGCTGGAGGCGGACGAGGAGGCCTACGACCTCTGGCGTTCCGAGACCCCGATTCCGGAGGAGCACGTGCTCTATGAGCCGTCGAAGGAGAACTTCTGGATGATGGGGGACACGGGGCCCTGCGGGCCCTGCTCGGAAGTGCACGTAGACCTGCGACCGGCGTCGGCCCGGGCCGAGACGCCGGGGGTCGAGCTGGTGAACGCCGACCACCCGCAGGTGATGGAGATCTGGAATCTCGTCTTCATTCAGTACAACGCGCAGTCGGACGGGAGCCTGGAGCGGCTCGAGGACCAGCACGTGGACACGGGGATGGGCTTCGAGCGCGTCGTGGCCGTGCTGCAGGGGAAAGAGTCGACCTACGACACCGATCTTTTTGCTCCGCTCCTGCAGGCGGC
>CAZCUZ010000003.1:66138-89156 GCA_964502085.1 uncultured Salinivenus sp. | reverse complement strand
CAGTACGAGGTCGAGCTCAGCCACACGCCCTTCTACGCCGAGGCGGGCGGTCAGGTCGGCGACACCGGAGTGCTCCGGATTGGCGACCACGAGGTGCCCGTCCTCGACACGCAGCACGAAGGCGAGCGCATCGCCCACACCGTCGAGGACCTTCCCGACGCCCTGGATGCACCCGTCGAGGCCGTGGTGGACACGGAGCGCCGCCGCCGGATCCGGGCCCACCACACGGCCACCCACCTCATGCACGCGGCCCTGCGTGAAATCCTCGGCGACCACGTCCAGCAGAAAGGCTCGCTCGTGGCCCCCGATCGGCTCCGCTTCGACTTCAGCCACTTCGACGCCGTCGATCCCGAGACGCTGAGAGACATCGAGCAGCAGGTAAACGCCGCGATTCGTCGCAACATCCCGAAACAGGAAGATCGGGACGTGCCGATTGACGAGGCCCTCGATCGGGGGGCAATCGCGCTTTTCGGGGAGCAGTACGGCGATCGAGTCCGCGTCATCACCTTCGATTCCGACCTGAGCATGGAGCTCTGCGGAGGGACCCACGTGGACGCCACCGGCGACATTGGACTGTTCCGCTTCCTGTCAGAGGGATCTGTGGCGTCCGGGGTTCGGCGGGTCGAGGCCGTGGCGGGGCAGGCGGCCTACGAGCACGTCGAACGACAGCTCGACGAGCTGTCGCGGGCCGAGGAACAGTTCCGCTCGCTTCAGGAGTCCCTTCCGGACGCAATTGCGCGTCTGCAGGAGGAACGGGATGCACTGCGGGAGCAGGTGGACCAGCTGCGCCAACGCCGGCTCGCCGGTCAACTGGAGGACCTCATTGAAGACAGCGCCGTCAACCTCGACGGCGTGACCGTCGTGACCGGTCGGTTGGATCGGGCCGACATGGACGAGCTCCAGGAGGTCGGTCAGCAGCTTCGCGACAAGCTCGGGGGCGAGGCCATTGGGGTGCTGGGGAGCGTGGGGGACGACGAGGAGAAGGTGTACGTCGTGGCGACCGTCTCGGACGACCTCGTGGAGCGCGGGGTCCGGGCGGGCGATCTCGTGAGCACGCTCGGAGAGCGGCTCGGGGGGGGTGGGGGCGGACGACCGCAGCTCGCGGCAGCGGGAGGGCGTGACACCGGGAAGCTGGATGCTGTGCTGGACGACGTGCCCGCTCTCGTGCGAGACGCACTCGCCTAGTGGGGGAGTCGGTTCATTCCTCGGCCGCACCCCGAATGGCCTGAGCGAGATCCTCTGCGGTTGTCGACGAGAGGACGGTGGGCAGCTGGGTGCGGTGGGCGCAGAATAGACTCGTACTCTCGAAGTCGTGACGCACGCACACCCAGGAGGGACATCCTCCGAAGAACGGACCCTCGGGATGAACGGCCTCGAAGTCCTCGACGGCTGCAGAGACGCGCTGTTGCTGATCCGGAGTCCACGGGCCCTCGAAGTGCACGCGCTGGGTGCGGGGCTCCTGGACAGGCATTGTCGGGTGCTTCGGTGGGGGCAGAGTCTCGGCTCAGTTGGAATTCCCGCAAGGACTGATCCAGAATCCGCCGGCCCCGAGATTTCTCACGGGCTTTCACTTTTAAGGAGGGGGGACGTTGGGCGCGACTTCACACCCTTCCTGCCTCCCTCTGGGCACAAAACGTCCTGATCGTTTCCCTTCAGGAGACTACGGAGATCGGTTCGCGCGCTCGGTTGCGACGAGGATGCGCATGTCGAGGGCTCGGGCAGCGGAGGCGACGGTGGCGAACTGACCGATGGTGGCTCCCTGGTCGGCGCGTAAGATGAGGGTGCTTTGCGTCGTTTGGGCGGACCGCAGTTCGTCCACGAGACGGGAGGAGGGGACGGGAGATCCATTCACGTAGTACGTGCCGTCCTGTGTAAGCGCCACCGTAACCGATTGCTCCTCCACCGGAGCAGAGCTGTCCACCTGTGGGAGCGTCACCTCGATGCCCATCTGCGGGACGAAGCTGGAGGTGAGCAGGAAGAAGATCAGCAGCAGCAAGACGATGTCCGTCATTCCCGCAAGGGTGATCTCCGTCATCGGCTCTCGCGAGGGAGAGAAGTCGAGAGGCATAGGGTCGAAACGGGTACCAGTCGAGGAACGGACGGGAAGGCGGAGGCGGGACTACGTCAGCGTGTCGCTACGCTGCCCGGACGAAACGGGCTCCTGGAGGAGATCGATAAAGTCGGTCGCAGAGCGCTCCATGTCGTTCGAAAGTCGTCGGATACGCCCAATTAGGAAGTTATACGAGAGCAAAGCGAGAATGCCGACGAGGAGTCCGGCGGCCGTCGTTACGAGGGCTTCCCAGATGCCGCCCGCAAGCACACTTGGATTGACGTTGCCCTGCAGGTTTTGGATTTCCTGAAAGGCCTTGATCATGCCCACGACCGTTCCGAAAAAGCCGAGCATTGGTGCAATTCCGGCGATGCTCGCGAGCAGGTTGGTGCGCTTCTCGAGTTCGAAGGTTTCGTGTTTTCCCGCCGCCTGGACGGCGTCCTGGATTTCCGAGATGGGGCGTCCCAGCCGCTCGAGGCCCTGACGCAGGATGCGGGTGATGGGCACGTTCTTTTGCCTGCAGTAGGCAATGGCTCCATCCACGTCTCCATTTCGGACGTACTCTCGTACCCGATCGGTAATCGTTTCCGGGTTCGAGGAGGCCTTTCGGATGGTGATGAGTCGCTCGATCAAGAGGTACAGGGTAAGCACGGAGAGCAGAAGTAGCGGGATCATGACCCACCCTCCGAGAACCAGGACGTCGAGGACGGACATGCCCTGCGCGGCGGCGGCCTGAGCGGTGTCCGCGGCTGCGCTATCAACTTGCTGGAGAAAAATCATGAAGGCGAAGGCTCGAACGAGTCCGTGAGGGGGGAAGGTGGATTACTGCAAATTGAGGGACCAGGCTCCGTCCGGAAGCTTCGAGTCGAAGTTCTTCAGGAAGCTCTGAGCGTCCGACTGGGAGTCGAACTGGCCAATCCCAACGCGGTAGCGGGTAGAATTGTTAACTGTGCCCTCGATGACGTCGACGGGCACGTCCCGATTGACAAAGCGGTCCCGGTACGTTTGGGCCAGGGATTCCGCGGCGTCGGACTCGGCCCGTGAGGCCACGACGATCGACCAGCCCCCGGCGGACGGATCAATGGAGTCGGCGGAGGCGGCCGACTGTGCGTTCGATGAGGACGAGGAATCCGTCGATTGGGCGGATGCATCTCCGGACTGCGACGTCGATTCTTCCGCGGAGGCATCGGTGGATGCAGTGGTGTCGGTGTCAGGGGGGGGCGATTCGGTAGACGACGAGGGCGCACCTGCAGTGAGCGACTGCACCGTCGTACTCAGCTGAGCAAAGGTGGTTCGAGGCGTCGGCACGAGGCCCCGCTGCCCGAGGATGTACCAGGCGCCTCCGCCGAGGAGGAGAAGAACGAGGAGGGAGACGAAGATCCGGGGGGCGGAAGACGACGATTTTTCGTCGGCCCGATCGGGAGAGGGCTCGGGGCGGTCCTCGGACGGTGAGTCCGCGGGGGCGGCCGACGTCGCGGTCGCGTCACGGTTCGGTTGTTCCTCCTCAAATGAGAACGAGTCCGTGGCGGCTGAGCTCGACGGCTCGACAGAAGAAGACGGTTCAGCATCGTACGACGGGGATGAGTCTAATTCCTCGTCGTCATCCGAGTCCCAGATCCCAGAGAGCGAGTCGTGTTCTTCTTCACTGGTGGGAGACGTCGTGTTCGCCGTGTCGGAGGACGGAGAAGACGGTTCCGGAGCGTCGGGTGGGTCGTCGGAATCGTCCTCAACGAGCGGATACAGTTCTTCTGTGTCGGGCTCCGCGTGGGACTCCGCTGGGGCGGAACGGGGAGAACTCGCTTCGTTTCGGGCCGAGTCGGCCGATGTTGAAGGGGAGGGAGCGTCTGTGTCGACCTGAAGCTCTTCGGTGTCGGCGGCTTCGTCAGCGTCGGGGACCTGAAACTCGGCCGTGTCGGCGCCGTCTTCGTCCGCCTCGTCGTCGGAGGTCGATTCCGTCTCAGAAGACTCCAGCGGGCTCCAGCCGGCATCCTGGTATCCAAGGGTGATGGTACTGGGACCCTGATTTTTCTCCTCCTCGTCATCTTGGACGGGAGCGCTCCCGAGGTCTTCCTCGTCGAGGCCTTCGAACCGGTGGTTGACGGCCCGGGCCAGGGATTCGCTCGGCTCGAAGTGAAGCTGCCCGTCTACGTCCTTGAACTTGCCGAGGTCGGGCAGGCGTACTCCGGTCTGGGCGCGCTTCCGAATCTCCTTGAGCATGGCCGACAGGAGCTTCTTGGCCTGTGCGTCCGAGATGCCGAGTTCGTCGGCGATGAGCGTGTAAAGGGGAGCAGACATAACGGTTGGGGACAACCGAGTGAAAGAGGCATTATTGCTCGGGCTCGAAGTGGACCTCGTCCCGGGGCGGGGCCATGTACACTTCCCCCTGCGACGTTTTCTTCTTCTCGCTGGGCCGATGCTCGACGGAGAACGTGCCGAGGCCCGGCACCTCGATCGTTTCTCCCTTTTCGAGCGTCCGGCGCATCACCCGGACGAAGGCGTCAATGGTATCCTGGGCTGACGGAGTGCTCATCACGAAGGTGGCGGTCAGTGCGGGTGAAAAGCGTCGAGGCCTCCGGTTTCCGGTCTGAAGAGTACAGAAGGGGGCGGAACGTTTTGTACGGAGGGGGAGGCGTTGCGTCTGATTGTGTGCAAATGCTGTTCCTTACGTTTAGTTCACTCTTCTGCACTCGGTCCTCGAAAGGTCTCCAGAATTCCTGCTCGTTTGCGCCGACCGGAGGAAATGGTCCTCTTTCTCACCAGTGGATTCGAAATCCGCCCATCGCCATCGTGGGGGGACGGGCGTACTGAGCCCAGCGTGTGGGGGCGCTCGGGCTCAAATTACGAATCTTGAGGACCACGTCCAAGAGGGGCGTCACTTCGTACGAGCCCTCGACGTCAAACGCCGCGAAGGCGCCCACCTCCGCGCTATTGGATTCATCGATGGGGCGGGGACTCTCGATCGTGCCGGTCGTTTGGAGGAGACCGCGCTGATCGGCGAAGGACACCGAGAGCATGGCGCGTGCGACCATAGGGGAAAAGTAGGGAATGGAACGGTTTGGACCGACGAGCGCTCCGTCTCGAACGATGGCTTCGACCGACGCCTCGAAGCCTTCGACGCCCTGAAAGGCCAACTGTCCGCCGCCCCGCATGATGCGAGCCGACGCGTAGTTGGATGAGAAGGGGCCGGGTACGAGGCCGGACGGGGACGAGAAGTACCGGTACGAGGGCGCATAGTCGAAGCCGGCGACGGGCTGGAAGCGGACGGGGCCCAGGGAAAGCCGCGCCCCTGCCTCGGCTTTCGTGGTGTACAGCGTGGGGCGGAGGGCCGGGACGCTCTCGGCGAACGGATTCTCAGTGTAGAGGTCGACCAGGCTCCCGTCAGAAAGCTCCGGACGATTCTCGGCATAGAGGGTGACGCCGGAGGCCAGGGAGAGCTCGGCCCGGCCCTGAGGCACGATGTAGGCGGCAGACACGGCCGTCGTCGGGGCGCTTTGAGGATCCAACGGCGCTTCGTAGCCCAGAGCGCGGCCTCCCACCCAAACGGAGAGCTGTTCGGTCTTCATCACCTCAACCTCGGCGCCGCCCTCGGCGGCAACGCCCGAGCTGTTCGGCACGTCCCCGCCGTAGGTGGACCGGCCGACGTCGGCGTCGAGGCGAGCCTGTGCGTTCCCCAGGGCAAAGGACGCCGTTCCGTTCAGGTCCAGTCGATTTTCAATGAACGTCGCAGTGGAGAGGCCCGCGGTGGGCGATTCGAGGCCGTAGGCCGTGTGACTGTACTGCACCCGGAGTGTGGACTCAAATGCCCCGAACGTTTGGAGCTGAGCCTCGGGCCCGACACTCATGCCCGACCGTTCGGGCACCTGGCCTCCCTGAGGAGAGAGGCCGTACAACGTGTAGCGTTCGCCGCGTCCGTGGACGGCCGCCGAGAACGAGAGATCGTCGTGGCGGCTCGTGAAGCGAGCATGTCCGTCGAACGTGTCCCAGGGCGTATCGACGTCGGGGGCTGTGGACGGAAAGGGCGAAAATCCTTCCGTTCCAAAGTAATCGCCGTGAAGGGAGAGAGACTGTTGGGACGTCAGGTCCAGAGAGTAGCGCGCTTCGGCGAAGCGAGAGGCATATCGTCCACCGCCGAGTTGAATGAACCCTCGTTTGGACGATTTGGGGGTGGTGACCGACTCGGAGGCCGTCTCGGGGGTGGGGAGGCTCTCGGGGAGATTTTCGAGCTCCTGCTTGTATGGTTCCGTGTACGGTGTGCGGCCGTCTGGAACGGATGGGATGGAGGGGGGAGAGGCAAAGCCCTCCAGTGGTTGTCGTTGGAGGGTGGGGAAGGACACCTGGAGTTCGCCCCGGATTTCGATTTCCTGAGGGGCAATCTCGGGCAATTGCTGATCCGTCGTGTCCTGATCCTGAGCCCATACGAGCGAGGGGGCGAAGGAGACCCCCACGAAGAGGACCGCACAGAAAGAGCGAAGGACGTCCGTGAACATGCAGCCGGAAGGATTGTGAAGAGGGCGATTACGGGGACTTCAGTTCGGACAATGTCTCCAGGGAGGGTTCTTATAACGCGCTGCGCTCCTCCTGGGCCGTCTCGGCAAACGGAGTGTCCGGGTACGACTCAATGACCTCGTCGTACAACTGGGCGGCCTGACCGGTTTGGTCGAGATCGCGGTACGCACGGGCCTGCTCGAGGCGCGCTCGGGCAATCCATTCTGGGTGTCCTGCGTAGAGGGACGACATGCGATCCAGCTCCTGAACGGCTTGTTGAGGCTGATCCTCCTGGCGGAGAAGATGGCCGAGCCGGTAGAGGGCTTCGGCGCCGGTTTCGCTCTCGACCGATCCGACGACGGACCGATATTGCTTGAGGGCCTCCTGGGGACGATTCTCGTCCTCGTGGATTCGTCCGAGTCCAAGACGGGCCGACGCCTGCATCGGTCCACCGCTGCTTTCGTCGAGGAGGCGAGTGAGAATCTCTTCAGCTTCGTCGCGTCGGCCGAGGTTCAGGAGAGCCTGGCTTTGGCCGTACCGGGCCTGTGCCCGAAGTTCATCCCCGATGGCGTCGCTTTCGGCGGCGGTGCGATAGGTTTCGGCTGCCTCCGTGTAGGCCTCTTCGTCCACGTAAATGTCGCCGAGCCGAAGGGCGCCTTCCGGAAGCACCTCGCTCTCCGGGTGTTGCTCGACGAGTTGCTGGAGGTAGTTTTTGGCCTCCGTGTCGGCATCTTGATCGGCGTAGAGCAGGCCCAGATAGTAGTACGACTCCGCCAGGAGGGAGGAGGTCGAAGTCGTCCGGACGAATTCCTGGAACAGGTTCAGAGCCTTTTTCGACTCACCGCTCTGGTAGGCCGCCCTTGCTCGGTGGAAGCGAAGGCGATCCTGGAGATTGGCGTCCGGGGTGTTTTCCGCAATCGAGGCGATGAGTTCTTCGGCCCGGTCGTCCTGTCCGGCCGCGCTGAGCGCAAAGAAGAGGCTGGATGCGGCCTCGGAGGCGGAAGGGCTGTCGGGATACTCTTCGAGCACGGTCCGGTACGCCTGGACGGCCTCTTCCATGTTCCCGGCGTTGTAATGGCTGTCCCCAATGCCGTACTGGGCCTGAGGCGTGAGGCGATGGTCGGGATATTCGTTGATGAGTTGCCGATAGGTCTCGATGGCCGTCTCGTAGTCCTGCTGTTGAAACTGGATGCTGGCCGTGCGGTAGAGGGCGTCCGGGTGCCACGTGCTCTCGGGGTAGCGCTCGTCGAGGCGTTGCAGGGCCCGCAGGGCTTCCGCCGGGCGCCCGGCGTAGTTGAGGGCTTCACCGGACTGATAGAGGGCATAATCGGAGCCCTGGCCGCCGACTCGGCGATAGATTTCGACGGCGTCGTTGTACTGCTTCATCGCAAAGTAACTGTCCGCCAGTCGCATCCGTGCATCCTCGGCGTAGGGGATCGACGACTGGTTCGGCTGATAGGTGTCCAGGAACTGGCGGAAGTACTGAGCGGCCTCCTGAAAGCGATTTTGCTTGAAGTGCGTCCAGGCGAGTCCGTACTGCGCCCCCGACGCGTGCTTCTTTTCGGGGTGCTCGTTCAGGTAGCGACGGAAGAGCTCGCGGGCTCGGGCGTAATTGTCGCGCTGGTAGTGGCTGTCTGCACCCCAGAAGAGTGCTTCAGCCCCCCGCGCCGACCCCGGATGGGCTTCTGCGAGGGACAAAAATTCGGAGGCGGCGTCGGCAAATCGCTCGTTCTGGTACAAGGCCCGGGCCTTCTGAAAGCGCGTTTCGACGAGGAGGGAATCAGGGGCGGCGTCTCGCTCACTCGCCTGATTGTAGGCCTGGAGGGCGGAGTCGAGATTTTCCTGGGCCAGCTGTGCGTTGCCGAGCCAGTAGTATGCGTCGCCCATCTGTTCGGCGTCGGGATAATCGCGAATCAACGTTCGAAAGAACGCACCGGCCGAGCTGTAATCCTCCTGACGATACCGAAGGATGCCGGCTTCGAACAGGGCTTCGGAGGCGAGACGGGAGTTGGGAGGCTGGTCGGCAACGGTCTGATAGAGCTCAATCGCCCGGTCGACCTCTCCGGTCTGGGTCCGATTGACGGCCTCGTAGTACGTCGCGTGTTCGGCCAACCGGCCGCTGTGATGTTGCTGCACCTGAGCAAAGGACTCTGCCGCCTGCGACGGGTCCTGGGCTCGCTGATAATGCCAGGCAAGTCCGTAGCGCGCAGGTCCCACGTAGGGGGTACCGGCGTGCTCGTCGATCACGCGCCGGTAGTGCACCACGGCGTCTTCGCCCGATTGAAGGTGGTTGTACGACTCGGCGAGCAAAAAGTGGGCCCGGGCCCGCTGCGCGCCCTCCAACTGTGAGAGACGCGAATCGAGCTCGGACGCCGCCTGCTCGTATCGTTCGAGGCGATAGTACACCTCACCCAGTGCGGTGCCCAGGTTTTCGGCGTAGGGAGTGTTCGGAAATTGCGTTCCGAGCTGTTCAAACGAGGCGGCGGCCCGGTCGTACTGCTCGAGCTGTACCTGCGTGGCGCCGAGGGCGTAGAAGGCGGCCGGGGCCACCTCCGTTTCTGAATACTGAGTGCGCACCCGGTCGAAATACTCCAGCGCCTGACTGAGATTATCCCGATCGCGTTCGCTTTGGCCCAGCAGATACAGTGCACGGGCTGCCTGTTCGGGGGAGGAAGGGTTGTCCACGATGGAGGTCAGCTGCTCCCGGGCCGCGCTCGTGTTGTCCTCGTCGAGGAAGTACCGGGCGAGGCTCAGCTGTGCCTCGGCCGCTCGTGGATGATTCGGATAGGAACTCTGGAACCGATCGTAGAGCCGGATGGCCTCTTGATTGTGGTTCCGGGCCAGGGCAGACCGGGCATGCAGATAGAGGGCGTCGCCGGTCTGGGCGTGGCTCGGATAGGCCTGACGATAGGCGTCAAAGGCCGTCATGGCCTCGCCGTAGAGCCGTTGATTGTAAAGTTGAACCGCTGAGGCGAACGCTCGTTCAGGAGAGGGCGGGGTGTGTTGGGCCGATGCGGGAGGCGATGTGAGCCCGCCACCGAGCAGAACCGCTGCCACGAGCCAGGGAACTATTCGTGGGGGTGTGGGAATCATACTCCTCGCTGATTGGGCGCGTCCAAGAGTCAATGTGGGTGCTTCCTAACGGGGACCGTCCTCCGAAGTGCCCGTTTCGTCTCCCTAAAGATGGGAGCAGAGGATAGAATAAACAAGCGCTCCGTGCTCCGGTCCCTCGTTCGAACTGCTTTGTGCATCATCTTTCCGGATTGTTTCCCGCTTTTCTTATGACTGAAGACTCATTCCCCGAAGGAGAAAAGGACTTCTCACCGGATCCGGATCGTACCGAAGACGGTTTTGGATCTCAGGAGTTTGGATCGCAGGAGCCCGAATTTGGATCCCGGGAGTCCGAGGAATTTGGATCCTCGTTTGCCCCGGGGGGGAGCCCGGCTGGGGGGATCGACGCGTCTTTTGCCCTGACGATGGCTCGCACCTGGGTCACGGAGCATCAAACGAAAGCGATGCTTGGGGCCTTTTCCGCGGGGGTCGTGGTCGGATCCCTTCTTCGGGAGTGACACGCCGGGTTCACGTTCGTACAGCACGTCATTCGTCAATTTCTTTTCTCTAAAGCCCGTATTTATGAGTCCCCAAAATTCTTCCGAAGAAGACAACCGCGACGACGTCACCAACGAGGAAGAGACGCGTCCCGAAGGAGAGGATCTCAACGACCTCGTTCAGGAGCTCCGCGCCGAGCTCACTCGGCTAAAAGCCCAGCAGGCCAAGGTTCGGGCGCAGAACTGGGTCCAGCGACACCCGTTTCTGACGGTCCTTTTGTCGGCGGGAGTGGGTGCTGCAGCCGGCTACGGGGCGTCCGTGGCCGCTCGTCCTCGCGCTCCCCGCACCCTGTCGGAGCACGCTCGCGATCGGCTTCGGCGGCTCACGGACGATGCCCGCCAGGCGGCCTCGGAGCTTCGAGAGGAGATCGGAACCCGTGCGGCCCGGTCGGGGGCCCAGCTTCGGGAGCGCGCCGAACGGACCGGGCGCCAGGTCGCCAGTCAGGCGCAGGAGGCGGGGCGCAGTGCGCAGCGAGAGGCGGGGGACGTGGCCAAGACGGCCTCCGATCGGCTGCGGGAGGTCACCGACGAGGCGGCGAAGCGGCTCCGAAATCGGGGCAGTGAGGCGGCGGAGGAGGCGAAGGAGTTCAGCGAACAGTTAGGAGAGCAGGCCACGGAGGCGGTTGGAGACTACACGGAGGCCGTCTCGGATTCAGTTTCTGAGGCCACGACTTCGAAAAATGGACGTTCCTTGACCGGCACCGTCCTTGCACTTGCCGGGATGGCGGCAGGGAGCTATTTGGCCTCACGGGTCCGACAGTGGTTCTAAACAGGTCTTTCTCCGGGTCTACTCCCCCGCCTTGGCGCAGAATTCGTACGAGGCCCGTGCTAAGGACCTGGTCTGTTTCTTACCTTCGGCACGTTCGTTCGGACTTTACCAGAGCCTAGACCGATCTGTGAGTATACTTGCCGTTGGAACTGTCGCGTTCGATTCCATCGAGACCCCGTTCGGATCCGCCGACCGGGTGCTGGGCGGGAGTGCCTCCTACATTACCCTCGCGGCCCGCTACTTTTGTGAGGACGTGCGACTCGTGGGCGTCGTCGGACATGATTTTCCAGACGAGTATCGTCAGACGCTCCTCGAAGGAGGGGTGGATCTGGAAGGACTGGAGGTCGACGAAGAGGGAGAGACCTTTTTCTGGCACGGGCGCTACCACTACGACATGAATGAGCGGGACACGCTCGACACGCAGCTCAACGTGCTGGAGGAGTTTTCCCCCACCATTCCTCCGTCGTACCGGGACACGGACGTCGTGTGTTTGGGAAATCTCGATCCCGAGGTACAGCGGGACGTGCTGAAGCAGGTCGACGATCCGGACTACGTGATCGCCGACACGATGAATTTCTGGATCGAAAACACGCCCGAGAGTCTCCGGACCACCCTCCAGTTCGTGGACTGTCTGGTCATTAACGATTCAGAGGCCCGCGAACTGGCCGACGAGCCGAACCTCGTCACGGCCGCCGACGTCATCCGCAGCATGGGACCGGGCACCCTCATCATCAAGAAGGGAGAACACGGTGCGCTCCTCTTCACCGACGACTCGATCTTTAGTGCCCCCGCCTATCCGCTGGAGGACATTCAGGATCCGACCGGGGCCGGCGACGCCTTCGCAGGAGGGTTTGCCGGGCATCTGGTTCGAGCGCAGTCGTTCGACCAGGAGGCTCTTCGGCGGGCAGTCATCTACGGAAGTGTAATGGCCTCCTTTGTCGTTGAGCGCTACGGTCCGGATCGCCTCCTGGACCTCGGGCCGCTCGACATTAGCGACCGCGCACAGGCATTCCGCGACCTGGCGGCCATTCCCAATCTCGTCCCCGTGCAGCAGCCCGCGTAGGACGGCCGGCACCTGATCAGGTTATTTTTGTTCGCTCCGACCTTCGATTCGCCACTCTATATGGCTTCTTCGGGCTCCGAGGCCTCGTCCGACTCCGACTTCCGTCCCGCGGATCGCTCGACCGCAGGACGGGTACGACTGGTCAATGCCGTCTTCTACGGCCACCACGGGGTGATGCAGGAAGAGCACGAGGTGGGGGGGCGATACGAGGTGGACGTCGGCGTCGACCTCGACTTTGAGGAGGCGGCTCAGCACGACGACCTCACCCGGACGGTCAATTACGAGAAGGTCTACGAATTCGTCCGCACCCTGGTCACGGAGAACAACTTCTACCTGATCGAGAAACTTGCCTACCGGATCGCGCATCAGGTGTTGGACACCTATCCGGACGTAGAGGGGATTGAGGTGACAGTGCGGAAGCCAAATCCGCCCGTCGGGGGACCCTGCGACCGGGCCGAAGCGACCTACTACATCGACAACTCGTAGGAGGGCTACGCGTCGGGGATCCGGCGGTCGGACGGGTCCGGCCCGTCCTGAAGGGGATCCGAGGGGAGAGGCGCCGCACGCGAGGGACGTCGTTTGGAAAAAACTGGACCCCGGCCTCGCGCCGCGAAGGTCGTCAGAAAGTCGTAAAGCAGGTGATCGACCTCGGTCGTGTCGGCGAGCTCTGCCAGCACCCGCTGGACGGTCTCGTCGTCTGGAAGGGCCTCCTGATAGTGGTCTCGGTACACGAGGATGCGTTCACGCTCGCGCCTGGCGTCGAGTTCGCTGTGGAACTGGGTTGCGTAGACGGGGGGACCGTCGAGCCGAAATGCCTGATACGGCAACTCATTCCGGGCGAGTTCGGTGGCGCCCTCCGGCAGTTCGACGACGCGGTCGTGGTGGCCCATGTTGGCCCGAAATCGACGGGAGAAGCGGTGAAAGAGGGGATCCGTACGACCGGCCTCGGTCAGCTCGACCCAGCCGCAGCCCAGCTCCGAGTGGTCGGGGTCGTAGACGACCCGTCCGCCGAGGGCCCGGGCGATAACCTGGTGCCCCCAGCACGACCCGAACGTGGGGATTTGCCGGTCCACGGCCTGTCGGACGAAGTCGAGGAGGCCGGGGGTCCATTCGTCGTCCTCGACCGCGGAGAAGGCCCCGGCCCCGCCGATGAGGACTGCGTCGACGTCCCGAAGGTCGCTGGGAGAGAGACAATCTCCTTGCACGACGTTGACGATGCGAAACTGCTCCGGGCGCAGGTGACACCGTTCGACGAAGCATTGCTGCTCCTGTTCGATCATTCGCGGATCGGTCCGCGCCTGGAGGAGGAGCACCCGAATCGATCGAGAAGAAAGCGGGGATCGGAGCAACGAGTCCGTGTCTTCCCGCGTCGAGACCTTCATGGAGTGGACGATCACATTCGGGGGCGTAGATCGTCCGGTTCTACGTCGAAATCGACAAAAAGTTGAGGGGGGACGCGGGGGGAGAGGGGCCGTGCGGGCTTACGCCCTGTCGACGAGGTCGGGAAAGTCGGTGCGGAGCGTTTCGTAGAGTCGCCGCAGGGGCAGGCCCACGACGTTGTAGTAGTCTCCCCGGATGCCGTCGATAAAGAAGGGGGCGGTGTGGTCCTGGATTCCGTAGGCACCGGCTTTGTCCATGGGCGATCCGGTGTCGACGTAGGCGGTAATTTCGTCTTCGTCGAGGGGCCCGAACGTCACCGTCGTCTCCGCACCGGTCGTGACCGTCCGGTTCGAATGGACATGCTGCAGCGCCATGCCTGTGTAAACGGCGTGTGTGCTGTCGCTGAGCCGACGGAGCGTCCGGGCAGCCTCCTGTGCACTGTCCGGTTTTCCGAGAATCTCTCCCCGGTGGGCGACGATTGTGTCGGCGGCCAGGACGAGAGCAGTGGGGTGGGCCTCGGCAACGGGGGCCGCCTTGAGTCGGGCCAACCGGCGGGCCGTTTCGTCGGGAGGAGCCGGCTCACGGAGGGTTTCGTCCGCCGGGCTCACCTCTACGCTGAAGGTGAGATGGGCGTGCTCGAGGAGTTCGCGACGACGCGGCGATTGGGAAGCTAGAATGAAGGGGACTCCGATCGAAAAAGGAGCGCTCATGGGTGTCGGTTGTGAAAGAGAATGCACTGCAAAGGGCGTCGCGGGAGCGCTTTTGCGAGTTCTTCGGCTCAGTGGTAGGAGATGGGCGCAGGACAGGTTGACACCCCCTCCAGAAGCACCTACCTTGCCACTGCAATCGTCTCTCATTCGCCCACCCGCTCATGTTCGTCCTGTCGGTTTGCAACCACAAGGGAGGAACCGGAAAGACGACGTCGGCCATCCACCTCGCGGCAGCACTGGGACTGTCTGGGTGGCGCACCCTGGTAATTGATCTGGATCCCCAGGGGTTTCTCACGCGGACGATGGACGTGGAGGAGCCTCCACCCGAGGAGACGGTGGCTGCGTTGTTTGACCCGACGGCCGATCTCGAGTCGATCTCGTTTTGCGAGGTGAGTGGGTTCGATCTGCTTCCCTCGTCGAGCTCGCTCACCAAGCGCCTTCGCGACCTCAACAAGCCGACCGACGTCCTGTGGGTCCGCGAAGCGCTCCAGCGGGTACGTCTCGACTACGATCTCATTCTCTTCGACACCGCCGCGGCGGTAACCGTCTACAGTCTGAATGCGCTGGTGGCCAGCCGGCACGTTCTCATTCCCGTGCTCCCCGAATACCAGTCCGTTGTGGGGGCGGAGCAAACCTACCAGACCACGCAGCTGGTCGAGAACAAGTTGAATCCTCGCCTGCAGTCCTGTCAGTTCCTTCTGACGCAGGTAGACGCCCGGAAGGGGATTCACCGGACCTACCAGCACTATCTTCGGGAGAAGTACGGCAATCAGGTGTTCGACAACGTCATCCGTACGAGCACGGCTCTCGCCGAGTCGCGGGAAGGGGGCACGACGGTGTTCGATCACGACTCGTCGGCTCGCGGGGCGCGGGACTATGCGAACGCGACAGACGAGCTCGTCCAGCATCTTCGTCGGCACGAGGCCCAGCGGACGTCCTCGGCTTCGTCGGTTCCGGAGGGGGCCGTAACGGCGGACGACGTTCCGCTGCCGGATGACGTACTCAATTCGTAACGTCTCCGCTTTTCGGTTCGCTGCCGTATGTCGTCGACCCGTCGCCTTGCCATTTTGGCCGTTCTGGTCGTGGGCACGGCAGCACTCGTGTACGGCCTTCGGATGCGCGTAGGGGGCCTTCCGTCGGCGGGAACCGTGCTCGATCCAGTCGACGGTCTCTACCGCACCGCTCGCCAGGCAGTGCCGCCGACGGATTCCGTCGAACTGAAGCTATCGGCGCTGGAGGCCCCGGTCACCGTCGTCCGCGACGGCCGACACGTGCCGCACGTCTACGCGGAGTCGGACCGAGATGCCGTTATTGCACTGGGGTACCTCGTCGCACAAGACCGCCTCTTTCAGCTGGACTTTCTTCCGCGCGTGGCCTCCGGTCGATTGGCGGAGGCCGTTGGGCCGCAGGCCGTTTCGTCGGATCGGTTCCTGCGTCGCACGGGGATGGAGTGGGGGGCACAGAAGAACCTCGAGCGGATGCAGGAGGAGGGGGGCGTTGCGTGGGACGCCCTGCAGTGGTACGGAAAGGGCGTAAACGCGTACCTCGACGAGACCTCCGCCGAGGATCTCCCTTTGGAGTTTCGGCTGTTGGGGTACACGCCCGACCGGTATACCCCGATCCAGGGGCTGCGCCTCCTTCAGTACATGACGTTCGACCTCACGTACAACACCGACGATCCAAGCTATACGCAGCTTCGAAATCAACTCGGGGAGGAGGCCTACGAGACGCTTTACCCAGAGCATCCTCCCGGCCTGTTTGTGCCGATCATTCCGCCCGAGCAGCAGCGTACTGCGTCGTCCGCAGCGACCTCATTGTCAGGACTGACAACGCGAACGGCCGACGCGGCGTCGGGCCTTCGAGCGCGAGGAGAGGACGAACGGGCGGTCCGTGACCTGATTGGCCTTGAGCGGTCTCCGACCACGGGCTCGAACAACTGGGCCGTCCACGAAGCGCGGTCCGAGACGGGGGCGCCGTTGCTGGCCGGCGACATGCATCTCTCGCTCTCGCTTCCCTCGGTCTGGTACGAGGCCCATCTCGTTACCTCCACCATGAACGCCTACGGCCTTACCATACCGGGGGCGCCCGTGCTGGTGCAGGCGTTTAACCAGAACGTCGGCTGGACGCTCACGAATACGGGCGCCGACGTCGTCGATCATTTTTCGCTGTCCCTCGACTCCACGCGATCGCAGTATCGGTATGAGGGCGAATGGCGAGACCTCCGGTCCGTCGTCGACACGATACAGGTCAACGGAGCCGATCCGGTCCTCGACACCCTGTACTTTTCCCATCACGGCCCGGTGCGGCTGGACGAAGGAGGAGAAAACTCGGCCATCGCCGAGCGGTGGGTGGCCCACGACTCGTCCCGGACGCTGGGGGCGCTCTGGGAGATGAACCGGGCGGACAGCGTCGAGGAGATCACGTCGGCTCTCCGCCGCTGGGACACGCCGATGCAGAACGTTCTGTACGCGGGGCGAGGCGGGGACATTGCCATTCGTTCGGCCGGATACCTGCCCGTTCGGCGGGCCGGGCACGGACGGGGTCTGCTCGACGGATCGACGAATCGTTTTGAGTGGGTGGGTCGGGTTCCCTTCGACTCGCTCCCGGCGGCGCGAAATCCGTCCCAGGAGTTTTTGGCCTCCGCCAATCAGAAGCCTACCGGACCGGACTATCCCTACTATCTCGGTCACGACTGGGGAGACGGATACCGCTCGCTGCGGATCGACTCGCTCCTCCGGGGAGCTGCCTCGCACTCCGTCGCGGACTTCAAGCGCTACCAGTCCGACGTTGCGGTGCAGCAGCATCGGGTGCTGATGCCGTTTCTCGATTCGGTGGAGGGCCTTTCGCCGCGGGCCGATACGCTTCGGCGCATGCTTCAGCAGTGGAACGGCGAGGCGACCGTGGAGCGTCCCGAGCCCCTCGTCATGGACGAATTTCTCTCGCTGCTTCGCGAGAGGACGTGGGACGAGGCCGTTTTTGCCGGGGGCCCCACGCCGGAGGATGCCGTGCTCGTTCGGCTCCTGCGATCGGATCCGGACGCCCGCTGGTTCGACGTGCAGGCGACGGAGCCGGTCGAAGATGCCGATGCTATGCTCGCTCGGGTCCTGGAGGCCACGGTCGACACGATGGTCGCCGAGTATGGATGGACGCCCGCCGAGTGGCGCTGGGGCGATCATCACCGGCTTCTGTTTCAGCACCTGTCGGGGAGCGAGCGTCTCCGTCCCCTGTGGCGGGGGCCCTACGAGTACCCCGGATTTGCAGCGACCCTTTCTCCGGCGGCCGGACGAACCGCTACGCACAGCGCCAGCCAGCGGGTCATCATTGACTTTTCGACGGTGCCGCCTGCGGGATACGGCGTCTATCCGGGCGGCCAGCGTGGAAGGCCCCTCGATCCCTACTTCTACGACACGCAGATCCCCACGTATTTGAACTTCGAGTACTTTCGCCTTCGCACGCCGTCGTCTTCCGATCAGTTCTCGACGGAGCAGGTGCGTTCGAGGCAGGTCCTTGTGCCGAAGGAGTAGAAACGTTTCCGCTAGAGGGGCTCCAGGGTCTCTACTTCGGCGTCGGTCCAATCGTAGACGTGACGATTCGTCGAGCGCAGCGCCTCGACGCACTCGCGATAGGCGTCTCGTGCCGTGTTCGCGTCGGGATCGTCGGGGTGAGCACGGATCCAGGCCCGGAGTTCGCTCAGGGCCCGGGGTGGATGCGTGTCGATTTTCCCTTCGGTCTCCAGGATTTCCATTTTCCGATCTTCCTGGCGAAGTGTATAGACGAGCATCCAGATGGAGACGCCGAAGAAAGCGAGGATGCTAAACAGCATCATGATCCAAACGTCGAGAGGAAGGGACAGCATGGGACTGTGGAGTTACGAGGAGGCTGTTTCTTGTGAGGTCCCGGCTGCCATGATGACGTAGCCGAGGAGGGGAAACGTGATCAAGACGATCATGCCGCCAATCATTTCGGCGGAGCCCAGATTGGTCCAGGCGTAATTGCCGACGATGAAGAGCATGACGGCGGGAATAACGTATTTGACGATTGGATTCCAGATCGGCCCGACGTAGACCCCGGCATTCCGATTGACCTCCAGGACCCGCAGTTTCTCCGGGGAGAGGCCCCATCCGATGGCACAGATGATCGCGAGGGTGGCGAGGGGGAGGCCGAAGTTGCCGAAGACGAAGTCCAAGTATCCCAGTACCTCGCTCGAGTACGCACTGGCAAGGCCCAGGAGCCAGATTCCCCCGCAGACGCCGAACACCGTTTGCTCACGGGTCCAGCGGGTTTCCTCGGTCAGAGTGGTGACGCCGACCTCCGTGATCAGAATCGCGGACGTAAACGTTGCGAGGAAGAACCCGACGAAGAACAGGATCGCCCAGAGAGCCCCGCCCGTCATCTGTGGGAAGACCTGCGGCAGCGACACGAACGTCAGGCCGGACCCCTCGGCCGGATCGATGCCGAAGGCAAACACAATGGGGAAAATGGCAAAGGCGGCCAGAATACCTATGCTCGACTGCCCGATGACCGTAAAGACGCCGCCGCCGATGGGAATGTCGTCGTAGTCAGGAAGATAGCTACCCACCGTTAAGGCAATGCCCCAACCGAGCCCGGTCGAGAAGAGCGACTGACCGAGGGCAGTAATCCAGGTGCTGCTTCGCGTCAGGGCCGCCCACTCCACGTCGAACGTAAAGATGAGCCCGTCCGAAGCCCCCGGCAGGGTCAGGGCCCGCACGGTGATGGCCGCCAGCGCGAAAATAAGGCCCGGGACGGCGTACACCACGAGCCGTTCGATGCCCCGTCGGATCCCGAGGTACAGCACCCCGGCCACCATCGCCATCACCAGGGTGTAGATGCCCACGTTGAGCACCGCACTCGAGCGGAAGGCCTCCCAGAAGGCCTCGGGCGCAAAGCCGGAGGAGGTAAAGGTCAGAAGCAGGGAATGGACGGCGTAGTAGAGGCTCCATCCCACGACGGGGGCGTAGTACGACATCAGCATGACGTTGACCAGCAAGACGACGACGCCGAATCCCGTGAGTCCCGGGGTGTCCGAAATCCGCCGAAAGGCACCGATGACGCCTTTGCCTGCATACCGGCCTAGGGCCACCTCCGCAATCAATCCCGGAATGGCGAGGATCAGTAGCAGGACGAGGTACGCGAGGATGAACGCTCCGCCCCCTTCCTGTCCCGTGACGTACGGGAACCGCCAGATGTTGCCGGCGCCGATCATGGCCCCTAGCATTGCCATCAGGAAGCCAAATCGCGAGCCCCACTGGGCTCGAGACAATTCGTAGTCGGTGTCCGTCATCGTGCTATCGTGTGGATGGACAGTATGCTCGAGGGATTGAAACGTAGAGAAGTGAGATCGAAAATTCGAATTAGGTCGGACGAATACAGGGCGACCTCATGTTAAACTCTCGATCCGGCGCAGGGAGGCTCGCTTGCCCCGAATAACGGACATCGCCAGGAAGGCATGGGAGAAAAGGCGAGTGGGCGCGTGGGGGTACTGGTACTTTACCCCGAACAAAGGTCTCCCTTGACCCTCGTTGCCGACATGCAACTGCCGTGCGGACGATTAGGGCCGGTCAACGATGGAACGCCCCCTCCGGCGTGCGAATAGACGGACACGTCGTTGCCCTTTCCTGGACTACACGAGGCCGTGCCTACTCGCTCCCTGATTTTTCTGTTTGCCATTGGGTGTACAATGGGAGTCGGGACGCCGGTGGGCGCACAGACGCCTCTTTCTCCTGGTGCGTCGTTGCCCTCGACGTCGGGTTCGCTCGAGCGGGTGGACGGTACACAAGTCTCCCCCAGGGCACTCCTCGGATCGAACGGCACTGTCTTCCTTTTTTGGAGCAATGAGTGTCCCTGGGTGCAGCGCTACGAACAACGAGTCCGGGCGCTGGCGGCGGAGTTTCAGGGACGAGGGATCCAGTTTGTACTCGTGAACGTGACCGACCCCGAGGTTCCGTCGCGCGATTCTCGGGAGGCCAGCGACACACAGCAGAAGAAATACGAAGCGACGTACGTTCGGGACCCGACGGCGAGTTTTGCCCGGGCTCTCGGGGCCACGAGGACGCCTCATGCATTCCTCTTTGACGGGGAGGGGAGACTGGTCTACGTGGGAGGCATCGACGACAATCCCAGTGGAGCCAGCCAAGTGGACACGTCGTATCTCCGACGGGCGATTGAGGCCGTGCTGGACGGGGAAGACGTCCCGGCCGAGCAGGAGTCGGCGTTCGGATGCACGCTGAAGTATCCGGAGTAAGGGATGACCACCACGGACGATTTCCGTTATTGCAAAAGAGGATGTCTCAAAAAGACGAAACAAGAGCATCAATCACAGCAATTCGGGCAGCCGCTTCGCGCTGGCACGAGCCCGATCATGCGCCCCGTAAGAACGCCCTCGAGGAAACCCTATCTGCGCCGAACCGATGGACCGAGCAGGCCCTCGATCACGCGCTCGATCGATGGATTCATCAGCTGACGATTGAGGCACTGGAGCGCTGGCTGGGGACGCGTGCTCTCTCGTCGGGAATAACGGTCGGGGGTGTGCACGGGGAGGAGAGTCCTTTTTCCGGGATTCGCTTCGTGTTGGCGGCGTGCGGACTCGGGCTCGACTACGTCGGGACGGTTCCGGAGTCGTCGCCGGTGCTCCTTCCGGCTTTCGCCGAGGAAGTGGCCCGCGAGACTCCCTCGGTCGAGGTGGACTTTGGTTCGCAGGAGGAGGTCCTGGATCGGGCGGACGTGGTGTTGGCGGCCCCGCGGGAGGAGCCACAGGCCTTTGAGCAGGCCTGTGAGGAGGCGGACGTTCCGGCGTCGCGTCGATACGTCCAGTCGCCCGTGTACAGCGTCGGCCTCGTGGACGGGCACGAGACGGAGGACGAAATGGAGCGGCTCGCCGAGGACATGCTCTTCTACGAGGGACAAGGGCGACGCCGCCTCGCCATCGTCTGGGCGCCGCGAGACCACTCGCCGGATGCTTATCTGGAGGCCATGGCCCGTTTCCGGGGTCTTTTTCCGGCACACGAGGACACGCCGGGTACGCTACAGATGCAACAGGCCTTTCTTGAAGCTCAAGACGAGCCGCACGCGTACGCCGACGGACTCGAATTTTTATTGAGTCGAGGCGAGCCGGCGCCGCAGCGTCCGGGACACGTCCGGTGGGCCGAGTACGATGATTTGGAAGCCGTGGCGGAGTGGAGGGAGGCACACGAAGACGAGGTATATGCCGTCATCGCCCGACGGCACCTCCACGACCAGTGTCCCGAGGAGTGGACCCTCCGTACGCCGGGAGGAGTGCACCTGCCTCCCTTGGACGATGAGGACGGACGGGCGATCGTCCGTTTTCTTCAGGAGAACGCGGGACTCTCGTAGGGGGTCGTCAACGTCTTCGAATGGCGCAGAAATCTCACACTGAACCCTAGGGGAGGGAATTACGCGTCGAGGTACGTTTCCAACACATTTTCGACCTGCTCTTTCAGAGAGTCCCACTCGACGGCGTCCTCTTTGGAAACGGTGACGAACTCCGGGGTGATGAAGACGTCGGCGACCCCGTCGAGAGCAAAGAGATCCTCTCCGAGAGGATGGCGGTCCACTTCGTTCGTCGAGGTAATCGCCACAACCTCGTTTTCAGAGAAACGACCGTCCGTCGACGTGAACTTGAGGCTGTTCGGGTTCGGGGTTCGTTCCGTCTGAATCATGCCCTGAGCAGTCGGTGAGAAGAACGTGGTACAGAAGGGGAGACACTGCGTTCATCAACGGGGCTCACCCTACGCACCGAACCGGAATACGTTCGCCGTCGTAAGGAACCTTTGAGTTGGACGGCGAATTCACTTGCGAGTCGCCCACTCAGTAATATTTTGATCTCTGCCCACACTTCCGTTGCACGTAGTGCACACGTCCCATGGAGTCGCACCAGAATGGCTCGTCGGCGGTTGAAGACAGACCTCTTGCGGATTCGCCGCGAGAGGGAAAATTGGGTCGGATTGCGGGACACACGCGCGGGCTGGTCGACGACCTTCGCGAGTGGATTGATCTCCGCCTCGATCTCGCCATTCTGGAGATGGAAGAGCGCGTCGACGATCTCCGAAACGAGGTGGCCCTCGGCCTCGTGCTCGCCTTCTTTGGCTTCATGGCGGCCCTCTTCGTGCTCACCACCGTGGCAATTGGCCTGGGATGGGCCCTCGGGCATCCGTTTTGGGGGTTCCTGATTGTCGCAAGCCTTCTCGTGCTTCTGGTCGCGACGCTCGCCCGCACGCGTCCCGACCTCGTGCCGTCTTCGAACCTCTTCGAACGGGTGCGGGGGCCCTTCGAGCCGGAAGAGGACATCTCTCTCGAGGCAGAGCCGGCCGATCCCACTGACCGCGAGTCCTCCACATCCTCCTAACTCTACTTGCACCGATCCCAATCTCCCGATGGAATCGAAGTCGAGTAAGTCCGAGGTCGAATCGAAGCTCCACGAGACGGCCGAGGCCATGTCCCAGCGTTTGTCGTCTCTGCAGGAGGAATTGTCGACCAGCGGCGAGTCACTGCGGACGTGGATCGTGCAGAATCCGGTGAAGAGTGTGGGCGGGATGCTCGCTGCGGGGCTGGCGGTGGGACTCCTGTTTGGGGGGAATCGATCCACGCGACGAAAGCGCCACACCGAGCTTCTTGACGCCTATCTCGACGCATTGCGCCGGCAGGTCGAGGGGGCCGTCGAGCGCGGAGAGGAGCCGGGACCGGCCGTCGAGAAGGCCCTTCGGGAGCGGGTTCCTCTTGTCGTGTACACGAGCGAGGAGGAGCGTCGGAGTGGAGGAGGGGGGCGTGGATTTCTGTGGGAGGCGGGTGAGATCATTTTCAGCACGGGACTGAGTCTCTTTGCCCGGGAGGTGATCGAGTCGATGCTTGCCTCCATCGACGTGGAGGGAATTGTAGAGGAAGAGTTCGAAGGGGTCACAGAGTAAGGGATTCCGAC
>CAZCUZ010000003.1:48723-66038 GCA_964502085.1 uncultured Salinivenus sp. | reverse complement strand
ACCGACTGTTTTACGTTCAGTACCTGAGACCATATGCGACTCGTCATTTTTGGACCGCCGGGGGCCGGAAAAGGCACCCAGGCTACGCTTTTGGAAGAGCGTCGCGGACTGAAGCAAATCTCGACGGGGGACATCATCCGAGAGGCCATGAAAAACGAAACCCCTGTGGGCAAAGAAGCGAAAGCCTACGTCGAGCAGGGAGAACTCGTCCCCGACGAGGTGGTCCGAAAGCTCGCCGAAAATGCCATTGCGGATCGGGGCTACGACGACTTCGTCCTTGACGGATACCCTCGCACGGATCAGCAGGCGGAGTGGCTCACCGAGTTTTTGACGGAGCAGGACGCTCCGCTCGACGCGGTGTTGAGTCTCGACGTGCCCGATGAGGTCATCGTCCGTCGGCTGGGCCGTCGGCGCGTCCACGCAGAAACTGGAGAAACGTACCACCTCGACCACGATCCCCCGCCCGACGATGTGGACCCGGAGCTCATTGTCCAGCGGGACGACGACCAGCCGGAGACGGTGCGCAATCGGATTGCGGTGTATCGCGAGGAGACGGAACCCCTGAAGGCGTACTACAAAGACCGGGACCTTCTCGTTACTGTCAACGGAGAGGGGGGAATTGAGGAGGTGTACGGTCGGATTGACGACGTTCTCGACGCGTAGCGCTCACGGTCACGCTGTCCCGAGTCCTTACCGATCATGAGTGCGTCCTCTACAACCGAGACGGCGTCCGAGCACGTTGCCGCCCTGCGGTCGCGGATCGACGAGGCCCTCGCGTCTCTGGTCGCAGATCGTGAGCCTGCAGTGCTGTACGATCCGGTTCAGTACGTGCTGGAAGGGGGCGGCAAGCGCGTCCGGCCGATCGTGTTGCTCCTCGTGGCCGAGGCCTACGGTCGAGCGCCGCCGGCGGCGCTCCCGGCCGCCCTGGCCGTCGAGGTCTTCCACAACTTTACGCTGGTGCACGACGACGTCATGGACGCGTCGCCCGAACGGCGGGGGCGGCCGACGGTGCACGAGAAGTGGGATACGGAAACGGCGATCCTGGTCGGTGACCGCCTGATGGGGCTTTCCTATGAACTTCTGGACGACGTCGAGTCGGCGGCGCCCGGGGGGCTCTACGAGGTGTACCACCCCATGGTGGAACGCCTCTGCAGTGGACAGGCCCTCGACGCCTCGTTTGAAGAGGAGGAAGAGGTGTCGGTCGAGGCGTACCTGAACATGATCGACGGCAAAACGGCGGCCCTGATCGGTGCGGCCTTTGCGCTCGGCGCAGTCGTGGGCCACGCTCCGGAGGCCCATCGGACCCGTCTTCACACGGCCGGCCGCCACGTGGGACGCGCCTTCCAAATTCAGGATGACCTCTTGGATCTGACGGCTGATAGGGAGGAATGGGGAAAGGCCGTCGGCGGGGACCTGGTGAACGGAAAGAAAACCTATCTCACGCTGCGGGCCCTCGAACGGGCGGAGGAAGGCGAGTACGAGTGGTTCTTTCGGCTGGTGACTGAAGGGGGACTCCCCCGATCAGACATTGCGGACGCCCGGCAGCGTATGGATCGCCTCGGGGTGTTCGACGATGCACGAGAGGCTGTCGTGGAGTATACGGATCGTGCACGGCGTCACCTGGAGGTGTTGCCCGAGGGGCGAGGGGCCGCGACCCTCCGCTGGCTGATCGATCAGATGGAGGCCCGCAGTCACTGAGGTCCGCCCGGTGAACATTTCTTGCTTCTACGTCTTGACTACGTGCCCGATCATCGTTCTCGATTTGCATGGTTGAACGCAAGCTGACCGTTCGAAACCGGGCCGGATTGCACACCCGTCCGGCATCTATGATCGTCCGCACGGCGTCTCAGTACGACTCCGAAATTTTCCTTCGTCGAGACAACTACGAGATCAACGGCAAGAGCGTCATTGGCGTCATGACCCTCGCGGCCGAGCAGGGCGCCACGCTCACGCTCGTGGTGGAGGGGGAGGACGAGAACGAGGCCGCCGAGGCGATCGCCGGGCTGTTTGAGGACGGGTTCGGGGAAGAACTGGAGTGATCCCTCTGTACGCCCCTCCCGCTGGGTCGTTGAGTTGCTATGAGCAATCCATCATTGAGCGAGAACCTTGAGTCGGAGGCCGCCCCCCCCGCAGAACGCGTAGTGGAGGGCATTGGGGTGGCGCCCGGCATTGCGATCGGCACCGTCCACCGGTACCAGGTGGATGCTCCGGAGGTGAATCGGACGCACGTGGCCGATGAGGAGGTAGAGGAGGAGGTCGCCCTCCTGGCCGAGGCGCTCGACCGGGCCGAGCAGGAGCTTTCAAAAATTCGGTCGGTTGCAGAAGAACAACTCGAGACCGACGAGGAGGCCATTCTGCAGGCCCAGCAGATGATGCTTCGGGACGACGAGGTGCTCACCCGCGTCCGGCGGCGCATTCGAGAGGAGCACGAGTCGGCGGCCCACGCCCTTTCGTCGGTTCTGCGCGAGCATCGGCGTCGACTCGAGACCAGTGCCGACGACTATCTGCGGGAGCGCGCCGGGGACCTGCAAGAGCTCGAAACCCGTCTCCTTCAGTCCCTTCAGCGAGGCAAGACGGCCAAGACGATCGAACCCAACTCCATTGTCGTGGCCGAGCGGTTGACCGCGGCGGAGGTAATCCGGTTTGGTCGGCACGGCATGCTCGGGTGTGTGACGAGCAGAGGCGGCGAGACGTCTCACGTGTCCATCATTGCCCGAGCCCTAAACGTGCCGGCCATTGCGGGGGCGGAAGAGGTTACGACTGTCGTTTCGGATCACGACCCCGTCATTCTTGACGGGCACACCGGTCGCCTCATCGTCCATCCGTCTGCCGACACGCTCAAGCGCTACCGGGAGCAACGGGCCCGTCGCCAATCCCTTCGGGAGGAACAGGACAACCGGCCGGAGGGGCCGACCCAGACGACCGACGGGCAGCGGATTACCCTCCGAGCAAACGTCGACTTTGGCGAGACGCTCGACGTCCTCGATCGGTACGGGGCCGAAGGCATTGGGCTCATGCGCACGGAGGTCTTCTTCTTGAGCGGGACGGGGGAGCCCCACGGTGAGGACGAGCAGGTGGAGGTGTATTGCAAGGCGGCCGAGGCGGCGGGCGAGCACGGAGCGACCATCCGCCTCTTTGACCTCGGGGGCGACAAGATGCTGCCGTTTGCGCAGGAAGAGGGAAATCCCTTTCTCGGGTGGCGGGGGATTCGGGTGCTGCTGGATCGAGCCCAGGATTTGCTGCGGCCCCAGATTCGCGCGCTTCTTCGGGCCAATCGGGAGGGGCGGATCCGCGTGCTCCTGCCGATGGTCACGCACCTCGACGAGGTCCATCGGGTTCGTGCCATTGTAGAGGAGGAAGCGGAGTCCCTGAGTGCCGAGGGGATTCCCCACGATCCGGACCTCTCGCTCGGCGTCATGGTCGAGGTCCCGGCCGTGGCGTTGCAGGCGTCTTTGTTTGCCGATGCGGCCGACTTTCTTTCCATCGGGACCAACGATCTGACACAGTACGTCTTGGCGGTGGATCGGGGAAATGACCGGGTGGCCGATCGGTACGATGCGCTTCATCCGGCGGTTTTGGAACTCATTCAGCGCACCGTAACGGCCGGTCGCGCGACGGAAACGCCCGTGGCTCTCTGTGGAGAGGTTGCCGGGGACGTGTACGCGCTTCCCATTCTGCTTGGGCTGGGGCTCGACACCCTCAGCGTGTCGCCCCCGTATCTCCCCGCGGTCAAGCACATTGTGGCTCAGACGCCCCTGGCCGAAGCGGAGGCCCTCGCCGACGAGGTTCTCGCCGCCCCCGACGCCGGGACCGTCCGCCGTCGGAGTCGAGAGTGGTGCGACCGCCAGTACGAATCCGATTTCTTTGCCGGGCCGGACGACTAATTCGTAGGGTATTGAGGGACCGTCTCGGTGCCGAGCGAGTTCTTCTCCTACAGCACTCGTTTTCCACATTTTCGCTTTCCCGTCATGTCGGACTCCCCAGACATTCTCGAACAGCTGAACGAGGACCTGAAAGAGGCGATGCGAGACAAGGACAAGGTTCGCCTTCGGACGCTTCGGTCCCTTCGATCGGCGCTCAAAAACAAAGAAATCGAACAGCGCGAAAAAGGGGCCGAGACCGTCCTCAGTGAACAGGATCAACTGTCCGTTCTTCGCAAGCAGGTCAATCAGCGGAAGGACTCCATCGAGCAGTACGAGGAGGCGGGACGGGATGATCTCGTCGAGAAAGAGCAGGAGGAGCTCGAGGTGCTCGACGAATACATGCCGGACGCGCTCTCCGACGAGGAGCTCCGGGAACGTCTGGATTCGATTATTGAGGAGGTGGGCGCCGAGTCGATGGCCGATATGGGACCCGTGATGGGCCGGGCGATGGACGAGCTTCGCGGTCGCGTAGACGGAGGCCGAGTGCAGGACGTGGTTAAGGAACTGCTCGGTCAGTAATGGAGTGAAGTGAGCCGAGCGGTTTGGATGACTCATGGGGGGGGCGGGATGCCTCTCGACTCCCTGATAATTCCTTCGAAGGATACAGGAAAGAGAAGGTCATTCCGGAATCTTTTCACCCATTCACGATCGTCGATTCCGCCGCCACGGGCTCTTATACCACGAGGGTCAACCGCTGACGGAGGGACTGTGGGGAATACCCTGGGTGGTCTCCTTTTTCCTGGACCTCGTCGTGTCTCGTGTCCTGGTGTTTCCATGAATATGTCCGCGCTGGACTGGTTTATTGTGATCGTCCTTGCCGGGGGCCTGATTCGAGGCTTCATGGTGGGGGCCGTTCGGCAAGTCACGAGTCTGGCCGGAATCGTCGTGGCGTTTCTGCTCTCCGTTCAGCTCATGCATCCGATCGGGGGGCTGATTGTCGCGAGCCTCGGTCTTTCGGAGGCTGTCGGGCCCATTGCCGGGTTCATCGTCGTCTTTGTGGGCGTTCAGCTTCTCTTTCTGGCCCTCTCGCGACTGCTGGAACGGGTGCTCGAAACGCTCTCACTTTCGCTGTTCAACCGGGCGGCGGGGGGGGCTCTCGGGGGCTTCAAGGCTGCGCTGTTGCTGAGTGTGCTGTTTCTCGTCTTGTCCGGCATGGAGATGCCGAGTGAAGAAGCCCGCGATCAGTCGGTACTGTATCCGCCTGTGGCACAGGCCCTTCCCGAAACCCTGGAGGCGGCCTCTCCCTACGTGCCTGCTGCCAAGCATGCCTCCGAAACCTTCGGCCGTCAGGTTCGCCCCCAGCTGCAGCCGCGGGCCGACAGCAACGACGCTGACGAAGAGGGCGAGTAACGTCGATCCGTTCCGATAGGAGGTCCTCGCTCCGTTCGCTTGAATAAAGACGGGATGAATGTTTACACTTAGTGCGACGGCGAGACGGAATTCTCGCGGTCCACACCGCGTCCGACTGATCGACTTTTATCCTCTTCATGGCCGTAGTTGGGAGCACCATCACGATCGACCTCCACGTCACGGAGGACGCTGACATTGAAACCGTTCGCGGGGTCACCCGCCAGTCTTCCGAGCAGGTCCGCCGAGACCTCGCCGACCGCGTTCGAGGGACGGTGGAGAGCCAGGCCTCGGCGGCAATTGACGGAGACGACGTGGGAGACGTGTCGATCTCCGTCGACGTGGATCTCGTGTCCGATCGGGTTCCGGGGGCGCCGCGTGAGCGGGTGACGGCGGCGCTCGATTTTGAAGGAGACGACTCGGTCCTTGCGGCGGTGGACGACGCGGTGGGGGCGCCCGATCGCGCGCAGATTGCCGGCGGAGTCGAGTCTACGGTCCAGGCCTATCTCGAAGAGAATAACCTTGGGGACGGGGTCGACGTGACAGTGAGCGTGACCCCGATCCTGTTTCGGTAGGAGAGGATCTCGTGGACGGAGCACTTCGTTGGGAGACGTTCCTCTGTCCGCCTCTGTAGGTTCCCGTCGCGCATGGTCCCTGTTCGTCTCGAACTGCAGAACTTTCTCAGCTACGGTACCGAAGCCCCACCTCTCGACTTCGAGCAGTTCGAGGTGGCGTGCCTGTCCGGAGGCAATGGGGAAGGGAAATCGGCCCTTCTCGATGCCATAACGTGGGCACTTTGGGGGGAAGCCCGGAAGTCGAGCGGGAAGCGGAAGCCGGACGACGAGCTCATTCGGATTGGAAGTCGGCACATGGAGGTGACGTTCACCTTCGACCTGGAGGCGTCCCGGTATCGCGTCACTCGGTCGTTTTCCCGGTCGGCCACGGGGAAGACCACGTCGTCAGACCTCGAATTCCAGCTCTACGATCCCGAGGAAGATGCCTATCGTCCCCTGACCGGCTCGACGCAGCGGGAAACCCAGGGCCGAATCGAGGACACGCTCGGTCTCGACTACGACACGTTCATCAACTCAGCCTTCCTGCTTCAGGGACGGTCCGACGAGTTTACCAACAAGAGCCCGAGCCAGCGCAAGGAGATTCTCGTTCGCATTCTAAACCTGAGCCGGTACGAGGCGCTGGAGGGGCGCGCGCGGGACCGATGGCGGGAGGCCAAGCAGCGTCAGCAGCAGATCGAGGCGGAGGTCGAACGTCTCCGGGACGCGCTCGAGGACGTGCCGGAATGGACGGAGCGGCGGGACGAGGTACAGTCGGACCTTTCTGTCAAGCAGGACACGCTGAGCGAGCTTCGAGACCGGGAGAAGGAACTCACGCAGGAATATGCGAATCTGGAAGCGAAGGCCCGCGAAATTGAGTCGGCGGAAGCGTCGATCGAGGAACTCAACAAGCGGATCGAGGAGCAGGAACGCGAGCTGGAGTCTCTGACGGAGCGCATTGCGGAGGCGGAGGATCTGCTTGCGGAGACGGAAGAGATTGAGGCCGCGTACGATCGGGTTCAGCGGCTCCGGGAGGAGCGAGAGGCGCTGGAAGAGGCACGAGATCGACACCGGGAGGTCGAAACGCAACTGGAGCAGGCTCGATCGACCCTCCGAGAACGCACAAATGACGTCGAGCGGCGACTCGATCGCCTCAAGGTTGAGCGTGAGGGAATGCAGCAAAGCCTCGAGGAGTGCGAATCAAAGCTCGAGGACCGGTCGGCCGTCGAGGAGCGCCTTCGCACGGCCCAGGCGGCCCGACAGAAGCTGCGCGAGCAGGCTGCCGTTCGGGCTCGTCGCCGGCGCCTGGACGCCGAGCAGCAGGAGGCTCGGCAGGCCCTCGTGGGCCTTCGTCAGCAGCTTCGGGGAGAGCTCGAGACGCTTCAGCAGCAGATTGAGGACGAACGAGAGGCGGTGTCGGGCCTGGACGAGGTGGAGGAACGAATTGATGAGCTTGAGGGACAGAGCGAAGAGCGCGATCGGCTCGAGATGCAACGCGAAGAGGTCGAGGCGAAGGGAACGGCCGTTGCCGAGCAGATTCAGGAGCAGTCCGGACAGCTGGAGGCCCGTCGCGAGGAGCGGACGCGAGCGGTCGAGGAGCTTCGTCGGTTTCGGGCGGCCGAGGGGCCCCGCTGTCCCACCTGCGACACCGAGCTTACGCCGTCGCATCGGGACGAGGTCGAAGAGACGTTGCAGGGGAGCATCGAAGAGCTCGGGGAGGCCATTGATGAGCGGGAACGGACGCTGGAGGCGTTGGAGGAACGTCGGACGGAGCTCCGAAAAACCTACGTGCGTCTTCAGTCGAAGATACAGGAGCTCGACGGGGTGGGCGAGGCGCTGGCCACCGCCCGAGAGCAGCATCGCGCTTTAAAAGAACAAGCCGAAACACTTGAGGCCCACGTTGAGAAGGCCGATCGACTTCGAGCGGTCCTCGAAGAGGGCACGTACGGAGAGGAGCATCGTCGGCGCTGGCAGTGGTGTGCACAGCGCAAGGCCGAACTGCAGGTGGACGCCGTCCGATATGAGCACCTCCAGACCCGTGCGGCTCAGGTGGACCGATACGCCGAGCGGTTGCGAGAACTGAACGAGGTAGAGGACCGTCGGGAGACCCTCACGCAGCAGTTGAAAGAGCACGAAGAGGAGATCGAGGAGCATCAGGAGACCCTCGAGGAGGGGACGGCCTTTGAGGAGCTGCAGTCCCGTATCGAAGAGCTTGAAGAGCAACTCGAAGAGACGGATTTCGACCCCGACCGATTCGAAGACGTTCGGACGGCCCTCGACGATTTATCGGACGTACAGAACCGGAAGAATGCCCTCGAGCGAGCAAAGGAAAACCACGACGACTGGACCGAACAGCGTGAGCAGAAGAAAGAGCGGCTCGACACCGTTAGGGAAGATCTAGAGGCGGAGCAGGATCGCGTGGAGACGCTTCGAGAGGACGTCGAAGGGAAAGAGGGCCTGGAACGTGACATTCAGGAGGTCGAGGAAGAAATCGAGGCGATGGAGAAAGAGGTCAACGACGCGCAGCAGACTCTCGGCATGCTGAACGAGCGTCTGGATCAGGCCGAACGTGATCGCGAGACGCTCGAAGAGACGAAGGACGACCTGGAGGAATGCAAGACCGATCGACGCCTCTACAATCATCTCCGCACCGCCTTCGGAAAGCACGGCATCCCCTCACTTATCATCGAGGAGACGCTTCCGGAGATAGAGGAGCGCGCGAACGGCATTCTGGAGCGGCTCACAAACGGTCGGATGCACGTGCGACTCGAGACCCTGAAGGAAAAGAAGAGTGGGGGTACGAAGGAAACGCTCGACATTATCATTACCGACGAGCAGGGTGTGGCTCGGCCGTATGAGACCTATTCCGGAGGTGAGAGCTTCCGCGTCAACTTTGCACTGCGAGTGGCGCTCGCCCAGCTTTTGGCCGAGCGGAGCGGGGTGCGCGTTCGAACACTCGTGATCGACGAAGGATTTGGGACGCAGGACGAGAAGGGGATCGAGCGTCTCGTGGAGGCCATCCAGTCCATCCGGGAGGATTTTGCCAAGATCCTGGTCATCACGCATCTCCCGCGACTGAAGGATGCGTTTCCCGTCCGCATCGAGGTGGAAAAAGACCCTGTAGTGGGCTCCACGTTTGAATTGATCGGAGCGTGAGTCCGTTGAACAGAACAACTCCCGTCCACTTCATCGTTGAAGCGGACGTACACGTCTATTTCACAGTCCCATGCCCGAGCCCGACATGGAGAAACTCTATTATTCCATCGGAGAGGTCAGCGACATCGTGGGACACGAACCTCACGTCCTCCGCTACTGGGAGCAGGAGTTCGAGGTTTTGAGTCCCCGAAAGAATCGGGCGGGGCGGCGCGTGTACACGGAGGAGGACGTCGAAACCGTCAGGCGTATTCGGTACCTGCTGAAGGACGAAAAGTACACGATTGCGGGGGCCCGGCAGGTCATTCAGCACGACGACCATCGTCTAGAGACGCGGGAAGCCCTTCAAACTCTTCGCACCTTTCTGGTGGAACTCCGGGAGCAGTTGGACTGACGGATCCTTTGCTGCTTCGGTGGATTTGCTGAGAACTCACACCGCAGGCAGCGACTTGCCGGAAGGGGGCAGAACCTCTGATTTCTTCTCTCATTATAAGGGGACGGTTTTCGGGACATGGCGCAGTCCGGTAGCGCACCGCTCTGGGGGAGCGGAGGTCGCCGGTTCGAATCCGGCTGTCCCGACAGGTTTTTGCTTTTTCCGCCGGTCGTCGTCCGGCTCGTTTCTCGTTCGGGGAACGGCGTTCTTCGTTGTCCGCTGTCCCCGTCGGGGAGGAGTGTCCGATCCCTCGTTCATCTCCGTTCCCAGTCGTTTTCGCGGTTGCGTCACGGCGTCCGCGCCTGTATAATTGGGACGAGGGCATAGGGGGCGGACACCCACGTACACACCTTCTTCAGGCGGGATTTCTGCCATGGCTGACGAGACCCCTTCTAGTGCTGGACAACAGTTTTCCGAGGATCTCCGACGGATTCGGGAGGACCGGGACGTGTCGTTGGACGAGATCCACGACGAAACCCGGATTGCCCGTACGCTCATCGAATCCTTTGAGGAAGGGGCGCTCTACGACCATCCCACCTACAACCCCGTTTACCTCCGCTCCTTCGTTAAGGCGTACGCTGAAGCCGTCGAGATTTCTCGAGAGGCGGCGCTGAACGGTCTCGACGACGCTCTGGAGGGAACCTACGATCGCGAACTCGCAGATCGGTATCTCGCATCGCCTTCAGACGCCTCGGCTTCTCCGTCCGTCGAGGAGGAGGGAGACTCGTCTCCCTCTGACGAAGCGGAAGCGGACGTGGAGGCGTCCCCGGAGTTCGGTGAGGATCCACAGGAGGATCGTTCGTCGGTGTCGCCTCCGACGGCTGGAGGACCCGAGGGACGCGGGGGCATTGTCGGTCCTCCCCGGGCCGTAGGGAGGAATGAGGACGACGAACCGGCCTCTTCCTCAGAGCAGGCGACAGACGACTCCGAGGGGGCGGGAGCGTCCCCGTCCGTCCCGACCGAAGAGGATCATGAGGAGCCCGACGACGAGCCGCCGGCAGCGGAACCGGAGACCTCCTCTCCGGCAGACGAGCGAGAGGACGACCGACCGGCGTCGGAGTTCGGCGCGGACGACTCGTCTACCGGGGCCCCGTCGTGGGTCGAGGACGAGACGGACGCTGGAGAGGAGGCTCATTCGGAGCCGGATGTGCCTCCGCCTCCGAACGAGGAGAACAGTGACTTGGGTAGTATAGGAGGCACCGGCATTGTTGGGGAGCCGACGGCACTCGGCAGTGACGATTCGTCCTCCGGATCTGATCCCGCATCCGACCCGTCTCCAGCCGCTTCTCCGGGATCGCCCCCTCCGTCCAATCGGAGCGACACGTCCACGGCCAACCGTCGAGTGTACGTGACGGGGATCGGAATAGCGGTCGTTCTTCTCGTACTCGTCGGATTGGGCCTCGCGTACTTCACGAACGGCACGACCTCGGACTCTACGGTCGAGTCGTCGCCTCCTACGACCGCGGACACGACCTCGACGGTCGCAGAACAAGACACCGCCGTCGCCGAGGATCCTGCCCCTCCGCCCGCCGACGTGACCCTGGGAGAAACGATCCATCTCACAGTTCTCGCGACCGAGAACGTCAACCCCATTCTCATCGAGCGCGACGAGGACCTGCGCCGCCCCTACTGGATCGAGAACGGAGAGGCCGGGGTGTTTCCGTTTCAGGAGGAAGTGACCCTCGAAAACCAGCTTTCCGACGTTCAACTCTTCGTCGAGGGCCATCTCTATTCGGTAGAGCCCGCAGACACGGTCGGGGGACTCCAGCTTACGCGGTCACAGATTGAGTCCTTCGTCGACACCCTCCGGGGCGAGGCGACGACGCTGTCCGTTACCCCCGACACGATTCCCGTCGGAGAACCATCCGAGCAGCCGTAGTGAGGGCGACCGGGGGGCCGTGCTACGTCGTCCATCATCTTCAGGCACACCTCCTCTATGAGTTTGATTGACGAGACGCGAGCACTCCAGGAGTCGCTCGAGGAGGTCGATTTCGAGGTGCTGTCGTTCGAGGAGGCGGAATCGGTGGCCGAGCGGTTGCGCAGGGTCGTGCGCCGCCACGATCACAGGTACTACGTGCAGGATGATCCTCTCATCTCCGATGCCGAGTACGATCGGCTCTATCGGCATTTGAAGGAGCTGGAGGCGGCCGTTCCCGACGTTCGGACGCCGGACTCCCCGACGCAGCGGGTGGGAGGCGAGCCGATTGACGAGTTCGACAAGCACCGGCATCCCCAGCCGCTCCTGTCACTCTCGAATGCATTCGATCGCACCGAGCTGCGCGAATGGTACGAGCGGTGCCGACGGGGCCTCGCGGGGCGTTTTGGAGAGGTGGAGCCGGCCGTCGTGGCGGAGCTCAAGATCGACGGGGTGGCCATTGCACTGACCTACAAGGACGGGCAGCTCGAGGTCGCCGCCACGCGGGGCGACGGGACGGTGGGGGAGGACGTCACCCACAACATCCGGACTGTTCACCGCATCCCCCTTCGAATTCCGGCTGGGGCGGAAAACGGGCGGGAGCCGCCCGACGAGATCGAGATTCGGGGAGAGGTGTTCATGCGGAAGAGCGAGTTTGAAGCGCTGAACGAGGAGTTGGTCGCAGAGGGGAAGCAGCCCTTCGCAAATCCGCGAAACGCGGCGGCCGGGACGCTCCGTCAACTCGACCCGTCCGTCGTGGCCCGTCGGCCGCTCAGTTTTTTTGCGTTTGCCGTGGGTCCGATGACGGGCGCGTCCCCGTCCACCCACCGGGAGCTTCTTCACGTACTCGACGCTCTCGGCCTTCCGCTGGAGCCGAACAGCGAGCGCTTTGAGGAACTGGATCCGTTGCTCGACTTCTGCGAGAGCTGGATCGAGCGTCGGGACCGCCTCGATTACGAGGTCGACGGCGTCGTCGTCAAGATTGACCGGCACGAGTATCGAGACGAACTGGGGGCGATCACGGACGCGCCCCGCTGGGCGATCGCCTTCAAGTTTCCGGCTCGGGAGGCGACGACGACCCTCACGGACATTGTGGTGAACGTGGGACGCACCGGGGCCGTGAATCCGGAGGCGGTCCTGGAGCCGGTGGAGGTGGGGGGGGTGACGGTCTCGCAGGCCACGCTCCACAACGAAGATTACATTCAGGACCGGGACATTCGCATCGACGACACGGTGGTCGTAAAGCGGGCGGGGGACGTCATTCCACAGGTCGTGCGTGCCGTTCCGGATGCTCGCACCGGGGAGGAGGAGCCCTGGACCTTTCCCGATCACTGCCCCGCCTGTGGAACGGAGTTGGTTCGGCTGCCGGACGAGGCCGACTACTACTGCCAAAATAGCGAGTGTCCGGCCCAGTTTAAGCGTTTGGTCGAGCACTTCGTCCAGCGCGACGCCATGGACGTCGAAGGAATGGGGGAGAAGCTGTCGCATCGGCTTGTGGACATCGGCCTCATCGAGACGCTCGCGGACATTTATCGGATTGACGAGGAGGATCTGATCTCTCTGGAACGATTCGCCGAAAAGAGTGCACGAAATCTAACGGAGGCCATCGAGGCGTCGAAGGATCGTTCGCTCAGCCGGCTCTTGTTTGCCCTTGGAATCAAGCACGTGGGCAAGACCGTCGCCGAGACGATCGTTGAGCACTTCGCGTCGATCGATGCCCTGATGGAGGCAGATGCGGAGGCGTTGAATGCAATTGACGGCATTGGGCCGACGATTGCTGAAAGCATTGTCGACTGGTTCGAGGTCGAAAAGAACCGGCGTCTCGTTCGGGAGCTCAAGGCCGAGGGCGTGAACGTACACCGGAAACCCCACGAAGCTCCGGATGCGTCCGCCGAGTCGCTGCCGTTGTCCGGGCTCACGATCGTCCTCACTGGCTCGTTGCCCGACTGGACGCGGGCAGACGCTTCTGAGGCGATCGAACGGGCCGGTGGCACCGTTACGTCCAGTGTGAGCGGAAATACGGATCTTCTCGTCGTTGGGAAAAATCCCGGCTCGAAGCTCCAGGCGGCGCGCGAGCAGGGCACTCGAATTGTCGAAATTGACACTGCCGCTCAGTTTGAGGCGCTCGTGGAGGAGGGAGGACTCCCCGAGTAACGGGCGAGATGCACATCGACGTGTACTTCCGTTCCTTTCACTGCCATCCGTGGGCGCAGGTGAAAGAGGATCCTGCCCCCGGTTCAATCATTCATGGATCGAAGATCGATTCCTTCGATGGGCCTCGCTGTGCCGCCTCGATGAGCGACGTGAGATCATGGGACTGTTAGATCAACTTGGATGGAGCCGACGCACTGCCCAGCCGGTGGGCCACGAATTGGAAACGAGTGGTCGCACCGAGGACGACGCATCGCGCTGGCAGTATTGGGCGGTGCGGGGCGGTCTCCTCCTCTTCCTGATCGGCATCACGATTGCCGCGTTTCCGCGGGGGGAGGTCTACGAGTACACCGTACAGGTTGGGGACACCTGGCGTCAGTCCACGTTGGAGGCGCCGTTTGACTTCCCCGTGTACGTCGATCAGGAGCAGGTTGAGGCGAAACGAGACACGGTTCGCAAGAACACTCCCCCATATTTCCGCGAGCGCACGGAGGCTCGCCAACGGCTGCAAGCCAATCGGGACAGTCTGACGGAAGAACTTGACCGCATTTTTGCGGCCTATGCAGATTTTCGAGTTCACCGCGCCGAGGGCGAGGCGCAGGAGGCGCGAAGAGACTCCATGAGGTACGTGCGCGGTCGACGGAATGCCGTGGTTGCCCTCTCCACGTCGCAGTGGCAGAGACTCGCAGGGTCGTACGCTCAGCAGGTTCGGGGGCTCGAGGCGGACGTGCCGACGGCACCGGATTCCAATCAGCGTTTGGATCGGGAGCTTTTAGGCGAAGCGTTTCGCCTGGCATCGCAGCTTCTCAACGTCGGGGTCATGGATCGTGCACGGGACTCGATCCACACCGACGCGATCATCATTCGCAACTCCGAAAAACGAACGCAGCGGTCCGTCGACAAAGACAACGTATACGGCCTGAATGAGGCCTATCAGTACGTAGAAGAACAGCTTCAGGGGGGCTTTCCCGAAAATCCGGGAGACGCGGACATCGCCTTTTCGTTTTTCCGGGGCATTTTCCAGCCGTCGCTGGAATACATGCGGGCGGAGACGCTGCAGGAGCGAAATCGCCGCGCCCAAAACGTTACGGCCATTCAGGGAGGCGTCGAGGAAGGAGACGTAATCGTTCGGAAGGGGGAGCGAGTGACGGCGGAGATCAAACGGCAACTCACGTCCCTCGAGCGCGTCAAGAACGAGCGGATGGCTTCGGAAATCGTGTGGAAGCAGTCACTCGGGGAGGCACTGTTTGCCCTTCTGGGATTCAGCTTCTTTTTCTTCTACCTGTATCTCCTGCGGCCGGACGTGTGGTGGGAGGACCGGGACCTCGTCCTCATAACCCTCCTTCTCGGATTTATTGTGGCGCTTTTCGGGGTGGCAGTGCGCGCGTCCTGGGCCAATCTGTACGTCGTTCCCGTGGCGCTTGCCTCGGTGCTTTTGACCATCGTCTTCAACTCGCGCATCGGGTTGTTTGGGACCCTCATTCTCGCCTTTACCGGCGGGCAGATGATGGGATTGGACCTGGAGTACACCCTGGCGACCTTCTTTGCGGGGGCCTTCGGGATCTTTAGCGTCCGTGACATCAAGAACCGAGGACAGTTTTTCGTGAGTGCGGGTCTGGTCTTCATCGGATACCTGCTGGTGCTCACTGCAAGCTGGTTGTATTTGGGGACGCCCGCAGGACTTTACGGGCGCGAGCTCATCTTTGCGGCCATTGGCGCCTCCGTTACCATTACGGCGTCGCTCTTTCTGTGGGCGCTGGAGCGGACCTTCGACATTACGACGGATCTCACACTTCTCGAGCTCTCGGACACGAACAACAAGCTGCTCCGCGATCTCAGTCTCCGTGCTCCCGGATCGTTCAATCATTCGCTTCAGGTTGCAAACCTCGCCGAGGCGGCTGCCGACCGGATCGGGGCGCACAGTCTTCTGACCCGCGTGGGGGCGCTGTATCACGACATCGGCAAAATGCTCAAGCCGGAGTATTTCGTCGAGAATCAGCGGACGGGTGTGAACCCGCACGATCGGCTAAAACCCCGGATGAGTGCTCTCATTATCGCAAGCCACGTGAAGGAAGGGTTGGAAATGGGAAAGGAGTACAACCTTCCGGAGCGCGTCTTGAAGTTCATTCCCACGCATCACGGGACGGCACGGATCGAGTATTTTTATCAGAAGGCCGTTGGGCGTTCTGAAGAGGAGGATTCTCCCGTGCTCGAGTCTGAGTTTCGATATCCCGGCCCGAAACCGGACTCAAAGGAGACGGGCATTTTGATGCTGGCCGACTCCATCGAGGCAGCGAGCCGGAGTCTGGACGATCCGTCGCACAAGCAGTTGAAGTCCCTGATTGACCTAATTTTTCGGGAGCGAATTGACGACGGCCAACTGGACGAGACGAACCTGACGTTCCAGGATCTTCGTCTCATCAAGGACACGTTTCTGAAGATGCTGATGGGCATTTATCACGTCCGGGTCAAGTATCCCGACCAGGAGAAGGACGAAGCAGAAGAGGAGCCGCCGAGTGTCGTCGCCGTGGGGGCAGACGAGCCGTTCGAAACCATTTCTGTCGAGGTGGAAGAAGGGCTCTGGGGCGAGGAACCTGAGCCGGAGGCCGATCGGCTCGACGCGGTTCCGGGCTTTCGGGATCCGAGGGAGCCGCGCCCGCAGTTGGCTGAGGCTTCACCGCATTCCCGCGTGGACCGACGGGAGGGGGCGGACTCTATTCCGAGTTCGCTTGCTCCGGAGACGGAGGCGGATGAGGAAAGTCGAGACCGGCCGGCGGAGGGCGACGGACACCTGGCCCCGCCGGACGAACAGGACGAAAAGTCCGACACGCCGGAAGATGAGTCCGAGAAGAGTTAAACGGGAACGGCTTCGGCAATTGCCTCGAGTGAGTCCTGGCTAACGATCAACTTCACTTCTGCCGAGTCGGGCCCCTCGTCGTTGAGGAAGGGGAGGAGCCTCCGTTCACTGTCGGAGGTATAAAGCAGAAAGCCTGTTTGTTCGACGACGTTCGGAAGGTGTTCGACGCCTTCTTCAATCGAAGCAGCGATGACTTGTCCGCCAAACGCCGTCTGCTCGCGAAGCTCTTCGGAAATGGGAGGGATCGTGCTTCGGTACCGAGTCACGAGCCCGAGGGCCTGTCGGTCGAGGAGACGGGCCGTGTGCTCCAGGATTCGGGAGGGGAGGTGGGTGACGTATCCCAGGGTGTCTCCTCTCGGCAGCTGTTCGAGCACTCGGTTGAGATACGTGTAGGGTGTAAAGGCGTAATCGGCGTCCTGGTGACGCCCCAGCTGAGACAGCGTAATTGGGCGGACGGCGTGTTGGAGGGCAGAGCTGAGTTGTTCGGCACACATCGAGTTCAGTTCGGGGTGAGGCCCTACGCAGACCAGTTTCCGTTCCAGTCCCGTGTGGTCGAGGAGGTTGGTTTGCTCCTGGAAGAGCGACTCAATCTCTGCTTCGTCGAGGCCGAGACCGATTAGATTTTGAAGGGCGTCCTGGACGACTTTTGCTCCGCGCTCGATCCGTTCGCTCTTGGCGAGGGGGGCACGTTCCTTTACTGTATATCCGCTTCCGACCTGGGAGGCAAGCAAGCCCTCCTCTTCCAGTTTTTGGTAGGCTTTCCGGACGGTGTGGAAGGAGATGTCCAGCTGGTCGCCGAGGGCGCGGGTGGAGGGAAGGGGATCGTTGACTTTGTAGTGTCCAGTCGCAATCAGGTAGCGGAGCTGGTCGACGAGTTGGACGCTTGCAGGGCGCTTCGCGTCCGGGTCGATTTCGAGTCGGGCCATGGGAATGAACCGTTCGTCTGGGGGCCGGTGCGAGTAAAAGTGTTTCCGTTATTGCAATT
>CAZCUZ010000003.1:35609-48623 GCA_964502085.1 uncultured Salinivenus sp. | reverse complement strand
ATCAAACAAGAACATGGGGGGCGAAATACAGGCTAAGAAGCCGATGAAGAGGGAAGAGGAGGTTGGACGGCACGATTCGATGCATCTCGGAGCTGAGAAAACTCCGGCCAGTCTTCACGCCGACACAGCCGGGTCGTCCAGCCGACAGAAATCTCAATCCGATCAGAGGAGACGCGTACGTCGTACAGGTTTGACCACCGGAGCGGCCGGTCGTAGAGCACGTCGTACACAGTTTGGACGGCACACTGACCAGACCGGAGGTGCAGTTCGGCCGGCGTCGTCGCGAGCGCAAAGTGCGTCCAGATGCTAGCGGCAAGGAGGGCGACCGGAAAGCCCCACACGAGGTAGCCCCAGACCGGATTGCCTTCCAGCGCGGAGGCGGTCGCCCCAATCATGATCGGAACGGTGCACGTACCCAGGGGACCGACGATCCACTGGGCATACACCATACCCGCCGGCCTGCCATCAGGATGGGCGACGCTTCGAAAGGTGGAGCGCACAGGCGGGAAAAATCGTTGGGGCGACTCCGGGAGAGAATCTACATCCGTCCTGCATGGAGACCAGTCCAGACAAAAGGGAGCGATGATTCTCAGTCAGGAGAGAAGGATCAAGCACGGACGGATCCATCTCCGGCCTCATCGGCCGTCACCGGCGCACTTTGCGTCTGGTCGGGCTGATTCCACTCATAGCCATAATGCTCCGGGGGAGTGAAATTCTCCTTGGTGGCGCGGGGGGAGACCCATCGCATGAGATTGTACGCCGATCCGGCCTTGTCATTCGTCCCCGAGCGGCGGGCGCCTCCGAAGGGTTGTTGTCCGACCACGGCGCCGGTGGGCTTGTCGTTAATGTAGAAGTTGCCGGCAGCCTGTTCGAGGATGTCCCGTGCCAGTTTAATGGCGGCTCGATCCGATCCGAAGATTGAACCGGTCAGGCCGTAGGGAGAGGTTTCGTCTACCAGCGTAAGGGTGGAGGCATACTTATCGTCGGGGTAGACGTACGCCGTGGTCACCGGCCCGAAGATCTCTTCCTGCATGGATTTTTGCTTGGGGTCGTGGGCCCGAATCAGCGTCGGCTCAATAAAGTACCCAGTCGAGTCGTCGTAGTCCCCACCGTAGACGATCTCCGCATCGTCGTCCTCGCGGGCGTGCTCGATGTATCCGACAATCTCGTCGAACGCTCGCTGGTCGATGACTGCATTTACGAAGTTCGTAAAGTCCTCGGGCGGACCCACAGACACGTCTTGGGCCCACTCCGCGAGCTGATCCTTCACGTCGTCCCAGAGAGATTCGGGGATGTAGAGACGAGAAGAGGCCGAGCATTTCTGTCCCTGGTACTCGTAGGCGCCGCGGAAGATGGCCGTCGACAGCTGTTTGATGTCGGCCGAGGAGTGGGCGACGATGAAGTCCTTTCCGCCCGTCTCACCGACGATCGTGGGATAGGTCCGATAGCGGTCGAGATTTTCCCCGACGGTGCTCCACAAGTGATCGAAGGTGTCTTTTGAGCCCGTAAAGTGGAGGCCCGCAAAGTGTTCGGACTGGAGAGCGGGTGTTCCGACGGCGGCACCGTCGTCGGCCGGCAGCATGTTGATGACTCCGGGAGGAAGCCCTGCTTCCTCGAGGACCTTGTACGTAACGTACGCCGAGTAGACGGAGCGGGAGGCGGGCTTCCACAGAACCGTATTGCCCATGAGGGCCGGGGCCGTGGGGAGATTGCCCTGTATTGCCGTGAAATTAAAGGGCGTGACTGCGAGAACGAATCCCTCGAGCGGTCGGTACTGCAGCTGATTCCAGATGCCGTCCGAGTTGTTCGGCTGCTCGCGGTAGATTTGCTCCGCGAAATGCACGTTGAAGCGGAGGAAGTCGATGAACTCACACGCCGCGTCAATCTCGGCCTGGTGGATGCTCTTGCCCTGTCCGAGCATGGTGGCGGCGTTGAGGGTGTCGCGATACGGTCCCGACAGAAGCTCCGCCGCCCGGAGAAAAATGGCGGCCCGATCGGAAAAGTCCATGGCGGCCCACTCTGCCTTGGCCTCCAGTGCGGCGGAGATCGCCTGCTCCACCTCGTCCTCGCCGGACTGGTACACGTGGCCCAGCGTGTGCTGGTGATCGTGAGGAGGCGAGATTCGGCTCATGCTGTCGGTGTAGATCCGCTCCCCGCCAATGATCGCGGGAATCTCGACGGTCTCATCTCGCAGTTCTCGAAGGCGTTTCTGAACCGCCTGACGCTCTTCCGATCCGGGAGCGTAGGTGTGAACGGGCTCGTTTTCAGGCTCGGGAGAGCGGACGTGTGCGTTGTTCATGGTGGACGGGGCCTCGGTACAAAGGTCAATCGGTTCCACTCTTATTTACATCCGGCGGCGGTTCGTTGTTCGACAGTGATCGGAGATTTGACGTCCATCGCGCAACTCGCGATACGGCGTCCCGTTAAGGATTCACCTCTGCTCACAACAGTCTCGAGGGTCGTGTCCAGTCGATTCGAATACTTCATGGCATTTCGGTATCTTTGGGGGGCCGAAGGGCGCGCCGAGGGCCGAAGTTTTCTTCGATTCATTACGTACGTTGCAGTGGGGGGGGTGACGCTCGGCGTAGCGGCCTTGCTTCTGTCCCTGGCCATCGTTCGGGGATTTAGCCAGGAGATTACGGAGAAGATTATGGGCTTCGGGGCCCATGTTCAGGTTCGGAACCACCTGCAGGACGCCCCACTGGACGAGGGACGGGCGCTTCAAACCACGCTTGATTCCACGGTCGGGGTGGAGCGAGTCGTGCCCATGGTCGAAGACGTTGTATTGCTTCGCCAATCGGAGCACTCCATTGACGGGGTACAACTCCTCGGAACGGATCACCCTCCGAGATATCTCGCGGAGCACGTCGTTCGCGGGGAATTTCGGCTGCAGAACCCCGACGGGGAGCACGCGCCACTGGTCGTCGGAGTGACGCTGGCGGAGCGACTGGGGTTGAACGTGGGAGACCACGTTACGGCGTTCTCGCTCCGGGATTCGGAGGAGGAAGGCCAGGGGCTCGGCCTGCAGCGACCCCGTGTTCGTCAATTCGAGGTTGCCGGGATTTACCAAACCTCCCTTACGAACATCGACGACAATTTTGCACTCACGGGATTGTCGACTGCCCGCACGCTGGTCGGCATGCAAAAGGGAGCCGTCAGCAGATTCGACGTCACCGTTCGAGACATCTCGGCGGTGGATTCGGTCGCCGCACAAATTGAGAGGAACGTTGGATTTCCGGCTTCGGCCCGCACAATTTATCAAATTCAACCCTACTCCTCGCTCTTTGCGTGGGTGGACCTTCAGCAGGGCATCATTCCCCTCGTCATCGGGGTCATCGTCATCGTCGCGGCCTTCAACATCGTGGGCACTCTTCTCATGATGATCCTGGAAAAAACCCGCGAGATTGGGGTACTCCAAAGCCTTGGCGCCTCGCAGAAGATGCTGAAACGCGTCTTTCTGTCTCTGGGCCTCCTCATTGGGGCGGTGGGAACCCTCTTCGGGTCGGTACTCGCACTGAGTCTCGGGCTCGTCCAGCAGCAGTTTGGGATTATTCCGCTCCCCGCGGAAGCGTACTACATGACGACGGCCCCGATTCAGTTGAATCCCGTCGATTACCTCATCGTTGGGAGCATAACCTTCATTCTCTGTGGACTGGCGGCCTACATTCCCGCCCGTGTGGCCGCCCGGATCGAACCGGTTCGGGCCATCCGTTTCCAATAATGTCGTGTCTCTGGATTACGTCGTAGTGGACGCCAACGGAGGAGAGCGTCCGACGACCAATGGGAGGGACCGCAGGGGCACTCGTCGAATTCAAAATCCACCCGATCGATGAAAGCTGCGTATTTCCAGTTTGCACCGGCGTATCTCCAGGTCGAACAAAACCTCGAGGTCGTGGAGCGACACCTGGAGGGCACCGATGCCGATTTGATTGTCCTTCCGGAGCTCTTTACCTCGGGATACTTCTTTCAATCGAAGGACGATTTGGAGACGGTTGCCGAGCCGGTACCCGAGGGACCGTCTACCCGGCGGCTGCAGTCGATCGCCGATCGTACCGGAGCAACCCTCGTGGCCGGCCTCCCGGAACGCGATGGTTCTGCCCTCTACAACAGCGCTGTTCTGGTCCAGCCCGAACGGGAGGTGCACGTGTACCGAAAGGTGCACCTCTTCTACGAGGAGAATACGCTTTTTCAGCCCGGAGATTTAGGATTCCCCGTGTTTGAGATCTCGACGCGGCAGGGAACGACGTACTCTCTCGGGATGATGGTCTGTTTTGACTGGTACTTCCCCGAGGCGGCTCGAACCCTGGCCCTGAATGGGGCCGACGTCATCGCCCACCCGTCGAATCTGGTGCTCCCGCATTGTCCGGACGCGATGCCCGTTCGGGCACGGGAAAATCACGTCTTTACAATTACGGCGAACCGATACGGGGAGGAGGAGAAGGACGAGGAAACCCTGACCTTCATTGGGCAAAGTGAGATTTGCGGCCCGGGCGGAGAAATTCTGCGTCGTGCATCGAAAGCCGAGACCGAACTCGGGGACGTCACCATCGATCCGCTCTCGGCGCGGGATCGTCACATCAATCAGTACAACGATGTGCTTCAGGACCGCCGCCCGGCCGCCTATACCGCGGAGTGAAGGGAGGGGGAAAGGAGTTCAGGCACGCAAGGCCTGGAGGGCGGAATGAATGCGTTCCTCCGGATTCGGATGAAGGTCGGGCTCAAACTCGAGGCCCGTTACGGTCTCGTAGAGCTCGATGTACCGCTCCGCAACGCGCACTCGGAACGCGTCCGGGAGGGTGGGCATCTCGTCACCGTCTCGTCCCTGAAAGTCGTGGTCCATGAGCCACTCCCGGACGAATTCCTTCGAGAGCTGCTCCTGGGGAATCCCTTCCTCCAGCCGTTCTTCGTATCCCTCCGCGTAATAGTATCGAGAGGAGTCGGGCGTGTGAACCTCGTCGATCAGGGCAAAGTCGCCGTCGGCCGTACGCCCGAACTCGTACTTCGTGTCGACGAGAATGAGCCCGTGCTCGGCGGCCATCTCGGTCCCGCGCTCGAAGAGCGAAATCGCCCATTCCGCAAGCTGGTCGTACTCGGCAGCGGACAGGTCACTCGATCCAATTGCCTCTTCCCGCGTCACGTCCTGATCGTGTCCCTCTTCTGCCTTCGTGGTGGGGGTGACGACCGGCTCCGGCAGCTGTTCGCTTTGCCGCAGGCCGTCGGGAAGCTCCCGGCCACAGAGCGTGCGTGCACCGGCATCGTACTCTCGCCAGGCGTGCCCGGCCAGGTAGCCCCGAACGACAAACTCGATGGGGACGGGAGCACACGCCTCTGCCACCGTCACGTTCGGATCGGGCACGTCGATCACGTGATTGGGAACGAGGTCCGCCGTGGCGTCGAAGAAGTAGGCCGCCGTTTGATTGAGAACCTGTCCCTTGAAGGGGATGGTCTGGGAGAGTACGTGGTCGAAGGCAGAAATGCGGTCGGTCGTGACGAGAATGAGCTCGTCATCCTGTCGGTAGGTGTCCCGAACCTTTCCTCGATAGTGCTCTCCAAGGTCGTCGAACTGCGTGACGTCGAGCGTGTGGTCGAGGTGCTCCTGGATCAGTGTGCGGTCCATTGAGGGAAGAACCGGTGGAGGGCGAATACAGTGATGAGTGGGAAGGGAGGAATTAGTCGCGGTCGGCGCCCCGGCTCGATTTCCGGACTTTGAGTTCGGGCTCGATCAACTCGGAGATCGGCTCGTCCGGACCGGTGTTGTTGAGCCGATTGAGCAATACGTCCGTCGCCTGTTCGCCGACGTAGTGCATGTTCTGAGCCACGCTGGTGAGGCCGATGAACCGGCTCACCTTAATGTCGTCGTACCCGACGAGGGCGTAATCGTCGGGCACCTCGGCGCCGGCCTCGCGGATGGCCTGCCAGGCACCGATGGCCTGCACGTCGCTGCTGGCAAACACGGCGCTCACCTGTTCATCAAGCTTGAGAAGCTCGTTCATGGCCTCGTAGCCGGATTCCTCACTGAATCCATCGTGCTTCCGCGTCTGCCCGTGAGCGACGAGCGCTTCATCGAAGGGAATTCCGGCCTCCTGGAGAGCCGCTTTGTACCCGTTCACGCGGGCATTTCGAAGCCGGTTGCTATGGGGAGTCGTGATCATCCCAATCCGGGAATGTCCACGCTCGATGAGGTGATTGACGGCCATCTCGGCTCCCTGCTCTTCGTCCCAGTAAAAGGAGTCCAACGGGGACCATTCATTCCCAATGAGGATCACAGGAGCTCCGAGCGTGAGGAGGTCTTCGGCAGTATCCTCGTTGATCGGGAGCCCGGCGACGATGAGCCCGTCCATGGCTCCCCGTTCGAGGAAGTTCAGGAGCGTTGCTTTGGGGGCTTCCCAATCGAGGTCGCAGAGTAAGAGGTCGAGGTCCGCATCATCAAGGCGATCTCGAACGCCTTTGAGGAGCTCGTTGTGGAACGGCGTCGTGAACGTGGGAACAGCCACCGCAATGGTCCGGGTGGCCCGCTGGGCGAGAGACTTGGCCGTGCGGTTGGGACGGAACTGGAGCTCCCGAATGGCTTTCATCACCTTTTCTCGGGTTGCGTCGGACACGTCCTGAGAGTTGTTGAGGACGCGCGACACGGTGGAGATGGCCACGCCAGCGTGTTCGGCCACGTCGTAGATCGTGGTTTTTTCCTGATCCCGCTCATCGTTGGGCATGAACTTAAGGAGGGCTCTGGAAGGATCACGCAAAGGAGGGAGGGCACAGAGAAAAGACCGTAAGGCCTTTCTCGTCACGTGCTCTCTCTGATCGTCGGAGTTGGAAGGTCGGTGTGCGGACGGAGGCTTTCATAGAAGTTCTGAACCTGGTTGGGCGGTTCTGCCTGCTGTGCGTCCCGAAGGGCCTCGGTGACTTGCCCTTTCGCTTTATGGAGAGCCGTTTCGACGGGGAGACCGTCCTGCAGCATCTGTAACAGGGGGATGGTAAACCCGCTGGAGGCCCCATTCATCGAATCAAGACCCGATAGAAATGGGGCTTCGAATAGAGCAATATCGTTCCCATCGTAGTATAAGTCAACTGCATACTCCGGCGGACTGGATTGAGTATCGAAATGGTGGGTCGAAAGTTGGCCACACCGGAGAAGGACCTGTCCGGCTCCCTGCTGAGCAATACGCTGCACGGCCACCTGTGCGTCGTCGAGGGTCGGAATTTCCATTCCGGCGATCAGGGAGGCGTCCCTTTTCCGGAGGGTGACGAGGTCCGGCCTCTGGAGGTGTTCGAGCAACGCTTCCAATCCCCGCTGGCCCAGCACGTCCTCTCCACTTGGTCCACTGAGCGTGAGGTCCAGAAGCACGGGACCGTCGAGCTGCTCCAGTTGCTTGAAGGTCGACTCGACAGTGGGGGCATCTCCGATAATTCCCACCTTTGCCGCGGTGGGCGTTTCCGTCGCTGCCAGATGCTCAAGCTGAGCATTTACAGTGTCCGTCGGCACGTTCAAGACGTCCGTGACGCGTCCTCGACCCGCCACGACGTGAGCCGTACACACCCGCAAACCGGTGCCCCCGAGGGCCTGGGTGGCCAACAAATCGGCACTCAGGCCACGATTGATTCCTGGATACAGGGCGCCGACGAGGATGGGGAAGAAGGTCATTTCGCGATCCCCTGCGTTTGTGAGAGCAGAATCTGGGGGGGCGTTGCAGCCCCTCCTGTAATGCGTCGGCCGGGGAAACGTTTTCACGAGGATCGAGCCCGACAACCGAACGAATTCTGAAGTTTGTGTTTATGCAAACGTCTCCCCCGGACGACGGTCCCCGATGTGGGACGGTGGAGAAACAAGAGAGGCCCCCTGTCATAGATCCGGTACCCCGTCAATCCTGCCCGTTCTCCCGTGCGGCTTCCTCGGACGCTCTACACAGCTACTCCATGGAAACCCTCTCGGTCCAGCGTCTAACGAGTGCCCGCATCCCCACTGTGGACGGGGAGTTCACCCTTTCCCTCTACGAAAACAGTGAGGACGACAAGGATCATCTTGCCCTCATTCACGGCGACGTCGAAAACGAGGACGACGTCCTCGTACGCGTGCACTCGGAGTGCTTCACGGGAGACGTACTTGGATCGCTTCGCTGTGACTGCGGGGAGCAGCTCGACGCCTCAATGCGTCGCATTGCTTCAGAAGGGGCCGGCGTCCTTCTCTACCTGCGACAGGAGGGACGGGGCATTGGACTCCACAGCAAGCTGAAGGCATACAACCTCCAGGACGAAGGGTATGACACCGTAGAGGCCAATCATTTGCTGGGCCACGGCGCAGACGAACGCGATTATTCGATCGGGGCCCAGATCCTCAAAGATCTGGGGCTTCAGTCGATCAAGCTCTTGACGAACAACCCGGAAAAGATTGAAAGTCTCGAAGAGCACGGCATCTCGGTCTCAGAGCGCGTTCCCCTTCAACCCCACGTCAACCGACACAACTCGGCGTATCTGCGGACGAAGGTGCACCGCATGCGTCACCTTTTGGATCTGGGTCCACTGAGCGCTGGGGCGCGAGAAAATCCACATGGAATGGACCTCGGCGGGCTTCATCAGCAAGCGAACAAACACGTTCGAGAAACGGGGCGTCCGTTCGTGACGCTCACGTACGCGCAGAGCCTCGATGGATCCATTGCGACGTCGGATCGACAGCCCCTGTCCGCTCGCGACGATCAGTCCCGTGCGTTCACGCATGAGCTCCGAGCAGCCCATGACGCCGTTCTCACAGGCGTTGAATCCATTCTCAGTGATGAGCCTCGGCTTACGGTTCGGCATTCAGAGGGGCCTCATCCCATCCCCGTCATTCTGGACACGGAACTCCGGTTTCCCCTCGATGCTCGACTGCTTTCTGGGGAGGGGCCCATGCCTATTATCGCGACGAATGAGTCGGCTCCGGAAGATCGACAGGACCGACTCGAGGCAGAGGGGGCGACCGTCGTTCGGCTTTCCTGTACCGAGGAGGGAATCTGCCTGACGTCTCTGCTGGAGACGTTGGCCGGGCGAGGGATCGTAAATCTGATGGTGGAGGGGGGAGTCGAGGTGATCGAGAGCGTCCTCACCCATCGGGTCGCGGATCACCTCGTTCTGGCAATTGCTCCCATGCTCGTCGGGGGACAGCGAGCGCTTCCGAACCTGAACCCTAACGGCGAGCACGAGGGCCAGCCGTTTACGACACTGAAAAACGTCCGCTATCGGTGGCTCGGGGAGAATCTCATTCTCGAGGGAACGCCCGTCTGGCACGAATAGTCTGCCCGGCCGACCCGCTCCCAGCGGGATTTTCTCTCATTCAGCGCTCTACCTTTTCCGTCGTGGAAGCTTATGCGTCGCCGTCAAAATCCGGTGCGTCGTCGACGTAATAGGAGGACGACTTGTCGGGCTGTGCGTGGAGGTACGTTTTCGTCGTCTCGATACTCTCATGTCCCAACGTATCCCTAACGAGCTCGAGGTCCGCTCCTTTTTGAAGGGCGTGCGAAGCATGAGCGTGCCGGAACCAGTGCGGTGAGACTTCAGAAGTCATGATGGGATCGCCGTGTTCGTCTCGCTCAACCAACCCGTCAGATCCAGTTTTCTCGGTCAACTTCACTCCGGCACGCGTCGCTGCCTTCTTCACGACCCGCCAGATCTGGGTCCGGGACAGGCTACCGCCTTTCTGAGAGTGAAAGACGGGATCGTCCGGTTCTCCGTATCCGTCATTCTTCTCGCTCTCATTGAGGCGGACAACGAGGCTCCAGATTTTGCTGTAGAGGGTGACGGCCCGTGTCTTTCCACCTTTGCCATAGAATGTGACTTGACCGCCGGGTTGACCCTCGGGCCCCTGTAGATCCGGCCGATCCTTGAGGTCCCGCCATCTAAGCCCTTCCAGATCGGAGAGGCGACCACCCGACGCATAGAAAAGCCGTAGAAGGACGTGATTGCGCAGATCTTTTTCATCACGCAGAATTGCCCAGAGGTCCGACTCTGAAAGAATTCGTTGTGCCCGATCATTACGCACAGACGGTGTCGACAGCGCAGCGCCCACATTGTGTGCAAAGTACCGGAGTTTCGTCCCGAACGTGAAGAGACTCTTAACGGCGGATAATTTGCGTTTCTGCGTCGAGTCCGCGTAGTCCTGATCGGCGAGGTGTTCTCTGTAGCGTTGCAGGTGACCGAGGGTTACGCGCCGCAACGGGAGATCGACAACGTCCACAAACTGTTCAATGTCGCGAGCATACTCTTCCTGCGTCCGCGTACTTTTTTCAGCGAGCCATCGACGGATTAACGACTGGTCCGACTGGATCGAGCTCTCGGCGTCGTCGGGGGCGTTGAGGGGCAGGTGGTCAACACCATCGGATCGATTGCTTTGCTCGGACCGGACAACTGACGACTGGGACGAACGCTGCGGGACAGACGAGGACGGATCGCTCATACCTCCAGAGAAGTAATGCATGTTGCAAGCAAGACCACACGCAAGGTAAATCCCCGTGATGAAAAACGAAAACTAACGATAATTAGTTTTCGTTTTTCATAGAGAGGTGTTCTCCAGGATCGATCGGCAGCTCAATGTAATCACCCGGTGAGTCCCGGAAGCGGCTCGTGGAGGGTGCCGTTTCAACGTACCTCGCGAGTGAGGACGCATTCGTCGCTCGGGCGTGGCTCTTGATCTGATGCAGAGTCGCGCCGTTTTTGGCAGCGAGACGAAGGCCCGTACGGCGCAGCGTATCGATGTCGAGAGCACCAAGGTTTGCCCGATTCCCTGCACGACGGACGACTTTATATAAGGCATCCGGGCTCATCCGCTCTCCGTAGTTTCGATTGCTGAATGAGCGCCAGAGCGGCCCGGTTTCGTCCTCGTAGAGCGCGATTACGTTCTGAATGATCCGGGCCACGGCATTCGGGATTTTTACGTATCCTCCCCGCGAACGGCTCTGTGGCGAGGAATCGATGATCCAGTGTCGACCCAGCGGACGAACGTCTCCGATGTTCAGCGACGCAAGTTCACTCCGTCGAAGCGCGGCGTAAATTGGGATCAGCAGAATCGCACGGTTCCTCTGCCCAGCCTTCGTGTCAGTAGGCACGCTTGCGAGCAGGTTCTCGACCTCTTCCTGCGACAGAAAGCGAGGGTCCTCGGAGTCGCTTTCCTCCTGCGCGATTTGGAACGTCTGCGCACGAGCTGGATTGGTGGTTCGCCGATCGTGATCGACGAGCCAGTCGTAAAACCGTCGGATTGCGGACATTCGACGCCGCTGCGTCGAAAGCGATAGATCTTGGGCCTTCATGCTCTGAAGAAACGCCGCCAGGTGCTCTTCCGTGGCGTCCTCAATCCTGAGATTCGTCCCGGATGCGTTCAGATGTTTCCGTAGGCGATCAAGGTCCGTCTCGTAGGCCCGACGCGTGTGGTCTGAGGATATATCATTCAGAAAACGTGAAAGGAGAGGCATATCCTATTCTTGATAATATATAATATCGTTCATAATGATACACTCGATAAATAATTTTATCACGAACTAGTAGAATGTCAAGTCCGATCTCGCCCGCTCGGATCGGAAGACTGAGGCCCGGAGCGGCGAGAATCACACTGGGGTTCCGTCAGAGCTACTCTCGCCGTGCTGGGCCTCAGTTCTTCTAACTTTGCCGCAGGCCTATTTAGCCACTCTCGTTGGCCGAAACGTCCGCCTGATACCGAAACGTGGCCGCAATACTTCTCCCTCCCGGCATCTTTTCGGGTCCCAGCGCATGCACCGTTGCCCCATTCAGGTAAGCCGAGACCGCTGCGTAGTTCAAGAGGTCTCCGTCGCCCGGCTCCTGCGACTCGTGGACCTCAACGGTATTCGTGTCCGGATCGAAGCGTCCCCAGCGATGCTCTCCAACCGGGACGAAGAGCGTGTCTACTCGACTGTACGCACAGCCCGGAATGATTTCGTGGAAGTCGTCCGAGGCCATATCCTCGTCCTGATAATACAGCTGCTCAAATCGATCGAGCTCTTCTTTTTCTTCCGTCCGGAAAATGGGCTCGACAATGGCCCAGGCTTTTTCGTGGAGCTCGTCGATGCTGAAGGACTCCGGGTTTCCGGGAACGATTTCGTCCTCAATGAGATGCTGGTAGTTGTTCACACTCCGGTATAGCGGCAAGTACTCCGACACCCCGGCCAAAACCAGTGGGACCTCTTCTCCTCCAAGATACTCGCTTACACTTTCGTCCACCTCCCGGAAGAACCGCTTCAACTCATCCTGAGGTTCCGCGCTCATGTCGTCGGCGTCGCCGCCTCCGTGGCCGTGAAAGGCGGCGTCCATGCGATCCCCTCCTTCACCGTCGGACGTACGGTTCTGAACGTGCAGCTGAATTTGCTTTTCGGGGTCCTCGTATTGTCGAATGGCCTCGACGATGTCGGCCGGAATTTCGGTCACTTCCACCTTGCTCACCGACTGGTGCGTTCCCTGTAAGAGCTGAACGTTGTTCTTGCTCAGTGCCAGCAGGTAAAACCGATTGTTTGCCGCGATGAGTGGGAACAAGGGTTTCAGGTGAAAACGATCGCCCACGACGACAACCTCGTCGAACGGCAAGGGAAGCCGAAACGACTCGGTCGTTTCCGAGGTGATGAACAGCGCAAGGCCGTCTCCAATGTTGCTTCGCCAGAACCCGGGACGGTCCAAGAGGGTTCGGGCCTCTTCGAGAGTGTCGTCGATGGCGTCCTCCCGATACTCCTGTTCTCGCAACTGATTCCGAGCGTCCCGGAGGAGATTTTTGAGACGGGTGGTGTTCTGCGACCAATCGGACTCGTTGCGGAACGTGGGCATGTACAGGGAAATACAGACGTCGTCCTGCAATTCAGCAAGCCGTCGCAGTTCAGCGCGGTTGAAAAGGTCCATAAAGTGGGGATGTTCTTATTCGTAGGTGTGTCGTCGAGAAAGGCTCTGAAGAACGAACCGCGTCTCCTCTGAGGAGAACCCGTTCCTCCAGAAGATACCCGAGACGGACATTCGGTCCATGTTTGCACCAGTAGGCGACGGAAACGGAGA
>CAZCUZ010000003.1:0-35509 GCA_964502085.1 uncultured Salinivenus sp. | reverse complement strand
TACCCGAGACGGACATTCGGTCCATGTTTGCACCAGTAGGCGACGGAAACGGAGAGTCGGGGCAGAAAAAATCTCCTCTCCTGAAGAGAAGACCTCACATACAACTGGACGAGAGAGGTTCGCGGACCGTCCTTGCCCCATCTCCAGACAGAAAGTCTGCGGCTATGCCTCTTTGGGGGTGGGGAGGTCCGGACTGTGGACGGGCCGATCCCGTTTTGGAAGTCGGTCTCCCGAGAACGACGGAGGCGGAGGGGCCGGCTTCCAGTCGGGGCCGCCCGGAGGTCCTCCGGAGGAGTCGGAGTCGTCACTCCAGATGAAGTGCCAGAGGACCGTTCCCAGGATGATTGGCCCGAATGCCACAAAGAAGCTGAGTACCTGATAAATCCAATTCATAATTCGAGCCCCTCGTCGTGTCTCGTGTCATGATGATGGAAGGCAAAGCAAAGTGCTACGACGACCGAGGAGACGAGAGCACTTCACCGTCACTTAAAGTCCACGCTCGTAAGGCTCAACGGTTTCGGAAAACCCTGGCTCCGAGGCGTGAAAATGGCGTACCCTCGTTCGAATTTTACCCGAGAGTACTGAATATGGACGCTATCCGACCCCCCTGGTCGCAATGACGTTCAGTGCAGCCGACGAGAGCCTCGCCCCCGACGGAGGGGAGATTCTTTGGCTGTGAGGAGATGGTGAGTTCGGAGCGTGTCCGCCTCCCGACGGAGTGTGCAGAGAAACGTTCGGGACAATACCGGATTCATCGGAGTCATCCCAGCATCTTCGGAATTTAGTGTGTCGAACAGAGATGGCTGCACCATCCGATCGTGTCCCTCAGGAGCCGTTTCTCACGATTGCCGGCCCGACGGCCGTCGGAAAAACGGAGTTGAGCCTCGAGGTGGCCGACGCAGTAGACGCAGAAATCATCTCGGCGGACAGCCGACAGGTGTATCGTGAGCTGACCATTGGCACGGCCAAACCCAGCCCGGAGGCCCAGGCGAGGGTACCCCATCACTTTATTGGTGAGCGCTCGCTGCACGAGCCGTTTTCGGCCGGAACGTATGCAGAGGAGGCCAACGAGCGCATTCGTGAGGTGCTCGCACGCGACCGAGTCCCCATCGTCGTGGGGGGAGCGACCTTGTACCTGCACGCGCTCCAGTACGGACTGGCTGACGTTCCGGACGTAGACGACGAGGTGCGAGCGCAGCTGGAGAAGCGACTCGACCGAGAAGGCCCCGAAGCTCTGTACGAGGAACTCAAAGAGGTCGACCCCACCCAGGCGGAAAAGGCCGATCCCACAAAGACCCAGCGAGTGATTCGGGCCCTTGAGGTGTACCACGGGACCGGCAAGCCCCTCACGTACTATCACGAGAACCAGCCGGAGCCGCCCTTTTCGTTTACCACCGTCGTCCTCAACCGGGATCGGGAGATCCTCTACGACCGCATTAACCGCCGGGTCGACCGGATGCTGGAGGACGGCCTCCTCGACGAAGTGCACGACGTCATGGAGATTGAAGGCGTTGAGCTCGACGAGCCGCCTCTGAGTACGATCGGTTATCGGGAGCCCATTCGGCATCTCCGCGGCGAGATTGAGTACGACGAGATGGTGCGCCTCATTAAGCGAAATACCCGGCGCTACGCAAAACGTCAGCTCACCTGGTTCCGTCGCTACGACGAATACGTCTGGATGGACGTTGAAAATACGGAGCCGGCAGACATCCTCTCTCACTACGAGTCCGAGCTGGAGCGTTAAATAAGGTCAAGCAGAACCTTGTGGTATCCGGTCATTATCCAGCGGAAACGGATTCTAACGAGCACACTCTCTCGAACGCGGTCCTCTTGCTCGGATGGAGACATACGCTTGACTGCACTTAGATCCCGAGGAGGTCGTCCATTTTGGCGACGAGGATCGTTGAACACCCTCCCAAGAACTCACTCAGGGAGTCCCAGTAGAGGTACGTTCCCAGGAAAGCCCCTCCCCCCCAGCCCAGGATGATCCACGTCCAGTAGGGCCCGTCCACGTAAAAGAGGTACGTGCCAATGGAAAGCGATGCGACCCAGAACCACGGCCAGGCCGGACGCTTGTGAAGAACGGCCAACGCGAGGATCGGGACGAAGTACCACGGATGGACGGTCGTGCTAAACACGAGGAACAGACCCAGCGTCAGCAGACACGCCCATCGAATGGACCAGCCCCGTCGCCAGTCGAGGTAGTAGAGGACGGGAAGCGTCCCCAGAAAGACGTAGCGAAAGACCGGGCCGATCACTTTGCTCCAGTCCGCCCCCGTGAGAAGCCGCATTACGTACTTGATGAGGTAATACAGCCCGGCATTGAACTCCATCAGGTTCGCAAACAGATCCACCGAGGCCTTCAGGTGCGGCAGCGTGTACGGGGCGAGGTAGGGCAGGCTGACGGCGACGACGAGGAGCGTACCCGGCCAGACGGCTCGGACGCCGAACCGCCGGAGCAGAAACGGCCCCAAAACGAACGGGTAGATTTTTACCAGTCCCGCTCCTGCGACGGAGAGAGAGGCCCAGTATGCCCTGTTTCGTCGGACTGCCCAGATCACGCCAATCACAAATGGGAGAAGCAGTGCCTCCGTGTGTCCCTGCCCCGCCGTTTCCATCAGCACGAGTGGGTTCCACGCATACAAAAGCAGGTTTCGCGCGGTAACCAGTCGGCTGAGAAGCAGGAGTCCGCCGAACTCGGCCGCGGTAAAGAGCCCTTTCAAAACGAAGTAGCTGATCCTCCAGTCGATCGAGTAAAAGAATCCCCCTACGGCAAAAACCAGCTGTGTAAGGGGGGGGTACACGCTGTAGTACGGCTGCGAATTGAGGTCTTCGTACAGCGGACTGGTCTGAAAGGGCGCCAGTGCCTCCGCTTCGGGACGATACCGATAGGGATTAATCCCCTCCATCTGGAGCCACCCGTCCCAAATGTACCGGTAGAGGTCGTCGGTTAGCCCCGGGAGGAGCGGAAGAAAGGCAAGGCGAAAGAGCAATGCCCCCCAGAGGACCTGGTGGGTTGTGAGAGGATCTCGCCTCCAAAGGAGAACGAGCGCCAGAGACGCTGCAAAGGAGAGCCCTACGAGTCCCGCCCACAGAGATGGATGGGCCGCCAGCACCGGCAGGACGAGGAGTGAGAGGCCGGTTGCGGCTGTGAGGACGCGGGTTGACCGGGAAACTGAGGAGGTGTAATTCATGCCTTCCCGGCCAGCAATGAGAGACACGTGAACTGTGGTCTAGAGGCGAGCGCACGTACCACAGCCTACCGAATGACGGCGGCCTTCTCAAGAACGGGGGAATGCTCGGGAGCATTGACGCGAAAGAGATAGATGCCGGACGGAATCTTCTCCCCGCTCTCGTCGCGGAGGTCCCAGCGTCGCCCCCCATTGCGGTTTCCCTCTACGGACAGCACACGAACGAGGCGTCCATCGGGCGTGTAGACGCGCACGGACGCCTCGCGGGGAAGCCCTGCGATGGTGAGCCCATCGTGGTCTCGCTCCCGGTAGGGATTCGGATACACGTACACGTTCGAGAGGTCATCCGCCGGTTCCGTCAGCCGAACGGTGTTTCCCTCCTCCGAGAGCTGGTGTCCGTCTGCACTCTGCATCTCGGACACGGTCAAGGAAGATTCCAGGGCGTTGGGTCCAAGGACGAGGCCGTCCACCGTTACCGTGACGGCCGCCGAGTTCTCCTCCTCTTGTTGAATGCTCGCAACGGTTCCCCGGGGACGTACCTCGTACCGAGATGAATCCGTCGCCGCCGTCGGATCGAGCGGCTCGTTGAAAAGGAGGCGGACGCGGTGTGGATCGAGGACGTCTGCCTGTTCGATGAAGAGCGATCGTTGCTCCGAGGGAGGGAACGTGAGGTCGGCGCTGGTGTCGGCAACCGGAAGCCCGTCCTCGTCCACCACCCCACTCCAGCGCACACGAGCAGACTGCCCCGCTACGTCCTCGGAATAGTGCAAAACGACGGCCCGTCCCCCGCTTGTTTGGACGAGACGCCGGGGCGGCACCTCCTCTTCACCAAGCCGGAACTGATCTGCTCGGAGCCCGCGCTCGAGCACTTCGCTGAACCCAAGCTGGACGCTGGTGGCAGACGGATACGTGACGCCCGTCAGGGTAGCGGGGGCGTGGGGGCGAATAGTCCGGTGTGAGGAAAGCGGGGATGAGGTTCCTCCCTCCCACGTCCGAAGCGCGTACCGTCGCTCCGAGGTGTCATCGACGGTCACACTCGAATCGCTCACGGCCGTGAGCCGATCGAGACTCCCAGTCGGAGGACCCCCGTACACGGTCACAGAGTCCGCACCGGGGGCCCGCCACGCGAGGTGGGCTGACGATGCGCCGAGCGGCCGAGCCTCTGTCCACTGCGGGGGAGAAACGGTCAGCGCGGGCTCGTCCACGGTAAAGCGGACGAGCTGCTCACCGGTCGTTTCCGCCAGAAGGGAGGGCACTCCGTCACCCGAGAAGTCTGCGGCAACCAGGCTCCGGCTCCGCAACGGCTCGTCCCCACGATGTTCGTGCAGTACGCGCCAGTCTCCGCTTGACGTACGATCGAGGACGAGAAGAGCAGGCGAATGGGCCACCACGACCTCATCCAGTCCGTCTTCGTCCACGTCGGCCGTCGTCATCGACCCCTGATTGACGTACGGCCCCGCCACGGGCAGGCGGTATCGCCGCTCATACGTGTCGTCTCCGCTGGCTTCCCACACGGAGTAGGTCGAGATCGACGGTTCAAACTCGCCGGTATCGAGTTCCTGCTGGAACGAAGTTGTCATCGTGACAAACTCTGTTCCCCCGCCGGAAATGAGATCGCCGGCTGCAAATCGGTTCCCGGCATCCACTCGATCCGTTTCGTGCGTCCAGGCCACGTCCCATTCGTGATCGCCCGCATTTTCGTACAGTACGAGATCCCCGTCCCGGTCCCCGGCCAAAAGATCCGGCTGTCCATCCCCATCGAAATCTCCCGTGAGCGCTTCCGGGGTATCGTACGCATTGGCGAGCGCCGAATCTCGGCCGGTTGTCGCGGTCGGATTGGACAGTTCAGCGACCGTGGTAAAGTCCTCGTCGCCCCCCGTCCGATCGAGAACCACTAGCTGTTGGCCCGTCGTCGCGACGAGTTCTTCCCGTGAATCCGAGTCGAGCGGGGCGAATTCAATGCCCCGAAGCACGTCCTCAGAGCCGTCGGCGTCCGTCGTGTCGGCAAACACGAGCGAGTCCGGGAACGCCAATGCACTCCGCTGTTCAAGAACGAGCGTCGCCCCTCGGACCTGTAAGAGCAGCTCCTCCAATCCATCCTGGTCGGTGTCGGCGACGTCCTTTGGAAACAGGGACGCCACCAGGGTGTCCATTGGAGCAAAGCCCGATCCCGTCCACTCGAACGATCGGAGCGTGTCGCTTATGCCACCCTCTCGGCCCTGATTGAGAACGATTTCGCGAAGGCCGTCCCCGTCGAAGTCCACGGGATTCGGGAGAAGTCGTCCACGGGGAACGGACATCGTCTCTCGACGGAGAAGGGCAGTATTCTCCCGGCGTTGGGGAACCTGAAGGGAGGTGTCGAGGGGGGTGGTGAGCCCACTCCGGTTGGTGGCCTCCAGGTGAAGCGTAGCCGTTCCGCCCCTTCCTTCTTCCTCTGGCCAGGCAATCCCATGCCGGTATCCCACCTGCTCGCTGCGAACGGTTTCGTCCGTATTTCCGAGACGGACGGTCGTGGTCAGCCGAGTCCGGTCGTCGGTCGTCACGTCTCCGATGATTCCATTTGTGCCCTGTACTCGCCCGGACCCGAGGAATTGGATCTCGAGCTCGGGGGGACTCCGGTCGACAATCACCCGCCGCCGATCCTCGATGGTACCTCCATCCCGAAGGTGAGTCACCAGTCGGAGTGTGTACTCTCCGCTGTCGAGGTCCCCGAGATTCCAGTGCGCGAGGGTGTCCCGCAACATCTGAGTCGGGGTTGGGGGCGACAGTTCGGTCCAGGGATCAGACCGGTCGTCAAAATTTTTCGTTCCTTCGGCGTAGGACACCGAATAGGCCCGAAAGCTGGGATCGATTGCAGTGCCTACGATCGGAATCCGCTCGCGCGTGGCAAAGCCTTGATTGTGGTCGGGATGGTCAATTTCGGTCCGGGCCGGATAAGCTCGGGACAGGCTGCGGGAGACGTTCAGGAGTCCCGCTCCCGTGGTGTGATCCCAGTCTTCGGCTTCGAGGTCGTCGGCCGCTCCCGTAAGAATGCTTCGGACGGAGGCCGGCGAGAGGGACGAATCGGCAGAGAGAAGAAGAGCGGCTGCACCAGCTACCTGTGGAGCAGAGAACGAGGAGCCGCTGGTTGAACGGTACAGATCATCTCGACTGAGGTCTTCGCCAGCCTGGATTTGCTGGGCTGGAAAATTGGCCGTAAATACGTTGGAGCCGGGAGCTCCAATGTCAACCCCAATGCCAAACTGACTCCGATTGAAGTCGGGAAGGCCGTCTCCGTCTTCGGCCAGCCACACGACCGAAAGTACACTCGGGTAATCGGACGGGTAATGCGGATCGTCGGTGAGCTCATTGCCTGCTGAGGCGACGACGACCGTGCCCTGCTCGTTGGCGTATTCGATCGCGTCGCGGATGAGGGGAACCGAACGATTTCGGCCAAAAGAGAGATTGAGTACGTCTACTCCCACGGAGGCACCGTAGACGATGGCCGCCGCAATGTCGTCGGACTGCCCAACGCCATCTCCGCCGAACGCCCGGAGGGGCACGATCCGGGTGTCGGGAGCGACCCCGGAGATTCCGGCGGTCGTGTCGTCCGGAGCGGCGGCCGCTACTGCGGCCACGGCCGTCCCGTGTCCGCTCCCACTTCCGGCCGGATCCGCCGACGGGTCGGGATCCCGCTCCTCGTAGTCCCCCTCCTGGACGACAGTATTGCGGTCGACGAAGTCATACCCGATCACGTCATCCACGACCCCGTTTCCGTCGTCGTCGACCCCGTTCAGATCCTCGGGATCCAAACGGCCATTTCCATTCAGGTCCTCGGCCTCGTTCACCCAAAACTCTCCCCTCAGATCGGGATGATCGAGATAAATGCCCGTGTCCACCACCCCAATCTCAACCTCTTCCGCCCCCCTCGTAAATGCCCAGCCCTCCTGTGCCCGGATCACGTCGAGGTGATCGAGGCTGTCCGCCAGGGCATTCGTGCGACGCTTCGCGGCATCTCCGTTTCGGGGGACCCGTCGATGAACCTCAAACGAGTAGTTGGGATGTGCATAGTCGACGGAAGGGTGCGCACGCCAGCGATCGAGCACTCGTCGAAAGGCACTGGAATCCCGCACGTGGAGGGTGTACGCCTCCAGTGCTCCTCCTTCCTCGTTCACTGATTTTCGACGCCCACGGAGAGATCCGACACGGGATACGGACTGGACGCCCTCGAGGAGCGGATTGTTGCGTTCTTCGCCGGAAGCTTTCCGATTCTCGACCAGTGCTGAATGGAGATCTCTCGCCTCTGAGGCCGGTCGAACGATCAGTTCTGTACTGGACTCGGGCGGACCCTGGGCTGTACAGGGAAAAATCCATCCGAGGAGGATTCCCCCTATGAGTATTATTTTTTTGGGATTGCACATTGCAATAACGGAAGTTTCCCCTACGCAACAACTCTCAACTCCTTATCCGTGTGCGTGAGGTTGATGTGTCCCTCTGGTTGGAGGACGATGACGTCTTCGATTCGTACCCCAAACCCTTCCTCCGGCACGTACACCCCCGGTTCAATGGTCACGCATACCCCAGCCGGCATTTCCTCCTCCGCCGAGTGGGAGACGCGAGGCCATTCGTGCACTTCGAGCCCAATCCCGTGCCCGAGTCCATGTGTGAAGTAGTCGCCGAACCCTTCTGTCTCAAGATAATCGCGAGCGACGGCATCCAGTTCTTTTCCGGTCATCCCGGAATGCGCCTCCTCAAGGGCTCGCCGCTGCGCTTCGAGCACGGCCTCATATCCGGAAACGGCAACGTCCGGCGGATCTCCAACCGCGATCGTACGGGTCATGTCCGACGCGTATCCATCGAGCACACCCCCCATGTCGAGTACGACGAAATCTCCATTTTGGAGAGGGCGATCCGTCGGTCGGGCGTGGGGACGAGCTGCATTGGGGCCGGACGCAACGATCGGATCGAAGGCCACCTGTTCAGCTCCCCCCTTTAGATGCCGATACGTCACTTCTGCCGCGATCTCTCGTTCGGTGTCCCCCGGCTCCACGTCGGCAATGACGGAGCGAAACACGTCCTCCGTGAGAGCCTGAGCACGTCGAATTCGTTCCCGCTCGTCCTCGTCCTTCCTCCCGACCAAATCGGAGAGAACGGACGTACCCGGAATCCACTCCACCCCGGAGCAATGCTCCTTCAACTGCTCGTATTTGGCCATGGATACGTCATCGGCCTGAATAATGACGCGCCGGATCTCCTCCAGCGCCCCTGCGTCCAGAAGCCGCTCCATGAGCCCATTGGACGAAATCACGACTTCCGCCCCCTCCACTTCCTGTCGCGCCTGCTCCGTATACCGACCGTCCGTGGCGAAAAGGGCCCGCTCCTTGTCCACGAGCAGGAGTCCGTTCGTGCCCGTAAATCCGACGGCCCACCGAATATTGGGAAGGGATGACACGAGAAGCGCGTCGGCGTCGTACTCCTCGATCCGACCCCGAACGCGGGAGAGACGATCGGACATGTCCAGTCACGATCCGCTGAGAAGAATGTCGAGGGGACTCCTATTCCTTTCGACTCGATCGTCCGGAATAGTAGTTCGGTGATTCCTGAGTGATTTCCACGTCGTGAGGATGGCTCTCCCGCATTCCCGCGGCCGTCGTGCGCAAAAACTGTCCTTCTTCGTACAACTCCTCAACCGTCTCACAGCCGCAGTACCCCAGGGCTGCCCGAAGTCCTCCAGCCATCTGGTGAATGACCTCTCCCAGGGTGCCGCTGTACGGAACGCGGCCTTCCACGCCCTCCGGCACCAGCTTTTCGAGTTCATCCTCCGCGTCCTGAAAGTAGCGGTCCTTGCTGCCGGCCCCCATGGCCCCCACCGAACCCATTCCTCGATACGACTTGTACTTCCGTCCCTCGTAGATGATGGTCTCCCCGGGACTCTCTTCCACACTCGCAAAGAGCCCTCCGATCATGACGGCGCTGGCCCCGGCCGCCAGGGCCTTCGGAATGTCCCCGGTTTGCTTGATGCCTCCATCGGCGATAATCGGGATGCCCTCTTCCTGCGCAACCTCGGCACACTCCATGATTGCGGTAAGCTGAGGAACGCCCACCCCCGCCACGACGCGAGTCGTACAAATGGACCCGGGCCCGATCCCGATCTTTACGCAATCGGCCCCTGCCTCGATGAGATCGCGCGTGCCCTCGGCCGTCCCGACGTTCCCCGCGACCACGTCGAGCTCTCCCTCGAATCGAGAGGACACGTCCTCTACCGTCTCGATAACACCCTCTGAATGGCCGTGAGCCGTGTCGATGACGACGAAGTCAACACCGACCTCCGCCAGCGCGGCCACCCGGTCCATCACATCAGGGGTGACGCCCACCGCGGCTCCGACTCGCAGCCGACCGTGTTCGTCTTTGCACGCATTCGGGTGCTTTCGACGCTTCCGAATGTCCTTGAAGGTAATGAGCCCCTTCAGGTATCCCTCCTCGTCGACCACCGGGAGCTTCTCCACTTTGTGCTCCTGAAGAATCCGGACCGCCTCGTCCAGCGTTGTGCCCACCGGAACCGTCACGAGATCATCCTTCGTCATCATTTTCCGAATGGGCGTGTCCCCGTCCAGCTCGAACCGGACGTCCCGGTTCGTCACGATTCCCACGAGTTTGTCGGATTCATCCACGACGGGAATGCCCCCAATCGAGTAGTGCGACATCTTGTCGCGAGCATCCTTGACCGTGTCGTGGGGCGAGATCGTGATGGGATCCAGAATCATCCCGTTCTCGGAGCGTTTCACCCGTCGAACCTCCGCCGCCTGATCCTCAATCGTCATGTTCTTGTGGAGAACCCCGACGCCCCCCTCCCGCGCAAGGGCAATGGCGAGGTCCGCCTCCGTCACGGTGTCCATCGCGGCCGACAAAATCGGCACGTTCAACTCGATCCGAGGCGTCAACCACGACGAGGTGTCTGCCTCTCTTGGCATCACGGACGACCGTGCGGGCACCAGCAGCACGTCGTCGTACGTGAGGCCTTCCGCTTTAATCTTCCGATCGATTGCCGACTGAAGGGTGCCGTCCGTTGCCGTTTGGGGCATCTGCATGGAAAATGATTGTTATTTGAGGTCAACACGTTGGCGAAGCTGATCGACTTCTTCGTAGGTGAGGCGACGCCACTCGCCCCGCTGGAGAGATCCTGTCGTCAGACTTGCGTATTTTGCGCGCTCGAGCTGAACGATGTCGTGGCCGAGCGTCTCCATCATGCGTCGGATCTGCCGGTTTCGCCCCTCGTGGATTTCGAGTGCGATGTCCGTCTTCGAATTCGGGGCGAGATAGGCAATCTGGTCGGCGGCCGCGGGTCCATCCTCAAGCTCTACCCCCCGGCGAAGCTGATCAATCTGGTGGGGTTTGACCGGCGTTTGCGTTCGGACGTAATAGATTTTGGCCACCTCGTACCGGGGATGCATGAGCCGGTGGGCCAAATCTCCGTCGTTCGTAATGAGGAGGACACCCGTCGTATTGCGGTCGAGGCGCCCCACGGGAAACAGTCCCGACGGGTTCTCCTCCGGTACACCCACGACGTCCAGAACGGTTTGCCGTCCTTTCTGGTCGTCGGTCGTACTGATCGTGTCCTTCGGCTTGTTGAGGAGAATGTGTTCGAGAGCGCGAAGATGCACCTCCTCTCCATCCACTGTCACCCTCTGTCCTTCTCGCACCCGGGTCCCGTGCTCCCTCACCACGTCGCCGTCCACACGCACCCGCCCCTCCTCCACGAGTTGATCGGCGTCGCGACGGGAGCAATATCCCGTGTGCGCAATGTACTTGTTTATGCGCATGCCCTGATCCTCGTCAGGATCGCTCGGGGGGGACATCAGTCACGGCTGGGTTGTTGAGCGAGAGGGTCCGGCCTAAACACGATTCGAGGGAAAAATGGTCCTGGCTACTCACCGGACGAGGAATCTCCTTCGGGAGCGTTTTCGGAAGCTGTCTCTCCCTCTTCTTCCAGAAGATCTACGGACACTCCCTCTTCGGCGTCGAGCTGCAACAGCTTGGCTCGCTCTTCGTCGAACGCCGGATCGTCGAGCAGTTCTTCCACTTCCCGAAGGGTCGGCAGGTCGTCGAGAGAAGACAATCCAAATTGCTCCAGGAACAGGTCCGTGGTGCCGTACAACAGCGGTCGACCGAGGGACTCCGCTCGTCCCTCCACGTCGACCAGTTCCATCTCCATCAGCTTTCCAATGGCATAATCGGAATTGACGCCCCGCACGAAATCCACTTCGGGGCGCGTTACGGGCTGTCGATACGCAATTACGGCGAGGGTCTCCATCAGCGAGCGAGATAGGCTCTTCTCCTGTCCTCCCACAAAGAGGGTCTTGACGAACGGCGAAAGCGTGGTTCGGGTGGCCATCCGATACCCCTCCCCCCACTCGTGAATTTCCATGGCCCGATCCGACGCTCGATATTCCTCATTCAACCGCTCGACGGCAGAGTCAACGTCGTCCACTGCCATCTCCTCCTGCCCAGTCACCTCGGCCACAATCTCGGCAATACGGTCCGCCGAAACGGGCTCGTCGGCCGCAAAAATGATCGCCTCGGCCGCCTCCATCAGGGAGTGATCCTCGTCCGTAATCGCCTCCTCCCCGTTCTGATCCTCTTTGGTTGTTTTGGTGTTTGATGACATACTTTGCAATAACGGAAATTTGAGTCCTCCATCGTCAGGCTTTTATTCCCTCAGCGCCCCGCCGCCGCCCATCTCTCCATCGGCTTGAACGCCGGAATCGTCGGGCCGGATCGGCTGTTCATCTCGCTCTCGCACCATAAAATCGGGCCGGCCCTGTCTCGCTTCGAGACGGAGGTAGTGCTGACGCGTGAGTTCGAGAATGGCCAAGAATGTGGCAATGATGAATCCCTTCGAACGCTCGCGCACGAGGGTTCGAAACGAAACCTCGGGTTCCTCAGTGATTCGATCCAACACGTATTGCTGCTGCTCTTCTACCGAGTGCTCCAGGGGTTCCACCTCGTGGGTCGGGTCCGTCTCGTCCTCCTCTTCCTCCAGCAGCTCTCCCAGTACCTCTACCAGATCGTACACGGAGGCGTCCACCTCCACGTCGTGCGCCTCCTCCACCTCCTCTCGGTGGGCGGATGCGTCCCCCCGCGTAAAGTGCTCTCGACGACGCTCTCGTCGGGTAGAAAGCTGATCGGCGGCCTCCTTGAAGCGAACGTACTCCAAGAGCCGCTCGACCAATTCTCGCCTCGGGTCGACGGCCTCTCCCTCCTCATCCGTGTCCGAGGACGGAAGTAGCATCCGCGCCTTGATGTTGATGAGAAGCGCGGCCATGTAAATGAAGTCTCCCACCCCGTCCAGGTCGATCTCCTCCAGCAGGCGAACGTAGGCCAGGTACTCGTCGGCAATGCGCGCAATGGGGATGTCGTAGACGTCGATCTCGTCCCGCTTGATAAAAAACAGCAGGAGGTCCATCGGGCCCTCGAACTGCTGCAGTTCGACACGATACATACGGAAAGAGACAGCGGTGAGGAGAGAACGCCGACAGTGCGCGTCGTCGAGTTACGTCTCGTCCGGATATCCCTCCGGATGCGTGCGGTGCCACTCCCAGGCACTCGAAATAATGGCTTCGAGGTCCCCGTACTCGGGAGACCAGCCCAGTTCGTCCTGAATTTTGTCGCTGCTCGCAATGAGAATGGACGGATCTCCGGGCCGTCGATCTCCGACCTCTGCCGGAATGTCTTCTCCGGTCACGCGTCGGGCGGTGTCGATAACCTCCCGCACACTGTAGCCGTTGCCGTTCCCCAGGTTGTAGACCCGGCTTCTCTCGTCGAGGGCTTCGAGGGCATGGACGTGTGCCCGAGCCAGGTCGAGTACGTGGACGTAGTCCCGGATGCAGGTCCCGTCCCGGGTGTCGTAGTCGTCCCCGTAAATCTCGATCTTTTCGCGCTTGCCCTGCGCAACCTCGAGCACGATGGGAATGAGGTGCGTCTCCGGATCGTGGTCCTCTCCCAAATCGGGAGAGGCCGCCCCGGCCGCGTTGAAGTACCGGAGCGTCGCAAACCGCAGCACGTCGAGCTCGTCCAGCCAGTGAAGCGTCCGCTCCAGAACGTTTTTCGACTCACCGTACGGACTCCCCGGCTCAATCGGCTCCTCTTCGTCGATCGGAATCGACTCGGGCTTGCCGAACAGGTTGGCGGTTGAGGAGAGAATGAACCGTTCCACGTCGTGATCTGCGGCTCCACGCAGCAGATTGAGCCCGCATCGAACGTTTTGATCGAGGTAGAGCATCGGATTCTCCATCGACTCCCCCACGAGGGACTTCGAGGCGAAGTGCATGATGGCATCCGGCTGGACCTCGACAAAGACCTCATCCAAAAACGCACGATCTCGAAGATCCCCCTCGAAAAACGAGGCCTCCGGGTGAACGGCGGCCCGATGACCCTGCGACAAGTTGTCGATGACCGCAACGTCGTACCCTTCCTCCACGAGCACGTGAACCCCTACGCTCCCAATGTATCCGGCGCCACCAGTTACGAGTACCTTCATGTTGAAGTGCAACCAAGTGAGTTCAAACAAATTCTTGGGCATGCGGTCATTTCGACCGGAGGGCGCCAAATAGGCGCCCGGGGTGGAGAAATCTCACCCAATCTATCGAAAACCTACGGACTAAGCGTTCCACGAAGAATCAGGCGACTCCGTCTAGACAAGAAGAGCGTTCGATTCCACAATCACACGTTCGAGTGCACTTAATGTGTGAGGGTTGACGAAGAAACGCTTTACATCTACACCCAAGCCGCCCGCTACGCAAAAGGCGAGAGCCTTTCGGCCCTCGCCTTTGCAGTCGGCGGAAACGCGCAGGTGAACGACGAGCCGAACGTCGGCCCACTCGACCGTTAGGAGTCATCACTCTCGTCCTTCTCGACGAACGGCTTGCGCGTGAGACGCATCTTGCCGTCGTCCTTCACCTCGAGGAGATGCACCTTCACCTTGTCCCCGACCTGCAGGTAATCCTCGACGTCCTCCACGTAGTCGTGATCAATTTCGGATACGTGGAGCAGTCCGGTCCGCTCAGGCATAATTTCCACGAACGCACCGAAGTCGCGGATGCCCTTCACGGTACCAACGTAGTCCTCTCCTTCCTTCGGCACGGCCACAATCTGCTTCACGCGTTCGATGGCGGCCTCCGCATCGTCCTGGTTGGTCGCGGCGATCGTCACGATGCCCACACCGTCATCCTCGTCCACCGTGATCTCGGTGTTGGTCTCTTTCTGAATGCTCTTCACGACCTTTCCGCCGGGACCAATGACCGCCCCGATCCGCTCCGGATCGATCTGTAGCTTCGTGAGACGCGGCGCGTGCTGCGAGAGGTCCTCACGCGGCTCGGAAATGGTCTCCTCCATTTCGTCGAGAATCTCGTTACGAGCCTTTCGGGCCTGCTTGAGCGCTTTCAGCAGAACGTCGCGCGAAAGCCCTTCGATCTTGATGTCCATTTGGCAGGCTGTCACGCCGTCTCGCGTTCCGGTGATCTTGAAGTCCATGTCTCCGAGGTGGTCTTCCTGCCCGAGGATGTCCGTCAGCACCTTGGTTTCGCCCTCGTGCTGAACGAGTCCCATGGCAATGCCGGCCACTGGCTTCTCGAGGGGAACTCCTGCATCCATGAGGGCGAGACTGCCGGCGCAGACGCTCGCCATCGACGAAGAGCCGTTCGACTCCATCACGTCGGCGTTGATCCGGATCGTGTACGGGAAGGTGTCCTGCTCCGGAATCACCGGACGGAGAGCACGCTCGGCCAGCATGCTGTGACCGATCTCTCGGCGCTTGGGTCCCCGGAGAAAGCTGGCCTCTCCCACGGAGAACGGGGGAAAGCGATAGTGGAGATAGAAGGACTTGTCGGTGTCGGCAAACACTTCATCGACCGGCTGGACGTCCTCGGAGGTGCCCAGCGTAATGGACCCGAGCACTTGCGTCTCGCCCCGGGTAAAGATGGCGGACCCGTGCACACGCGGCAGATATCCGACCTCCATCCAGAGGTCGCGAACGTCCTCCTGGCCTCGACCGTCGATGCGACGTCCCTCCTCGACGATCATCGAGCGCATCTCGTCGTTCTCCACCTCTCCAATGGCGTCCCGAACGTCGTCGCGGGTGTAGCCCTCCGGCGTCTCGTTCTCCTCGCCGAGAAGGTCCTCGACGGCCTCATCCTTGATGGCGTCGATGCCCGCGTAAAACTGTTCCTTGCTGTAGTCGCCGCGGATGGAATCGGCCACCTTCTGGCCGTACTTCTCCTTCATTCGCTCGACGAGATCCTCCGGCACCACGTCGGCCTCCCACTCGAACGGCTCGGGTTCGCCGAACTGCTCTACCAGCTGGTGCTGACCGCGGCAGAGCGAGCGGATGGATTCGTGCGCCTCGTCGAGGGCGTCAATCATGTCCTCCTCGCTGATCTCGTCGGCCTCCCCCTCGACCATGACGAGCGCATCCTCCTTGCCCGCCACGATGAGGTCCATGTCGCTCTGCTCCGTCTGCTCCATCGTGGGATTGATGACGTACTCTCCGTCCACGCGACCGACGCGCACCTCGGCAATCGGTCCCTGAAACGGAGCGCCCGAAAGCATGAGCGCCGCCGAGGACCCGACGCCCGCCAATACGTCGGCGTCGTAGTCATTTCCGGCCGAGATCACAAAATTCACCAGGTGGACGTCGTGATAAAACCCATCCGGGAAGAGCGGACGAACGGCCCGGTCCACGAGGCGGGCCGTCAAGGTCTCCTTGTCCGTCGGCCGCCCCTCGCGCTTGATAAATCCACCGGGGACCTTGCCCCCTGCGGCAAATTTTTCACGGTAGTCAACGGTCAAAGGAAAGAAGTTGGACTCCTGAACCGAGTCACTGATCGTGGCGGTCGACAGCACCATCGTGTCGCCCAGGCGCACGACGACCGATCCGTCCGCCTGCTTGGCGATCCGACCGGTTTCGAGCGATAGGCTTCGCTCGGGAGCAAAATCAATGTCTTCAATGGTTGCTTGCGGCTTCATAGCTCAATCGTCATCAATCAACAAATTGCGAACAGCGTCAAGAGGAAGTTCTCGCTTCCCGACGGAAGCAAAGGCAGTGTCGGAGAAGTTCCTATACAAAACGGCGTCCCGTACGACCGGAACGCCGTCGACTTCCGCGCTACTTTCGAAGGTCGAGCTCATCGACAATCTCGCGATACCGCTCAATCTCGTTCTCCTCGAGGTAATTCAGGAGAGCTCGACGCTTGCCCACGAGATTCAGCAGACCGTGGCGCGTGGAATTGTCGTTGGGATGGTCCTCCAAGTGTTCAGTGAGGCGCTCGATGCGCCTCGTGAATATGGCAATCTGTACCTCCGGGGTCCCCGTGTCGTCGGGCCCGTTGCCATACTCATCTACGATTTCCTGTGTCTCTTCTTTTGTAATCATTGTGCGGTGTGTGGTACCTCTTTAGATTATGCCATGCTAAAGAAGAAACCGCGAGAACCGTTATGGGCTTCGCGGACGGAACGCCGACATACCGGGGAGAAACCAATCTGAACCTTCAGCGAGAACGCCCCAGAATCAGTCACCGTCTTCTACAATACGTCTGCAATGTCGTTCGTCTTCAGAAAGTTGCATCGCCAGGGCCTCTGGCGAATCAAATTTTCGCTCGTCTCGCAATCTTCTCAGGAACTGAACAGAGAGCGTCTCTCCGTAGAGATCCCCTTCGAAATCGAAGAGGTGAACCTCGACGGTGACCTCCATTTCGTCAAAGGTCGGGCGGCGTCCAATGTTCATCATCCCTCCGTACGTGGTGCCGTCGGGAACGGTCACTAGCGTCGCATAGACGCCCCGCTTGGGAACCAGCGTGCGTGGATCGGGGAGCGCGAGATTCGCCGTCGGGTACCCGATTTCGCGGCCCCGACCTTCGCCCCGCGCCACCACGCCCTGAATCCGATAGGGCCGCCCAAGGTGCTCGGCGGCTGTACGAACGTCTCCCTCCTCTGCCAGGAGCTCCCGAATGCGACGCGACGAGACCACGTCTTCCTCCACCTCCTGCGGTGGAATGACGTCGACCTCGAAGCCGTATTTCTTACCGCTGGTGCGAAGCAGATCGACGTCGCCCTGGCGCTTGCGTCCAAAGCGATGATCGTACCCCACAGTAATTTCCTGCAGCCCCACAGTCTCCACCAACACCTTCTCGACGTACGCCTCCGGCTCCAGCTGAGCGAACTCTTCCGAAAATGGAATCACGACGAAGCGGTCGAGCCCCAGTGATTCGAGGACGTCGGCTCGCTCCTCGACGGTCGTGAGTAAGGGAACCTCGTTCCCGTGCACCACCGACCGTGGATGCGGATCGAAGGAGAGCAGCGTGCTCGGTCCCGACTGTTCCCCAGCACGCATGCGAAGGTGCTCGACAATTGCCTGATGGCCCCGATGAACCCCGTCAAACGTTCCGACCGTGACGATGGACCGATCGTCGGTCTCAATCTCGTCCCAGCCAATCTCGCGCTTCATGAATGGTCCCTGTTCCTGTGTGACAAAGTCTGTTCGAGCAGATCCAGCGGCCACGCCTCCGCAACGCTGTACGGTCCCACCTCTACGCGTCGGAGAGCCGTGAGGTGAGCCCCGACGTCAAGCGCATCTCCCAGGTCACGAGCGAGACTTCGGACGTACGTCCCTTTCGAACACGCCACGGAAACGGCCAGGAACGGCGGAGACCAGTCCAGCAGATCGAAGGCATCGACGCGAACCTGGCGCGGAGGCCGATCGACGGTTTCGCCCCGTCGAGCCTTCTCGTAGAGCCGTTCCCCGTCGACCTTGACGGCGGAATACATCGGCGGAACCTGCTCGATCCACCCGACAAACTGCTTCCGTGCTTCGTCGACGTGCTCCCGTGTGAGGTGAGATACGTCGGTTTCCTCCTCCACCTCCGTCTCTGCATCGTGGGACGGCGTTCGCTGTCCCAGCCGCATCGTCCCCTCGTACGTCTTCGGAAGGTGCATGAAGGCCTCCTGCAACCGTGTGGCTGGCCGAGAGACCAGCAGAATCAGCAGACCTGTCGCCATCGGATCGAGGGTTCCTGCATGGCCCACCTTGTTCACTCCCGTCCCCACTCGCACGCGCTCGACCACGTCAAATGAGGTGAGGCCCTTCGGCTTGTCCACGAGCAGCGCGGCCCCCTCGTCGAAGCGATCGGGAACCTCCTCCCGCCCGTACACCAGTTCAGGTGGAATGTCGCGCTGGGCAGCACCGGAGACCAACGGTCGATGAGGGTCTATGAATAGAGCAAACTACGCCACCCCGTCAGACGCCTCATCGTCCCCTTCACGTCGCTGCCGCTCCTCCCGGATGCGGTCGAAAAGCGTTTCCATTCGTTTAGCACGCTCCAGGGATTCGTCGTGGAAAAATTTCAATTCGGGAATCTCCCGGACCTTGTGGCGAATGCGGGACGCAAGTTGTTCTCGGATTTCGGGCGTGAGGGCCTTCAGCTGCTTAAAAGTGGCCTCTCGTTCCTCCGAGGTATCTCCCATCACGCTCGCGTAAAGATAGGCGATCGAGAGATCTCCCGTCATTCGAGCCCGGGTAATGGTGACCATCGGCTGAAGCTGGTCCGAGTATTCCCGCTGGAGAATCCGGGCGACTTCACGCTGAACCAGTTCAGCTACTCGTTCGGTGTGAATGCTCATAAGAAACGCTGCTCCTTAGCCAATACACGCGGGGCGACGTGAACAACCGGCGACTCGTGAATCCTGAGATCGGAGAAAGCCCTAGACCTCTTCGAGCTTCCGCTTCTCTTCGATGACCTCGTAGGCCTCAAGTTCGTCGTCGACCTTCACGTCGTCAAAGTTCTCGATCGAAAGCCCACACTCGTAGCCGCTCTGTACTTCCTTGACGTCGTCGTCGAATCGCTTGAGCGAGGCAATGTCCCCTTCGTAGACGACCACTCCGTCCCGGACGACGCGAATGCGATCATTCCGGTCAATCTTGCCTTCCGTGACGTAGCATCCAGCAACCATGCCCACGTCCGGCACGCTGAAGGTGTCGCGGACCTCGGCGTAGCCCTTCGTCTCCTCGCGGCGGCGAGGCGAGAGCAGTCCCTCGAGAGCATCTCGAACGTCCTCGATGGCGGAGTAAATCACGGAGTACGTGCGGATGTCCACGTCCTCCCGGTTGGCTGCACTTCGAGCCCCGGACGTCGGGCGCACCTGGAACCCGAGGATAATGGCGTCGGACGCCCGGGCGAGCATAACGTCGCTTTCGGTAATCGCACCCACGCCGCTGTGGATGATGTTGACGGCCACCTCGTCGGTCTTCAGCTTGAGGAGCGCATCGGAAAGGGCCTCGACGGAGCCTCCCACGTCGGCCTTGATGATGAGGTTGAGCTCGTGGAACTCGCCTTCCGCCATGCGACGGCTGACCTGATCGAGGGAGACTTGGCTCTTCCGGCGCAATTCCTGCTCGCGATGGATCCGCTGCCGCTCCTGCGCGAGTTCTCGGGCTTCTCCTTCGTCCTCCATCACGACGAACTGATCGCCCACCTCCGGCGAGCCGTCGCATCCGAGAACCAGGGCCGGCTGTGACGGGCCCACCGCCTCGATTCGATTGTCTCGCTCGTCGAACATGGCCCGGACGCTTCCGCTGTGGTTTCCGGCGAGGAAGGGATCGCCCACGTCAAGAGTGCCGTTCTGCACGAGGACCGTGATGACGTTTCCTCGTCCCTTCTCGAGACGACTCTCGATGACGACGCCGGAGGCTTCCCGGTCGGGATTCGCCTCCAGCTCCATGATCTCCGACTGCAGCACGACCTTCTCCAGAAGGTCGTCGATGCCTTCTCCCGTCTCCGCAGAAACCTCGGACGACTGCACGTCGCCTCCGTACTCCTCGACCAGCACGTTGTGCTCGGCCAGTTCAGCGCGCACTCGTTCGGCGTCGGCCTCGCGCTTGTCCATCTTGTTGATGGCCACGAGAATGGGGACGTCGGCCGCCTGCGCGTGATTGATGGCCTCGATGGTCTGCGGCATGACCGAATCGTCGGCCGCCACGACGAGGATGACGATGTCCGTGGCCTTCGCTCCCCGGGCCCGCATGGCGGTAAACGCCTCGTGCCCCGGCGTGTCGAGGAAGGTAATGGCCTCGTCTTCGTGATCGGTAAGCTCGACGTAGTGGGCACCGATGTGCTGTGTGATTCCGCCTTCCTCTCCGGCCACGACGTTGGCGTTTCGGATGTAGTCCAGAAGGGACGTCTTCCCGTGGTCGACGTGCCCCATGACTGTGACGACGGGCGCCCGGGGCTCCAGGTCGTCCGGATCGTCCTCCTCGATCTCGATGGCCCCTTCCCCAAACTCGTCGACGAACTGGGCTTCCATGCCGTACTCGTCAACGACGAATTCGATCGTCTCCCGATCGAGCCGCTGGTTGATCGAAACCATCATCCCAGCCTCGAAAAGGGTGTCGATCACGTCACTCACCGGCTCGCCCATCAAATTGGCCAGCTCCCCGGTCGTGACGTACTCGGTAAGCTCGACGACGTCTTCTCGCTCCGCTCTCTTCTCCCGACGACGCTGCCGCTCTTTTTCGTGTCGTTCTCGACGGCGACGGCGGCGACGCTGGCGCTCGCGGCTGGCGCCCTGCTCGAGCTCCTGCAGCGTCTCTTGAATGGTCTGCTCGACGTCCTCCTCGTCGAGATTCTTGTCGCGCTTCTTCTTGCCCTTCCTTTTCTTCTTGCTCTTCTTTTTCTGTTTCTTCTTGTCCTTTTTGTCTCGCTCTTTCTCCTCCTTCTCGTCCTTCTCTTTGCGCTTGCGCTTGCGTTTTGGACGGCGGAACCGATCGACGTCCACCTTGTCGACCACATTCGTCCCACTGAGGCGGTATCGACTGGCCTTCAGGGTCCCGTCTTCCGCCTTAGCATCCGCCTCCGTGTCGGCGTCTTCGGCTTCGGCCTCGGTCGTCTCGGTGTCGTCCGCGACTTCCTCGTCCTCCGCCACCGCATCGTCGACTTCGGCGTCGGGCTCCGACGGACCCTCTGCCTCGTCCGTCCCGGCGTCCGCAGCGGGAGAGTCGGTCTCTTCCGGCTCCTCCTCTGCGGGCGGCTCCTCCTGAACATCGTCGGATACCGCCCCCTCGTCCACCGAACTCGTCTCCGCATCGGACACCTCCGATGCTTCCTCTTCGGACGGCTCCTCGACAGCTTCAGAAGGCTCGACCGTCTCGGCGTCTGCGTCGTCTTCTTCCGCAATGTCAGTCGGCTCTTCGCCTGCATCCTCTGCTTCGACCGTTTCATCGTCGGTGGAGACTTCGGAAGCCGACTCCCCGTCTTCGTCAGCCGGGTCCTCCTCCACCACAGATTCTTCCGCTTCCGCAGGCTCTTCGTCTTCGTCGGCCTGATCGGAGACCTCGGCCTCCTTCGCTTCAAGGCCTTCTTCGGCTGGCGCTTCGTCGGCCGGTTCTGACACCTCTTCCGCAGGGACCTCTTCCTCCTCGTCCGCGACGACGTCCTCCTCCGCAGCCGACTCAGCCGCGGCGGCCTCCTCAGCGTCCTCGGGAGTGTCTTCGGGGGCTTCGGGCTCGGCTTCCTGCTCTTCATCGAGCGTCGCCACCTCGTCGCGCTCAGAGCCCATCCCGCCCTCTTTCTGCGAACGAAGCTCCCGGATCCGAGCCGCTGCCTCGGCATCGTCGGCGTACTCGTCCCGCAAAACCAGATAGGCCTCCTCATCCACGATGGACGCGTTAAACCCGCTGCCGGTCAACGCATCCTCGTAGCCGTGTTCCTCAAGGTACTCCACCACGCGGTCCGTGGATACGTTGAGATCGCGCGCTACCTTGAAGAGCCGCTTCTCAAATGTCTCTTGCTCCGTGGTCGCCATGTAAACGTCAGTAGTTGCTCAGTCAGTCTGCGGAACGGGGAACCAGCCGTGCAAACTGGAAATCAAGTCTAGGACTGTACTTCGGATTCCTTCGTGACGGGTTCCGACCCGGACGCCTCCGTTGAGTCGGTCGGCTCAGCCTCGGCCCGGTCGTCGCCGGTCTCCTCAGCTTCCGCGTCGGCTCCGACGGACGTTTCCTCGTCGGACTCCGGCGTCTCTTCTTCTCCCGACACGTCCTCTTCGGGCTCTTCCTCCGCCGCCTCTCCTGCTTCTTCTGACGACGCGCCTTCGTCCGGCTCCGCCGTAGCCTCGGCCTCCTCGTCCACGACCGGCTCGGTAGACGCCTCCGCCGTGGACGTACCGTCGGTCTCCGCGTCTTCGGCCTCCAATACCGACTCGACGGTAAACCGCCCGTGGCGGATCGACTCGATAATTCCGGGTCCCTTCTCGAACTCCGTTTCAATAATGTCGAGTACGCGCCCGGCCGTCTCCCGATCCAAATCGGCACGACGGGCGAGGGCGTCGACCGACAGCTCCAGGACGGCCTTTCCGGTGTCGCAGCCGATGTGCTTGAGCTTCTGGATGGTCTCTTCGGTCAGCTCGTCGCCGAACTCCTCAATCTCGATGTCTTCTTCGTCGGGCGGAATCTCGCGGTACACGTCAATCTCAAATCCGGTGAGGCGCGAAGCAAGCTTGATGTTCACGCCCCGCTTGCCGATGGCCTGGCTGACCTCCTCGGCCACGACTTCGACGCGAGCACGAGGAGGGTCGGCCTCTTCGTTCAGCGTGACGCTCGTCGGCTCGGCCGGCGACAACGCCCGCGAAATCAGTTCCTCCGGGTCGTCCGACCACTCCATGACGTCGATGTTCTCGTTCGAAAGCTCCCGAACGACCGCATGGATCCGAACGCCCTTCACCCCGACGCACGCCCCCACCGGATCGACTTTCTCGTCGTGGCTGGTCACGGCCACCTTCGCCCGATCGCCCGGAATCCGGGCCACCTTCTTGATTTCGACGAGCCCGTCGTACACCTCCGGCACCTCCACCTCGAAGAGCCGCTCCATGAAGACCGGCGACGTACGACTAACTACGACCTGCGGATCACTGCCCGCATCGCGGCGCACTTCCTTGACGACCGTCCGAAGCATATTGCCCTTTCGATAGTGGTCGCCCGGAATCTGCTCGCTCTTCGGAAGCACGAGCTCGGTGTCCTCGTGCATCAACAGCGTCTCGTGTCGGCGCACCTGGTAGATCTCCCCGACTACAATTTCGCCGATCAGGTCCGTGTACTCCTCATAAACCTGCTCCTTTTCGATGTCTCGAATGCGCTGCCGGAACGTCTGTCGGGCCGTCATGACCGCCCGACGACCAAAGTCGGAAATGTCCAGCTCGCTGGCCACCTCGTCTCCGACCCCAAAACTCTCGTCAATCTTGTGTGCGTTGGAAAGCGTAATTTCGGTAACCGGATCCACGAGATCCCAGTCTCCCACCACCTCCTGAATGTGCAGGATCTGGATGTCCCCCTGTTCGGGGTTGAAAATAATCTCGAACGCTTCATCCGACCCATACCGCTTGCGGAGCATCGCCCGAAAGACGTCCTCGACGATAATCTGCAGGGTGTCCCGGTCAATGTCCTTGGCCCGGGCAATCTCTCCAAAAGAAGAGACGAGGTCTTCGCTTCGCATAAATCAGAAAGTTCATCCTATTAAAAATGCAGCCTTCCGTCTCTACCGCCCCCTACTGAGCACGTCACCACGGAAGCTCCACTCGCGCCTGGGTGATGGCCTGGTATGGAAGCTGCAGCCGCTCTCCCGACGACAACTCCAACTCTACACGTTCGTCGTCCGCCTCCATGAGGTCTCCAACGACAATTTCCTCGTCGCGATCGTGTTGGTACCGTACGCGCAACGTGCGACCAACGTTCTTTTGATACTGCTGAGGCACTTTCAAGGGCCGCTTAATGCCCGGAGAGGACAACTCGAGCTTGTAACTGTCCTCGACGACGTCCTCTACGTCGAGCAGAAAGCCGAGCTCTTTGCTGACGACGGCCAAGTCGTCGTGTCCAAACTCCTCGGCGGAGTCGATGTAGACCTCGACGACCCGCGTCCCCTTGTGGCCACGAACCTCGATGTCCACCAAAAAATAGTTCGTCCCTGCTATCACCTCTTTCGTGAGTTCACGAACGTCGTCGGCAATGCGCTGCTGTTCAGGGTTCACGCTCCCGGAAGGCCCAGTCATCAAAAAGTGTCTCGAAAGGCCCTCATTCACGGGGCCCGAACAAAAAAGGGCGGCATAAAGCCACCCTGGGTTCTCGTCACAAGTCTAACATGTGACCAATACCATCAAGGGTAACGTCCCCATCAACTCGTTGTTTCTGGTCTCTCACGTCACTCGTCTGCCGGGAAACCAACCAAACGAATACTCACCGAGAAGAGTCTTCCTATGCCGGAGACGTATCTCGCTCCTTCCGCCCTTGCATCAGATACGCCTGAATGAACGGATCGACGTCGCCGTCCAGCACCCGGTCCGCATCCGAAATTTTTGTTTCGGTCCGGTGATCGTTCACCATCTTGTAGGGATGCAATACGTAGGACCGAATCTGACTGCCCCATTCAATGCTTTTCTTTTGGCTTTCAATCTTTTCTTTCTTCTGCTCCCGAATCTCCCGTTCCGCCTGATAAATGCGGCTGCGGAGCATCGTCTCGGCCCGATTTCGGTTCTGGAGCTGACTGCGCTCCTCGGTACACTCGGCGACAATCTCCACCTCTTCTCCGTTGGACAACGGCCCCTCCCAGACGAGCCGCACTCCCGTCGCCACCTTGTTCACGTGCTGCCCCCCTTTGCCGCCGGACCGGAACGTCTGAAAGTCCATCGTCCCCTCGCTGAGATCGACGTCGATGCTGTCGTCGACCTCCGGGTACACGAACACACTCGCAAAGGACGTATGGCGGCGCCCGTCGGAATCGAACGGGGAAATGCGAACGAGACGGTGCACCCCGGATTCACTCTTGAGGTGACCGTAGGCGTACTCACCCGAAACGGTGATCGTGGCACTCTTAATGCCCGCTTCCTCCCCCGGCTGGTACGCCACCATCTCCACGTCGTACTCCTTGCGCTCCGCCCAGCGCATGTACATCCGGAGGAGCATGTCGGCCCAATCCTGACTCTCCGTTCCGCCGGCCCCGGGATTAATGGTGAGAATCGCGTCGCGCTCGTCGTCGGGGTCGTCCAGCAGGCTTTGCAACTCGAGCCGGTCCAGCTGCGCCTCGAGCTTCTCGGCCTCGGCAAAAATCTCACTCTCGAGGTCTTCGTCCTCCTCTTCGGCCAAAACCTGAAGGGTTTCGAGGTCCTCGGCCTGCTCCTTGACCCCCTCCCACGCCTCGATCCACTCCTCCTCCCGAGCAATCCGCTGCTCGATGTCCCGCGCCCGATCCGGATCGTCCCAGAAATCCGGGTCCATCCGCTCCCGATTTAGCTCCTCAATCGTTGCACGACGGCCCTCTATGTCAAAGATAGCCCCCGAGCGCATCGACGCGCTCGACGAGGGATTCGAGTTCTTCTTCGGTGTACTGCTTCATCGAAACAACGGACTGATGCAAAAATGGCGACGAGGATGGAGATCGTCAGGATCCTCCGGAACGCCCCTCCTCCAGGAGACGACGAATCTGCCCTCCGATTGCTCCCCCGCAGGCCCCGAGGACGCTTCCCAGAAAGACCGTCAGCCCTACAAGGGCCTCTCCGTGGATGTTTCCGCCGAGGGCCCCGAGCGTATCGAGAAGTGTCCGAAACGCAGCGGGCGTCACCGCCGCCGTATACAGCACCGCCCCGGCCCATCCGAGGCCAACCCCGCCCGCCCCGACCAGCCAGTGTCCTCGTCCGCTCCACAATCCTCCGACGACCCCCGCGAGCACGGTCGCCTCCCAGCCCAGACCCCAGTGCAAAACGGTGGACAGGAGGGCGGTACCGAGAAGAATCAGAAGATGCATGGGACGAGAGTCAGGTCCGGAGAGAATTACTGCTGATGCTGGGCCACAAATCGCTTGATGCGAACAATCGCTTCTTCAATCTCCTCCAGGCTCGTGGCATACGAACACCGCACGTACCCTTCCCCGCTCGGCCCGAAGGCACTTCCCGGCACGCAGGCCACTTTCTCCTCTTCGAGCAACTGTCGGACAAATTCTTCGGAGGAAAGCCCCGTCGAGGTAATGTCGGGGAAGGCATAGAAAGCCCCCTCCGGCTCGAAGGTCGGAAGGCCGGCGTCGTTGAGGCCTTCGACGATGGTTCGACGCCGCTCATCGTAGCTCCGCCGCATCCGTTCGACGTCCGCATGTGCCTCGCGGAGTCCCGCCACGGCTCCTTCCTGCGCCATGGTCGGGGCGCTCATCACCATGTACTGGTGCACCTTGTAAATGCCCTGCAGAATGGGCGCAGGCGCGCAGGCAAATCCAATGCGCCAGCCGGTCATGGCGTAATTTTTCGAGAAGCCACTGATGAGAACCGTCCGTTCCCAGAGCCCCTCCAGAGAGGGGACGCATACGTGGCCGCGCTCGTGTGCCTTTCCGTAAATCAACTGATCGTAAATCTCGTCGGAGAGGACCATGAGGTCGTGCTCGATCACGAGTTCGGCAATCTCTTCCATGGTCTCCCGACGCAGGACGGCCCCGGTCGGATTGTTCGGATACCCCAGAAACAGGACTTTCGACCGGTCCGTGACGTGCGGCTCAATGTCCTCGGCCGTCACCTGAAAGTCGTGCTCCACGGAGGTCGGGACGTACACGACGTCTCCACCCGCAAACCGCGCGTTCGGCCCGTACGACACGAAGCAGGGCTCGGGAATCAGAATCTCATCGCCCGGATCGAGGAGGGCCTGCATGGCGACCTGCATCGCTTCACTGCACCCCACCGTAATCAGAATCTCGTCGTGGGGATCGTAGGTCACCCCGTATCGATCTTCGTAGTCCTCTGCAATCAGGGCCCGCAGCTCCTCTTTTCCCGCATTTGCAGTGTATCCCGTATTTCCGTCGTCCAGAGACTGACGTCCCGCCTTGAGAATGGGATCCGGAGAAACGAAGTCGGGCTCCCCAATCCCGAGAGAAATGATGTCGTCCATCGTGGCCGCAATCTCGAAGAAGCGGCGAATCCCGCTGGGCGGAATGGACTGGACGCGATCGGACAGTCGGCTCGTCAGATCGAGCGAGGTGGTGGGTGCAGTCATCGAAATGAGTCGGTCGTGAAGAACTCAATGGAGCCAGCGCAGCCAATACGTACACCGGCAGCCGCTCTTAGTTCGTCGCCGGCGCCGCCTGCCTTTGATCGACGCATTCAGGACAGAATTACGACGGCCCCTCCCCATGCGTCCCCTTCGGACTCCGGCCAGCATTTTTTAAATTGGACGCCCTTTCGACAGCCGTGGACCAATCCTTTCCCCTTTCATGCCTGAGTCTTTTCAGAACTACGTAGACGGAGCGTGGCGGGACGCTGCCTCCGGCCAGACCTTTGCCGTACCCAATCCAGCCTCTCCCTCAGAGACGATCGGCCACTTCCCCGAGTCCGGCCCTGCGGACGTGGACGAGGCCGTCTCCGCTGCGGCGGAGGCGCTTCCCGACTGGGACCAACGTCCGGCGCCCCAGCGCGGATCGATCCTCCGGGAAGCCGGCACCTCCCTCGTGGAGCGGAAAGCCGACATCGCCCGCGAGATGACACGGGAGATGGGGAAACCGCTCTTCGAAACGAAAGGGGACGTTCAGGAAGCCATCGACACGGCGTTCCACGCCGCCAGCGAGACGCGTCGACTCTTCGGGCATACGGTGCCGAGCGAGCTCCCCGACAAGATGAACATGTCCATCCGCCGTCCCGTCGGCGTCTGCGGCATTATCACAGCCTGGAATTTTCCGGTGGCCGTTCCCTCCTGGAAAATTCTTCCGGCCCTCGCAGCAGGGAATACCATCGTGTTCAAGCCCAGCGAAGAGGCTCCTCGAAGCGGGCTTCTCTTCGTGCAAACCCTCCTCGACGCGGGCCTGCCCGACGGGGTGCTGAACGTGGTCCACGGGGCGGGGGAGACGGGATCCGCCCTCGTCGAGCACCCGAAGGTCGACGCCGTGGGCTTTACCGGCTCCTACGAGGTCGGCACCGACATTGCCGAGACGTGCGGCCGCCTCAACAAGCGCGTGTCCCTCGAGATGGGCGGCAAAAACCCTATGATCGTCATGGACGACGCTGACCTCGACCTCGCTCTCGACGGGGCCATCTGGGGGGCCTACGGAACGACCGGCCAACGATGCACGGCCACCAGTCGACTCATCTGCCACGCGGAGATCCACGACGAACTGGTCTCCATGATCGAGGCCGAGGCCGACGCCCTCGTACTCGGCGACGGAACCGATCCGGACACCGACGTGGGCCCGCTCATCAACGAGGCGGCGTTCGACAAGGTAGAGAAATACGTCGAAATCGGTCAGAAGGAAAGCGCTCACCTCCAGTTTGGGGGCACTCCTGCCTCTCCGGACGGACTGGAGGGTCATTTCTACCAGCCCACGCTCTTTACCGACGTGGCCCCCGACATGCGCATTGCCCAGGAGGAAATCTTCGGACCGGTGCTCTCGGTCCTTTCCGTCGACTCCTACGACGAGGCCGTTCGCGTGGCCAACGACACGCGGTACGGACTCTCGTCGTCCATCTACACGGAAGACGTTCAGAAGAGCTTCCGGGCCATGCGCGACCTCGAAGCCGGAATCACGTACGTAAACGGTCCCACGATCGGCGCCGAAGCGCACATGCCGTTCGGCGGCGTCAAAGACACCGGCAACGGCCACCGGGACGGCGGCTGGGCCGCCTACGAGTTCTTCACCGAAAAGAAGACGATCTACGTCGACTACTCCGGCCGGCTCCAAAAGGCCCAGATGGACTCGGTGGAGGATTGACCAGCCGGCGCTTAGCAGGAGATGCCTTCGTTATTCATCACGCAGGTATTCATTCCCTTCTCGGGCCCGGACGACCGCCTTGAAGCTATCGTCTTCCTGCTTGGCAGACCGCACAATGACGTTTTCCTTCCCAAAACGACGGTACAGAAGATTCCTCAAGTTTTGAATGTCGTTCTTTTCCAGGTCGGAAAGAACGATGGACTCATCGTCCCCGAGTTCCTCCCATTTTTGTGCAATGGGCTCATACCTCGATGTTCGACCTCGTCCTCCGCCTGCTCCAAGTTCACGCTCAGCCTCTTCTTTGTCCTTCACTTCCATCTGAAAGTCTACACTCATAGTCTCGTTTTATTTGATGGTAGCACGTAAGCTACCAATACAATTTACATCCCCCTAACCCGTTCCCCTTTTCCTCGACTTTCAAAATTGATTTCTCTAACACGCCTACCAGGTAAAATTGACATCCGAGTCTTTTCCACATAAAATCTATCCTCCACCTACGTTGAAGACGTATCCATGCTCCACCTCTCCGGCGTCTTTTCCCCCGATGAAAAGGCGGGTTTGAACGCGCTCCACCTGACCAAAGCGCTCTTCCACTTCTACCACGAGAACCGCTGCCGCCGGAAAAACCTCCGACGCCTCTCGGGCAAGACGGGAAAAATCGGCCTCTTCCTCCTCGAGGGCGCCCTCGTACGTCAGGTGAAGACGGGGCTGTTGCTCCGTGGAGGCCTCCCGAACCTCCACCTCATCAAACTCAACGTCGTCAAAAAGGGAATGGCGAGTGACCGTCTCTCCGTCTAGTTCCGGACCAGAGAAAAGGAGGTACGTCGTGACCGCAGCCATGTCGTTCCCTTGTTTCTGTCTGCAGAATACAGATAACAAACAACAAACGATTTCCCCTCTTCCCTCCACGATCGACCGTCCGTTTTAACGGGTCTTCTCGTCGCACTCTCCCCTCCGAGCCCGACCCTCCCTCACACTTTCCCTTCCTCCTTGGGCCGACGATCTCGCACCTGCTGGGCGACCGACCCGTGGACAAAGAGATTGTCATCGTTGGGATGAGGACCTCGATGCGACGACATCGCAACACGACACAAGGCGAGAGAAAACAACGCAGGCGCCTACGTGTGCCGTCGGGCGATGCCCTGCTCGACAGCCACCTCGGAGACGGCCTCAGAAACGCGCTGCACGACGTTTTTGTCGAAGACGCTGGGCACGATGTAGTCCGGCGTCAAACTGCGGCTGTCGATGGTGTCGGCAATTGCGTGAGCCGCTGCTATTTTCATCTCGTCGGTGATGTCGGTGGCCCGGCAGTCGAGGACGCCCTTGAAGAGGCCCGGAAAGCAGAGCACGTTGTTGATTTGATTCGGATAGTCGCTCCGTCCGGTCGCCATGACCGCCACGTGCGGATAGGCCTTCTCGGGCATAATCTCGGGGCGAGGATTGGCCATTGCGAAGACAATCGGATCATCCGCCATGTTCTTTAGGTGCTTCACGTCGAGTACGTCGGGCCCACTGAGCCCGATAAACACGTCTGCATCTTCCATCACCTCAAGGAGAGAATCCCCTTCGACGGACGGCTCGGTCATCCGGAGATATCGCTCTTTCGCCGCGTCGAGATCCTCGCGCCGCTCGGTCACCGGGCCCTCCCGATCGACCCCGACGATGGTCTTCACACCCATTTGCAGCAACAGTTCGGTGACGGCAGACCCGGCCGCCCCAATGCCCGTCATTACGATTTTGAGTTCCCCGAGGGACTTGTCCACGAGTTCCAGGGCATTGAGCAGGGCAGCCACGGCCACGACGGCGGTTCCGTGCTGATCGTCGTGAAAGACGGGAATGTCCAGGCGCTCCTTGAGGCGATCTTCAATCTCGAAGCAGCGGGGCGCCCCAATGTCCTCGAGGTTAATGCCCCCGAAAACGGGAGCAATGCGTGCCACCGCGTCGATGACCTCATCTACGTCGGTCGTGTCGAGACAGAGCGGAACGCCGTTCACGTCAGCAAACTCCTTCAGGAGTTGGGCCTTTCCCTCCATGACCGGAATGGCCGCCCTCGGACCGACGTCCCCGAGCCCCAACACGGCGGTTCCGTCCGACACCACCGCGACCGTGTTGCTCTTGATCGTGAGCCGGTGGGCGTCCTCCGGCTCCTCGGCGATGGCTTCCGACACGCGGGCCACCCCGGGCGTGTAGGCCATCGAAAGCTGGTCTCGAGTCCGGAGAGGCGACTTACTGTTTACCTCGATCTTGCCCCCGAGGTGCATCAAAAAGGTTCGGTCCGAGACGTTCACGACCTCCACCCCATCCAGCTCCCGGATGGCATCAACGATGGTCCGGGCGTGCTCGTGGCTCCGGGTGTTGATCGTGATGTCGCGAACGAGAGTGTCCTCCCCCGGCCGCACGATGTCGATGGCGCCGATGTTGCCGCCCGCCTCTCCGACCACCGAGGTGACGCTCGCCAGCATTCCCGGACGATTCTGGATTTCGAGACGGATTGTGATTGAATTGCTGGCCGTAGGGAGGTATTCACTTTGATCTTCCATTTTCGGGTTCGACTGTAATCAGGTTGATAGAAATGCAAGCGAGGATATGGTTCGGAAGCCCTTCCAAAACGACTGGGGCGACCGTCGGGCGGACGCTCGTCAAAACAAAAGGGACGGCCTCCGATTCGGAAGCCGTCCCTGAAGGGTGTAACCGTAACGGAGGAGGCTCCGGTCGGTTCGACTACGACAGAGTGCCCTCTTCGTCGAACTCGGCAAGGCCCTCCTCAATGTCTTCTGCGTAGGACGACCCAATTCCGTCCAGTTCCGTCAGATCGTCGATCTCGCGAAGCTCAGCGAGGGACTCGACGCCCGCGTTTTTGAGGCGGGAGACACGGGGAAAGTTCTCGGGAAAGCCGGACGACTCGTCAAAGCCGTCGGCCTCCTCTTCGGAGGCGTCTGCCTCGGCCTCTTCAGCGTCCGCCTCGGTGGACTCGTCCGTGGGTTCCGTGGGTTCGTCCGACTCCTCGGACTCTTCCACGGCTTCCTGGGCAGCCTGCTCGGCCGCCTCTGCGCGGTCGGACGGGTCTTCCTCCTCCATTTCGCGTCGGAGGTCGGCGAGTCCGGAAAGCTCTCCGAGCGTCGTCGGGCCAGTGGTCTCGTCGCCTTCGGTCGGCGTGGGCCGGTCGGGCGAGGACTGCTCCTGGCGCTGGGTCGGTTCCTCTCGCGTCTCGGTCTCTTCCTCGTCGATCTCGTCGGGCTCGCGGTCTTCCAGCCGGGCCGTCTCACTGAGGACGATGTCCTTCCGGTCCTTGTCGAACCGGATGACGCGGAGTTCGAGCTCGTCGCCTTCATGATAGAAGTTTTCGAAGTTCTGAGGCCCCTCCGTGAGTTCGCTGCCCGGCACGAAGGCCTCAACGTCCAAGGGCAGCTGTACCACCAGGCCCTTGTCTTCGACTCGAACGACCTCGCCGGTCGTGTCGGTGCCTTCCTCGTACGCCTCGGCAAACTGATCCCAGGGATTCGTCTTCACCTGCTTGTGACCGAGGGAGATGCGCCGCCGCTCCTCGTCAATGTTGAGGATGACGACGTCCATGTCTTGTTCCTTGTTCACCATGTCCCCCGGATGACGCACCTTCTTCGTCCAGGACAGGTCCGAGATGTGGACGAGCCCATCAATGCCCGGCTCAATCTCGACGAAGACGCCGAAGTTGGTGATGTTGCGGACCGTGCCGGTGAGCACCGTTCCCGGAGGGTACCGGTCGCTGATGCCTTCCCAGGGGTCCGGCTCCAGCTGCTTCATCCCCAGCGAGATCTTCTGCTCCTCTTCGTCGATGTTCAAGATCTTGACGTCGACCAGCTGGCCGAGAGAGACCATCTGGCTGGGGTGTTTGATGTGGCGCGTCCACGACATTTCGCTGATGTGGACGAGTCCCTCAATTCCCTTCTCCAGCTCGACGAAGGCCCCGTAGTTCGTGATCGAGACGACCTTGCCTTCGACCACGTCGCTTTCGGAATACTTCTCGCTGATGTTCTCCCAGGGGTGATCCTGAAGCTGCTTCAAGCCGAGGGAGATGCGCTGACGCTCCTCCTCGTAGTCGAGCACCACGACCTCGAGCTCCTGGTCGAGTTCGACGATCTCGCTCGGGTGCGAAACGCGACCCCACGAGAGGTCCGTGATGTGGAGAAGGCCGTCGACCCCTCCGAGGTCGATGAAGACGCCGAAGTCGACGATGTTCTTAACGGTGCCCTTGAGCACCTGACCGACCTCGAGCTCGGAAAGAATCTCTTCGCGCTGCTCCTCGAGCTCGTCCTCGATGAGTTCGCGGTGCGAAACGACGATGTTCTCGTTCTCGGGATTGAGCTTGACGATCCGGAATTCCATCCGCTTCTCCAGATACGACTCGAAGTCGCGGACCGGCCGGACGTCGATCTGAGATCCCGGCAGAAAGGCCTCCATGCCGTCGAACAGCTCGACGATCATGCCGCCCTTAATACGACGGACAATGGTGCCTTCGATGACCTCTTCGTCCTCGTAAATCTCTTCGACTCGCTGCCAGCGACGAACCTCGTCGGCGCGCTCCTTCGAGAGGACCAACTGCCCGTCCCGATCCTCCTTGAGCTCCAGGTAGACCTCGACGGTGTCCCCGGGCCGAAGCTCTTCCTCCCCAAATTCGTCGCGCGGCACGATGCCGTCGCTCTTGTAGCCGATGTCAACCACAACGTAGTCCTCATCCACCCGGAGGACGCGTCCCTCAACAATGTCCTGCTCCCGAACGTCGATGGCAGTTTCGTCGATGAGAGCCCGAAACTGGTCGTACACCGGATCGTCGGAGTAGACTTCCTCTTCAGACTCCACCTCGTCGAGAGAAAGCGTCTCGCCAAACGTCTCGCCGGTAAACCCTTGCTGTTCCTCGGTTCGTTCAAGGTCTTCGAAGGAGACGGACGGGGCCGACGGCTCGTCGATCTCAGACACGTCTACCTCCGCCTCATCCCCGGTCGGAATGTGCATGTCCTCGGACGCCGATTCGACAGCCTCTTCGAGGATGCGGTTGACGAACTGAGGCTGCTTAACGGGATCTTCCGCAACGAACTCTTCCTCCTCTTCCTCCTCCGAGGCCTCGGCGGGCTCACCTCCTCCCTCGTCGGACGCGGAAGACGCCTCTTTGGCTTCCTCAGCGTCGGCCGTTGAGGGGGGGGGCTCCTCCGGCTCGGAAGATGCGGCGGATTCTTCAGAGGGGGGCGTCTCCTGCTCCTCGGCTTCGACGGCAGCAGCATCGTCCGACGACTCCTCCGTGGACGACGCTGGCTCCTCGGTCGACGAGTCAGGCGATCCGTTCTCTGTCTGTTCCTCTTCGGGGGGTGCGACTTGTTGTTCTTGCTTTTCTGCCATATACGTTGTGATTGATTTTTGCTATCTCGGATCGCACTCCCGAGACAACAGGTGAAATTTGTACTTTCCGGATGCCTGGCCCACCGGAAAGGAGTGAAGAAGTCAGAATGATGATGTTGCCCCACTCCGCCGTCGGGGCCCCGCAGGAGGACGAACTGCAGACCAGACCTTAAAAAAAGAAGTCCCTCCCTCATCGCGGGTCGGACAGGCCTTGTATTGAACGCACTGCTCCTACGTTCCCGGGGTACGCGCCTCTTTAACGCGATCTACGACGAAGACCACCTGTTCGTCAATGTTTTTGTCCGTCGTGTCCAGTAGAACCGCATCGTCGGCGCGTCGGAGCGGGGCAATGTCTCGATTCCGATCGCGTCGATCGCGCTCCTCAATTTCGCGTCGCACCTCCGAAAAGGAAATTTCCTTCCCCTCCTGTTCGTACTGCTCCCGGCGACGGCGCGCGCGCTCGGCCACGTCCGCAACCATATATATCTTGAGGTCCGCCCCGGGAAAAACGACGGTGCCGGTGTCGCGCCCGTCCAGGACGACCCCTCCGTGTCGCTCTTCCTGTTCAAACCCGATGCGACGCTGTTCGCGAACGAGATGCTCCCGAACGACGCGCAGGGAGGAGACCTGACTCGCCATCGTGCCCACGTCCGAGGTTCGAATCAGGTCGGACACGTCCTCATCCCCGAGAAACACCCGCATACCGTCCGGTTCGTATCGCACGTCCAGTTCGAGACCGGACAGAACCGCGTCGGCCTCATCCGGGCCGGGATCAACGTCGGCGCGCAAAAAGGCGAGGGCCACTGCCCGATACATGGCCCCCGTGTCGAGGTACACGAACCCCAGCCGCTCTGCCGCGGCACGGGCAGTGGTGCTCTTGCCGGATCCGGCGGGTCCGTCGATGGTTACGATCACGGAAACGTCAGTCTCTGGAACAGATTGTGAACAGAGGTCGTCGGTCCGGTCTACGACGAGTGCGCCGCTAGCAGGCTGTTGCGCATAGACCCACTCTTTACACTTCCTTTTTAAACCGGCAACTAAATTTGTGTACACGAATCAATCGGCGGCAAAATTTGGCCGGTAGAGCACACGTATCGCCAATAAATCGTCCGGGCAAGCACCCAAACATTAATGCGCAACAGGTTGCCAAGTAGACACTCAAAAGACCCTTAACAATGAGTCATTCCGAGCGCAGCGAAGCAG
>CAZCUZ010000002.1:0-174074 GCA_964502085.1 uncultured Salinivenus sp. | reverse complement strand
ATCGGGGCACGCTCAGGTGGGATGAGGGCTCGGCGGAGGTGGTCGACGTACAGAAAGAGCACGGCGACGTGCGGCACTACGTAGAGAGCGTTGAAGGTGAGCCTCCGGCCGAAGGAGAAACGGTGGAGGGCCGCGTCGATGAGGGGCGCCGCACCCGGCTTCGTCGCATGCACACGGCTCAGCACGTCGTGTCCAAGGTCGTCCTGGACGAGTTTGACGCGCAGACGGCCGGGAATCAAATTCACCCCGATCGGTCCCGCATCGACTTTGAACCCGCCGATTTTTCCCCTGAAGACATCCCCCTGATTGAAGCCCGGACAAACGAGGTTCTCGCTCAGGATCTGCCGGTGACGAAGACGGAGATGGCCCGAGCGGAGGCTGAAGAACAAACGCCTGACGGGCGCGGGCTTCTCGACCTGATTCCGGATCACGTCGACCCGCTCCGGATGGTTGAGATCGGCGACTTCGACCTGTGCCCGTGTGGCGGTACGCACGTGGATCGGTTGGGAGAAGTGGGTGAGATTCGAGTCACGGACCGTTCCTCGAAGGGGGCGGGCGTCGAGCGCATCGAGTTCGTGCTTGCTGGCGGATCCGGATGAGGGGCGGTAAAGAAGGGCATCCTTTCGGTCGTGTGCTCGTATGAGAATTCCCCGGTAGAGGGCGAGCGATCCCCTTCCGGAGGACGCCCGTCCCCAACGCCGTGCTTTTCCGTACTCTCGCTCACGTCCAGTCCGTATGTCCGACGCCGACGAACGCAGCGCCTGTATTCTCGTCCCGGAGACCACCTACGGAGCCGAACGATCGAAAGCGCCCATTCGGGTGTGCGTGATCGACCTGGGGACGAACTCGTTTCACGCTGTCATCGTGGACGCTCACGCCAACGGCAGCTACCAGGTGATCGACCGGATGAAGGAAATGGTCCGGTTGGGAGAGCACGGCCTGGAGGCCAATACGCTTCCGGAGGAGGCGATGGACCGAGGGATGCGGGCGCTGGAGCGGATCCACTTGCTCGCAAAGGGGTGGGACACGAATGAGTTTTTGGCCTTTGCCACCAGTGCCATTCGGGAGGCGGCCAACGGAGGGGAGTTCATTCGCCGGGCGCGCGAGCAGTTGGGGCTGCGGATCCGGCCCATCAGTGGGGACCAGGAGGCCAACCTCATCTTTCAGGGCGTACGCCGAGCCGTGGAAATGACGGTTCCCACCCTGTTGGTCGACATCGGAGGAGGGTCGGTCGAGTTCATCGTGGTGGCTAGGGGGGAGAACGTGTTCGACACGAGTCTCAAGCTCGGGGCGGCTCGCATGACCGAGCGATTCGTCACGTCCGATCCCGTCTCGGCCGAGGACGAGAAGAACATGCGGGACCACTTCCGAGAGGCCCTGACGCCCGTCATTCAGGCGTGTCGGGCGTACGACGTGACCACCGTCGTCGGGTCGTCGGGCACCATGAAGAGCCTTGCTCGGGTGGCCGCCGAGCGAAAGAGCAACGGGACGCGCACCGTCTTTCAGCAGGTCTTTTCCATTTCGGCGGTCCGGGAGGTGCTCGAGTGGGTCATTGCGTCGACCGCCGAGGAGCGCGTGGCTCACCCGGCCATCGACCCCAAGCGCGTGGACCAGATTGGGGCCGGGGCCGTGCTTCTCGACACGCTTTTCGATCAGGTGCCGGACGTACGGCAACTGAAGGTCTCGCCCAACGCCCTTCGGGAGGGGATGGTGGTCCACTTTATGAACACGAATTATACTCGCCTTCGGCGCATTGCTCCCTTCAGAGACCCCCGTCGTCGGAGTGTCCACGAGATTGCCTATCGGTTCCAGTGGGAGGAGCACCACGCTCAGCACGTGGCGGCCACGGCGACCGCGCTCTTCGACCTGTGTCGTCCACTTTACGACGGTCCGGCGTCAGACGCAGAGCTCCTGGAATACGCTGCTCTTCTCCACGACGTAGGCTATCTCGTCAGCCACGACACGCACGCTCAGCATTCCCGGTATCTCATCAAGAATGCGGATCTACAGGGATTTCAACCCGAGGAGATCGACGTCATGTCGCTGGTGACGCGCTATCACCGCGGGGGCCCGCCGAAGCTGTCGCACGCCCACTACGGGGCTTGTTCGCAGTCGGTGCAGCGACGGGTTCGACAGCTCGCGTCCCTGATTCGAATTGCCGAGGGACTGGACCGCAGTCACTTCCAAAACGTCGTCGCGCTGCGCGCCCGACTCAGCGATGAAGCGTTAACGTTGTCCCTGGCGACGAAAGGGGATCCGCAGCTGGAAGTGTGGTCCGGAAAGGAGGAAGGGCGTCTCTTCGAACAAGAGTTCGATCGGGAGCTGCAAATCGAGTCCACGGACATCGAGGCCCAGTCGCCGACACAGGCAGAACCGCCCGTGTCCCACGCGACCTCGTCCCTCGAGACGTAAGGGATTCTAAAGGGTGCACGACGCGAGGAACGGCGGGTCCGAAAACGATGAGGGTCGGGGAGGGAAACGCAGGGTCTCGTGGACCGGACTATTTCAATTCATCCGGGATTAACCGGGGCAATTCTTGCCCCTACGACGGAGGCGCGTTAGTTTGCGCGATGAACTCGACTGCCGTTCTGTGGGGATCGTCTGCAGCCGGTGGACGAGTGTCCCCGTTAGGTTTTCTTCCAGCACGTTCGGGCTTATGGCGTCCCCTTCCATGTTTTTCCTGTTGGCGACGATGGCCGTGGCTGCAGCTCTCGGCATGCTGATTGCCCGAAGTCCCGTGTCGAGTGCTCTCTGGCTCGTCCTCAATCTGTTTTGCGTGGCCGGTCTCTACCTTACGCTGAATGCCTCCTTCATTGGGGCCATTCAAATTCTGGTGTACGCCGGGGCGATCATGGTGCTGTTCTTGTTTGTCATCATGCTCTTGAATCTGTCGGCTCTTCCGGAGTTGAAGGAGATTCAGTGGACGGCCGTCGGCGGCTTTGCCCTGGCCATGGTGGTCCTGAGCCAGCTCCTCTACGTGGTGGCTCTCGAGTTTGACCTGGGGGTGGAGCCCGTCGAGGCGGAAGCCGCCGCGGAGGTGGGATCTGCAGCCAGGCTCGGGGAGGTACTGTTTACGCGCTATGCCCTCCACGTGGAGGTGGCCGGTATACTGCTCCTCGCGGCCACGATCGGAGCCGTATTGCTGGCGCAGCGCCGGTTTGAATAGTTTGGTTGTTGGCCGTGGGTTGTTCGGGAGATACGACGACCGATGAGGACGACAATCAACAAACGACAGTCAACAATCAACCAAAAATATGGAAGTAGCTCTCAACTGGTACCTCTCTCTCAGTGCCGTTCTGTTCACGATCGGCACCCTCGGGGTGCTCTTTCGTCGGAACGCCATCGTCGTACTGATGTCGGTGGAGCTCATGTTGAATGCCGTGAACCTCACGCTGGTGGCCTTCAGCCAGTCCATGGGGGACCCGAGCGGCCAGATGCTGGTCTTCTTTTCGATTGCCGTGGCGGCCGCCGAGGCTGCGGTGGGGCTCGCGATCGTGATTGCCATTTTCCGTAGCAAAGTGACCGTCGACGTTACGGAGATCAACCTCTTCAAGCATTAGCCCGTCGTTCGTCGGAGGGAGTCTATGGGCTGTTGGGGAAAGGGACTGCTTCGGTTCTCGCCGCACGCGAATTCTTTCATTTGATTCTCGTCTCGCCGATGGAGACCGACCTTTTGATTCGTCTCATTCTGTTGCTGCCGCTGGTCGGGGCCGTGTTTAACGGTCTTGTGCCGCTTTTTCTCGAGCAGCTTCGGACCCGCGAGACGCTCCTGGGGACCATTGGCACGGCCGTCGTGGCTGTGCCCTTTTTACTCACCGTGTATCTCTTTTTGACCTACGGGGGCGATCCGATCGTCGCCGACTTCTACACGTGGATGGCGGCGGGAGACCTCGACCTGAGCTTTGCCTACCGGGTGGACGAGCTGTCTCTCATTATGACGCTGGTGGTGACGGGCGTCGGAGGGGTGATTCACCTGTACTCGATCGGGTACATGCATGGCGACGAGGGGTACTGGCGGTACTTTGCCTATCTCAACCTCTTCATCTTCGCCATGCTCAATCTCGTGCTGGCCAACAACCTGCCGGTGCTGTTCCTCGGATGGGAAGGGGTGGGCCTCTGTTCGTATCTCCTGATTGGATTCTGGTACACGGACCTGAGCAATAGCAGGGCGGCGAACAAGGCGTTCATCGTCAATCGGATTGGCGACTTTGCCTTCCTGGTCGCGATGTTTTTGCTCTTTCAGGAACTTGGTTCTCTGAGCTTTGACGTTCTGCTGTCGCAAGGGCCTGAGCTGCCTGCAGAGACGCTCAACTGGATTGTGTTGCTTCTCTTTATCGGGGCCACCGGCAAGAGTGCGCAGATCCCCCTTTTCGTGTGGCTGCCGGACGCAATGGCCGGTCCCACGCCCGTCTCGGCCCTCATTCACGCTGCCACGATGGTTACGAGCGGGCTCTACCTGCTGGCGCGGCTCTCGGCCATGGTGCTGAGCGCCTCCGTCGTCATGGCCGTTATCGCAATTACGGGTGCCGCAACGGCCCTGATGGCCGCCACGATTGCCATCGCCCAAAACGATATCAAGCGGGTGTTGGCCTACTCCACAGTCTCGCAGCTCGGGTACATGTTCATGGCGGCCGGGGTGGGGGCCTTCTTCGTCTCCATCTTTCACGTCGTCACGCACGCCTTCTTCAAGGCCTGTCTCTTTCTCGGCTCCGGTAGCGTGATCCACGGGATGGAGGAGGTCGAGCACAGCCTGGAGCACGAGGGGCACGACATCGAGGAATTCGATCCGCAAGACATGCGGACGATGGGAGGCCTCAAGCAGTACATGCCCTCGACGAGCACGACGTATCTTCTCGCGACTCTGGCCATTTCGGGGATTCCGCTCACGGCGGGGTTCTTTTCGAAGGACGAGATCCTGTTTAAGGCCTTCGAGTACGGATACGCTGGACACGGGTACGCCTGGGCCGTCTGGGCGGTGGGAGTCCTGACGGCGCTCCTCACGGCCTTCTACATGATGCGCTCCTACATGCTCACCTTCGAGGGGGAGGAGCGATGGCCCGCGCCCGAGCGTCACCAGCCCCACGAGTCGCCGTCCTCGATGACCGTTCCGCTCTGGACGCTGGGCATCCTCTCGCTGATCGGCGGGTTCATCGGGCTCCCGGCCGTGATTAAGGGCGGGGACTGGAACTGGATTCATCACTACCTCGGGGCCGAGTACGGCGGACCCGTGGCCGAGGCGTCCATTGACACCCACGTTCCGCTTGCGCTCGAATGGGGGCTTATCGGACTGAGTTCGCTCATTGCTCTGGGGACGGTCTACTACACCTGGGTCGTGTATTCGCGGGACGGCCTGGAGTACGACGTTCGGTTGAAAGAACGGCTCGGCGGCCTCTATCGCACCTGGGAGGGCAAGTACTACTGGGACGAGTTCTACGACACCGTCGTCGTCAAAACCGTGATCGACGGCCTCGGACGAAAGACCTTTGCGGCTTTCGACACCCACGTGGTGGACGGCGCCGTCAACGGTCTCGCCCGGCTCTCCCAAAAGGCCAGCGGCCTCCTCCGCCTGACGCAGACCGGCATCGTGCAGAATTACGCCTTTGCCCTCGTTCTAGGTGTGGTGGTCGTCATCGGCATCATGCTGTTTGGGGTTTGACCGCCGAAGCGATCTTGAGCGTGCACTCCTTCGTTGCCACCGTGTAGCTGCTGTCACACATGGACATTCCTTACCTCACGACTTCGGTCATCTTTCTGCCGGCGCTCGGCGCTCTCGTGACGCTCTTTCTTCGGAGCGTGTCGAGCATTCGGTGGACGGCCCTCGTCACCACGACGCTGACATTTCTGCTGTCGATTGGGCTCTTCGTGGGCTACGATCCGTCGGTGAGCACGGCCATTGCCCCGCAGCTCGCAGACGTGTCGAGCGCGTGGTTCCCGGACGCCTTCGACGTCAAATACTTCGTGGGCGTCGACGGGTTGAGCGTGCTGCTCGTGATGCTGACCACTCTCCTGGGGCCCATCGTCGTTCTGTCGTCGTGGACCTACATCACGGAAAAGCAGAAGGGGTACTATTCGCTGCTGCTGCTCCTACAGACGGGCATCACCGGGGTCTTTACCTCGTTCGACCTCTTTCTCTTCTACGTCTTCTTTGAGTTGACCCTGATTCCGATGTACTTCATCATCGGGATCTGGGGTGGGAAAGATCGCATCTACGCGGCGGTGAAGTTCGTGATTTACACGCTCGTCGGCTCGCTGCTCATGCTCGTCGCCATTCTCTTTCTCGGCTACGAGGCCGGGGCCGCAGTCAACGACGGCGTGTTCACGACCGACTGGTACACCCTGCTCGAGTACAACGTCCCGCTCGGCACGCAGACCTGGCTCTTTGCGCTCTTTGCATTCTCGTTTGCGATCAAGGTACCGCTCTTTCCGCTGCACACGTGGCTGCCGGACGCGCACGTGCAGGCGCCGACCGGTGGGTCGGTGATCCTGGCCGGGGTTCTGCTGAAGATGGGAACGTACGGTCTCCTCCGCTTCTGCCTTCCCTTTTTCCCGAATGCCGCGCAGGACGGGGCCCTCCTGATCGCCATCCTGGCCGTCATCGGCATCATCTACGGAGCGCTGGTGGCCCGAGTGCAGGAGGACGCCAAGAGTCTCGTTGCCTATTCGTCGGTCAGTCACCTCGGCTTTGTGGTGCTGGGACTCTTTGCGTTCACGGCCGAGGCGATGCAGGGGGCCGTCATTCAGATGGTGAACCACGGCCTCTCGACCGGCGCCTTGTTCCTGCTGGTGGGCATGCTCTACGAGCGCCGCCACACCCGCCTGATGGAGGACTACGGGGGACTGGCGAGCTCCGTCCCCGTCCTCACGACCCTCATGATCTTCAGCGTGTTGGCGTCCGCCGGGTTGCCCGGCCTCAACGGGTTCGTCGGGGAGTTCATGATTCTCCTCGGCTCCTTCAAGAGCAGCGTGCTGGGATCCCCCTGGCTGGTCGTCCTCGCCACGACGGGGGTCATTCTCGCGGCCGTCTATCTGCTCCACATGGTGTATCGCATCTTCTTCGGGGAGCTGACCATTGAGGCCAACGCCGAGATGGCCGACGTGAACGGCCGCGAGTTTCTTCTCATGGCGCCGCTGGTGGTGCTCATGTTCGTTCTCGGCTTCTTCCCCAATCCGTTCCTCCGACAGACCGAACCGACGACGGAATTTTTGCTGGACACGATTGAGGAGAAGCGAGTGGCCGCCCAAGAACAGGCAGAGGCCCCCGATCCGACGGCGAAGGTGCCGGCGGCGCCCCCGAAGGCGGAGGACGTGACGATCGAGGTGGAGGATCTGTCGATTGAGCAGTGAGGCGTGATTCGCGACGCGTGAGACGGGATCAATGAGAGGACGCATCTCACGCATTACGCATCACGAGTTATTGGCGGCAGCGGGGGAGAAATAATCTCGAGCTCAACATTCGTCGATATTCTTTCGGACAAGCCCCTTTCTCCCAATGCCTTCCCGCGAGCCCCTTTCCGACGCTGACATTCAGGAGGCCCTCGACGACCTGCCGGGCTGGACCCACGAGGACGACAAGTTGAAGACGAGCTACGAGTTCTCGGACTTTCGGGCCGCGATTAGCTTTATCGTGCGCCTCTCGTTTTACGCCGAGGAGATGATGCACCACCCGGAACTCGAAAACGTGTACAATACTGTTTCGATCGCCCTTACCACCCACGACGCCGGGGGCAAAGTAACCGAAATGGACGTGGAACTGGCCTCGAAGGTCGAGGAGTTCGTGTGGGTATGATCCCGTCTTCGGGACGGTACAGACTGGTTGTAGGTGACTCAATAGGAATACTTTGCTTATGGATCTCTCGACCGCCTTTTCGGCCCTCGTCGCCGACCTGCCCGCCGTCTTCTCGATGGGGATTGTCGGGCTCGTCGGATTGGTGATGGTGGTGCTGGACTCGTTTCGCAATAATCACCCGGTAATTCCCTGGCTGGGGGTCGGGGCACTGGGCGTCTCGGTGGTCTGGGAGGTCGCTCACCTCGGGGCTCCGAGTGGGACGGCCTTCTTCGAAACGATCCGGACGGGCGGATACGTGGCATTCCTGAACCTCATCATTCTCCTCACGGGCCTCGCGACGGTGTTTTTGTCCGTTCCCTATCTCAGCCGACTGAAGTACGATTACGGGGAGGTCTACGCCCTCATCATGTACGCGACGGTGGGGATGCTCCTGCTCGGTGCGGCGAACGACATGATCAGTGTCTTCCTGGGATTGGAGACAATGTCGGTGTGTCTCTACATTCTCACGGGGCTCGTGCGTGAAGACGAAGGGGCCGTCGAAAGCGCGCTCAAGTACTTTCTTCTCGGCGCATTCTCGACGGGCTTTTTTCTCTACGGGATTGCACTGATGTACGGGGCGACGGGGACCATGAATCTGCCCGCGATGGCCCAGGCCGAGCTGGCCACCACCAGCACGCAGCTCCTTTTCTGGGGCGGGCTCGGGCTTTTCCTGGTGGGCTTCTTCTTTAAGGTCGGTGCGGCACCGTTCCACATGTGGACGCCGGACGTGTACCAGGGGGCCCCCACACCTCTCACCGGCTACATGGCCACTGCGTCGAAGGCGGCGGCCTTCGGAGCGCTCATCCTCGTGCTCTATCACGCCGTGCCGGACGGAGGAGCGACGCTCGTTCTGTCTGTCATTGCGGTCGTGACCATGGTCGTGGGGAACGTGATGGCGCTGTCCCAGCGCAACGTGAAGCGTCTGTTGGCCTACTCGTCCATCGCACACGCGGGATACGTTCTCGTCGGCCTGGCGGCCGGGTCCACTGCCGGCTACTCGGGCGCGCTCTTTTACCTGCTCGTGTATGCCGTGATGAACATTGGGGCCTTCGGCGTGATGGGGCTTCTGGAATGGGACGGCAAGCAGGGGCGGGAGCAGACCCTCGACTCCCTGGCCGGAATCGGGGATCAACGCCCGGTTCTCGGGGCTTCGATGAGCGTGTTCATGTTTAGCCTGATCGGGTTTCCGCCCCTCGGCGGCTTCATCGGCAAGTATGCCGTCTTTGCCCCGGCCGTGGACGCCGGGCTCACCTGGCTCGTCATTATCGGTGTGCTCATGAGTGCCCTCAGCGCCTACTATTACCTGCGCGTCGTGTACGTCTTCTGGATGCAGTCGCCCGAGGAGGTCGAGGCGGAGGGCTTCGTTGAGGCCGCGTTCCCGCAGGCCACGCCGTCGGCCATGGGCACGCTCGTGGTGTGCGCGGTGGCGTTGCTCGTGCTCGGCGTCTTCTTTGGAGGGGTCCTCGAAACGACGGCCGGCTTCTTTGAGGCCGCTGCGATGGCGTCGGCGCCCTAACGCCGATTGGGACGGAAGGGGACCGGACCGCTGTTTGCGTCGACACGGAGGGCTTTAGCGATGACGCTCGAGGACGTGATTCGGGAACGTCTTCCGCACGCCCCGCAACTGGGGCTGTACGTGAGGCCCGATCTGCCCGAGTCGAAGCTCGAGCACGCCCTCTCCGATTACGGCACGGAGGTTGACCGTGAAGAGGTCGTGGCGCTCTACGATGCCACCCTTACGGGAACGGGAGGGGACGGAGCGCTCTTCACGTCCGACCGGATGGTGTTTCAGAACAACGACTTTCAGTCCGTTCAGACGGTGCACTACCGCGACGTCGTGGGCGTGGAGGCGGCCCGTCGGTGGTGGGGGCTCGGGGGCAAGACGGTGGACCTGAGCGTGAATCGGGGACGGGCCACGTTCGACCTTTCTCTCGATTGCTCAGGGGTGCCCGAGGCCGCCGAGTACATTGCCGACCTTCTCCACGCGGTGATGTTGGAAGGAGTTGAGTTCGAGGCGGAGGTCCCGGCTGCCGAGACCGACGTAGCGGCGGTGCGGCAGGCCCTCGATCGCCTTCGCCGTCAGCAAAAGCTCACCACGGAAGACTTTGAGCGCCTGATGGAGCTTCTGGAGCGCTCGTCGTAGGGGCTAGAAGAAGCGCAGCAACCAGTCCGTGATGCGGCGCGTGACGTCGTCGTACGGCGGGTACAGAGGGCGAAGCAGGTCCGAGCCGTAGGTGCGGCGCAGGACCGCCCGCTCGTTGGAGAATTCCCGAAAGCCCCGGAAACCGTGCCCTCGTCCCATGCCGCTTTCGCCCTTGCCCCCGAACGGCAATCGGGGGTTCGCAAAGTGGAGGAAGCCCTCGTTCACGCAGGTGCTTCCCGCCGTCGTGCGCGTTAGGACGGTGTCGACGGTGGATTCCCGTTCGGTGAACAGGTAGAGGGACAGCGGCGCGGGGCGGTCGTTGATCACGTCGAGGGCCGCGTCCAGGGTCCGGTACGAGCGGATGGGGAGGAGGGGGCCGAAAATCTCCTCCTGCATGATCGCTGCGTCGAGGGGCACGTTGGTCAGGAGCGTGGGGGCCACGTAGTTTGTCTCCGCGTGGGTCTGGCCGCCGGCCGCCACGGTCGCGCCGGCGCGACGGGCGTCGGTCAGCAGGTCGACGATCCGGTCGTAGTGCCCGTCGTGAATGAGGCGGGCGTAGTCGTCGCTCGCCTGCTGGGCCTCGGGGGTGCTCCCGTAGAATCGGTGAAGGGTGTTGCGCAGCCGCTCGACGAGGGTCTCTCGGACGCGTTCGTGGACGAGCAGGTAGTCGGGGGCGATACAGGTCTGTCCGGCGTTCGTAAACTTACTCCAGGCGATGCGTCCGACGGCCCGGTCGAGGTCGGCCGTTTCGTCGACGAGGGCCGGGGACTTGCCCCCGAGCTCCAGAGTCACCGAGGTGAGGTGAGTCGCCGCAGCGCGCATTACCTCTCGGCCCACGGTGGGACTTCCGGTAAAGTAGATGTGGTCGAGCGGCTGTTCGGTCAAGGTTTGTGCCACGTCGGGGCCGCCGGTGAGGGTCACGATCTCGCGGTCGTCGTAGAGGTCGTGGAGGAGTTCCTGCAGGAAGGCGGCGGTGTGGGGCGCGTGTTCGGAGGGCTTCACTACGGCACAGTTGCCCGCCGCGATGGCCCCGACGAGGGGGCCGAGCGTCAGGGTCACCGGATAGTTCCACGGCGCCATAATGAGGGCCACCCCTTTCGGCTCGTAGTGGATTTCGGATTGGGTCCCCGTGAAGAGGAGGGACGAGGAGACGCGATCGGGAGCCATCCATTCGTCGAGGTGGGCGATGGCGTGATCGATCTCCTCGATCACGGGCTTGATCTCCGTCAGGGTCACCTCAACGGGAGCTTTCCGAAAGTCCGCCTCGAGGGCGTCGGTGACGGTTGACCGTCGGGCCCGCAGGGCGTCGGCGAGGCGACGGAGCTTCCGTTTTCGCTGAGCAGTTGTCGTTTCCCGGACGGACGGGGCGTGTCCGGTGAGGCGGGACACCACGCGTTCCACGTCCTCGGGGGAGGGGGCGTCTACGTCGACGTTGAGAGAAGAGTACGACATAGGAGGGAGATGTACTCGACCGGTGGTGCGCTCGGTTGAATCTTCCGAGTGCGTTCGGTGATCCGGTTTCGTCGGTGTAAACAACCCCCAGTGATTGGCGTTACTTTTTTGAGAGGGCACTGCGTCCCCACCTGCCCTCGTCACCGATCGCCGATCTCGACGTCACCAATCAACCACCGTCATGGACGCACTTCTGATCGTTGACCTGCAGAATGACTTTTGTCCGGGCGGGGCTCTGGCTGTGCCCGAGGGCGACGAGATCGTGCCCCTCGTCAACGACTTGGCGGAGCAGTTCGATCACGTGCTGCAGACCCAGGACTGGCATCCGAATGGGCACCAGTCTTTTGCCTCCTCACACGCGGGGCACGACCCGTACGACGTGATCGAGGTCGACTACGGAGAGCAGGTCCTGTGGCCCGATCACTGCGTGCAGGGCACGGAGGGGGCCGCGTTTCATCCGGATCTCGACACCACCCACTCTGACCTCATCATCCGCAAGGGATTCCGGCCCGAGATCGATTCGTACTCGGCCTTCTACGAGAACGACGGGGAGACGACCACGGGCCTGGCAGGGTATCTGCGCGAGCGGGGCATTGACACTCTCTACCTCTGCGGCCTGGCCACCGACTTCTGCGTGAAGTGGTCGGCCCTCGACGGGAAAAAGGAAGGCTTCGACGTGTACGTCATCGAAGACGCGACGCGAGGCATCGATCAGGACGGTTCGCTCGCTCAGGCCTGGGAAGAGATGAACGAAGCCGGCGTCCAGGTCGTCTCCAGCGAGGCCGCTCTCGACTTGGCAACGGTTTGATCGAACCGGCAGTGATTCGTCGTGGCCGTCTCGTTCGTCGAAAAGCGTTGGTGCAGGATCAATTTTGCAGTCGGACGAGGGTTTTCAGTAGAGAAAGGGTGGTCTCGGAGGAGGACGGCTCGGTACTGACGCGCACGTGGAACGGGTCTTCGAGGGCCGACGGGGGCTGGTAGCGCTCGTTCAGCATGTCGAAGTCCTCGGCCCGTGCGTCGGACGCCTGTGCAGAGTCGGCGGTGCGCGTGGAGAGGCGCTCGCGGAGGACCTCGTCCGGGGCCGTCAGTTCGACAAAGGCGTACGGGATGTCGGCGGCACGAAGGGCCGTCCGGAGCGCGTCGCGGCGGGTGGGATCACTGTACGTAGCGTCGAGGATAGTGCCTTTATGATTGCGGCCCCGCTCCACGGCGCGCGCTCGGAGGGTGTGGTAAGTACGCTCGGTCATCTCGTCGCTGTAGAGAACGGTGCGGCGGTCTGGGTCGGTCCGTTCGTGGACGGGGACGCCCGCGTGCGTCTTTCGGATTCGATCCGAGGAAAGGTGGGCCCAGCCCGTTGCTCGGGCGAGGGCGGTGGCCTGCGTGCTCTTGCCCGTTCCCGCCCGGCCAAACACGACGACGACCAGAGGCGGCGTGCCGGCCACGGCGTACCGGAGGGCCCACTGGTAGTACCGGTGGGCTCGCGCCCGGCTTCGGCTTCGTTCGGGGGGCGGGACCTCGTCCTCGGCGGCCCGCATGCCTTCCACCTTGCCCCGTACGTAGGCGCGGTAGCACTTGTAGAAGTCGATGAGCTGGTCCAGCTCGGGGTCCCCCAGCGTGTCCGCAATGCGACGCGCCAGTTGCTGTCCGAGGTCGGGGCGTCCGTGGACGTCCAGGTCCATCGCCAGGAAGGCCACGTCGTTGGCCACGTCGAGGTGGCGGAGCCGCTCGTTGAACTCGATGCAGTCGTAGATGCACGTGTGTTCGTCCGTGAGGTGGACGTGTTCGAGGCGGAGGTCGCCGTGCCCGTCCACGATGAGGCCGCCCGCCCGCCGCCGATGCAGGAGCGAGGCGTTCTGGTCGAAAAAGCGGTCGACGTAGTACTGGAGGGCCTCGTACGTCGGCCGCGAGAGGAGGCCCCCGACGTGCTCGGCGGTCTGCTCGAAGTTCTCGTCGGTACTGACGCGCAGCTGGTCGATCCATCCCGCCTCCGCGACCTCCGGACGAGAGGTCCGAGCCTTGTAGAATGCACACAGCGTCTCGGCAACCCGATCGACGTCTCCGGGGGTTGTCTCCCCGCGGTCGATCGCTGCGTCCAGAAAGTGGTCGGGGTCGAGGTACCGCATCTTGACGGCGTACTCGACGATTTCGCCCTCCACGTCCTCCTCTGGATCGACGCGAAGTCCCTCGGCCGTGTCTACGATGGAGACGACGCCCTCGTAGGTGTCGGCGCAGAGTCGCGAGTTGAGCTGCACTTCCTCCTCACAGTAATGCCGCCTCTGTTGGAGCGTCGAGAAGTCGAGGAAGCCGAGTTCGACGGGTTTTTTGACCTTGTAGACCCACGGGGGCGTGATCGCCACCAGCGAGATGTGGGTCTGCTCGAGGTGCACGTCGCTGGGGTCGTGCGGGTACACCGTCGGATCCTGGAGGGCATCCCGAAGCGATTCGACGGAGGGGGCAGCAGGCATCAGAGCAAAATTCGGCCGATAGGGAAGAGGTCGCGTTCAGGGGTGGGGCGTCGAGAGGGAGGTCCCCGGAGAGGGTCGGGTGTTCGAGCGCCGGTGCTACGGGTGGAAGGCCCGGTCTTCTTCCTCGTGGGCCACCAGGCGATCGGTCGGTTCGAAGCGAGAGCCGTACTGATAGGCCAGATCTCGAAGGCGCCTAACGACCTGGCCGGGACCCTGTTGGTCGACGTACTGAAAGGGGCCGCCGAGATAGGGGGGGAAGCCGAGCCCGAAGACTGCGCCTACGTCTCCGTCGATCGGGGAGCGGAGGACGTCCTCTTCGAGACACCGAACGGCCTCGTTCACCATCATGAGGGTGAGGCGATCGCGGACGATGGCGGGGGGCGGGGTCGAGCGGCTCGTGTGTCCGAGATTGCGGTAGATGTCCTCGTTCAGGTCCTTTCGGTCCTTTCCGTCTCCGTCGTCGGCGGGGCCGTAGTGATAGAACCCGACGTTCGACTTTTGCCCGAGCAGGCCGGCCTCGGCCAGGCGGGCGGCCGAGTCGCTGATGTCGACCCGTTCGAGAGAGAGGTGGTCGCTCATCACGTCCGTAATCTTGCCGGCCACGTCCATGCCCACGAAGTCGAGGAGCTCAAACGGCCCCATGGGAAAGCCGTAGCTCCGCATCATCTCGTCGACGGTGGGGACGTCGGCGCCTTCTTCGAGCAGCAAGAGCGCCTCGTTTAAGTAGAGTGCGAGGATGCGGGTCGTGTAGAATCCGGGTCCGTCGTTTACCACGATGACCGTCTTCCCCTGCGTGAGCGCGAGGTCGAAGGCTGTGGCCAGCGTCTCGTCGGACGTGTGCTCGGTCGTAATCAATTCCACGAGCGGCACGTCGGCGACGGGGGAGAAGTAGTGCATTCCAATCACACGTTCGGGGGCGTCGACGGCCTCCGCAATTCTCGCGATGGGGAGGGAGGAGGTGTTCGTGGCCAGGATGGCGTGGTCGGGCACCACGGCCGCGACGTCGGACAGCACCTGGTGCTTCAGCTCCAGGTCTTCGGGCACGGCCTCGATCACGAAGTCACAGTGGTCCATCGGTGCGTACGAGGCGGTCGGCACCACTCGCTCGGCGGCCTTGTCGCGTTCGAACCGGTTGATGATGCCTTTCTTCCGGCTCTTTTCCACAGACGACCAGACCTGCTTCTTGCCCCGGGACGCGAGGTCGAGGGCCTGGTCCTTCAGGACCACGTCGACGTCGTTCGTGGCGGTGACCTCCGCGATGCCGGCGCCCATCTGTCCGGCCCCCAGGATGCCCACCGTCCGCACGGACTGCGTGTCGTCGGGAAGGGGATTCTTTTCGCCGCTCTGCTTGCCGAAGAACAGCTGCACGAGGGCCCGCGATTCCGGCGTAAACACCAGTTCGCTGAAGTGACGCATTTCGGCGTCCAGGCCCTCGTCGAGGCCGCGTTCCATTCCGGTCTTCACGGCGTCGACGATGCGCGGCGGGGCCGGGTAGTTGCCGTTGGTGCGAGACTGGGCACGGCGCCGGGCCTGCCGGTAGATGACGCGGCGGCTCACGGGGTTGCTTTCCAGGAGTCGCTTTCCCATCGATTGAGAATCGCGATCCACGGTCAGGCTGCCGTTTGCGAGCTGTCGGGCGGCCCGTTTCCCGGCGTCATGGAGACCGGGCGAATGGATGAGGGCGTCTACGAGGCCGAGCGACCGCGCCTTCCGCGGGTACGTGTTTTTTCCGGTGAGCATCAGGGTGAGCGCGTCCTGCACCCCGATGAGGCGGGGGAGGTACTGAGTACCCCCTCCCCCCGGAAGTAGGCCGAGCTGAACCTCGGGCAGCGCCAGTTTCGTGGCATCGTGTGTGGACGCGATCCGATAGTCGCAGCCGAGAATCATTTCGAGTCCTCCGCCCATGCACGGCCCCTCGATGGCCGCGACGGTGGGAAGCGAGAGCGTATCCACGCGCCAGAGCAGGCGGTGGGCTCGCCGGCTGACCCTGCGCACGTCCGACGGGGTGTTGAACTGTTCGATCATTTGGAGGTCGGCCCCCACGATGAACGAGCCCTCCTTGGCACTGATGAATACGACCCCGGTGAGGTCGTCGTGCTCTTCGAGGTAGCCCAGAACTTCGGAGAATCCGTCGAGCGTCGCCCGGGAAATTTTGTTGACGGAGGCGTCGGGATCGTCGATCCACACGGTCGCCACGCCGCTGTCGTCAACGTCGAGGCGGAGCCGGTTCGTGTTGAGGTCGACCGAGTCGGGCATGGGAGCGGCGAAGGGAAAGGGAGAGGCGAGAGGAGAAGGGAGCTCGGGGACCGGGAGCTAGTCCAGTCGTTCGAGGAGCATGGCGTGTCCCTGCCCCCCGGCGGCGCAGGCGGCGACGAGGGCCCACTGTCCGCCCTCTTCTTGCAGCCGATGAGCGGCGGTTGTGACCAGCCGGGTGCCCGTGGCGCCGAAGGGGTGGCCGAGCGAGAGCGAGCCGCCCCACGCATTGAGCCGATCGAGGTCGACCGTTCCTATCGCCGAGGATCGGTTGAGATGCTCCTCGGCGAAGGTGTCGGACTGCAGGGCTTCGAGCACGGCGAGGACTTGGCCCGCGAAGGCCTCGTGCAGCTCGATCACGTCGATGTCCGACAGGGAAAGGCCGGCGCCGTCGAGCACCTGCGGAATGGCGTACGCGGGGCCGAGCAGGAGCTCCGTTCCGGGGTCCTGCGACACGTAGGTGTAGCCGCGAAGCGCCGCCTTGGGCGTAAAGCCGTCGGCGTTTGCCGTCTCCTGGGACATGAGGAGGGTAGCGGATGCTCCGTCGGTGAGGGCCGAGGAGGTTCCGGCCGTGACCGTGCCGAAGGGTTTAATGAAGGCGGGGGGGAGGGACTGCAGCTTTTCGAGGGAGGTGTCGTCGCGGATGACGTTGTCCGTGGTGATGGGGTCGAAGGTCGGTGGGACGCCCGTCGGGTACAGTTCGGGGGCGAGCAGTCCCTCGTCCCGGGCCTGAGCAGCGTTCTGGTGAGAGCGCAGCGCATACTCGTCCTGTTCGCGCCGCGAGACCCCAAAGGCGGCGGCCAGGCGGTCCGCACTTTCTCCCATGACCTCCCCGGTGGAGAACTCCGCGATGGAAGGCGTTTCCGGGATGACGTCCGACGGATTCAACCCTTCCAGCAGTTGAAGATAATCGAGGGTGCCTTCGGCGTGGCGGGCCTCGAACAGCCGTTTTCGGGCGGGGCGCGGAAGGCGGATGGGCGGGTCGCTGAGCGTGTCGGTGCCCCCGGCAATGACGCGATCCGCAAGGCCGGTTCGGATCAGGTCGATTCCGCTGGTGAGGGCCTGATTTCCCGAAATGCACGCCATCGTGACGGTAAAGGCGGGCACGTCGTTGGGAATGCCCGCCCCGAGGGCCGCTTCCCGAGCCACGTTGCTCGTTTGCGGGTCCTGAATGACCGATCCCATCACGACCCGGTCGAGGGTGTCGGGGGGAAGTCCCGTTCGCGTCAGGAGTCCCCGGAGCACCATCCGTCCCATGTCGTAGGCCATGAGGTCCGTGTAGCCGGTGCCCGACCGTTGAAACGGAAGGCGACATCCGTCCACCAGAACGGCCGTTTGAGGATACGTCGAAGCGCTCATGGAAGGCGGGGCCGATGAGGAAAGAGGGACGCGAATGGACGCCGAAGCAGGGCTGGCACGTCCGCTTCAGGGTAGCGGTTAGCGGAGGTAGGGTCAACCGAACGTCGGGACCTCGTGGCCTCCGGCGCCCGCTTCACGGACAGTGTACAAAAAGTGAAGCCTGAACCTCGGTTCCGTGCGGAAGTTGGGACGAGGGAGGATCCGCCCAGCGCAAACCTATTCAGTACGCGACTATTCTCGTGAGTGACGATTCATCTGTGGACGACACGTCAACGCTCATCGGCCGACAGCCCGTGCTCGAAGCTCTGGAGCGAGACGAGGTCGGCATTGAAAAAGTCATGCTCCAGCAGGGGGCGAGCGGCGGTCGCATCGGCGCGATTCGAGCCCTCGCCGGAGAGCGCGGGGCGCCCGTACAGTACGTGCCGGAGGCTCGGCTTCGCCACGAGGCCGACGGGGCCGCGCATCAGGGCGTCGTGGCGATTGCTGCTCCTCTCCAGTATCGAGAGGTCGACGAGATGTTGTCCGAGATTGCGCCGACCTGGAGTGAGGTGAAGGCAACGTCGCCCCTTCTTCTGGTCATCGACCGGGTGACGGACCCCCGCAACTTCGGAGCCATCCTGCGGAGTGCCGTGGCTGCCGGGAGCGACGGGGTCATCGTTCCTTCTCGCGAGATGGCGCCCCTCAACGCCGCGGCCATCAAGGCGAGTGCGGGGACGGCCCCTCGCATACCGGTCGCTCGCACCGACGATCTGGCCCGTGTACTGACGCAGTTGAAGGAACGCGGGTACTGGGTCTGCGGGGCGGACGGCACGGCAAAGACGACGCTGTGGGAGGTAGACTGGGATCGGCCGATGGCCGTGGTGCTGGGGAGCGAGGGCGAAGGGCTGGCGCCGGACGTCGCGGAGGCCTGCGACGAGCGGGTGGCCATTCCCATGCGGGGCCCGGCCGAGTCGCTCAACGTGTCTGTGGCCGCCGGTCTTCTTCTCTTTACTGCGGCCCGCCCTCGCATGGAGGCAGAGAACGGCACCTCCTGATCGCCGACGTTCGAAGGCTCTCCACCGGTTGCTTTGGGACGGTCCTCAGGCCTCGGAGACGGCAGTGTTCGAGGTCGAGACCTCCTCGTCGTCGGGAGACTCCGTGCGATAGAGCGTATCGAGCTCCGTTCCCTGGTAGAGCAGCGCAATGCCTCCCGTGAGGATGTAAAAGATGAACTGGGCAGCGTGTGTGAGCACGGCGTACGTGACGGCAGAGGCCTCCGGGACGCTGTAGAGGTGGACGAGGGCTTCGGTCGTGATGTAGTGGTAGGAGCCTATGCCCCCCGGGGTCGGTACGAGAAGCCCGAGGGCGCCGATGGCCATGAGGGCCCAGGCATCGGCCAGGCCAATGCCGTGCGGTGCAGCGAGGTCGAGCATTCGGAACGGAATGTACGCCATCAGAAGGTATCCGGCCCACATGGCTCCCGTCGAGACCAGGATGGCAGTTCGGCGGGGTGAGCGGAGGAGGGTCATCATCCCCTCTTTGAACGAGCGGAGCGTCGGCTGCACTGTGTTGACCCAGAACCGGGCGAGGGCCGAGGTCTCGGGGGAAAGGGAGCGTACGAAGGCCGCGAGCCCGACCGTCAGCAGTCCGAGGGCGACGGCCCCTCCAATGAGCCCCCCAATGGGGAGGGCGGTGAGGGTCGACCAGGCGGGGCCGAAAAATTGTTCGCGCAGAACCGAGAGGCGATCCATGAGGAGGACGAGGGCGCTGAGCAGAGCGGTCCCCAGCACGGCAGTGTCGAAAATGCGCTCGGACACGACCGTGCCGAACAGGCTGCTAAACCGATAGTCGGTGCGCGCCGCCAGATTTGTGGTTCGGGCAATCTCCCCCATCCGCGGGGCGACATAATTCACCATGTACCCGATCATGATCGAGGAAAACGACGCCTCGAGCGTATTGCTCGTGGTCGGATCATCTCCCTCGAGCGAGTCGAAGTCCGGGGTTGTGGGCAGGGCGTCAATGAGAATTTGCCACCGCCACGCTCGACACAGGTTGCTTCCGAGGACGAGCACCACGAGGGGAAGAAGCCACCGCCAGTCCGCCTTTAGAAATGCCGCCGCCATTTCTTGGAGGTTCACGCCGTAGAGTGCCAGGGCGAGAAGCCCGGCGGCGAGGACGAAGCTTCCGATCTGGAAAAGCTGGCGACGGGTCGGGGCAGTCACGGATAGGCGGTTGATTGTCGACGCTCAGTGTCAATCGAGAGTTACTCCCCCCGAAGATCGATGACTTCTGCTCCCTCCGGGGGGGAGAACGTGAACGGGGTCTTTTCTCGAAGAGCGGCGGGGTTCACGGTGAGATCGTGGAGTCGGAGGTCGAGAATCGATCCATTCCGGTCGGTGGCCCGCATCCGGGTTACGAGGGAGTCGGATCGACGAACCCAGAGACGGGCCTCTTTAAATCGGGCCGATTCGTCCGTGGCTACGACCGTTAGTTTTTCGTGTGGGGTGTTCAGGCGAGTCGTGGACGTGGACGACTCGATGCGGTACCGGTCCGCCGAGGCGGTGAGAAACGTTTCGGGTGTCACGGTGCTGCCCTCCTCCGCGGCGTCATTGATGACCACCTGACTGTCGGCAGGTGTGTGGATCCACGTCGTCGTTCCGTCGGTGATCACCGTTTGCTGGGGCGTCTGGACGCGATACTTGTTCCCGGAGAGGAGAACCGTTCCCTCCACCTGCGTCGAGTCGCCGCCGAGATCGGAGGTCATGACTTGTGTGAACGAAGCCTGGAGCCCCGCCGTGGACTGATACGCTTCCTGCACCTCAGACAGAGTCACGGCGGGCTGGGCGGAGGCCGTACCGGCGAACAGAAGCGGTAGGAGGGCACAGAGAATCCGTCGAGTCATCGAGGTCGGGGCAGGGTAAGACGGAATGGATGCGTTAACGTAACGGGTACGCGCGCCGATTATCGTCGGGTGTGCACGAAGGTTGTGGAAATTTGAGAAGCTGTTCGGTGGATCGATGTGTCGTTGAGACACAGTGGGCGACGATGCAAAATGGTGCTCAACTGAACCGTGCACTCGACAACTGTCGGTGCCAGGTGAATGCAGAAGCCATTTTGCGCGAGATCCACGAAGTCGCAGCGCCGGGAACGAGGCCCTCGTAGATGGCCACGACCCAGTACTCTCGGGGTGGCAACAGAACGTCCGCGAAGCAGCTTCTGAGAGGTTCGTTTCTGCCGTCGGCCGGTCACGGGTCGAGCGAAAAGGAGGCTCGACGTTCGTGGATGGCCCCGTCGGGAGCAAGGGCGCTCTCGTAGAGGTGAACGGCCTCCACGTTGACGGAGGAAAGGGACTCTGCCTCGTGGGAGTCGAGGAATGCGTGAACCGGTTCAGGGGGGAGGTCGTCGAGACGGGCCAGGGTGACGTGAGGGCGATACGTCCGGCCTTCGGGCTCCAGGCCTTCTTCCTCGAGGGCGGTGCTCACCGCGTGGTACACCGACAGCAGGGAGTCCGTTCGTTCGAGCCCCAGGACGAGGACCCGTGGGTTCCGACGGGAGGGAAGGACGTCGAAGCCGTAGGGCGTGCACGTGGCAGGAGGAGCCTCCACCGTAGTCAATGCCTCTTCGAATTCGGCAGCCCGGTCGGAATCGACCTCTCCGATAAAGCGGAGCGTGACGTGGTACTGGGCGGGTGGAGACCAGCGGGCGTCTAGGTCCTCCGGAGCGCGAAGATCTGCGACCTCCTCGTGAATTGCGTCCGGAAGATCGAGGGCAGCGAACAGACGCATATTGGGAAAGGGGGCGTTCGTGAAATGCAAACAGCAGGCGAAACCGACGCGATCAGGAGGGGTTCGTTCGAACGCGAGTTCCGACCCCGTGCTTTCGGATTCCTCCCTACAGGACTGCGCAAGACATGCACCTCCAAAAAATTGTTTCCGGGGGGCAGACGGGGGTCGACCGGGCCGCTCTGGACGTCGCGGTGGCGTACGACGTGCCCGTTGGCGGATGGTGTCCCCGGGGGCGCCGGGCCGAGGATGGACCGATCCCGGATCGTTATCCGCTCGAAGAGACGCCGTCCGAGGCGTACGAACAGCGCACGGCCTGGAACGTGCGGGACAGCGACGGCACGCTCATTATCACCGACGGGACGCTTGAAGGCGGCACGGCCCTCACAATGACGGAGGCCCGGCGACAGGATCGGGCAGTGTTGCACGTTCGGACGACCGATCCGGTCCCGGTGGAGATGATTCGGGCCTGGGGCGAGGAGAATGATGTTCGGGTGCTGAACGTGGCGGGGCCTCGGGCCAGTGAGGTCCACGGCGTGTACGAGGAGGCCCGTGCGCTTTTGGAGGCGTTTCTACGGGCGTTGCGGGAGGGAGAGGAATGATCGGCTAGTCGGGGGGCTCGCCGTTCGGGGCGCGCGACCCGTTCGATCGGCGCTTGCGGTGGCGGTTGGTGAACAGCTCGTCTCCACGTTCGACCCGTCGGGCGGCGGTCCAGAAGAGGGAGATGATCGCGACGACGGACAGGAGGACAAATCCCCCCAGGGCGGGCCAAAACGGCGCGTCGAACCCAAACTGAGAGGCGCGCATCTCCGGTCGCTGCAGCCACTTGTCCCCGATCCACAACAGAAAGGTACCGCCGAGCATCCCGAACAGGATCGCGGCGCCTTTCAACAGGTGGGGGGCAAGAGGGGAGGAGGTGGAGTCTTTCGAGTCACGCATAGCGCTCCTTCCAGTTGGTGAGCGGAGGACGGACCGGGAGGGTGTGCTCTCGAAGGTACTGTTTGGCCTCGCCGACGGTGTATTCGCCGAAGTGGAAGATGGAGGCGGCCAGGACGGCACTGGCACCGCCGTCGACGAGTCCCTCGCGCAGGTGGGCGAGCGTGCCGGCGCCGCCGGAGGCAATGACGGGAATCCGAACGCGGTTGGTGATGGCTCGGAGCAACTCGACGTCGTAGCCGTCCTTCGTGCCGTCGCGGTCCATCGAGGTCACGAGAAGTTCGCCGGCTCCTCGCTCCGCGGCTTTCTCCGCCCACGCCACGGCGTCGCGCCCGGTATTCTTTCGTCCCCCGTGCACGAACACCTCCCACTCCAGCGGGTCTTCGCTTACGCGCTTGGCGTCGATGGCGACCACGATGCACTGGTTGCCGAACGCCTCCGCGCCTCGTGTGATGAGGGACGGATCCTTCACGGCGGCGGAGTTGATGGCCACTTTGTCGGCCCCGGCGTGGAGCATCGCCCGCATGTCCTCGACGGAGCGCAGCCCGCCGCCGACAGTGAGGGGAATGAAGACCTCGTCGGCCGTTCGGCGCACCACGTCGTGCATGATGTCGCGTCCCTCGTGGGTCGCCGTGATGTCGAGAAACACGAGCTCGTCGGCCCCGGCGGCGTCATAGGTTCGGGCCTGCTCCACCGGATCGCCGGCGTCGCGGATGTCGACGAAGTTGATGCCTTTCACCACGCGGCCCTCGTCGACGTCGAGGCACGGAATGATGCGGTTGGCGAGCATAGCGAATGGGGAGTTCGGAGTGGGGAATGTGGAGTGGGAGGCCGTGCCGGAGAGGCGGTAAGTGCAATCAAGTGCGAATCTGTGGATTCGAGCGTTTTCCCTCTCCAGACGGGGAGAGCGTATTTGAGACGCTGTGCTCGTGAGAATGCGTTTCCGCTCAATTAGGTAACACCAATTGCTAGAGATGACGATGCACTTCGCAACGGGATTTCCGTTTCACACGGACCGATGAGAAGCACAACGATCCATGGTACCTGGTATAAAATTTCTCGGCTTCGATCGAAATGAGCGTATACTATCAGGTTCTGTTTGCCCTTACTTAATCTTTAGGAGGGATCGCGGAGTGTGGCGGTAGAAAAGGTATCGAGGTCGACCTCTTCCTTCTCGTGCCAGGCCCAAAACTGCTGGCATGGGAAGCGATTTTCGTAGAGGGCCGTGCCCACGATGACGGAGTCGACTCCGTAGGGCTGCAGGGTCTGGATCGAGAGCAGATCCTCATACTCGCCCACGCCGCCGGACGCCGTGATTTTGGCCTCGGACAGCCGGCGTCCGAGGGTGCGATAGGCCTCGACGTTTGGCCCACTCATCGTGCCGTCTCGGCTGATGTCGGTATAGACGATGCGTCGGACGCCGCGATTCTCCATCTCCTCTGCAAACTCGACCGCGTCGATCCCGGAGCCTTCCGTCCATCCCTCTACGCGCACCTCGCCGTCCCGCGCATCGATGCTCACGGCCACCCGGCGGCCCGAGTAGCGCTCGACGGCTGCCTCGACCAGGTCCGGATCGCGGACTGCCGCCGTCCCGAGAATTACGCGGTAGATCCCCATGTCGAGGGCCTCCTCGATTTGCTCCATCGACCGGATGCCGCCGCCGAGTTGGATCGGGATGTCCAGGACGTCACTGATCTCGCGGATCACGTCGCGGTTGTTCTCTTCGTCCCCGCGGGCTGCATCGAGGTCCACCACGTGCAGGGTCCGCGCGTTTTGCACACGCCAGAGTTTCGCCATCTTGACGGGGTCCTCGAAGTAGACGGTTTCCTCGTCGTAGGAGCCCTGGTGGAGCTGCACGCAGCGGCCGTCGCGGAGGTCGATGGCAGGAATGACGAGCGTCATGAGGAGGCGTCGATCGGGGAGAGGAAAACGGGAAAGACGCCTGAGCGCCCGGCGGGTGGTTCTTTCACACGGAGGACGCGTCCGTGTTCGGAGATCATCCGGCCGGGATCAGGGAGCGGCGGGGGAGGGTGGCAAAGTTTTCCAGCATCCGGAGCCCTGCGGCCTGCGACTTCTCGGGATGAAACTGGACGCCGAGAACGTTGTCGCGGTGGACGATCGACGGAAAGTCGTGTCCGTACGTCGTCGTCGCCAGCACGTCGTCGGGTTCGTCGGCCACGGCGTGATAGGAATGGACGAAGTAGACGTAGGCGGGATCGTCGAGGCCGTCGAGGAAGGGATGAGAGCGCTGGGGCTCGACGGCGTTCCAGCCCATGTGGGGGACGACGAGGTCATCGCTCCACGCTCCGGCCTCGTGAAAGTGCTCCACGCGACCGGGGAGGAGGCCCAGGCCGTCGTGCTCCCCCTTTTCGAGCCCGGTCTCAAACAGCATCTGCATGCCTACACACACACCGAGGAACGGCGTCCCGGACGCGACACTGTCGAGGATGGGCTGTTCGAGGTCCCGACTGCGGATCTCGCCGATGCAGGCCCCGAACGCCCCGACGCCGGGGAGAACGAGGCGCTCGGCGTCCCGAACGGCCTGTGGGTCGTCCGTTCGCAGGACCTCCGCTCCCACTCGCTGGAAGGCTTTTTCAATGGACCGGAGGTTCCCGATCCCGTAGTCGATGATGGTCAGCATGATGCGAAAGGGGGCATGAGGGAAAGGGAGCGCGGGGGCGACGCCGGCGTTACTCCTCGTTCAGTTCCTTTGAGCGTTGGGTGGCGGTGCCCACCGCATTGATGAGCATCGTGCGGAGCCCGTGTTCTTCCAGCGACGACACGGCGGCGATGGCGGTCCCGCCGGGCGTCGTGACCTCGTCGCGCAGGATGGCGGGGTGCTTTCCGGTTTCGATTGCGAGCTTGGCGGCCCCGTAGACGGTTTGGGCCGAGAGCTTCGCGGCATCCTTTCGGGAAAGGCCCTGTTTGACGCCGGCGTCGATGAGCGCCTCGATGAACATGTACACATAGGCCGGCCCACTCCCCGACAGGCCCGTCACTGCATCCATGTGGTGCTCGGGCACCGCCACGACCTCGCCGACGGCCTCGAAGATCGCACGGGCAATCTGCACGTGGTCGTCGTTTGCGTAGGTGCCGGCGGAGAGGGCGGTGGCCCCCTCGTCCACCAGGGCAGGGGTGTTCGGCATTGCGCGAATCACCGGCTGGTCCTGGCCGAAGCCGAGCTGAAGCCGCTCGGTGGTAATGCCCGCGAGGACGCTGACGACCAGCACGTCGCGGTTGACGTGATCTCGGATGTTGGTGACGACCTCCGCGCGGCTCTGCGGCTTAATGGTGAGCAGGACCACGGAGGCCTCTTTCACCGCCGCGACGTTGTCGGTCGTCGTCTTCAGACCGGGAAACTCCTCGGCCATCTGGTCGAGGGCCGACTGGGTTCGGCGCGTGGCGATGACCTGTTCGGCCGGGATGAGGTCACTCTCGATCATGCCGCCGATGAGGGCGCGGCCGATGTTGCCGGCTCCGATGACGGCGACGGTTTCGTCGGATAGCATAGAGTTTTGCGTTGGACGTTTTGCGTGAAAGCGGTATGCGTTTTTCGTCGGCGGGTTGGGGGAGGAGATCGGCCGCGGAATGGAGCGTCTGCACGAGGGCCCGGCAAGCGTTCCGCGTTGAAATCCCAAATCCAAAATCCAGAATACAAAATCAGGAGAGCGTTCCTTTCGTCGACGCCACCTCGGCGTGGTCGGAACTGCGGCGCACGGCCATGCGGAGGGCCCGGGCCGTGGCCTTAAATAGTGCCTCGATCTTGTGGTGGGCGTTTCGGCCGTGGAGCACCGTCACGTGCAGGTTGCAGCGGGCGTGGGTGGCAAACGAGCGCCACAGGTGGGCCACCATCTCGGTCGACAGGTCGCCCACGGCGTCACGGTCGAAGGACCCATCGAGCCGGAAAAAGGGGCGGCCCGAGAGATCGATCACGGATCGAACGAGGGCCTCGTCCATCGGCACGTAGGCGTGCCCGAAGCGAGCAATGTGAGCCTTGTCGCCGAGGGCCTGGAGAACGGCCTGTCCCAGGGTGATCGCGACGTCTTCCACCGTGTGGTGGTCGTCGACGTTGAGGTCTCCGTCGCAGCCCACCGTGAGGTCGAAGCCTCCGTGCTTGGCAAAGAGGGCGAGCATGTGGTCGTAGAACCCGACGCCGGTGTCTACGTCATACGTGCCGTCCGCGTCGAGGGACAGTTCAACGGTGACGTCGGTTTCGGCCGTGGTTCGCTCGACGACGGCCGTTCGCGACTCAAATTCGGATACACTCATGGGGAAGAGAGGCAGTTAGCACGAGAACGGGATCACACAACAAAGGAATTGCACGTGGCAGTCTCGTACGTTCTCCGTTCGAGCCACGTGAAGAATGCGTGAGCCGGGAGCGTCTCGGAGTGGAGATATGTGTGAGGAAGAGGAAGACCCACTGTTCGGTCCGGATTTTAACATACGATTGCCCTGGCCGCATGGGGGACGAACACGCAGGTCCAGGTGCTGGTTTTTATACTGACTCTTCCCATCGATTCGACGGCATTCGTTTTGTTTAAAACAACCCTCGAGTTCCGTGCCGACCTACAGCGATGCCGATTTCGAGGACAGCCGCTTTGACTATGGCGAGCGCGTTCGGATTCTTCTTCGCCATCCGAAGCTCGGAGGCGTGTACGGGGAGGCCGAGGGCACGTGTGCGGCGCGCGAAGAGGAGGTGGAGTTCGAGGCGCGCGACGGCACGATGCGCACCAAGACCCTGGTGTGGCTCAAAGACATCGAAGGCTACGAAAAGCCCCACGAGGACCTTCCCGACACCACGCAGGAGGTGAAGGAGGCCTGGTTTGCCGAAGAGGCCCTTCGGAAGAAGGAGGGGGATCCGTTGGACGGGGTCAGCTTTAACTGAGGCGTACCGGCACTCGTCGGAGCACTCCGCCGTCCCCCTCTACCCCGTGTTGCGTGATACGTGATACTACACGTCTGGGCACATTCACTCCTATGCACTACGTAATACGCAATATTACCGCCGGAACTCGATTCTAGACCCGTAATTATTTTCGTTTCAAATGGCAGACACTTCCTCAGCCGACCGCTGGCTCGTCACCGCTGCGCTCCCCTATGCCAACGGGCCGATTCACATTGGGCACCTGGCGGGAGCGTACCTTCCGGCCGACCTGTTTGTGCGATACCAGCGGTTGAAAGGCCGCGACGTGGCGTTTATTTGTGGATCCGATGAGATGGGCGTGGCTATCCTCATGCGGGCCATCCGGGAAGACCGTTCGCCTGAAGACATTGTCGACACGTATCATCCCCAGATCCAGGAGAACTTCGAGCGGTTTGGGATGAGCTTCGATTACTACGGCCGTACGACGAGCGACGTGCACCGGGAGACCACGCAGGACTTCTTTCGGGTGCTCGACGAGAAGGACGTCTTCAACCTGAAGACGGAAGAGCAGCTCTATGACCCGAAGGCGGAAATGTTTTTGGCCGACCGGTTCGTGATCGGCACGTGCCCGGCCTGCGGGTACGACGAGGCCTACGGCGACCAGTGCGAACAGTGCGGGTCGTCGCTCAGCCCCACGGAGCTGGGGAACCCGCGGAGCACACTCACAGACGCATCCCCTGAGCTGAAGGAGACGACGCACTGGTATCTTCCGCTGGAGGAGATGCAGCCGAAGCTCGAGGAGTGGATCGACTCGCATCCGGAATGGAAAAACAACGTCGTCGGGCAGATCCAGAGCTGGTTCGACGATGAGCTCAAGGATCGGGCCATTACGCGGGACGTGCCCTGGGGCGTGCCGGTCCCGGAAGACGTCGCCGAGCGCCACGGACTGGACGCCGAAGGGAAAGTCATCTACGTCTGGTTCGACGCCCCCATCGGCTACATTTCTGCCACGAAGGAGTGGGCCGAGGAGGAAGGCGCCCCGGAGAAATGGAAAACGTACTGGCAGGACGAGGACACCCGTCTCGTCCACTTTATCGGAAAGGACAACATCGTCTTTCACTGTCTCATGTTTCCGGGCATGCTCATGGAGCACGGCGACTTCGTGCTGCCCGACAACGTGCCCGCGAATGAATTTCTGAATCTGGAGGGCAAGAAGCTCTCGACGAGCCGAGGGTGGGCGGTGTGGCTGCACGAGTATCTCGACGATTTTGGGGACGAGCGGGGGCCGGACCTGCTCCGCTACGCCCTCGCCACCACCCTGCCCGAGACGAAGGACGCCGACTTCAGCTGGGAGGACTTCCAGCGCCGCGTGAACGGCGAGCTGGCCGACGTGCTCGGGAACTTCGTCAATCGCACACTCACCTTCGCACACCGCTATTTCGACGGCACCCTGCCCCCGCTCGACAATCCGTCTCCCGCTGACGAAGAGGTGCTCGAGACGCTTAGCGAGGTGCCCGACACGGTCGGGGAGGCCTACGAACGCTACCGGACGCGAGAGGCCGTGTTCGAGACCATGGCGCTCGCCCGAGCGGGCAACAAGTATTTCAACGACACCGCGCCCTGGCACACCCGCGACTCGGATCCGCAGGCGTGCGCCAACACGATTCACGTGAGCCTGCAGGTGTGTGCGTCCCTCGCCCTCCTGATTGAACCGGTGCTCCCGGCCGCCGCGCAGCGACTGACGGACATGCTCAACCTGACGAACGTCCGGTCCAGTACGCCGGGGGAGGACCCGGCCGATGCCCTCGGGTGGGACGACGCAGCCGAGCCGCTGCTGAAGACAGGGCACGAGCTGGGGGAGACCGAGATCCTGTTCGAGAAGATTGAAGACGAAACGATTGAGGCCCAGATCGAGAAGCTCCGCGAACGGGCCGCCGACCACGATTCTGAACCAACTGAGACCGACATGGACTACGACGAACTCAAAGACAACATCTCGTTCGACGACTTCACTAAGCTCGACCTCCGCGTCGGCACCGTAACAGCCGCCGATCCCGTGCCGGATGCCGACAAACTCCTCCGGCTGGACGTGGATATCGGCTTCGAAGAGCGGCAAATCCTGGCCGGGGTGGCCGAGCAGATGGAGCCCGACGAACTCACGGGGACGCAGGTCGTCGTGGTGGCGAATATGGCGCCGAAGGAGATGTTCGGTCTGCAGAGCGAAGGGATGGTCCTTATGGCCGAGGAGCCGGACGGGACCTTCGTGCCGGTGACGACCGACGCGGAGAATGGATCTGTCGTGCGCTGAATATTGAGGGGGGCTACGTAGAAGGCCAGGCATTCTCAAAGAGGGCCTGATCCGGGGCGAGCTTCCTCATGCTGCCACGTCTCCCGGGAGGATCGGCTCGTCGAGAACAGTCGAATCCCCATTCGGGAGACTCGACTGTTCCCCTGCGACTGTCTTGCCTCGTCTAAAAGACCTCTTGACGTTGTGGGCGTCGTCGGTTACTTAACCGATTAAGTCGTTTGGATTCTCCCTCGATTCTGTGTGAGAATCCGATTCGTCAACCGGTTGAGGAGGTCGCCGATGGTTCTCCATGCCCGTGTGGGCCTTTGTTCTTTCCTGATGGGGAGTCTCTTGTCGCTCGGGTCTCTCTTTGCCCAGACGCCCGCGCCGCCCGAGAAGTCGGGCCGGGTCGAGAACCTGGACGCGTTTATTGAAGACCCCACCGTCTATGCACAGAATCAGGAGTCGACCCACGCTCCGCGCACCGTTTCGTATCCGTCGGTGAAGGCCGCCCGGCGGGCCAATACATTTGGGACGGAACTGGAGGATCGGTGGAGCCGGTCTCCGTACTTCCAGCTGCTGAATGGGACCTGGGCATTTGCGTTTTTCGAGCGCCCGGCTGCGGTTCCGGGGTCGTACGAGGGCGTGGACTGGGAGACGATCCGTGTCCCAAAGTCCTGGCAAACGGCCGGGTACGACCAGCTCATCTACCAAAACACGCCGCTCACGTGGGAGGGGACTGATCGGGCCCCGAACACGACGCCCCCGGAGGTGCCGGACAACTACAATCCCGTCGGGGTCTACCGGCGTTCCTTCACGGTGAACGAGCACTGGCGGGGTCGGCAAACGTTCTTGCACTTCGAAGGGACCAAGCAGGCGTATTTCGTCTGGGTCAACGGCACGTACGTCGGGTACGATCAGGGCAGCGCGACGCCCGCCGAGTTCGACGTGTCCGACGTTCTGAACTACGGCGCTCCGAATCGGATCACGGTTCAGGTGTACCGCTTTTCCGACGGGGAAGCGCTGGAAACGCAGGATGCTGTTCGGTTCTCCGGGATTCACCGGAGCGTCTATCTCTTCTCGAAGCCGAAGACCCACGTTCGGGATCTGGCCGTCCGAACCGCACTTGGAGACTCACAGGAGACAGGTACGCTCACCGTTGAGGCCACCGTTGCCAGTGAGGAAGAAGGGGGACGGTACACGCTGACCGGCCACCTCTTCGGGCCCGAGGGAGAACGGGTGAAGACCCTCAAGGATACGACGACCATTTCTGGGGAGAGCACCCTCTCACTGGACACCGAGGTTGCAAATCCGGCGCTCTGGTCGGCCGAATCCCCGACGCTTTATGACCTCGGGGTCAGCCTTGCGCCGGAGGGAGAGGAACCGACCGAGGCCATGGTGGAGTCGGTCGGGTTTCGGGAGTATACGGTCTCGGACGGCCTCTTTCGGGTTAATGGGGAACCGGTGAACGTTCGCGGCGTGAACCGCCCCGAACATCATCACGAACACGGGCGTCACGTCCCCTTCGAGATCCTCCGGCGGGACGTCGAGATGATGAAGCGACACAACATTGACGCCGTCCGCACGGCTCACTATCCCAACGATCCGTCGCTCTACGCGCTGGCCGACGAGTACGGACTGTACGTGCAGGACGAGGTCAACGTGGAAACGCACTGGAACGTGGAGCTCGTGAACGAGCAGCCGACGTACCACGACCAGATGGTCGAGCGCTTTCGGCGCATGCTGCTTCGCGACCGCAACCGTCCGTCCATTTTTACGTGGTCGACGGGCAACGAGGCCGGGTTTGGTCCGGCCCACGAACAAATGGCCGCATTCGCTCGGGAGTTGCCCGGGGCGTATCTCCTCTACCATCAGGACAACGCAAACGCGACGGCCCCGTATTCGCCGATCGCGGGGGACCGGTACCCGTCGGTCGATGATCTGCTGGCGATTCCGGGCGAGACGGACAAGCCCCTGATCATGGGAGAATACCGTCACGCCTTCGGCAATGGAATGGGCGGCTTCCACACGTTCTGGGACCTCATTCAGCCGCCGGAGCCGACTCCCCCGGACAGCCTCCGGGCCTTCCAGGGCGGATTTATCTGGGACTGGGCCGATCAGACCGTCGACCGACCGGAGAAACCGCCCTTTCAGCGCGCCGGGGTGACGGACGGGGTCGTTCGGGGAGATCGGACCCCGTATCCGGAGCTGGAGGCCGTGAAGGAGGGCCACCAGCCGCTGGCGGTGTCGCCGGTCGATTTGACGGCCGGTCGGGTCGAGATCGGCAATCAGTTTGACTTCACGCCGTTGTCGGAGTACGAGGTTCGATGGCGCCTGTCGGCAGACGGCGAGACGCTCCAGTCGGGGGGACTCGATTTAAATCTGCCGCCCGGAGAGTGGGCGGAGACGACGATTCCGTTCGAGAGGCCGACCCTCAAGGCCGGAACGGACTACTGGCTCACGGTGCGCCTTCAGTTGCGCTCCGAAACCCCGTACGCAGATGCGGGGTATCCGGTGGCCACCGAGCGGCTGAAGGTCCCGTTCGACGTGCTGGCTGCACCGACGATAGACGTCTCTGCGCTCCCGTCCCTCGCCGTGACCGAATCGGAACGGGCCGTGACCGTCGCGGGGGACGACTTCGAGTATGCCCTTCGCAAAGATCGGGGCACGCTGTCTTCCCTCACCTATCGGGGGACCGACGTGCTGTCTGAGGGACCGCAGTTGACCCTCTGGCGGGCGCCGACCCTCGTGGACGCGCGGGGCTACTGGGGCACGTCGGCGGAGGAGTGGCGGGCGGCGGGGCTCCACGATCCGACGGTCGAGCCGCAGTCGGTCGCCGTCCAAGAGGCCGACGGGGCCGTCCGGATCGACGTCGAGAGTCTGTTGCACGGCGCGGGGACGCCGCGGGCAGACGTCTCCTATTCGTACACGATTCTCGGGAGTGGAGACGTGCTTCTGACGGTGGACGCCCGTCCGACCGATTCGCTGCGCGCGGCCGTGTCGTCGCTCCCGCGTCTGGGGGTCGAATTCGGCGTTCCGACCTCCTTCGACCGGGTGCAGTGGTACGGGCGGGGGCCCGGCGGGTCATTTCCGGATCGACCGGGCGGGATGCGACCGGGGGTGTACGAGGGGGCGGTGGCCGATCAGTTCGAGCCGGTGGTGCCTCCGCAGACGAACGGCGTGAAGACCGACACGCGCTGGGCGGCCCTGACAAGTGAGAACGCGGGCCTGCTCGTCTCTGGCGACTCGACGATGGCGTTCGGGGTGAATCCGTTTGCGAACCTGTCCACCGCCGATCACTTGGAGTCGCTGCGGAAAGGGGACTCGCTCTCCGTGACCCTCGATCACGCGCTGATGGGGGCGGGCACGAAGTTTCATCCTCCGGCGGCGTCCACACGCGTTCCTTCGGAGGCTGCTCGCTTTCGGGTATTCTTTCGTCCCTATGATCCGGAAGAAGAGGCGCCGGCTGCTCTGAGCAAGCGGCAGTTTTTGCTCCCGGAGGCTCTTCGGTAATCGGCTCCTGTCGTGTTACTCCACGAATCCACTCTACGAAGTTCGATGCTAGACGTCGTCACCCTCGGCGAAGCCATGATCCAAATGACCCCCCGGCAGTCGGGGATGCTGCGACACGCCCGGCGGTTCGAACGGTACGTGGGCGGGGCGGAGGCCAACGTGGCCATTGGCCTCGCTCGGCTGGGGCATCGGACGGGATGGGTGAGCCGGGTGGGCGCCGACGAGTTTGGGGCCTGTGTTCGGGACACGATTCGAGGAGAAGGGGTCGACACCTCTCGCGTGATCGAAGATGCGGAGGCACAGACGGGCATTTATTTCAAAGAGCATCGGCGGGCAGACCTTACCCGCGTTCATTACTATCGGGAGGGCTCGGCGGCCAGCCGTCTCGCTCCTTCCGATTTGGATCCGAACTACCTCGGTCAGGCCGAGTATCTGCACCTTTCCGGCATCACTCCGGCGCTGAGCGACAGCTGTCTCGATGCCACGTGGGAGGCGCTCCGCATTGCGGACGAGCACGACGTGGCCGTCTCCCTCGACCCAAACATCCGTCGTAAGCTGTGGTCGGAGGCGGAGGCCCGGTCGACGCTTCGCGAGATGATTCCGCACGTGCACACCGTGATGACCGGACTGGGAGAGGCCGCCCTGCTCACCGGACAACAGGGACCGGAGGTGGCGGCACGCGCCCTGCACGAGATGGGTCCGTCGGAGGTGGTCGTGCGCCTCGGCGAAGAAGGGGCGCTCGGAGTGGGAGAAGACGGGGCCGTCGAGCGCCGGTCTGCGATTGAGGTGGAGGCGGTAGACGTCGTGGGAGCGGGAGACGCCTTTACGGCGGGGTACCTCTCGGGACAGTTGCGGGGCTGGGACGTTGGGGCCAGCCTCGAGCTCGGAAACGTGGCCGGGGGCCTGGCCACCACGGTTCAGGGCGACTCGGAAGGGAACCCGACCTGGGACGAAGCGCAGCCGTACCTGGATGGAGACGAGGGGGCCACCGACGTCGATCGGTAATGGACCGAATTCGCTGCGGTGCGGGCGCCTTTGGCCCCCAGAACCACGCGTCCATTCGGGAGCGACGGACGCTCCGTTGTAGCCAGATCCTACGGCAGACTTTTCTTCTCATGGCGGACTCCACGCGCGTCACGCTTAGCGACATTGCCGAGCGACTCGACCTCACGAAAGTCAGCATTTCGAAGGCGCTCCGCGATCATCCGGACATCTCCGCCCAGACCAAAGAGCGGGTCCGTGCGGCCGCGGACGAAATGGGATACACCCCGAACCGTCTGGCACGCTCCCTCCGGACCAATCAGACGGGCACGCTCGGGGTCGTCATTCCGAAAATCGCCCACAATTTTTTCGCCGACGCGCTCGGAGGCATCAACGAAGTGGCCTCGGCAAACGGCTACGAGATTATTCTCTGCGTCAGTGAAGAGAAGAAAGAGCGCGAACGTCGACACCTCCGCACACTCCTCTCGATGCAGGTCGACGGCCTGCTCGTGTCCATTTCTGCAGAGACCGAATCGTTTGGCATTTACGACCAGATTGCCGATGCGGGTGTACCGCTGGTCTTCTTCGATCGGGCCGTCGACGACCTTCCGGTGAGCCGCGTCCGGGTCGACGACGAGCGGGGGGCGTACCAGGCCACCGAGCACGCACTTCGGCACGGCCATCGACCGATTGTGCACCTGGCCGGGCACAGACACGTCGACATCGGACGGGATCGACGCGCGGGCTACGAGTCCGCCCTTCGCGAGCACGGGGTGGCGATTCGGGACGACTGGATCGTGGAGGGCGGGTTTGGGGAAGAGCACGGGTTTTTAGGGACGAAGACCGTGCTCGACTCGGCGGGCATTCCGGATGCAATTTTTGCGGTGACGTTCCCGGTGGCGCTGGGTGTTGAGGATGCCCTTCGCCGGGACGATCGGGTGCGTCCGGAGCAGGTTCAGATCTACTCGTTTGGACAGCACAGCCTCAACCGGTTTTTTCGGCATCCCCACGTGTCCATCCATCAGCCGGCGCGGGAGATGGGGGAGAAGGCCCTGTCGCTTTTGCTCGAGGAAGTGGACAACCCGGATCGAGAGCCGCAGGACGTGACCCTGCCTACGCGGGTCGTCGAACCCGACGAGATCGAGCCACCATACTTGGAGCGGGGGACTGAGGAGAGAGGGGCTGTCCGCTCACACGGATCTTTAGACGACCTTGACATTTAAGTGCGCGTGCGTTACTTAATCGGTTAAGTCACACGTCGGGGCGAGGCCCTGCTACGGTCTGGGGTTGGTAGAAGCGGTTTCGGGACGAGTGCGGCCGCCGAATTCGCGTTGACGGTTAGAACTGATTTCCTACTTGCAAGACTGCGATGCTTCACGACTCTCGTTCCTCGGCTGGGGCTCTCGACGCCCGACGCCTCAAGCAGGTTCTCGAAGAGGTGGTTGACGAGCCCGTTCGCGTATATGCCGCTTCGGTTCAAGAGCAGGACGAGCGGGTGTACGCCCTCATTCGCAGGGACGGAGAGCGGTGGTTCGTCGTGGGGGCGGCAGAGGAGCCGGATTTCCAGTTCGAGTCGGTGGTGGATCGGGAGGGACGGGCGCTCTACCTTTGTCCCTGTAACGCAAAGAATGCGCGTCGGCTTCGGGTGGTCTTTCCCTGGACCGGTCCCGTGCCCCTGGGGCGCGTGTCGGCGATTGGATGCGGCGATCGGCTCGGACTGGCGACGCCCGGTCACGTTCGAGCGTGCCGATCGAGCGACGTCGTGCCGGTGCTCGCGCAGCAGTCCATCCGCGAGATGCAACGCACCGGACGCTCGCCTCAGGAGGTTTTGGACGATGTGAGCTGGGCCGTCTTTCAAGAGGGATATGAGAGCGGCTTCGGGGCGGACGCCGATCATCTCAAGACAGAGACGCACGTCGACGTGTGTCTGGCGGCGGGCTATACGATGTACACGATCGACCCGTCCGATTATGTGAACGACGAGGCGGACCGGCTCAGCGGGGACGCACTCAGAGACGAGTTCACTTCGCTTCCCTGGGAAGAACTGGAGACGACCCCGGAGGCGTGTCTCTCCCGGTACACCGATGCGCCGATCACAGTGGAAGGTGATCGCGGGTCGATCACCCTCGACCTCGATCCTCCCGAGTTACGACGGGCCGCCGTCAAGTACGGCGAGGCCATTGCGCACACTCGTCACCTGTCCGAATACCTCGCAGACCAGTACCGGGAGCACCGTCCGGGCGACACCTACGACCTGGAGATGTCCGTCGACGAAACCGCCTCGCCCACTCGTGCCCGGGAGCACTACTTTGTGGCTGCCGAGCTCTCGCGGCTAGACGTGGAGGTGACCAGTCTGGCGCCCCGGTTCGTCGGGGACTTCGAGAAGGGCATCGACTATATTGGAGATTTAGACGCTTTCGAAGATGCCTTTCGAGACCACGCCGTCATCGCGAAGGCCCTGGGGGGGTACAAGCTCAGCATTCACTCCGGGAGCGACAAATTTTCCGTCTATCCAGTGCTCGGGCGCCACGCCGGGGATCACGTGCACCTGAAGACGGCGGGGACCAGCTACCTCGAAGCCCTTCGCATTCCGGCGCGCCACGCGCCGGCCTTTTTTCGGGAGATCGTCGAGTTTGCGTTCGATCGGTTCGAGGAGGATCGGGCGACGTACCACGTGACCACAGACCTCAGCGTCGTGCCCGCTCCCACGGAGGTCTCCGATTCAGAGCTCGAAGAGGTTTACCTGGAAGACGACAATGGGCGGCAGCTGCTCCACATCACGTACGGGTCGGTGTTGTCGGCCCAGCAGGACGGCCGCCCGCGCTTTCGCGACCGGTTGTTTACTCTTCTCGATCGACACGAAGAGGAGCACTTTCAGGTCTTGCAGGAGCACTTTCACCGACACATCGAGGGGGTCGGGGACGTGACCCCGCGGTCGCAGGTCGATCTGTTGACGACGACCCGGGCCGAGTAATTGCTACACTGCTTAGGATAGAGCGATGCGTGTGCCTTCGATTTTTTCCATCACAGGTCGCCTCGGCGCGGCAGGGGTGGGGTTGCTCATTGCCGTTTTCCTTCTCCCGGGCCTCCGATTTTCGGATGCGTCGGTGTTCGTGGAGGCACCGGCCCTTCGGGGGGACGAGACGGACTCCCTCTACCACGCCCGTCGGTCGGCGATGGGGACGCGATTTGACCTGTATCTGTACGCGTCGGGTCCGGAGCGATTCAATGAGCTGTTCGAGGCAGCGTACGGGGAGGTGAAGCGCGTCGAAAAGAACCTCAGCACCTACGATCCGACGAGTGAGCTCTCCCGGATCAACGCTCAGGCTGCCGAGGCCCCCGTGCGTACCGATCCGGAAGTGTTTGGACTCTTGCGGGAGGCCGTCCAGTTCAGTCGCCGGACCGACGGCGCGTTTGATCCGACGGTCGGTCCCCTCGTGGAGGCGTGGGGCTTTTTTCGAGAGCAGGGGCGCGTGCCCAGCGACGAGCGGCTGGCCCGCGCCCGCGGCCAGACCGGCTGGGCCAAGCTCGCGCTCGACTCGACGCGCCGGACGGTTCACTTCGAAGCGGATTCGCTGAAGGTGGATTTGGGCGCCGTCGGAAAAGGATATGCCCTCGACCGGGTGACCGCGCTCCTCCGTCGTCAGGGCGTGGAGGCGGCGCTGGTGGGCATGGGAACGAGTACGTTCTACGCCATCGGGGCCCCGCCGGATGCGGACGGCTGGTTGATCCGGGTGCCGTCGCCCGTTGCTGACAGTGCGACCGTGGCTCGGGTTCGACTTCGCAACGAGGCACTCTCGACCTCCGGAGGCGACGAACAGCAGTTTACCCTCGACGGACGTACGTACAGCCACCTTCTCGACCCGCGAACCGGGCGTCCCGTGCAGGGTCGACTGCAGACGACCGTGGTCGCCCCTCGGGCCACCGACAGCGACGCTCTTTCGACGGCGCTCTTCGTGCTCGGGCCCGAGTCCGGCCGCGAGCACATTCTGGGGAAAGACGGGCGCGAGGCTCTTTTCGTAGAGGGGAGAAATGAGGCCGACCGCATTGTGCCCGTGACCTGGAGCGGGGCCCTCACGACGACACACTCTGTTGCGACAAATCTGGAGGAGTAACTATGGAACGGCGTAAATTTATCAAGTCAGTGTCGGCGGGAGCTGCCGGAATCACACTCATGGGCAGTGGGGCTCCGCTCTGGGATCGTTCCGAACGCAGGGTTCCGCCCTCGGATCAGATTCGGATGGGCGTGATCGGGGTCGGGAGCCGCGGCCAGTGGATGATGCAGCGCATGCTGCGGGCTCCCGGCGTGGAGGTGACGGCGCTCTGTGACGTGTACGAGGCGCGGTTTGCCGAGGGGCGAGAGATTGCCGGGGAGGACGCGTCTGTGTACCGCGATTACAGGACGATGCTCGACGAGGAGGCGGCCGACCTGGACGCGGTGCTCGTGGCCTCGCCGCTCCGCTTCCACGCCGATCACGTGGTGGCGGCCCTCGAGGCCGGATGCCACGTCTACGGCGAGAAGGCAATGGCCTTTACCAAAGAGGGCTGCGACCGGGTCGTCGAGTCGGTCGAACAGACCGGAAATCTCTTCCAGGTTGGGCACCAGTACCGCTACGCTCCCTGGGCGCGGGAGGCGATGCGACGGGTTCGCGAGGGGGAAATCGGTCGCGTGACCCACGTGTTTGCGTACTGGCATCGCAACAACAACTGGCGCCGGCCGGTCCCCGAGGAGGCGCCCGACTCGCTGCCGGGGTTTGCGTCCCTCGAGGAGCTGATCAACTGGCGGATGTACGTCGACTACTCGCGGGGACTGTTGGCGGAGCTGGGGTCCCACCAGATCGACCTCGCCAACTGGGCCTTCGACGCTCGCCCGACGGGGGTGAGCGGGAGTGGGGGCATCGTGACCTACGACGACGGACGGGAGACGTACGACAACGTGCAGGTGGTCTTCGACTATCCGGAGGGGCGGCGCCTCACCTTCAGCTCGATGCTCAACAACCACAAAATCGGCTACCAGGTTCACGTGCTGGGGACGGGCGGGACGCTGGAGCTGACTCTGCAGGACGCCACCTTGTACTACGAGCCGGACCGCCCCAACTCGGCGGTGCCCGACGATCGGACCGCCGTGCCGGACAGCCTTCGCGAGAAGGGTGTGGCCACCGGGGCGACGCTCGCCACGGAAGGAGACATGCCCTACGAAGGTCCCGGTCTGCCCGTCGAGGCGAAGCAGGAGGCCGACGGCGGTCCCGACCTTCACGCCGCGAAGTCGTTTATCGAAAATATCCGCAGCGGCGATCGTCCCTTCGGGGACGAGCAGGTGGGGTGGGGGTCGGCCGTGCCGGTGGCTCGGGCGCATCGTGCGGTCCACGAGAAGACGCGCGTGTCGATCGGGGGCGAGGGCGATTCCGCCACCAGCAGTCGATGAGCCGCTGAGCCGACTCGACCTGCATCCGTTGCACTCCTTACACACGGTTTTCCTACAGACGATGGCTTACGTTTCAAAATCTGTTGCTCTTCTTCTTTTCGCAGCTGTTCTCGGCGTCGGGCTCGCCTGCAGTTCCGGGGAGTCGGCCGACGACGGTCCGGAGCACAACACGCTGACCTCGTCGGAGCAGGAGGAGGGATGGACGCTGCTGTTCAACGGAGACGACTTCACGAACTGGACCGGGCTGGGACGGGACTCGATTCCCGAGGGACACTGGAAGGTCGCGGACGGCACAATCCACAAGGTGGAGAGCGGGGACGTGCCGACCGCCGAGGACGGCCAGCCCCTGGAGGGCGGCGACATCATGACGACGGAGACGTACCGGGACTTTGAACTGAAGCTGGAGTGGAAGACGAGCGAGGGAGGCAACAGCGGGATCAAATACAACGTCTCCGACTCCCTCTCGACGGCCCACGAGCCGCAGTACGCGGCCCTCGGCTTCGAGTATCAGCTTCTGGACGACGAGCGGCATCCGGACGCCGAGGAGGCAAACCACCGTGCGGGGGCGCTCTACGACCTGGTGGCGCCGGGCGACCGGAAGTCACTAAACCCGGCCGGGGAGTGGAACTCGGCACGCGTGGTATTCCGGGGCTCCCACGGCGAGCACTGGCTCAACGGGGAGAAGGTGCTGGAGTACGACCTGGATTCGGCTCGCTTCGACTCGCTCTTTGCGGAGAGCAAGTACGCGGACATCGACGGCTTTCGCACGCGGAGGGCCGGGCACGTCATTCTCCAGGACCACGGCAACGACTTCTGGTTTCGGAACGTGAAGATCCGGGAGCTTCCGGCGGAGTAGGGACGGGCAGGGGCCGGCTCTCGGCCTGTCGGGTCTTTGCGGTTTCGACGTTTTGCTCCTTCAATTGATTATCTACACGACGGACATGTCTGACACGGACGGACTGCATCGCCGCGATTTTTTGAAACGCACGGCAGCGGCCGGGGTCGGCCTCGGGGTGGCGGGGCACCTTTCGACGGCTTTCGGGGCCGGAGCGCCCAACGACCGCGTGGTGGTGGGCGTGATGGGGGTGAACAGCCGGGGCCACTATCTCGCCGAGACGTTCGCGCGAGCGGAGGGATCGGAGGTCGGCTTTATCTGCGACGTCGACGAGCGAGCGGTGGACCGGGCCATCGAGTCGATCACGAGCCCCGACGGGGGAGAAGCCCTGCAGGAGCGTCGCCCCGAGGGCGTCACCGACGTGCGGCAGCTCCTGGAGAATGATGACCTCGACGCACTGGTCATCGCCGCGCCGGATCACTGGCACGGGCCGGCGACGCTGATGGCCCTCGACGCCGGGAAGCACGTCTACGTCGAAAAGCCCTGCAGTCACAACCCCCACGAGGGGGAACTGCTTCTCGAGGCACAGCAGACGCATTCCGACCTCGTGGTGCAGATGGGCAACCAGCAGCGCTCCTCGCCCCGCTCGATGCGGGCGATGCAGCAGATCCGCGAGGGCATCATCGGAGAGCCCTACTACGGCCGCGCCTGGTACGCGAACGACCGGGGCCCGACCCACTTCAAGACGCCGGCGCAGGTGCCCGACTGGCTCGACTTCGAGCTCTGGCAGGGCCCGGCCCCGCGGCAGGACTACATGGAGAATCTGGTCCACTACAACTGGCACTGGACCTGGCACTGGGGCACGGCGGAGATCTGCAACAACGGGACCCACGAGATCGACGTGTGCCGGTGGGCCCTCGACGTCGACCACCCCGAGAAGGTTACCTCCAGCGGCGGGCGCTTTCACTACGACGACGATTGGGAAGCCTTCGACACGCAGGTGGCCAGCTACGAGTTTCCGGGGGACAAGATGATCAGCTGGGAGGGGCGCAGCTGCAACGCCAATCCGCTGAAGGGGACCGACGGCGACCCGGGTGGGGGGCGCGGGGCCGCCATCCACGGGACGGAGGGCACCGTCATCCTCGACCGCGGCGGGTACGTCGTGTACGACAACGACGACAACCTCATCGAGTACGCCAACGAGACGCGGACGGATCGGGACGTGAGCGGAACCGGTACGGTGGGGGGCGGCTCGCTGACCGATCGCCACATCGCAAACTTCCTGGCGGCGATCCGAGGCGAGGAAGACCCGCGCTCCCCGATCGACGAGGGACGCAAGAGCGTCCTGCTCTGCCACCTCGGCAACATCGCCCAGCGGACCGACGGTGCTCTCGAGATCGATCCGGAGACCGGCCAGCTCGTCGATGACCCGGAGGCCGAAGCCCTCTGGAGCCGAGAGTACGAGCCGGGATGGGAGCCTCAGGTGTAGGGCAGGGCGACTGTACGTTGAAATCCATCATCCGAATGGAGGCTCAGTTGCGTTGAACCAGCCGGTCTGGCCAGAAAGCGCGGGAGTGTGGGAGAAGCACGTCTCCCCGGAGATCTGTGCTCGTGGGGAGATCTCGGGTCACACTGGTCAGTGCGTATCGTCCTTTTGCCCTAACTGACGATGTCGTCACGTCGTCGGCGTAAAGGACGTGATTGCCGTGCCGACATAGGTCCTAAACTTCCATCTGTCTTTTGCTCATCAACTGCACTTTTCCAATGCTCTGTGTCCAACGTTTTCGGCCGTTCATCTTCGTGTGGCTCCTGAGTGGGGCCGTCGTTCTGGGCGGATGCCAGCAGTCTTCCGATTCCTCGACCTCCGACGTGTCCGAGTCCGGGGAGGACTGGACCGTACTCTTCGACGGGCAGTCCCTCGAGGGGTGGCACAATCCCTACGAGTGGGGAGAGGCCGAGGTAGTCGACGACGAAATTCACCTCCAGGCCGACGAGAAGTTTTTCCTGGTGACCGAAGAGACCTACGACAATTTCGTGTTCGAGGGAGAGGTCCGGGTACCCGACCGAGAGTCGAACAGCGGGGTCATGTTTCGGGCGCAGGTGGACACGAATCGGGTGTACGGCTACCAGGCGGAGGTCGACCCCTCAGAGCGGGCCTGGTCCGGCGGGCTCTACGACGAGGGCCGCCGCGGCTGGCTTCACCCCGCCGACGGGGATTCGACCGCCGGGGTTGAATTTCGGGAAGAGAAGGGAGACGCGTTCAATCCCACCGACTGGAACGAGTACCGCATCCGGGCGGCGGGGGACAGCCTGAAGATCTGGGTCAACGGAGAGCAGACGACCGCCTTCCGGGACACGGTCGACAGTGAGGGGGTCATCGGCATCCAGCACCACGGCGAGGACGGCAAGATATATCGCTTTCGAGATCTCCGCATCCGGGAGGTGGATGCCGGGTCATAGATCTACTGTCCGCCCATGACCCTTCTCTTCCGATTCTGTGCATAAGCTCTCTCTCGCGATGTCGTTTTCCCGTCGTACGTCGTCCGTCTTCGTCGGGGCCCTCGTGCTCGGCCTATTGCTCGGAATCCGACCTGGGGCTGCACAGACGGAGTCTACCTACGCGCTGGAGGTGACACGCGCGCCCTTTTCCTACGCGCTCACCGCCGCGGATCGACTACTGGTCTCCGGACGAGGACCCGATTGAAGGCCCGACGACCGTCACGGTCGAGACCCCGCTCCACAAGACGCCGATTTTTCTCCGGGCGGAGAGCGACCAGGAGGTGCTCGACCTGCAGCGCCTCTACGAGGAGTCGCTTGAGATAGCGCGCGACGAGCCGGCGCTGCCGGACGGCAGTCAACTCGACAACAAGTAATCAGCTGTACGGATTCTGTTTTCTTGCGATTATGAGCAGTTTCGTGGACGAGCACTTTGGACTTGACGACCGCGTGGCCGTCGTGATTGGGGCAACGGGGGAACTGGGTGGGGCCATCGCGGAGGGGCTGTGCCGGGCGGGCGCCGACACAGTGGTCGTCGGTCGCAATGAGGAGGAGGGGATCCGGCGGGCGGAGGCCTTTCGCGAGCACTCGGACGCCGGGGAGGCCGTCTTCCATCCCTGCGACACGACCTCGAAGGACGATCTGCACTCCCTGGTCGAGTTCGTCGACGACGAGTTTGGGCAGATCGACGTGTGGGTCAACAGTGCTGGGGTAAATGCGGCCACTCCGTTCTTCGAGATCGACGAGGAGGAATGGGACCACATCATGGACGTGAACCTGAAGGGCGTGTTTTTGGCCTGTCAGGCGGTGGGCCGGTACCTCATTGATCGGGGGGATGGGGGGAGCATCATCAACGTCAGCTCGATGGCCGGGATGACGCCGCTCTCGAAGGTCTTCACGTACTCGGCCTCGAAGGCCGGGCTCATCAATCTGAGTCAGAATCTCGCCCGCGAGTGGGCTCCGCACGACGTTCGGGTCAACTGCATTGCGCCCGGGTTCTTTCCCGCAGAGCAGAACCGAAAAATTCTCACCGACGAGCGCATCTCCGACATCATGGGCCACACGCCGATGGATCGGTTCGGGGAGCCGGAGGAACTGGTCGGAACCGTCCTGACGCTTGCGTCCGACCGGGCGGGCTCCTTCATCACAGGGGCCAATATTCCGATTGATGGGGGCTACTCCTCGATGACCATTTAAGGGGCGGCGTGGTTGAGAGGGGGAGATGAAGAGACCTCGTTTTCGTAGAGAGGGGAGCGGACCGACAATCAGTTCGTACGCGAGCCACACCGACGTGACCGTAGGAATCCTTTCTGCGATGGAGGAGGAAATCCAGCTCTATCGTGAGGCCTGTACCGTTCAGGACCGCCGGGAGCGAGCCGGTCTGCGGATTCACGAGGCCCAGTTTGAAGGCCACTCGCTTCGGTTTGTGAAGGCGGGCGTGGGAAAAGTGAACGCGGCACTCTGCACGCAGCTCCTCCTGGACCTTTACGAGATGGATGCGATGGTGTGCACCGGCTCGGCTGGCGCACTTCACGACGACCTCGACATTGGAGACATTGTCATCGCAGACGACTGCGTACAGCACGACGTCCACGTCGAGTTTCTCGGATTGCCCCGCGGCCAGCTTCCCTTTTCAGGTCTCCGGTTCTTTTCGACCGCGGACCGTCTCGTGGAGCGGGCGCTGGAGGTGAGCGTTCCGGATCACGCGGTGCGTAGCGGTCGAGTGTGTACCGGAGACACGTTCATCCAGGATGAGGAGACGCGGGACCGGATTCGGCAGGAACTGGGCGGTGACTGTGTGGAAATGGAAGGAGCTGCTGTGGGACAGGTGTGCACGCTCAACGAGGTCCCCTTTCTCGTCGTCCGCGCCATTTCGGACCGTGCCGACGGCACCTCGGACGTCAACTTTCAGGCGTTCCTTCAGGAGGCCGCGGAGTCCTCGGCCCGGATCGTGTTGCATCTGTTGGAAGCCCTGGATCCCGTTCCAGACGAGCGCGGTCGGCAATAGGGCACGACCCTGTTGAGAGGTGGAGAAGAACAGGAAGCTTCTCTGCCTGAGAAAAGCCCCGCTTCGTGCAACAGATGTTCGTCTCAGGAATTGGACTACACGAGAACAGGCCTCTTCATGGGACCTTCCACACGAACTCCGCTGGCCATGATGGACTGCTACGCCGTCTTAGGGGTCCGTCAAGACGCAAGCCAGGCGGAAATTAAAGAGGCGTTCCGGGAGCGGGCCCTGGAGTGTCATCCGGACCGGGCAGACGAGGGGGAGGAAGCGGCGGCGAAGGAAGAATTTCTCCGGGTGCGGAAGGCCTTCGACGTATTGAGCGATCCTCAGAAACGTGCAGCCTACGACGCCTCCGATCTTGAGGGCGGAGAGGGGCCCGACTCGGTGGACGACGTACACGTTCGACGTCGATCCTACAAGGAGGCCTGGCGTGAGGGCCGAAGGGATCAGAGCGTCTCCGTGAGTCAGGTCATTTTGGATCGGGTCGGTGGACTTTCGGCCGATTACGAGACGATCCGAAATCGGACGTCCACGACGGTTCCGCTCTTCTCTCTCGCCGGCTCTCTCTTTTTCCTCTACGAGCCGACGGCTATTTATGCCACCGACGTGTTTCTCGTCGATCTCTTTCTGTGCACGGCGATAGGGGGCATCTACGGATTCGTGGTCGGCAATGCGTGGGGGTACGCGGATCTCTTTTTGCGACGGGAACCGGATCGGACGTGAGCTCTCCTTCCTGTGTCCTCTTGTGTTGAACGCGGCACTCCCCATGTCTTCCGCTCGGTTTTCGTGGCTTCTCCTCGTCGTGTGGGCGGTCGCGTCGGGGGCGTGCCGGGAGGTCCCCGCCCAGGACTCGGGAGGGGCCTTGCTGCCGGAGCAGGCAGCCTACGACGTGACCCATTACGAACTTGATGTCCGCGTGCATCCAGCGCGGGAGGCGATCGGGGGGCGCCTGTCGGTGGAGGCCGACGTGACCGACTCCCTCGGGGTCTTCGTCCTCAATCTCGATCGACGCCTCGCCGTCCCGGCCGTGTGGACGACGGAGGACGGGGACCGGGACACGCTTTCACTGGAGCGGCGGGCAGAGGGGAACGAGCTCTGGATTGATCTTCCGGAGCGAAAGACGAGTGGGGAGGAGGTTGCCCTCACGGTGGCGTACGAAGGAACGCCGCGCGAGGCCCCGAATCCCCCCTGGGAGGGAGGGTTCACGTGGGCCGAGACGCCTGACGGCGCTCCGTGGATCGCCACCTCGGGGCAAACCGCCGGGGCGGATCTTTGGTGGCCGGTGAAGGACCACCCTTCCGACGAGCCGGACTCGATGGACGTCGCCATTACTGTCCCGGACTCCCTGGTGGCAGCGTCGAACGGCGTGCTTCGGTCGGTGGACTCCCCGTCGGACAGCACCGACATCTATCGGTGGCACGTCTCCACCTCCATCAACGCGTACGCCGTGACGCTCAACGTGGCCCCGTATGTGACGGTTGACACCACCTACAGGAGTACGGCGGAAACGGCGGTTCCGGTGTCCTTCTATGCCCTCCCGAGCGACTCTGCCGACGCACGATCGGTTCTCCCACACTTTCTGGAGCACGTCCGCTTTTTGGAGGAGACGCTCGGTCCGTACCCCTTTCGCGCCGACAAGTACGGAATTGCCCAGACGCCGTTTCTGGGGATGGAGCACCAGACCCTCATCGCCTACGGGCACGACTTCAGTCGGAGGGGCGGTCTCGGCTACGAGGCATCGTACGACGCCCTTCATTTCCACGAGCTGGCGCACGAGTGGTACGGCAATTGCCTGACGGTCCGCGACTGGAAGGACTTCTGGCTCCACGAGGGAACGGCCACCTACCTGGAAGCCCTCTACACGGAGCAGCTGGAGGGGGACGAAGCGTATCACGACCTGATCGAGTACTTCCGGCGGCGGGTGGCCAATCGGGCTCCGATCGCGCGGACGACGCCCACGTCTGCCCAGGAGGTCTACAGCCGAGACGTGTATTACAAGGGCGCCCTCGTCCTGCACACGCTCCGATACGTGATGGGGGAGGAGGCCCTGCGGACGCTTCTGCGTCGGTTCGTTTCGCCGGAGTCGAGGGGCGAGCCGGCCTGTCGACACGTGGATACGGACGATTTTTTGGAGCGGGCCGAGTCGATTGCTGGGCGTTCGCTGGACGGGGTGGCCGAGACGTACCTCTACCAGGCCGAGTTGCCGCGTCTCGACACGACGCGCACCGACGACACGCTCCAGCTCGAGTGGAGGGGAACGGCCGATGCGCCGTTCGAAGTGCCGGTGCCCGTACACCTTCCGGATACGACGCGGCAGGTTCGAATGACGGGGGAAGCCGGAACGGTTTCAGTCCCGGATTCTGTCGAGGTACAAATCGATCCGGGGGGTTGGCTGCTTCGGGCGGAGGGATCGTAACGAAGTTCGTTCTCGAAACGTCATACCGTCAATAATGTACTGATGTACAGACCGGCAATTGAGTGCTTTCAATCTACGGAAGTACGGCTCCTCTTCTTTTTTCTATACGATGCAGTGCTACCATGGCTCGTAGCCACACTCATCGCCGAAAGTCGACCGGCACCCCTTCTGCGAGCTCGGGTCCGGAACGGGGAGGATTTTCGGAATTGGTCCTCGTTGCCACTGGGGCCGGGGTTGTCTTTGCAAGTGGCGTGGGAATGATTGCCGGTAGCAACTCGAGTGCTGCTCTCATTGCTGCGGTCGTGGGGCTCGTCGTTGGATCCCTCGTCTGGGTGAAAGCGAAGGATCTTCTTTAGGCAGGTGACTCTTTTGTACGGATGGGTTGGTTTTTATCCCTTGAAGAGGGTCTACACCTCTTCGGTGAATGGTCGCTTCCAATTTCAGTCGCTTCCGCATTGTGCGTCTACGGAAGCTACGTCATTTGGGGCCCGAAAACGAAATCGAGGCGTGAGCGAGCAATTTTAGGGCTTTTCGTTGGTTTTGCAGCCGGTCACCTTCCGGCAACGGTTCTGCTCGTGATGGCTGCGTTGGATCCGGAGTATCTCCAGTACCTCCGACATCAGCGAATTCAGATGGGCATGGGAGGGGCCTTGCTTTTTGCCTTGGTGGCCGATCACGTCGTCAGTCGGTTTCGGGAAGAATAGTGCCGCAAGATGTCAGAATTGAGATTGGGGGGGGACGAGAAATAAAAAAGCCCCGTTCTCCAAAACGAGAACGGGGCCGAAGGGGAGATGACGAGACACCCGTCGACTAGATGTTAATCGGCTGGCCGTAGGCGGCGCGGGTGGCCTCCATCACGGTCTCCGAGAGCGTCGGGTGCGGGTGCATCGACTCCATGATCTCGTGCCCCGTGGTCTCCAGCGTGCGCGAGGCCACGACCTCTGCGATGAGCTCAGTGGCACCGTGGCCGATGATGTGGCATCCCAGGAATTCGCCGTACTTCTCGTCGTAGATCGTCTTCACGAAGCCGTCCTGGTGGCCTAGGGCGGCGGCCTTTCCGTTGGCCTTGAAGGGGAATTTGCCGACCATAACGTCGTAGCCCTCTTCTTTGGCTTCGTCTTCGGTGTAGCCGACCGAGGCAATCTGCGGCTGACAGTAGGTACAGGCCGGGATGTCGTTTTTGTCGATGGGTCGCACGTCGTGGCCCGCGATCTTTTCGACGCAGAGAATGCCCTCGTGGCTGGCCTTGTGCGCGAGCCAGGGACCGCCCGCCACGTCTCCGATGGCGTACACGCCGTCCACGTTGGTGCGGTAGAAGTCATCGACGACAATGGCGTTGTTCTCCGTCTCCACGCCGACCGTGTCGAGGCCCACGTCCTCGACGTTGCCCACGACGCCGACGGCGGAGAGCACCTGCTCGCACTCGACGTGCTCGGTGCCGTCGTCCGTTTCGATCTCCACGTCGAGGGGACTGTCGCTGTCGTCGACGCCCTGCACGTTGGCGCCCGTCATCACGTCGATGCCCATCTTGTCGAACGTCCGTTCCAGCTCCTTCGACACGTCCTTGTCCTCGTTGGGCACCATCCGGTCCATGACCTCGACGATCGTGACGTCGGTGCCCATGTGGTGATAGAAGTACCCGAACTCGACGCCGATGGCCCCGGCCCCGACGATGACCATCGAGTCGGGCTGTTCGGTTTGGAGCATTGCCTCCTCGTAGCTCACCACGTTTTCCCCGTCGATGGGGAGGAAGGGAAGTTCGTTGGGGCGAGCGCCCGTGGCCACGATAATGTGATCGCCCGTCACCGTTTGCTCTTCGCCAATCTCTTCGCCGTCCATGTTGACCGACGGCTCGATTTCGACAGTGTCGGCGTCGGTGAGCCGGCCGTGGCCGTAGAGGACGTCCACGTCGTTTTTCTTCATCAGGAACTGGACGCCCTGATTCATCTGATCGGCTGCGCCGCGGCTCCGTTCAATGACGCTCGGAAAGTTGGGCGAGACCGAGCCGTCCAACTCCAGCCCAAAGTCGTCGAGGTGCTTCGACTCGGCCATCACCTCGGCGCTCTTGAGCAGTGCCTTCGTCGGGATGCAGCCGATGTTTAGGCAGACGCCGCCGAGCTTGTTCTTCTCGACGACGGCCGTCTTCATGTCGAGCTGAGAGGCACGGACGGCGGTCTCGTAGCCGCCGGGGCCACTGCCGATAACGATGCAATCATAATGGGTAGCCATGGGGGGGTCGGTTGCCTAGGAAGGAGGGAAGAGCATGGGTAAAATACGCCCTGATTCCGGTCAACCCCAAACGTCCGCTTCCGGCGGTCAGAAAGGTTTTCGTGAATCCGGGTCCGCGGGGGAGAAGCTACGGCTCAGCGGGCGGTGAGCCAGGACGTCGGATTGACCGAGCTGTTCTGGGATCGGTCGAAGACGGCGAAGAAGACCCCGGCGCCTCGCGGTTCGTCCTCTGTGCCGGAGAGGCCCACGACCTCGCCGGCGCTCACTGTTTCTCCCTGGGATACATAGAGGGTCGAGAAATTGCTGTAGACGGAGAGGTAGTCGCCGTGGCGAATGACCAGGTAGGTTCCGTACCCGGGGACGAAGTCTACGCCGCTGACCGTGCCTTCGAACACGGCTCGGACCTGTTCTTCGGGGTTGGTTGCAATCAGAATACCGGGATGATAGGTCTGCGTGCCGTGCACCGGGTCAACCTGGTTCCCGAACTTCTGCGTGACGGCTCCCTCCGCGGGCCAGGGGAGCTGTCCCTTGTTCTGCTCGAAGGAGGCCGAGAGATTGGCCGCTCGGGCGGTCTCTTCGGCTCGTTCCGCTTCCGGTTGGTCCTCGGACCGTCGCTCAATTTTTGCCGCAATTTGCCGGATCTGCTCTTCGAGCTGGCGGGCCTGCGTCTGCTTTTCCTCGATTTCTTCCTCCAGCTCAGACCGCTGTGTTCGAAGCTGCTGTACGACCTGCTGTCGATCGGTCTTGAGGGCTTCGAGGTTTTCGCGCTCGATGCGCGCCTCGGAGAGCAGTTCCTGGGTCTCGGCCTGCTTTTGTTTGAGGTCCTTCTGGGACTCGCGCACACGGGCGGCGGCCTGCCGGACGTCGGACCGCTGGGCTTTTCGCTGCTGGGCAAACCGCTGGAGGTAGCGGATGCGGACGAGCATCTGGTTGATGGAGCGCGAGGCGAGAATCAACGCCAGGTCCGGGATGCGGTTGTACTTGTAGGCGTGGAGGACGCGATCTCGGTACTCGCGCTGAAGCTCCTGCAGCCGTTGCTGAAGGGTTTGAAGGGTGTCCCGGAGTTGACTCCGTTCTCGTTCGAGCTCGGTGAGGCGCCGCTGGTAGGTCGACACGAGTTCCTCCCGGAGGGCAGTTTCCCGCTCCAGGGCGTCCAGCTTTTTCTGGGTGGCTTTTTCCTCTTCCGCTGCTTCTTGAAGGCGGGTCTGGTCCTGCTGAATCTGCTGTTTCAGGTTTTGAAGACGCTCGGCCGTGGAGGCTCGCCGGGCTTCGAGATCCTCCTGGGCGTGTGCGGGCAGGACCAGGAGGAGGCAGACGACGAGCAGCCCCCCCCCTCTCCACACCCGCTGAAGGAAACGGTACGTTCCTCGGGGACCGCGCATCGGGAGGGCGAGTCGGTCGGTGAGCGGAAAAACGGCGAGAGCTATTGCAGCGGTTTTCGAGGTACGCTGCGGGGGACGTCCAGGGCGAAGGAAAGGCCGGTCGGATTCAACTGAAACTCTTTGTAGCTCAACTCGGCCGAAAGATCGTCGACGGGCCGACGGAACGTCACCGAGCGTGGAAGTGCGATTCCGTTCACGGTCGTAAAGTTCGCGAAGCGTCGCACTTCGAGCACGGAGCCGTCGGGGGCCCGTCGTTCGTACCGAACGACGCGCCAGCGCCGCGGATCCACCGTCCACACGCGGGTGTCCGAGGCGTTGGACAGGTAGTAGAGGCTGCTGTCCGCCGTGACCGTCCAGTCGGTAGTGCCGTCGGGCGCGATGAGACCGAGAAGGTTTTCGAAGACGTCGTCGGTGGTAACGGGGACGGGAAAGAGCTCCTGGGCGTCGGCGATCGGGCCGATCCGAAGGGAGGGCTTCCGACTGTCATAGACGAAGACGCTGTCGGGCGTCAGAAGCATCCGTCCCCCCTCGAAGCCGAACAGGCTCACGCGCATAAGGAGGGAGTCGGCTCGGCGCTGGCGAATCTGCGCGTTGAAGGAGCGGTCCTCGTCGGGCGACCGAACGGTGACGCGAGCGCGGGCCGCAAACCGGTCGAGCGTGTCGGACGGCTCGGTGATCAGCGACTGAATCTCCGAGGGGGTGTGGTTGGGAAAGCCACTCGGAAGGGTTGAGGGACCCGTCGCCGGGGAGGAGCTTCCGCACCCCGCCAGCCCTGCGCTCATGCCGAGTACGATCAGGACGAGGCCGAGGCGAAGGGCCGTCGTGGAGACGGAAGAACGGGGGGACGGTGTACGGAGACCGGAGGAAGGGGCAGTCATTCGCTCTTCGGGGAGGTTTGGAGTTTTTGCTCCAGGGACTTGCGATGGGGGGAGCGGTCGAGGGCTTCTTGCCAGTACTTTTGGGCGAGCGCGTCGTTGCCTCGGGTTTGATGAAGATCCCCGAAGCGCTCGTAGACCCAGGCAGGAGCAGAGCCGGTGTCGAGTGCCGTCTCGAAGGCCGCGGTCGCCTCCTCGTACGCGCCCCGGACCGTCTGCACCCAGCCCAGTGCGCCGTGCGACCCAGCGCGGGAGGGAGCGACGGATACCGCTCGTTGGGCCAGTCGAAGAGCCCGGTCGAGGGCCCGCTCCTGCCGAGTGAGGCTCCGGGCAAAATGAATGAGCGCTGCGGGATGTTCGGCGTCGGCGTCCAGGGCACGTTCGAATGAGGAATCCGCCTCCACCGCCTTGCCGAGATGGGAGAGGGCTCGGCCGAGGCCGGCGTGAAGGGATGCCCGTTCTTGAGCCGATGTGGAGGACGGATCGGTTTGCGACAGGGCCTCCCGGAACCGAGCGCGAGCGGTTTCATACTCGCCCAGTTGGAGTCGTGCTCGGGCGCCCAGTGCGGTGAGGTCGGCCTGCCCGGGAAAGAGGAGAAGGCCCTCCTCGGCCAGCGCAGCAGCCCGCCGGAGGGAGTCGATGTTCAGGTGGGCCGAGGCGGCGTCCCGCCACCGGGCAGGATCTCTGGGATTTTCGTCGAGGGCGCGGGTCAATGTCGACGCAGCCGCGTCGTAGTTTTCCCGTTCGTACTGGATGGCACCGAGCAGGTCCAGAGCCGCGGTGTGATCGGGGGCGCGATCGAGGGCCCGGCGAAGCAGCGTGAGGCTTTGCTCGACCGCCGTGGAATCGGACGGGCCGTCGGCGTCGAAGAGGGATCGTGCTTGGGTCACCAACTGGTCGGGAGAAACATTCTCGGTTTGCACGTTGCTCCCCACCCGATCCGCCTTCCGGGGCTGGTCCGTCTGGACGTAGAGCATTTTGAGTTGACTCAGAAGACGGGGGTCGTTCGGGGTTTCTTGGAGCAGGGCTTCAAAGAGGGGGATGGCCTCTTCGAAGCGAGATTGTTCGGTGTACAGTTGGCCCAGCATGCGGCGATACACCTGAGCATCGCGCCGAAGATCGATCAGCCGTGTGAGCGCTCGTTCGAGGCCGTCCGGGTCGTCCAGGGCCCGGTACAGATCGAGCATCTCGGCGTAGGTTTCTGCGGAGGCGTGGTTCGAGGAGTCTACCAGCACTTCATACTGTTCGAGGGCCTTCTGTGGACGATCCAGGGTCTGGTGAAGATGGGCGAGGGCAAGGCGCCCCTCTTTGTGGGTGGGAAATCGGGAGAGCAACGTCTGATAGGCCGAAATTGCCTCCTCCGTCCGCTCGGCGTCGCGCAGGTATCGGGCGACCTGCAGGTGATAATGCGGTTCCGCCGGGGCCTGATCGCGGGCCTGACGCGCGTAATAGATCGCGGAGGTTTGATTGTCCCGGTGGAGTTCGGCCTCGGCGAGGGCGCTGAGAAGAACCGGTTCCCGGGGGGCGTCCTCGAGGGCGTGTTCAAAAAGAGAGGCTGCCTCGTCGTACGCTCCGAGATGGGAATGCGTGAGGCCGCGGATGAGCAGTGTGCGGGCCTGGGGGGGTGAGACGTCGCTGGTGTCGCCAGGAGCTTTCTGAGTGAGACCGAAGGCGTTCGGCTGTGAGAGCAGGAACACAGCGAAGACCGTACAGACGGTAGCGTAGAGGACGCCCGGACGGGAAAACATGGAGGCAGGCGGGCCCGCGGTCATTCCTCGACTCAGTACACAGGAAACAGTTGAAGAACCAATCAATCTGAACGGTGTCCTCAAGGATGAGGTTTCTGATTCCAGGCCTCTCCTGTACTGGATTGCTTCGCAGAAGTTTAATTATATTAGGGGCGGCTGGTCCCTTTTTTCGGAAGGCGTCGGGGAGTCCGCGAGAGGGCCGGGCTTTCCGAGGGGCACGCAGTTTCTTTTTGATCAACGCAGAATCGACTCACATGGGTGAGCACAGCGTACACCGAGACGCGGATCCTTCCGTTCTCCGGGCGTTTACGAATCACCTGATCCAGGACGTCCGCGCCCTGGAGCTGATGCTCCACGAAGACATGTTCGAGACCGGCGTGCGCCGGATTGGGGCTGAGCAGGAGTTGTTCATGGTGGACGAACGGGGGGAGCCGGCTCCCATTATCGAAGACGTACTGGAGCGGAACACCGACGATCGGATCGTTACGGAGCTGACGAAGTTCAACGTCGAGTTTAACATGGAGCCCCTCCGCTACGGGGAGGACTGCTTCCAGGAAATGGAGCGGACGACTGCCGAGCTCGTCGAGAAAGTCCGAACGCTCACGCAGGAGGTCGGGGGGGACATTGCGATGACCGGCATTCTTCCGACGGCCCACCTCTCGGACTTTGCACTGGACTACATGACGCCCCGGCCGCGGTACTATGCCCTGAACGATGCCTTGTCCCGGCTTCGGGGCGGTCCCGGCCAGTATCAGATCCGCGGGGTCGACGAGCTTTTTCTCAAGCATGACTCGATCATGCTGGAGGGGTGCAACACCAGCTTTCAGACGCATTTTCAGGTGTCGCCGGAAGAGTTTCCGCGCTACTACAACATCGCCCAGGTCGTCGCTGCGCCCTGCCTGGCGGCCGGCACCAACTCCCCGCTCCTCTTCGGCAAGCGGCTCTGGCGAGAGACCCGGATTGCCCTCTTCCAGCAGGCCGTCGACACGCGGTCGAGCAATCTGTATCTGCGCGAGATGCGCCCGCGGGTGCACTTCGGCACCGACTGGGTCGACGAGTCGGTCCTCGAGATTTTTAAGGAGGACATCTCGCGGTTTCGGGTCCTGCTCACGACGGAGATGAACGAGAAGCCGCTGAAGGTGCTGGAGGAGGGCGGGGTCCCCGATCTCATGGCCCTGCAACTGCATAACGGGACGGTCTATCGCTGGAACCGAGCCTGTTACGGCATTACGGACGGGAAGCCGCACCTTCGAATCGAGAACCGAGTCCTTCCGTCGGGCCCGACCGTCGTCGACGAAATCGCGAATGCCGTCTTCTGGTATGGCCTCGTGGCCGGCCTCGCCGAAGAGTACAACGACGTGTCCCGCGACATGGACTTCGACGACGCTCGCCACAACTTCATCGCCGCGGCGCGCAACGGTCTCGCCTCTCAGTTTACGTGGCTCGACGGCTCGAAGCGGCCTGCCCACGAGCTCATCCTCGACACACTGCTTCCTCGGGCCGAGTCGGGCCTAAAGGCCTCGGAGATCAGCGACTCCGACATTGAGCGGTATCTGGGTATTATTCAGAAGCGTGTCGAGCGTCAGCAGACGGGAGCCCAGTGGCAGCTCGACTCGCTGGCTCGCATGAAGGACGTCGGGTCCCGGGCCGAGCGGTTGGGGGCCCTCACCCGAGCCATGGTCGAGCGGCAAAAGGAGGGGGCTCCGGTTCACGAGTGGTCGCTGGCGACGCTCGAGGAGGGGTACACGCCGACGGGGATGCAGGACACCAACGTGGAGGACTACATGACCACGGAGCTCTTTACGGTGCATGAGGAGGAGGCCGTCGAGTTTGTGGCGCGGCTCATGGACTGGCAGCGGATTCGGCACGTGCTGGTCGAGGACGAACAGCACCGCCTGGTGGGACTCATTAGCCATCGGACGCTCCTCCGGCACATGGCCGAGCGGACGGAGGTCCCGGAGGGCGGCGTGCCGGTGCGGGAGATTATGGTGGAGGATCCCATTTCCGTGTCGCCGGACCGGCCCACCCTCGAGGCCGTGGAGATGATGCGGGAGCACCAGATTGGGGCGCTTCCCGTGGTGCGCGAGGATCGGCTCGTCGGCATCATTACCGAGCGAGACTTCATTCAGATCGCCGGAAACCTTCTCGACGACAGCCTCAACCGCGACGAAGCGTCGTTGGAGGAGTCTGCCCTCGGAGAGTCCTCGGAGGAGGAATGAGAGGGGAGAGGGACGGTGAACGGGCGCCGCGAGGCGGTTCTGGGAGCGGGACGTCCGGAACGCTTTTGGAAGGATTTCGTGGGAGGGAGCGATATTCGAACCCTCCCGATTGCTCTTCGCGCCAGACTTCTAGATTGGACGTATGGACGACGACTACAGAGAACGCGAAATCAGCGGCAAGACCGTTGGCATCGATCGCACCCTCTGCATCGGCTCGGGCAACTGCACGAATCTCGCGCCGGAAATCTTCGTGATCGACGAAGAAAACATCGTCGACTTTCAGGAGGAGACTCCCGACATCGATGCGGGGCGCCTCGAAGAAGCCACGGCCATCTGTCCGGTGGATGCCCTCATCCTCAAGGACGAGGAGGGGGAGCAGATCGTCCCGTAGGCGGGGTTAGTCGTCCTTCCAGGCTCCTCGGTACCAGGCGATGATCATTCCGGTGACGAGGCCGGCGACGAGAGCGAGGAGAATCTGAAGAAGCATGACGGTCGTCGAAATCGAGGGGGCATTCGAACGGGGTCACTCCGGCAGGGCACGGTCGTTTTCCCAGCTTCGGAAGCGTTGAAGTTCGTGTCGAACGTGCTCCACCACGGTGGAGATGACGGTGACGTCGTCCACGAACCCGATTGCTCCCAGCGTGTCGGGCAGTACGTCGATCGGGGTTACGAAGTAGATGAGTGCCCCCACGATGAGGACGAGGGGCGTCCAGGACACGCGCCGGTAGGAGGCGTCGGCCCAGCGGACGAGCAATCGAAGCATCGTGCGAAGGTCCGTCCACACGGCCGAGAGCACGTTCGGATGCGACGTCATGCGGTCGTAGGCCTCTCGGATGAGATAGACGACGCGAAAGCGGCGCCGGAGCACCCGGGATGCGGCTTCTGCGAGGAGCTGAACCATTTGCGTGGGCGCCATGCGGTCAGTTGGGAGCGAGGCCCCGGACGGGCTTTCGGAAGGCGGCAAATCGGTATTCATCGGGAGAAGACAGCTGGACGGGCGGTGGGTGCGTCTACGATGCTAACGGCGGGTGGGGGCGAAAGTCAACCGGACGCCTTGAGAGATCCATGGCACTCCCGCGGTAAGGGTTCCTTCGAGGTGAGTGGTTCGTTCGCCTTTGATCGAGGGAATCACCAGGGAAGTGTGAGCGAAAGGGTGCGTGGGAGAGGGAACGGGGGGCACCTCCTAATGAAAAGGAAACCGGCCACCCCCTTCCACGATGTGATTGCCGGAGCCCGATACGTTCGGCCAGGGGGCCGTTTCGTTCTCACTTGGGAGGAGCGGCGAGAACGTGGCGTCTTACCGGGACGCACGTCGATTGCATGCGGGAGCTTCTGCGTCGAGTCTTTGAAGGCGACACGATATTTGCCCGGTAGAACATACGTGTCGCCAATAAATCGTCCGGGCAAGCACTCAAACACCAATGCGCAACAGGTTGCTAGGCCGATCCTGTACACGTAGGGACGGTACATCCACGTTTGGTGGTCAATGCCGGCAAAAGAGACCACCGATCGCTGACGGAACGGTGTATGGTGAGTGTTCGCAAACGGTATGACCTCTTTTGGACAAGTTTGGTGGAGCCGTGGATACGATCCTAACGACCTCTCCCCTGGAGGCTGCGAGGTTTCTTCGGCAGGGACAGCTCGTCGCGTTTCCGACAGAGACGGTGTACGGCCTGGGCGCCGATGCTTTTCAGCCGTCAGCGGTCGAGGCCATTTTTGAGGCGAAAGACCGTCCGGCCGACAATCCGTTAATCGTACATCTCGTCCACCGCGAACAGCTTGCGGGGGTCGTGTCCGAGATTCCTTCGTGGGCGGAGACGCTCCTGGACCACTTTACTCCCGGCCCGCTGACCCTCATTCTCCCGAAAGCTCCGTCGGTTCCCTCGGTCGTAACGGCCGGACTCGACACGGTAGGCGTTCGATTTCCCCGACACGCGGAGGCCCAGGCGTTTCTTCGGGCGTGCGAAACCCCAGTGGCGGCTCCCTCCGCCAATCGGTCCGGTCGCCCGAGTCCGACCCGCTGGGAGGCCGTCGAGGAGGATTTGGGCGGACGCATCTCGTGTATCCTGAAGGGAGGACGGACGGAGGCGGGTGTGGAGTCGACGGTGCTCGACTGCACGTCGGCCCCGCCCACGGTGCTCCGTCCGGGGGCCGTGTCGATAGAGGCCCTCCGGAGTGTGATCGGTCCCGTTGAAGAAGGGGGCGAAGGGACGGCGGACGATGCACCTCGGAGTCCGGGCACCCAGCATCGGCACTACGCCCCGTCGGCTCGAGTTCGGGTCGTGGACGAAGCATCTGAGGTGGAGTCCGGCTCGGACGTGGGCTACATCGGGGTGGATCGTCCCGCCTCGGCATCGTCGTTGCGGAAGTGTTGGGTCGTTCCGGACGGAGAGACCTATGCCCGAGAGCTCTTTCACTTCTTTCGGGAGTGCGACCGGGCGGACTGCACAGTCATCTATGCGCAGCGCGTGGCCTCCGAAGGGCTCGGTCGAGCCCTGAACGATCGCCTCGAGCGGGCCGCTGCCCGGTGAGACGAGGGAAGGACTTCAGGGGCTCGTTCGGTCAGCCGCGGGTTGCTCGGATCAGCCAGCGGGTGAGCGGAGGAGCCATACGGCAGGTGTGCAGGAGGGCGGTTGCGACGAAGGGGCGGAACGCAGCCGCGTGGATCCATCGACCGAGGCGAAGGCGGGTGCCGAACTGGGCGTGCCAGTGGGGCTGGTAGGCCTCGCGGAAGGTTTCCGGCGAGCGATGTCCGGAGAGAACGTCGTCCGCCAAGGGAACGACGAGATCGGCGGCGTCCAGGGCCATCGCCATGCCGTCCCCGCAGAGGGGAGCGATCATGCCCGCGGCGTCGCCGATCATGCACACGTCGTTGACGAACTGCTCCTTGGCCATGAGAGGGACCTGGCTTACGGCTTCGAACCGGTCGCTCACACGAGAAAGCGGTGTGAGACGATCGTCGAGACGGGGATTTTCGCGCCGGAGGGCGGTGAGCATGGCGTCCGGTGTACCTCCGGCCGCTTTTAGGGCGTCGATCCGTCCGATCCAGCAGACGTTGACCCGCTCCTCTTCGACCGGCCCAACTCCGCAGTACCCACCGGGAGCCGCGTGCACCTCGATCGTGCCTGGGTCGGAGGTCGGGACGCCCGCGTAATGCGCCTTGAAGGCCACGTAGGGAGTGTCCTGCTGGAGAAATGGGCGTTCGAGTGTGCGGTCCAGCACGCCCCGTCGTCCGTAGGCCCCGAGCACGATCCGTCCGTCGAAGGATCTGTCGCCGGCCCGGACCGAAAATCCCTCCTCCAGTGAGCCCTCCACGCCGGTGACTTTCGTGTCGGTGCGACCCTCTACCCCGACCTGACACGCCCGTCGAAAGAGGAGGGCGTCCAGGCGGTAGCGGCTCAGGCCGAGGGCCGAGTCGGGGAGCGACTGTTCGACGACGGGGCCGGACGGTCCGGTGAGGCGGGCGTGTTCGATGGAGCGAGCACCCGCGTCGCGCACCGCTGCCAGGACGCCCAGCCGGTCGAGAGAGGCCTGGGCCTCGGGCGAAAGAAACTCGCCGCACAGCTTGTGGCGGGGGTAGGTGTCCTTTTCGAGAAGTACCACGTCGTGGCCTCGTTCCGCGAGCTGCGTCGCCGCGCTGCACCCTGCGAGTCCGCCTCCGATCACGATGACGTCGTAGGACATAACCGGAAAATGCTGTGTAAAGCGAAAGACTGGCCGGAAATGGAGAAGGATATACGGAGGATCGGGTGCGGCCTTCCCTGCACTCGTGGCGGGGAGGATCTGCTCCGCTTCGTTCACGCCGGAAGGGTCGAACACGTCCATCGGAACGGCCAGTGCCAGCAGATCCGCGGACGCCTCAGTCCTGCGGATTGGAAGAGGGCCGTCAGTTCGCTGCGCCGGAATCCCCGGCGGACCGAGAGGGGGCCGTCGTGCCGCACCATGGGCGAGACGGGCAGGAGCCGGGTGAGCAGCCAGATGCCCGCGTAGGCCAGCGGGTTTCGGTGAAGGTCATTGACGACAATCCCGAGCCGGCTCACCCGACTCATTTCTCGGAGAAGCTGTTTCGCGTCCGGGCCGTGGAAGTGGTGGAGGAAGAGCGCCGCGTGGACCACGTCAAACGAATCGTCCTCGTATGGAAGGTGCAGTGCGTCCCCAATCCGAAGTTGGGCTCGGGGACGCAGGGAGGGGGGCAGGGTGCGATCGAGCCACCCCCGGCCGTACCCGACGGTTCGGGGATTCAGGTCGATCCCTGTGGCGAGCACCCGAGTTTGATGGCGGTCGGCCGTGGTGATGAGAGGAACCAGGTAGTCCCCGAGCCCAGTCCCGACGTCTAGCATTTCGATCGAAGTCCGCCGGTGGAACAGGGGATGTAGGACCGAGAGCGTGGCCCCGTGGCCTCCGAGCAGCCGATTGATCCAGCGCAAATTTCGCAGCGCCCGGTACAGATCCTCTCCTTCTACTGTTGGATCGTCCATCCATTCCTCTCCCGCGGTCCGGGTCGAAAAATCCATGTGCGAAAGAAGCTGTCATCAGGGAAAACAGGAGAACCGAATATATAACAATCTAAAGGTACAATACAGGATAACGTTATATTAAGGGGGTGCGTGTGTCTATCGGACAGGAGTGGTCACGTCATTTTCTTTGTCAGAACCCTTCTCTTGACTCATGCACGTTCGCATCCTTACGGCTGTTCTCTGCATTGCCACGATTCTTACGTTCCCGGCCCGTGCTCAATCCCAGACTGCGTCTCCGGGAGACGTCGTCATCACGGAAATCATGTACGCCCCGGCGGGCACGGACAGTGACCAGGAATTCGTCGAGGTGTACAATACGACGGATCAGGCCATCGATCTGGAAGACTGGGTTCTCATAAGTGAAGATCCGTCGTCCTCAGATCCGGTGCAGGACGACGTCAATTCGAGCGTCGAGGTGGGAAGTCACGAGTTTGCCGTGCTGTGCGAGAACGATGATACGAGTGTCAACGGAGGCGTCCAGTGCGACTATGACTACGCGAATCGGATCAACCACACGAACACGTCGGATTACGTCGTTCTGCGGGATGGGAGTGGGACCGAAATTGATCGGGTACACTACGACGAAGAGGGCGGATGGCCGGAGGCGATTGACGCCTCGCTCGAGTATCTCGGAGGCCCGGCGGGAGACAACAATGATTTCTCGAACTGGCAGGTGGCATCTGCCCAAACGGGAGATTACGTCGGCACCAGTGGAAGCAACCTTGGATCTCCGAATGCAAACGCCCCGGGAAGTGCCCTTCCCGTCGAGCTGACGAGCTTCAGCGTGAGGACGGAAGGCGCGCGCGCCGTGGTGCAGTGGACGACCGCCTCCGAAACCCGGAACGCCGGGTTCGTCGTGCAGCGTCGGGTACTCGGAGAGGAAGACTGGTCTCGTCAGGGATTCGTAGAGGGGGAGGGGACCACGACGGAGGCGCAGTCCTATCGATTGTCCGTGCAGATACTTCGCCCGGGCCTGCACGAGTTTCGGTTAAAACAGGTTGACGTGGACGGATCGACTCATTACAGCGATGCCGAGCGCGTTTGGGTTCGAACGGAGCGTGACCTGACCGTTCAGGGGCCGAATCCCGTTCCGTCGGGGCGCTCGCTCACGGTGTTGGTGGAGGGGCGCCGGGGGGAAGAGGTTGAGGTCGGGCTCTACGACCTGCTCGGACGACGGGTGCGAACGCTTTCCCTTCGGTCGGAGCCGTCACGGGTGGGGCGGGCACGCCTTTCGACGGAGGGACTCGCCGGAGGGGTGTACGTTCTTCAGGTTCGGGGACGGGGGATTGAGGCGGCCCGTAAAATCACCGTCACTGAGTGACTGCTTCGTTGGGGAAAGGCACGTACCGGGCTCGACGAACATCACACCTGACCGGTAGTTCACGAGAGGAACCGACCGTTTGCTATCCCCTCTGTAGCTGAATGTCTTTGCTTTCGGTTGATCTCGACGTCGTTCGGCTCGACGGCCACGAGATTCTCCGCGACATTCGATTTGACGTTCCGGTCGGGGCGTGGGTCGGGCTTCTCGGCCCAAACGGGAGCGGAAAGACGACGCTGCTGCGAGCCGTAGGGACCCACGTCCCGTTCGAAGGGCGGATTGCGCTCGACGGTCGGGCGGTGGAGGACTGGAGTGCTCGGGAGCGGGCTCGACGACTGGCATACCTTCGGCAGGCCCCGTCCCTCACGTTCGATTTTACCGTCGAGGAGCTCGTGTTGCTGGGGCGGGCTCCCCATCGGGGCTGGCTCCAGTCCTATCGTGCCGACGACCGGTCTCAAGTTCAGGCCGCCCTCTCCAGGGTGGACCTTGACGGCTTTGCGGATCGGTCGGTGCTTTCGCTGAGCGGCGGTGAGCTGCAGCGCGTCTTCCTGGCGCAGGCGCTGGTGCAGGAGGCCGACCTCCTTTTGCTCGACGAGCCCACCGCACACCTCGACGTCCACTACCAGTTCGCCTTCATGGAGCAGATTCGATCGCTGGTGCGGGAGGGGCGTACGGTGATCACGGTCTTTCACGATCTGGAGTTGGCGGCGCGGTACGCGGAGCGGCTTCTCGTGCTCCACCGCGGAACCCTGGTGGACGACGGTTTCCCGGAGGACGTTCTCACTCCCGAATGTGTGGCGGAGGTGTTCGGGATGAAGGCACGGATCGAACCTCGAGCGGGAGGAGGACTGAGCATCGAGTACGTCGCACCGAGGTCCGGTCCGTCGGGCTCTCCGTCGCCCCCGCCCTCCGCCCCGCACGCTGCCTCCGAGCAGCGGCCGTAAGGCCGAAACGCCGGGCTCACTGGCTCGTGCCAGAAAAAGACTGTACGCACACGCGATTTCTCCGCCCGAGACCCCCTACCTGGTATGCCCGAACGGATTTACACACGGACCGGAGACGACGGAACTACGTCGCTCTTTGGGGGAGAGCGAGTGAGAAAAGGGAATCCCCGGATTGATGCCTACGGGACGGTTGACGAAACCAACTCCGTGGTGGGCCTCGCCCGTGCTCACCTCGCCGGGGCGCCGGGGGCCGATCGGCTCGATCCGGTTCTGGCCGACGTGCAGGAAGAGCTCTTTGTGGTGGGGGCCGACCTGGCCACGCCGGTGGAGGCCAAGCCTCTCGTGCCCCGCATTACCGCAGAACACGTCGACCAGGTGGAGGAGCGCATCGATGCCTTTGACGCGGAGCTCAAGCCCCTGAAGAAATTCGTTCTTCCCGGAGGTGCGCCCGCCGGGGCGACACTTCATTCGGCGCGCACGATCTGCCGGCGGGCCGAACGCCTCGTCGTACAGGCAAGTGCCTCGACCCCCATCAACGAGAAGACGAAGGTGTACCTCAACCGGCTGTCGGATCTGCTCTTTGTTCTCGCCCGGTGGGCCAACAAGAAGGCGGGCATGCGCGAAGATACCTGGACGCCCGATGAGGAGCAATCCGAGTAGCGATTGGTTCCCGGCCTGTTTCAATCTCACTGAGTGTCTGCATACGGAACCATGTCTTCAGAGGACCCCTCCGATTCGTTTTTTGAGCGCGTGTGGGCCGTGGTGGACGAGATTCCGCCCGGTCGGGTGACTACCTACGGCGACATCGCCGAGCACCTGGGCCGCCGCGGCGCCGCTCGACTGGTGGGCTGGGCCCTAAACGCCGCTGCCGGGACCGGACGGCCGTGTCACCGCGTCGTGAATCGCAACGGGGTCCTCACGGGACGGAAGCACTTCGAGACGCCTCACGTCATGGAAGAACGGCTTCGAAGCGAGGGCGTCACGTTTACGGACGACGGGCGCGTCGACCTCGACCGGCACCGGTGGTCCCCGGGCTCGGATTCCCAGTGAGGAGGAAGCGTCGCCGGTTGAGTAACCAAATGCACACTCAATCGGTCTCTTTGGGTTCGAACGTTCTCCGCATCCAGTGGAAAGAGCGATTTTCAGAGAAGCTGCCCCTATGTTCTGGACTTCGCCGGATTCGGAGAGATTTCTCGACTCTGGCAATCTGAGATTGCCTGCTTCGCTCCGCTCGAAATGACCATATATCCAAAGAATCAGCTTGGAGTCACTTAAAGTGCCACGTCTTTTCTACGCGGGTGCTTCATCGGCCTCGCGGGACATGTCTTCAAGTGTTCGCCCTTTCGTCTCCTTCACGAAGGTGCGGACGAAGACGTAGGCGACGACGCCGAAGGCAGAGTAGATCCCGTACGAGAGGCCGAGCCCAATCGAGTCCAGAAGGATCGGGAAGGTCATTGTGATGGTGAAGTTGGAGAGCCATTGGACCACGCCCGCGAGGGAAAGGGCCGCTCCGCGGAAGCGGTTGGGAAACATTTCTCCCAGCATGACCCACATGACCGGCCCCCACGAGAAGGCGAAGAAGGCGACGTACGTGTTTGCAGCGACGAGGGCCACTGTGCCCATTGTGCTGGTCAGTTGTAGGTCACCGGATTCTGCGACTGCGGCGGTGCCGAACGCAAAGGCCATCACGCCGAGCATCACGGCCTGGCCGAGCGCCCCAATGAGCAGAAGGGGTTTTCGTCCCACGCGATCCACGAGGGCAATGGCCACGAAGGTGAAGCCAATGTTCACGACACCGGTCACGACGTTGTTGAGCAGCGACACGGACTCGGTAAACCCGGCGGCCTGCCAGAGGGTCGCGCCGTAGTAGAACACGACGTTGATTCCGGTGAATTGCTGGAGGGCCGCCAGTCCGAGACCCACCCAGACGAGCGGGTGAATTTTTCCGGTGTGCTTGTGGACGATGTCCGCGAGGCTTGGTCGCCCTTCCTGAAGCGTCGACCGGATGTCGGCGATTTTTTCCTGTGTATTGGGTGCCGTCGAGAGGGCGTTAATCACGTCGCGGGCCTCATCTTCCTTATCGGCGGCCACCAGGTATCGGGGCGACTCCGGGATGAAGAGGAGGGAGAGGAGGAAGATCGAGGCCGGAAGAATCTCGACCCAGTACATCCATTGCCACGCGTCGAATCCGTACCAGAGAAGGTCGGATGGGCTGCCGGCTGCGTTCGCGATGAAGTAGTTGCTCACGAACGCTATGAAGAGGCCGAACACGATCATCAGCTGTTGAAGGGTGGCCAGGCTTCCCCGGATGCTGGGCGGAGCGATCTCACTGATGTAGGCAGGGGCCAGGATGCTGGCTGCCCCCACGGCCAGCCCTCCGATGATCCGAAAGGTCACGAACTCCGCCGAGCCCCCCGATGCGCCGGACCCCCACGCGCTGATAATGAATGCAATTCCCGTGAGAATCATCGCCGGGCGGCGGCCGAATTTGTCGGCGAGATTTCCCGCGAAGAAGGCGCCCACAGCACAGCCCAGAAGCATGGAGGCGACGTTGAAACCGGTTCCAACGTCATCGGAGTTGAACTCTGCCTGGAGGGCGTCCACGGTTCCGTTGATGACCCCGCTGTCGAAGCCGAAGAGAAATCCGCCCAGTGCGGCGACGAGCGAGAGGAAGAGAATTTTTCCGACGTTATCGTTGGCCAGTTCGGTGATGCTCGTATCGCTTTCCGGTTCTTCCATCAGGGCATTGGAATTTGTGTTGAGAGGGGCGAGGAGAGGTCCTCATCCGTTTTGGAAAGACATCATAGGAACGCTCCTCATGATGAGTTCAAGTCATCGGAAACGCAAATGGACACGCGGAACTGGACGATCGCATGTTAGAACCCCGATCGGGCGCAGGGACGTTCACGGCTTCTACGTGCAGATCGTGCCCGGAACGCCCGGGAGGACGGAGGTCCCGACAGTCTGGACCACATTTCTCCTACGTGGACAACCGGCGCAAAGATGAGAGTGGCGAGCGCTGAATGCCGTGGGACGAACGGGAAGAGGGGGCTTCCGAAGTGATTTCGAAACATGATCGGACGTGTAGGAACGCTCGTCCGTCGTCGCTGTCAGTCCGGTGGCCCATGAAGATGGAATAATGATTGTGGCCTTTTAGAAAAACAACGCGTTTACTACATTTACAGCGTCCCTGTGGGCTTCCTCTATTTCGGTATGCTCGTTTGAGGAGAACTCTCCTTTCGGCTCCGCTGCCCCCAATTCATTCTTAAGTGACCGTCCACGAAATGGGTGATTCCTCTTCTGATCGACAGGCTGGCACGACGCTGTACGATCCCCCGGCCGGGGAGCAGAAGGAGGTCTCTGCGGGGGGAGAAGAGGAGGAGCTTCAGCTGGAGATTTCCCAGGGGCTTGCGACGCGCCTCATGGAGGTGGCCCTTCACCTTGGACTGACGCCCTCACTGGTGGCCTCCAGGGCCATCGAACTGGTGTGCGACGAGGTCGGTCTCGTGCAGGAGGAGGATCTTTCCTCCAACACGCTCATCGAGAAATATCAGACTCGATTGGACCTCCTCCACAGTCTGGACTACGACGTGGAGCAGGCAGATCAGGAGGCCTCCTCCGAAGAGTCCTTCCACTGGGATCAGGTAGACGAGATTATCGAGACGGGAGAGGAGGCCCGCGGTTAGGCAGAAGGAGACGCGGGCGGTGCTTCGGCCGTCAACGCGTTCACGAGCGTTCGGCAGAAAGCCGGAATATCTTTGACGACGCGTCCCCAGACGAGATTTCCGTCTCGAAAAGCGGCTTCGTCTACCCACTCCGCCCCTGCGTTCACGAGGTCGTCTTTAATGCCTTCGCTTCCGGTGGCACGTCGTCCCTCCACAATGCCCGCAGAAATGCCGACGAGCCCGGCGTGGCAGATCTGGGCGACAACGTTGTCTTGAGCATCCATTTCCCGGATGAGTGAGATGACTCCTTCGTCCCGACGGAGCTTGTCGGGGGCCCAGCCGCCCGGGACCACGACTGCGTCGAGAGCGTCTGCCTCAAGGTCCCGTGCAGCAACCTCTGTCGTTGCTGTCAGGCCGTGTTTCCCCACAACGGTGTCGTTGGCGTCACGGCCCGCGATGACGACGTCGGCTCCTTCTTCGAGGAGCCGCATGGTTGGAACCCAAAACTCCAGGTCTTCGAAGGATTTGTCGACGAGGACGGCAATGCGTCGTTCTTGGAGATCCATGGGGAAAGAGGGGGGAAATGGCAGTGCGTAATTTCGTGATCACGTCGGTTCCCTGGGCATGGGAGAAACGGGGGGAGGTCCTGACAGATCCTTCCGATGGGCCCGCGGTATCGCTCCGGGGGAGAGGGGCATCGGGATCTACTGCAGGACTTGAAGAAGGAGTCCCCACGCGCCCGCCATCAGCAGGCAGCCGGCCAGCATCCACTGGTCACCGTTCCGGTCCCAGGCATCGCGTCGGTACAGTCCGTACAGTGCTACGGGCCAGAGGAGCAGAACGTAGGTCACCATGAAGTCGGGGCGCTGGTACCAGGGGGGGCCTGTGCGCTCCGAGATTGTGGGACCGGGGAACGTCTCGCCGCACACCGGACAGTAGTCGTCATCGTCCTCGCGGTGGGCACTGCAGTTGGGGCATCGTTTCATGATCGTTCGGCGGGGGGGGGGAAGGAGAAACGCTAGGCCGAGTTCGTCACGCATTCTCTTCAGCGTAGTAAGAGATCACGGTGTCTGCCTTGGTCGGCCCAACGATGTCGGCGAGGGTCGACTCGTCGGCCGCTTTCACCTTCGCCACCGAGCCGAAGTGGCTCAGGAGCTTCTGCACCGTTTTCGGACCAATCCCGTGGATGTCGAGGAGTTCGGACTGCAGGGTTTTTTTCTTCCGGCGCTTGCGCTGATAGGTGACGGCAAAGCGGTGGGCTTCGTTGCGGACCTTCTGAAGGAGCTGGAGCGCCGGGCTGTCCTTTCCAATGAGAACGGGTTGGGCGGCGCCGGGCTTATACACCTCCTCGAGCCGTTTCGCGAGTCCAATCACCTGGAACCGGTCGTAGGCCTCGACCTCTCGGAGCATCTCCACGGCGGTGTTCAACTGCCCCTTGCCGCCGTCGATGACGACGAGATCGGGCCACGGGCCGTCCTCGTCGACCATTCGTCCGTAGCGGCGCTCTACCACTTCCCGCATGGCCTGATAATCGTCCGGGCGGCCCTCTTCCGTCGAGCGAATCTTGTAGGTGCGATAGTCGCTCTTGCGGGGCGTTCCGTCGGTGAAGACGACGCACGAGGCCACTGTTTCCTTGCCGCCGTGGTGGGACACGTCGAGGCCGTCGATCCGCTGCGGCAGGTCGTCCATTCGAAGCTCCTGTTTTAGGGCCTTGACGGATTCGGGGATCCGCTCGCGCTCCCGCTTCATCTGCTGGGTCTTCCACTCTCCGACCAGCAGCTTGGCGTTCGAGGCGCCCATGCGGGTGAGGCTGGCCTTGTCGCCCTGCTGTGGGACGCGGATGGGGACCTGCCGGCCGTTTTTCTGTTGGAGGAGCTCTTCGAGGGCGTGCGTGTCCTGGGCAGGATGGTCGTTCGGGTCGTGGGAAAGAAGGACCTCCTCGGGGTAAAAATTAGCGTCGGCATAGTAGCTCTCGACGAAGGAAAGCATCAACTCCTCGTCCGCCCGCCCCTCGATGCGCCGCAGATACTTGTGCCGCTTCCCGATCATTTTCCCCTCTCGCACCTGAAAGAGCACCCCGCACCCGATGCCCTCGTCCCGATCGACGTGCAGGGCAAACACGTCCCGGTCGGCAAAGTCCTGGCTGACGATCTTCTGCTGCTGGGAGTATTTCTCGAGCGCCTGAATCTGGTCCCGGAGCCGGGCCGCTTCCTCAAAGTTGAGCTGCTCGGACTGCGTCTCCATCTCGTCCTCCAGCAGGTCGATGAGCTCCTGCGTCTGGCCGTTCAGCAGCTTCTCGACCTGCTCGATCGTTTCCATGTAGTCGTCCTCGGACTGGAGGTCCTCGCACGGCCCCTTGCAGTTGTCAATGTGGTACTGCAGGCAGACGTCGTACTTTCCCGCCTGGATCTTTTCTTCGCTGAGGTCGAGGGTGCACGTGCGGAGCTGGAAGACCGATCGAATCGCGTCCATCATCTGGTTCATTTGGGACACGTCGGTGTAAGGACCGAAGTATTTCGAGCCGTCCTGCTTCACCGTCCGCGTCTTGAAGACGCGGGGGAAGCGCTCATTTTTGATGCAGATATAGGGGTAGGTCTTGTCGTCCCGCAGGTTGACGTTGTAGCGGGGCTGCAGCTCCTTGATCTGATTGTTTTCGAGGATGAGGGCCTCGACCTCCGTGTCCGTCACGATGACGTCCACGTCGACGGCTTTTTGCACCATCACCTCGATGCGCCCGTCCCGGTGGCGGCTCAGCTGAAAATAGGAGCGCACCCGGCTGCGCAGATTTTTGGCCTTGCCGACGTAGAGCACCGAGTCCTCGTCGTCCAAAAACGTGTAGACGCCCGGCTCAGGGGGGAGGTTATCGAGCTTCTGATGCAGGGCGTCGGGCTTGTCGTCGAGGATCTCAGTCATGAACCGGGAGAATCTGTGGGTGAGACCCTATAGAAACGCCGCGCTGGGGGGCATGATTCGGGATGCAACCCGCTCCCAGTTTACACGTACAGCTTGAGTGAAGGAGTACGTCATGATTTACAATCGTCGAATGCCGCCATGTCTAAAAAACTCACGCTTCGGTTGGACGAGGACGTCATCGAGCGAGCCAAGGAGTATGCTGCGCAGCGGGATACCTCCGTGTCCGGACTTGTGGAGCAGTACTTCAGGGCCGTTACCGAGAAGACGGAGAAGCGGAAGGACGATTGGCGACAGGAGCTTACCGACACGACCCGATCGTTTCTCGGTTCTCTCAAGGACGTTCGAGAAGACGACTACAAAAAGTACCTCGAGGAAAAGTACTCGGAGGAGTCATCGTGAGGATTCTCTTCGACACCAACGTTCTCCTGGATGTCTTTTTGGAACGAGAGCCGTTCGTTGAAGCATCCACAACGTTGTTTGACGCCAACGTCCGTGGGGTCGTTGATGGGCTCCTTGGGGCCACGACCGTGACGACGATTTACTACCTTGTTACTAAGAAAAAGGGACGCGGTCCGGCCCGGCGCCACGTGTATGAGCTTCTTCGTTTATTTGAGGTCGCGCCGGTGAATCGTCAGGTGCTTGTGCAGGCTGGGGAGTCCGAATTTCTGGACTACGAGGACGCCGTGCTCCACAGTGCGGCGCAGGTCTCCGGCGCCGACGGGATCGTAACCCGGAACGAAGGGGACTTTGAACCGGCGTCTCTTTCCGTACACACGCCTCGGGAACTCATCACGATTCTCGATCTCCGATCCGAATGACGGGCGGCTCGGCGTTCATCCCGCGTAATACAGCTCGGCGCCGGGGCCGAGGGGCAGGCCCAGGGCAATCCAGATCAGGAAGACGACAGTGCTGACGATCCCGAATGCGACGGAGTACGGCATCATGAGGGCAATGATGCTGCCGATGCCCGCGTCCTCGTCGTAGCGCTGAGCGAAGATGATGACGAGCGGGAAGTACGGGAGCAGGGGGGTCAGAATGTTGGTGAACGAGTCGCCGATCCGGTAGGCGGCCTGGACGGTTTCCGGGGAGTAGCCGGGGTCTCCGGCGAGCATGAGCATGGGGACGAACACCGGTGCCATGATGGCCCACTTCGCCGACGCACTGCCCACGAACAGGTTGATGAGGGCAGAGACGAAAATGAAGGCCAGAATCAGGGGCAGACCGGTAAAGCCGACGTTTTGGAGGAGGTCGGCTCCGCTGATGGCGATGATGGAGCCGAGATTCGACCATTCAAACATGGCGATGAAGTGGGCGGCGGCAAACGCGAGAACGATGTAAGCGCCCATGTCGGCCATCGTGTCCGCCATCATGTCGGCGACGTCCGAGTCGTCCTCGATCTCTCCGACGACGATGCCGTAGGTGAGGCCCGGCAGGAAGAAGAGGAAGACCATGAGGGCGACGATGCTTTCGATGAGGGCCTCAAACTCGGCCAGGGGGGCGCCTTCGGGCACGGCCAGAAGCACGAGTCCGACAATGGACAGGAGAGTGACGGCCCCCGCCCATCGGAGGCCCCGCCGCTCCTCCTCGCTCAGGTCATTGTCTTCGATGTCTTCCTCGTCGAAGTCCTCGGGGGGATCGTAGTCGCCGAGGTACGGTTCGACGATCGCGTCGGTGACGTAGGATCCAACCGCGACGAAGATGGGCGTAAGGGCAATCATGAGCCACCAGTTGGCCGTCACCGGCACGCTGTAGTCTTCGTCGATCAGTTGGGCGGCCGGTTCGGTGAAGCTGGCGAGCAGCGGGTCGAGGGAGGTGAGGAGGAGGTTGGCGCTGAAGCCCGCCGAGACGCCGGCGAAGGCGGCTCCGAGCCCGGCGAGCGGATGGCGACCGACCCCGTAAAAGAGGACGGCGCCGAGCGGGATTACCACCACGTATCCGGCGTCGACCGCCAGGCTCGACATGATGCCCGCAAAAATGAGGGCCGCCGTGAGCAGCACGTCCGGGACGCTGGCGACGAACGACTTTAGGGCCGCGCTGATGAGACCCGTTTTGTCGGCAACTCCGATGCCAAGCATCACCACGAGGACGAGGCCGAGGGGGGGAAAGTCGGCAAAGGTTTCCGCCATGTCCGTAAAGAGCCGCCGGATATTTTCGTCGGAGAAGAGGTTGTCCGCAGCGATCACCTCGTCGGTGCCGGGGTGAACCACGCTCGCCCCTGCCACGTGGGCGATCCACGAGGCCACCATCACGATGGCGATAAAAATGAAAAAGAGAGTGACGGGGTCGGGGAGGGCATTGCCCGTCCGTTCAATCGAGTCGAGTGTGCGCTCGGTGTAGGAGCGCTCTTCCGTGTCGGTCGGCATCGGAGGAAAAATTGGGTGGTTGCATCAGTGCCTGTGGGCTCCGACCTTGATGGTATAAATTTGAAGCGGAGGATACAACGGGGCAGCGGGGAAACTGCAGGCGTTTGAAAAATGACGGTTGAGATCCAGGAACGGCGGCTTTGCTTCCGTGACGGAGAAGGGGAGATCTCGTAGCCGGTGCACTCGTCGCAAATCAATTGCGTTCTCGTTATGAGCACGTCGGGGACTCCTGTCATTTTCGTGACCGGTGCCACGTCCGGGATTGGGCGGAGTGTCGCGCGGCAGTTTGCTCGGAAGGGCTGGCGCGTGGGATTGATCGATCCCGACGGGACGGTCGTGCAACGGCTTGCCGACACCCTGGAGGAGGCGACGAGTGTCTTTGCCCGAGGGGCTGATCCCACGGATGAGGACGAGGTCAAGGCGGTGGTCGACGATTTTGGCGAACGGGTTGGCGGCCGGCTCGACGTTCTGGTCAATGCGGCGGGTCTGATGCGCTCGGGGCGGTTCGAGGAGCTGGATCTGGCGGCGCATCGGGAGCACGTCGACGGCAACCTCTGGGCCATGCTCGCCGTCACGCACGCTGCGTTTCCCCTGTTGCGCGACACCGAGGGCGCGCGTGTCATTAGCGTGGCTTCGGCCTCCAGCATGTACGGCACACCCGACCTGGCGAGCTATTCGGCTGCCAAAGCAGGGGTGCGGTCCCTCACGCAGGCGCTCAACCTCGAGTGGGCGCACTACGACATCCACGTGTGCGACGTGGTCCCCCCGTACGTGGATGCGCCGCCCGGGCAAGAGGAAGCCTCCCTTCCTGCTCGTCCGCGTCGCCGGCTAGCGCCGAACCTGACGGCCGACGACGTGGCGGACGTGGTGGAGGAGGCGGTGACCGAAGATCGGATTCACTGGCCCGTCGGACGCCAGTTTCAATGGATCTACCGACTCTCGGACATCTTGCCGGCACCTCTCGTGCGGCTCCTCATGCGGTACGTGTCCGGCTTTTAACGGGAGCGTATAAATCGAAATTACCGCGCCAACGCCGCGTCGGTCCCGGCGGCGTCTCCCCACACTTCACGAAGCCGTTCGTCTCGCCCGCAGCCCTTTCGATAGCGTTTGTAGTCCTGCGGGTTTTTCCGGTAGTAGTTCTGGTGGTCGTCCTCCGCTGCGTAAAAGGCGTCGAGCGGCTGAATTTCTACGGCGATCGACTCTGAGAACTGCGATGCCACGGTCTTCTTTGTCTCTTCGGCCCGTCGCTGCTGTCGGGCATCGTGGACGAAGATTGCCGGTCGGTACTGAGGGCCCCGGTCGCAGAATTGTCCCTCGCCGTCGAAGGGATCCACGTTGTGCCAGTAGATCCGCAGAAGGCGCTCGTACTCTACTTTTGTGGAGTCATAGACCACCTGGACGACTTCGGTGTGATTGGTCATCCCGCTCGCCACCTCTCGGTAGGCCGGATCTTCCAGTTCTCCACCGGCAAATCCGGAGGTCGTGGATGCGACGCCCTCCACCTCGTCGTACGGCGGTTCCATGCACCAGAAGCACCCTCCGGCAAAGGTGGCCGTGTCGGCGACACCGGCGGGGAGGGTCGTGTCCGGCGCGGCGGACGGAGCGTCGGTGGCGTCGGACGACGGCGTACAGGAGAGCAGTACAAATCCGAAGAGACAGAGGGCTAATGTGAGGACGGAGCGAAGGCTGTTCATGAGGCGGGGGGAGAAATCGGGAGAACGGCGTCACTGCCCTTTCTTACGCAGACAGCGTCCAGGAAATCCGGCCTGAGATTTTGCCCGAAGATGTTACAGGATTCTTGCGATGAGAGGGGTGGGGCTGAGGAGTTCACGTCGAAAGGGAGCCATATTCGTCCTCCAGTGCGAGGGTGCCGTCTCTAAAAACCGAGGTCCGGAAATAGGACCACGCCTCCCCCCCTTCATTCTCGTACTGGATGGTGTGGAGGATCGCGAGCCCGGTGACGCGCTCGCTCAGGTCATTGACGACGTCGTCGACGTAGACGGGAATGAGAATCTCGTTGAGGGCGGACTTCACGTGGTCGAGGGCGTCGTCGCTCGCTTCGGACTCGTCACTGGGGCGAAGGTCCTCAAAGATCAAATCGTGTGCGTCCGCGTGGACGGCCAAGAGGCGGGCGCCCGTCGCCGACGAGGGATCGACGCGGGCGACGGTATGCGTGGTGTCCGTTTGCGGGCGGGGGGCGACGCCCGTCACGTGAAAAATTGGCTCTCCGTCGTGCAGCACACGAACCTCGGGGGCGACGTTCGGATCGGTGGCCTGGACCTGAAGGCCCAGTCCGTCGTCGGGCGCGGCGTCGGCCTCGGTCCAGGTGTCGTTCGCGTCGTGGAACCAGGGCATGGGGGAGGAGAGTCTTGCGTTGAGAGTCGAAATGCTCCGGGGTGACTCAGAGGCTCGCACACAACCGGTCTTACTGGAAAGAGTGGGGGAGTGGGAGTGTGGGGGGACTCTCAGTGTGCCCGGAACGGGGTCGAGGGAGCGCCGTGAGAGGAGCGGACAGTTATCGATCGCCGTACGTGTGTTCGGAGCGCTCTTCGACCCGGTCGGTGGCGGGAGGGGGTGTGGAAGAGAGGTCGCTGATGGCCGAACGAAGATCCTCGGTCATATTGATGTCGAGGGCGGCGAGCGACCCTTCCAGTTGCTCCAGGTTTCTCCCCCCGATAATGGGGGCCGTCACGGCCGGATGCTCCTTGACCCACGCCACGGCGAGGGAGACCGGGTCGTAGCCACGTTTTTCAGCGAAGTTCGTAAACCGCTCGGCCACTTCGAGATGGATCTCGTCCCCGTAGCGGGTCTGGTACATCTCATTTTCCACGAGTCGTCCCTCCTCCGGCCGCTCGTCCAGGCCGTACTTGCCGGTGAGCAGGCCGCCGCCGAGGGGACTGTAGGAGAGAACCCCGAGGTCTTCGCTCTGGGCCATGGGCAACAGTTCAACCTCTGCCTGCCGCTTGGCGAGGTTGTACATCGGCTGAATCACGTGAAAGGGCGTCTTCCCTTCGCGACGCTGAAGGCCCCGGGCCTTGGCGACCTGCCACGCTGCAAAGTTAGAGGCGCCCAGATACAACACTTTGCCCTGTCGGACGAGGTCGTCGAGGGCTCGGAGCGTTTCGTGCAGGGCCGTCTGTTCGTCGAAGCGGTGGACGAAGAGCACGTCGATCCGATCCGTGCCGAGGCGACGGAGGCTGTTCTCTACAGCCCGCACCAGATGATACCGGGACGCGCCGCGGTCATTGGGGCCCTCGCCGGTCGGAAAATAGGCCTTCGTGGTGATCACGACATCGTCGCGACAGTCCGCGATCAGGTCGCCCAAAAGTTCTTCCGAACGGCCGTCTTCGTAGACGTTGGCACAGTCGAAGGCGTTGATGCCGAGGTCGCGGCAGCGCCGAAACATGGCCTCGGCGGCGTCAGGGTCGGCCTGACCGCCGAACGACATGGTACCGAGGCAGAGGGGGGAGATCTTCACGCCGGTGTCGCCGAGGTAGCGGTAGTCGAAATTAGGCATTGACTGAGAGGTCGGCTTCGATTGAAGACAGTCTCACGATTTTGCAAACCCGTTTCCGAGGTGCACGTTCTCTATCAGGATAGAAAGCGGCCTGCAGCCGGACGTATTTCGCGTCGCGAGGAGGGGTTCTGTAGGGGCAATTGTAGCAATTTGTTCGTCTGCAAATGGGGCGGAACGTCCTTGCGTCTCCTGAAGAGGTCGGTGGCTTCCAGGTCATTGGGCCGCAGCGGGCTCTGGAGCAATCTCGGTGTCAATGGTTTTGGGACCTTCCTGAGATATTCCCTGCGGGGGGAGGGACGGCGGTCTTTTCCCGTCATTTTTGATTTTTGGGAATTCCGGAGTGGGAGGGGCGCCCCCTGAACATGTGAGAAAGACCGGTCGTTGTGCTATTCTGGGGGACACAGGTCTCACCATCGTCTGTTTTTTCATTGATCCGGTCGCGTGCATGCCCACGACCCAAACGACCGAGATTAATCAACTCCTCGATCCCAATCGGGTGCGGATCGACCTGCCGGGGACCTCGAAGTCGGAGGTCATCAATGCCCTCGTGGACGTGCTCGAGGGGCACGAGGGGATTGACAGTCTCGAGACCGTCCGCTCGGCAATTTTCGAGCGGGAGGAGATGATGTCGACCGGGGTCGGCAAAGGACTCGGGCTTCCCCACGCAAAGACCCCGGCTACCACGGAAACGGTCGCGGCCTTTGCAACGACGGCGCAGCCGGTTGACTTCGGGGCCATCGACGACGACCCCATTCGTTTGCTGCTTCTCCTGGTGGGGCCCGAGGATCATAAGTCCCAGCACGTGAAAATCCTCGGTCGGATTTCTCGTCTGGTGAGCCGGGATCCGCTTCGAGAACAGTTGATCGAGGCCGAGGAGCCCGAGACCGTCATTCAGATTCTCCGGAAGGGAGAAGCGGACCTTCGCGGCTAGAATCGTTTCCCTGATACACGTTTTTCCCTGTCTTTTATTAAAGTCGTGAGCTCGACGTTTCAAAACATCAAGGGCACTTTCGACATCCTGCCGGACGCCTACACGGACGATGGCGGCACGCGCATTGCGCCGGCTGCCGAGTGGCGGTATGTGGAGCGGACCGTCCGCGAGGTGATGGCGCGGTACAATCTCGACGAGATTCGCACGCCCATTCTCGAGCCGACGGAGCTGGTGGCGCGGGGGGTGGGAGAGGCCACCGACATCGTGCAGAAAGAAATGTTTGCCTTCGAGCGGTCGGGCACGCAGTACGTCCTCCGCCCCGAGGTCACGGCGCCGGTGGTTCGGTCGTTTCTCCAGCACCACCTCGACCAGCGAGGGGGGGTGCAAAAGCTCTTCTACATCGGACCCTGCTTCCGGGCCGAGCAGCCTCAGAAGGGCCGCTACCGGCAATTCCACCAGTTCGGCATCGAGATCCTCGGTACCGACGACGCTCGGGCCGACGCCGAGACGATCGCCGTCATGACGGCGATTTACGATGCGCTCGGCATCACGGACACGCGCCTCCGCGTGAACACCCTGGGCACGCCCGATCGTCGAGAGGCGTACGTCGACGCCCTTCGCGAGTATCTGGAGCCCTACAGCGACGAGCTTTCGGAGACTGGTCGGCGTCGACTGGAACGGAATCCGCTCCGTGTGCTCGACACAAAGCTCGAGCACGAGAAGGAGATTCTCCAAGAGGCCCCTCAACTTATCGAGTACGTGAATGACGAGAGCCGGGCGCACTACGACCGCGTCAAGGGACTGCTGGCGGACCTGGGCGTCGAGTACGTCGAGGATCCGTATCTCGTCCGGGGGCTCGACTACTATACGGAGACGACGTTCGAACTGGAGAGCCCAGCGCTCGGGGCGCAGAGTGCTCTCGCGGGAGGGGGACGGTACGATCGGCTGGCCGAGGTGCTCGGCAGCGACGAGCCGGTGGCAGCCGTCGGGTTTGCGGCGGGCATGGAGCGTCTCTTTCTGGCGCTCGACGCAGCCGACGTCGACCGGCCCGGCGCATCCTCGTCCGACGTGTTCATCGCGGCTCTCGGCGACGAGGCCGAGGCGTGGGTCTTCCGGACCACGCAGGAGCTTCGCGAGGCGGGCCTCCACGTGGCACTCGACCTGAAGGGCCGGTCGCTAAAGGCGCAGATGCGAGAGGCGAACCGACAGGGGGCGAACTACACGCTCATCATCGGCGGAAACGAGCTGGAGGCACGGGAAGCGACCGTCAAGGAGATGGAGAGCGGCGAGCAGGTGGAGGTGCCCTTCGACGAGCTCACGGACTTCCTTCTCGAGAAGAACAACGTTTCCGACCGGGCGGCGGTCTCGTGACGTTCTGGCGTCTCCCTGCTCGTTCGGAAGGGGGATCTGCATGCGTAGAGGAGGACGCAGCGAGTCATTATGCGTGCATCCTGAGGTTTTCCTTCTCTAACTCCCTCAAGGTGGATGTATCCGCGGATCAGCGATCTTTTTCGGGATCTGTTTGGAATCGAGTTTCCGGTTCCGATCTATTCGTTTGGGTTCATGGTCGCGCTTGCGCTCCTGACGGGAGCCTGGCTGGGGGCGCGGGAACTGGATCGAATGTACGCGTCCGGGCAGATTGACGGTGTCACGGTCGGCCGGACGGAGGAGAGTCCGTCCATTCTGGTTGGAACCATCACCATCCTCGCGGCCGTGGCCGGGATTGTCGGGGCGAAGCTCTTCACGATTTTGGGCAATCCCGGTCAATTTCTGCTCGACCCGGCCGGAATGATCTTCTCGACGGGAGGACTTACCTTTTACGGTGGACTTCTCGTGGCGGCCGGGGCCATCGTCTGGTACCTGCGTCGCCACGCCCTCTCCGTGCCTCGCGTGGCCGACGCGGCTGCGCCGGGCCTGATGCTGGCCTACGGCATCGGTCGGGTGGGCTGTCACCTTGCGGGGGACGGGGACTGGGGCATTCCCGCCGACCTCGCGGCCAAGCCAGACTGGTTCCCCACCTGGCTCTGGGCCGAGACGTACCCCAATGCCATCATCGGCCCACCTGAACAGCCCGTTTATCCCACCTCCGTGTACGAAGCCATTGCGGCGGCGGTCCTCTTCGGTGTGCTCTGGGCTTTCCGCCGTCATCCCTTTCAGGCAGGATGGCTCTTTTCGCTCTACCTCGTCTTTAGCAGCGTCGAGCGCTTTTTGATCGAGAAGATCCGGGTCAATCCGGAGTACGACCTCTTCGGCCTGACGGCCACGCAGGCGGAGATCATCTCGGTGGTGCTCTTCTGCGTCGGCGTCGTCGGTCTCGTCTGGACCTGGACCCGGAGCGGTGATCCTGTGGGCGCATGAACCGTCCTCAATTTACAGGAAGGACGCCCCATTCCGCGGCTCGCTATGCGGCCTGCGGTTCGAGCACGAGTGCGCCCAGGGGGGGAAGTGTCAGTTCGAGGGAGTGTTGTCGGCCGTGCCTGGGAATCGGTTCGCTGTGGACGGCGCCGTCGTTGCCGACGTTGCTGCCGGCGTACGCCTGACTGTCGCTGTTGAGGCGCTCTGTCCACACGCCGGCCTGAGGCACGCCGATGCGGTAGTTCTCGCGCACGACGGGCGTGGCGTTGAGGACGAAGATGAGGGACTCGTTGCCGCCGCGGCGGCGGTACGTCAGCACGCTGTTTTGACGGTCGTCGTACGAGATCCACTCGAATCCGTCTTCCCCGTCGTTCCAGAGGGCGGGATGGCTCGTATACAGGGCATTCAGGTCGCTGAGCCACTCCATGATGCCGCGGTGCAGGTCGTGGTCGGTGAGCCACCACTCGAGCTCCCGGTCGTGGTTCCATTCGTGGTACTGCCCGAACTCGTTGCCCATGAAGAGGAGCTTTTTGCCGGGGTGCCCGAACTGATGGGCGTAGAGGAGGCGAAGATTGGCGGCCTTCTGCCAGTCGTCGCCCGGCATCTTTCCCCAGAGGGAGTTTTTGCCGTGGACCACCTCGTCGTGGGAGAGGGGAAGGGCGTATTGTTCGGAGAAGGCCCAACTGAGCGTCCAGGTGAGGTCGCCGTGGTGGTACTTGCGGTGGACCGGCTCCTTGCTCACGTACTCGAGAGTGTCGTGCATCCACCCCATATTCCACTTGTAGAGGAAGCCCAGCCCTCCGTGCTCGGTGGGGGTCGTCACGCCGGGCCAGGCGGTCGACTCCTCGGCCAGCATGATGGCCTCGGGGTATTCCTCGTAGACGTGCTCGTTGGTGTCCTGGAGCAGGCTGATGGCCTCCAGATTCTCGCGGCCTCCGTGTACGTTGGGGGTCCAGTCGCCCTCGCGGGAATAGTCGCGATACAGCATCGACGCCACGGCGTCCACGCGGAGCCCGTCCACGTGATATTTGTCCATCCAGAAGAGCGCGTTGGAGATCAGAAAATTCCGGACTCCGTTCTTGCCGAAGTCGAACACGCGGGTGCCCCAGTCCGGGTGATGCCGCATGTTCGGGTCCTCGTATTCGAAGAGGTGAGAGCCGTCGAAGAACGTGAGGCCCTGGGGGTCGGTGGCAAAGTGGCCGGGGACCCAGTCCATGATGACCCCGATGCCGCGCCGGTGCAGGTAGTCGATGAGGTACATGAGGTCCTGCGGGTCGCCGTAGCGGAACGTGGGGGCATAGTAGCCCAGAATCTGGTATCCCCAGGAGCCGTAGTACGGATGCTCGGCGAGGGGCAGAAATTCGACGTGCGTGAAGCCCAGCTTTTCCACGTGGTCGGCCAGGGGCTCGGCCACTTCCCGATACCCGAGCGATTCTCCGTGCTCTTTGTGGCGCCAGGAGCCGAGATGCACCTCGTAGATCGAGAGGGGGTCGGTGAGGCCGCTCGGGCCGTGGCGCCGGTTCATCCAGGCGTCGTCGTTCCAGTCGTAGGTGTCGAGGTCCCGGATGACGGCGGACAGCCCTTCGTAGGTGTTTTGGGCCGGCGCCTCCATTTGAAAGGCGTAGGGATCGGTTCGGTCTACCCAGTCTCGGTTGGCGCGGAGGTGATACTTGTATTTTTGTCCCGGCTTAGCGCCGCGGACGTATCCTTCCCAGAGGCCGCCCTCGCGCTGCTCCAGGGCGTCGGCGCCCGGGGTCCAGTCGTTGAAATCGCCCATCACCTCCACCTGCTCGGCGTTGGGGGCCCACACGGTGAACCAGGTGCCCTGCTGATTGGGGTGGGCACCGAGCCGTTCGTAACTGTGGGTGTGGGTGCCTTCTTTCCAGTAGTAGATGTCGTCGTCTGTGAGGTGGGGCATGGGAGGGGAGAAGGTAAAGAAAGGGACGTGTGCTCAGTTCGGGGGCACCGAACGGAGGTCAGGATTGCAGGTCGACCGGAGCCGGGTCCTCGTTTCGGAGCAGGCGACGCAGGCCGCGCAGCGGGAGCCAGGCCCAGCCGGGGCGGTGGTTGAGCTCGTATCGAACCTCGTAGAGCGCCTTTTGGAAGAGGTAGGCCCAGAGGTAGGAGGAGCGGGCGGGAGACGGAGGAAGGAAGTCGGCGTCCGCCGAGGTATCGGTGTAGGCATTCAGGAACGTGACCTCCGACCATCGGAGGAGGGCGTCAATCCAGGGGGCGTAATCGGGGTCGCTGTCCGTGTGTTCGTCCCAGGCGGACAACAGCGCGTATTCGAGGGATCGGAGCATGCCGGCCGCGTCGCGAAGGGCATTTTCCCGGGCACGTCGAGCTTCGAGGGGGCGTGTGGGCTCCCCTTCGAAGTCGAGAATGTAGAAGTCCCCTTCGGATCGAAGGAGCTGACCGAGGTGATAGTCGCCGTGGATGCGGATGCGCTCGTAAGCGCCCTCGACGTCGGACAGCGCGTCGATGCGCTCGCGGGCCACGGTCCACGTCGGGGCCGGGGGGAGGGCCTCGTCGGGGAGATCGGTCTGGCGATCGATGAGCGATTGGGTGTCGGCGAGCTCTGAGCGGAGGCGATCGGCGAGCTCTTCGGCGTCGTCGGGGGCAGCCTCGACGGGACGAAGCTCATCTGCTTCGGCCTGGGAGAAGGCCCGATGCATTTCCGCAGTCCGAACCCCCAGGACTTGTGCGAGGGAAATCACCTCGGGGGCGACGTCCTCCAGCCAGACCGGAACCGACTGCTCCTGGGGCGGGGTTGTGTCCCACTCCTCGATGGCGGCCGGGATGCCCGAGGAACGGGCCTGTTCGTACGGAAACGTGGAGTTCTCGACGCGATCGAGAAAGCGGGTGGTGGTGGAAAGGGCGTAGTTCCACCCGTCGGTCTCGACCGGCAGGGCTTCCTGAAGCACGCCGAGCGTGTAATGGCGATCCCCGCGACGGAAGTCGATCGTGCCGTGAAGCCGGGGAGCGAACGTAAACCCGACCTCGGTCAAGTGATTGAGAAGCTCTTTCTCCGGGTTCGGGCCCTGTTCGAGGCGACGGTAAATTTTGACGAAGTAGTCGTCGTTGACGATGGCGGAGGTGTGACTTTGCTCCACGGTCAGGAGTTCAATCGTCTCCGGGTCGTCTCCTTTGGCATCCTCGGAGGGAATTCCCGTGTAGACCCCCTTCAGGGAGCGGCCCTTGCTTCCCCCTTCCCACCACCGAAACAGCGTCGCCCAGAAGGCCGGATTGACCGTGGCGTCATACACGAGGTGCTTCTCGCCGGTGCCGTTAATCTCGATCCAGGCAACGGGCGCCGCCGGGTGCTCGTCCATGAGGGGAGCCGCTTCGTCCTCGGGGGTCGCCATCAGGGGAAGCGTGTAAAAGGAGTTCCCCTCCGCCCGCGCCACGTGGAGAATCGACAGGTACACGACGGGATCTGTCTGGAGCCGAACGGCATCCTCGATGGTGACCTCCTCGATGGTCTCTCCTTTCGCTCCAAACCACCGCTGCTTTTGGAGATAGTCCGGCAGGAGCGACTCGAGCTGTTCGGGGCCGCGTCCGTGGGCCATTGTCGGGACGAGCACGTTCTGAAGGCCTTCGGCGACCGGGAGGACGGGGAGTTTCTGGCCCTCGGGGCCGGACTCCGCGACGCGGACGTGCCGATTGGTCCGGTTCGGGCGCTCCACCTTTTCTTCGGGCACGAGCTTGAACCAGTAAAAGTGGTGGGGGCCGATGGTAAGGTGGTAGTCGTCCTCCCCAATGGAGGGGAGCGGCGTCTGCCCGAACAGCTCTACGGGGACGACATTTTTGAGGTCGTCCCGGCTCGGCAGGTCCACGGGTTGGACGAAGCGGGAAAGGTTGGCCACCACGAGAATGTTCTCGCCCTCGTATTCTCGCAAAAACGCCAGGATCGACTGGTTTTCGATCGGAAGCAACTCGAACGACCCTCGCCCGAAGATCTGCTTGTGCTGCTGGCGGAGGGCAATGAGGCGACGGGTGAAGTGGAGGAGCGAGTGCGGGTCCTCTTCCGCGGACTCCACGTTGACGAACTCGTAGCTGTACCGTCCCCGGTTGATCGGGGGCATGAAGAGCTTGTGGTGGGGCGCCCGCGAAAACCCCCCATTCTTGTCCGGGCTCCACTGCATGGGCGTCCGGACGCCGTTGCGATCCCCGAGAAACGGATCGTCGCCCATTCCGATCTCGTCGCCGTAGTAGATAACGGGGCTGCCCTTGAGGCTGAACAGGAGCGCATTCATGAGCTCGATGCGCCGCCGGTCCCCCCCCAGGAGAGGCGTCAGCCGTCGTCGAATGCCCACGTTGATCCGAAATCGATCGTCGGCGGCGTACTCGTGGTACATGTAGTCGCGTTCCTCATCGGTCACCATTTCGAGCGTCAGCTCGTCGTGATTCCGGAGGAACAGCGCCCATTGGCCGTCCTCGGGAATTTCGTCGGTCAGGTTGAGCATCTCGACGAGGGGGCGGCGGTTTTCCCGCCGAAGGGCCATAAACAGCCGCGGCATGACCGGAAAGTTGAAGGCCATCTGTACGCCGGTGCTGTTTCCCTCGGCGTCTTCTCCGAAGTAGGGAAGAGTGTCTTCCGGCCACTGGTTGGCCTCGGCCAACAGTACCTTGCCCGAGCCATACCGCTCCTCCACGGCCGCCCGAAGCTCCTTTACGTAGGCAATGGTTTCGGGGAGATTCTCGCTGTTGGTGCCTTCGCGCTGGTAGAGATAAGGCACGGCGTCGAGGCGCAGGCCGTCGACCCCCATGTCGAACCAGAAGAACATGACCTCCTTCATTTTCTCCCGTACCTCGGGGTTGTCGTAGTTGAGGTCGGGCTGGTGGGAAAAGAAGCGGTGCCAGTAGTACTTTTCCGCTTTCGGGTCCCAGGTCCAGTTCGAGTCTTCTGTGTCCGTAAAAATGATGCGGACGTCTTCGTACTTCTCGTCCGTTTCGCTCCACACGTACCAGTCGTGCTTCTCGGACGTGGGGTCGCGGGCCTCCTGAAACCAGGGGTGCTGGTCGGAGGTATGATTGAGGATCAGTTCGGTGACGACCCGCATGCCGCGGGCGTGGGCCTCGTCGAGGAAGGCCTTGAAGTCGTCGAGGTCGCCGTGGATCGGCAGGACCTTGAAGTAGTCGGCGATGTCGTACCCATCGTCTTTCAGCGGACTCTCGAGGAATGGGAGCAGCCAAAGGGTATTGACCCCGAGGGATTCGAGGTAGGGGAGCTTCTCGCGGAGCCCTTGGAAGTCTCCGTATCCGTCGTCGTTGGAGTCGTAAAACGACCGGACGTGGAGCTCGTAGATGACGGCGTCCTTGTACCAGAGAGGGTCCGTGAGGAAGTCGTCGGGCATGCGGCGGTTCGAGTGTGGACGTTTGGAAGGAGAAAGAGTACGAGGGAGAAGGTCTAAGGTTGGAGGCACGGAGGCTGGGCCGAATGGGAGGGGGAACGATCGCCTTCCTCCCGTTCATCCATCTCCCACCCATCCCAATCCCTCAGGCGTGAACGAGCCGGTCGTACACCGGGTGGGCCGTTTCGTTCTCGACGGGGCGATCGATCCGGAATACGTGGGCGGGAGCGTCAGGGGTAAGGCGGAGGTACTGGTGTTGACCCCGCCAGGTGTACCGGGCATCCTGAAGCAGGTCGTGGACGGGAAACGCGTCCTGCGCAGGAAGGCCCAGTTCCTCGGTCGGCAGAATCAACTGGCCTTCCTGGGGATGGTGCGGATCGAGGCTCACGACCATGACGATAAGATTGCTCCCGTGGGCCTTACTATAGGCAATGATTTCGGAATTCTGGGTTTCGTGAAACCGGATGTTGCGCATCTGCTGCAGCGCCGGATTCTCGGTTCGAATCCGGTTTACCCGGGCCATGAAGGGCTGAAGCGACGTCGGGTCGTTCCAGTCCCAGCTTCGGATTTCGTACTTCTCGTTTCGGGCGTACTCTTCCCGGTCGGGGTGCTGTTCGTTGAAGACGTGCTCGAAGGGCGGGCCGTACACGCCGTACGCACTCGACATCGTGGCGGCCAGCACGAACCGGATCTTGTGCGCGGGCCGCCCGCCGTGCACGAGCTCGTCGTGGAGGATGTCCGGGGTGTTCGGCCAGAAGTTGGGTCGAAAGTGTTCGGCCACGTCAGAGTGGAAGAGTTCTCGCCCGTACTCGACGAGGTCCTCTTTGGAGTTGCGCCAGGTAAAGTAGGTGTAGGAGTTGTTGAAGCCGATTTTGGCGAGGCTGTACATCGTCTTCGGGCGCGTGAACGCTTCCGAGAGCACGATCAATTCCGGAGTCTGCTTCCGAAGCTCTCGGAGGCACCACTGCCAGAACGCAAACGGCTTGGTGTGGGGGTTATCGACCCGAAAAATCGTGACGCCGTGCTCGATCCAGTGCTCGAAAACACTTTTGAGTTCCTTCCAGAGGGCGGGCCAGTCGTCCGTTTCGAAATTAATGGGGTGGACGTCCTGATACTTCTTGGGGGGGTTCTCGGCGTACCGAATGGTGCCGTCGGGGCGGTGGTAAAACCACTCCGGATGCTCCTCTACGTAGGGGTGGTCGGGGGAGGTCTGGAAGGCAATGTCGAGGGCCACCTCGAGGCCGAGATCATGGGCTCGCTCGACGAACCGATCGAATGCCTCGATGCCCCCAAGTTTGGGGTGTACGCTTTTGTGACCGCCCTTGGACCCGTCCTCGAGGAGGCCGCCGATGGCCCAGGGGCTCCCCGGATCGCCCGGCTCGGCCTCCGGGGCGTTGTCCGTGCCTTTTCGGTTCGTTTCCCCGATCGGGTGGATGGGGGGAAGGTAGACGACGTCGAAGCCCATTTCTTTGATGCGAGGAAGGCGGTCGGCCGCGTCGTCGAGCGTGGCGTGCTCGCCGGGCGCGTCCCCGGCCGAGCGGGGAAAGAACTCGTACCACGCCCCACAGCGGGCGAGTTTCGGATCGACGAGGACCTCGAACGTGGCGCTCGTCGTCTGTTGGTCGTGGGGAGCGTGCCGGCGGACCAGTTCGGCAATCTCGTCGCCGAGGGCGGCCTGTTCGTTGCCATTTTCGAAGGCCTCGATGTGTGCGTCGAGCAGCTCGCGATCGTCCTCGGGGGCCTCTGCGGCGGCTTCTTCGAGAAGGGAGGCGCCCGCCTTCAGTTCGCTCTCGATTTCAGACTGCGATTCGCCGCCCTCGACACGACGCCGAAACTGGTCTTGCCAGGTGGCAAACCGATTGATCCAGGCCCGGACGCGATAGCGGTACCGACCGACCTCTGTGACCTGAAATTCGCCTTCGTATTCGTCGTTGCCGGTAGAAGGCATGCGTACCACGTGCTCCGCGTCCTCGTCTTCGTGGCGGTACACGAGCTCCACGGCGAGGGCTTCGTGGCTGTCTACGATCACGCCTGCGCTCACGGTGACGGACTCGCCGACGGCGCGCTTGAGAGGCCAGCGGCCGTCGTCGACGGTGGGCGTCACGGAGGTAATGACGACGCGCGACCACGATTTCGGCATGTCCGCGCTTCGGGAGGCGGACGGGGAAGACGGAGGGGAGGACATGCAGATAGAGAGGTGGGCGGGGAGAACCAGAGCGACTCGCCGGGTGCCAACGTCCCCGACGGTTACAGGCTACGCACTGGTGGGCAGAAATCCCAAAGAATTGTTCCATTTCTCGGTGGAGAACGAGCCGTTTTGCTGTGTCTCGGACTCTTGTTTGACAGATGTTGGACCTCCACTCGGTAGAGGAACGAGGGACGCTCGTCGGGGGGGCCGGACTGGTTTCTCCCGTGCGAAGCTTTCGTTGGACAATTGCGATTGCATCAGGCTCCCGGTTTCTTTCATAGCAGATTCTCTTTCAGCGCTTACGTGTCCATTCATGAATGCCTCTGATTCTCCGTCGCCGGATTCCACTCCTCCTCCCAGTCAGGCGCCAAAAGGAGTTCACATCCGGCCGGGGAAGCCCTATCCCCGAGGGGCGACATGGGACGGCATCGGGGTCAATTTTGCCCTCCACAGCGCACACGCAGAGAAGGTCGAACTTCTCCTCTTTCGCGATGCCGACGACGAAGAGCCGGCCGTGACCTTCGCCCTCCCGGAGCAGACGGGACCGATCTGGCACGGGTACGTCGTCAATCTACGACCGGGGCAACTGTACGGATATCGCGTGTATGGGCCGTACGATCCCGCCAACGGGCATCGCTTCAATCCCAACAAGGTCCTGCTCGACCCCTACGCAAAGGCGATTGGGCGGCCCCTTCGCTGGGACGACAGCCTCTTTGGATTCGACGTCGAGGACGACGAAGAGCAGGACCTGTCCTTCAGTACGACCGACAGTGCCCCGTACGCCCCCCTGGGCGCGGTTGTGGAGGAGACCTTTGCCTGGGGCAACGACCAGTCGCCGGAAATTCCCTGGGAGGACACCATCATCTACGAGGCGCACGTGAAGGGGATGACGAAACGGCATCCCGAGGTGCCCGAGCCCCATCAAGGAACGTATCTCGGGATGGCGTGCGAGCCGGTCATCGATCACCTCAAGAGGCTGGGCGTGACGACCGTGCAGCTGCTTCCGGTCCACGCCAAGCTGCAGGACCGTCACCTTCTGCAGAAGGGCCTTCGCAACTACTGGGGATACAACACACTCGCCTACTTTGCCCCGGAGCCGGAATATTCGTCGAACGGGCCGGTTTCGGCCGTCCGCGACTTTAAGATGATGGTTCGTGCGCTTCACGACGCGGGGCTGGAGGTCATCATCGACGTGGTGTACAATCACACCTGCGAGGGCAACCAGATGGGGCCGACGCTGTCGCTTCGGGGGATCGACAACCAGACCTACTACAAGCTCAATCCCGACGACAGCCGGTACTACATGGACTACACGGGCACGGGCAACACGCTCGATCCCGGCGACGCGTACGTCTTGCAGATGATCATGGACAGCCTGCGGTACTGGGTGACGGAGATGCATGTCGACGGCTTTCGGTTTGACCTCGCCTCGGCGCTGGCGCGGGAACTCTACGACGTCAACATGCTCGGCTCCTTCTTCAAGGTCGTTCAGCAGGACCCAATCCTGAGTCAGGTGAAGCTGATCGCGGAGCCCTGGGACGTGGGGCCCGGCGGCTATCAGGTGGGGTCGTTTCCCTGGCAGTGGGCCGAGTGGAATGGGCGCTACCGGGACGCGATTCGTCGCTTTTGGCGGGGCGACGGGGGGTTGGCCGGAGAGGTGGCCACCCGCATTGCCGGATCGAGCGATCTCTACGAGCGGTCGGGGCGTCGTCCCTTCGCTTCCATCAACTTCATCACGGCACACGACGGGTTCACGCTCCAGGACCAGGTCAGCTACGAGCGCCGGTACAACGAAGAAAACAAGGAAGGGAACGAGGACGGCCACGACCACAACTACTCGATCAACTGCGGGGTGGAAGGGCCGACGGACGATCCGAAGGTCATCGAGTGCCGGGAGCAGCGGAAGCGCAGCCTCATGGCCACGCTCATGCTCTCGCAGGGCGTGCCCATGATTTTAGGAGGAGACGAGCTTTCGCACACTCGTCGCGGAAACAACAATCCGTACTGCCAGGACAATGAGATCACCTGGTACGACTGGGACCTCGACGGGCGCGAGCAAAAGTTTCTCGAGTTCGTGCAGAACCTTACGTCTTTTCGAAAGGAGCATCCCAGTTTTCGGCGTCGCCACTTTCTGGCCCCGGCGGGGCAGGAAGACGGAACGGGGGACGTGCTGTGGTGGCATCCCGAGGGACGCGAGATGACCGAGGAGGACTGGCACGACGAGGAGCTTCGGGCCTTTGGATACCTCCTTCGGGGAAAAGACCTGGAGCCCGATCTGCAGGGACGGCCGCAGCGAGACGACTCGTTCCTTGTCTTAATGAATCAGGGAGGTGAATCCGTGCCGATAGAGTTGCCGGAGAAAACCAACGAATTGGAGGACGTAAGCTGTAAGCGATGGCATCTCGTCCCTGCGCTCGCCGACGAAGACGACGAGGGGCCGTTCGAGCCGGGAGGGGATCTCACACTGCATCCCCATCGACTTCTTGCCCTTCGGGCCGAACAGTGAGGCTTCTCCGGGACGAAAGGAGCCCCCGGGCCGCGACTACGGGCTTTCAATCAATCCTCGCTGGTGGGCAAAGGCGGCCATCTCTACGGTATTTCGGAGCTCCAGCTTCGCCTGAATGTTTTCGCGGTGCTTTTCGACGGTCCGGTGGCTAATCTCGAGCCGATCGCCAATTTCTCGGCTGGTGTGTCCCTCGGCGGTTAGCTGCAGTACTTCTCGTTCCCGATCCGTGAGCGTCTCGTAGCGATCTCGGATCTGGTCTTCCGAGCGTTCGGCGGTGATGAGTTCCTGGGACAGGTCGTTGCTGATGTACTTTTCCCCGTTGAGGACCGTCCGAATTGCCTCGGTGAGTTCGTCGAGGGGGGATCCTTTCAGTACGTATCCATTGGCGCCCAGTTGAAAGGCCTCCGTCACGTACGAGTCCTCTCCGTGCATGGAGAGCACGACGACTTTTGTGTCCAGGTCCAACCGCTGAATTCTGCGAAGAATGTCGAGACCGTTTAGGCTCGGAAGACCGAGGTCCAGGATCAGGAGATCCGGTTTGTGTTCCTCCAACAGAGAGATGGCCTCGAGGCCGTCTCCCGTGTCTCCCACGAGGCGAGCTTCCAGCTGATTTTCCAGAAGCAAACGAAGGCCTTGACGGGTCACGTCGTGGTCTTCGACGACGAGGGCGGTGAAGAGCATGGGCTCGGTGGCCGTCTTGGAGTCAAACGGTGGGAAAATCTGCAACGGGGAGACGTTGACGACGTCCCCAAATACTCGCTCAAAAGATGGGAAATCCACTCTCACCTTTGTCTACGCAATACTGCGTATATTCGGTCCGGCTGGGCAAAGGCGGTCTTAATCCTGACCGGTCGTGTGGAGGCTCTGTTGCCGTGAGCTCCAGCACGTGCCGAGACGCATGGTCGTGCCGGGCGTTTGGTCGTCCCGCAGGGGACGAGCAACCCTCTTCCCTACGTTTCAACGCGGGGCGCCCGTTTTCGTGCCCGAGACCCTGACCGTTTGTTTTCAGATCTGTGCGGACACCGGAGAATGGGCCGGCTCAGCCCGGAAGGGGAGCCACGGTGAGCGGAAGCGTTGCGCGGATCCGCGTATCCGTTTCTGCTTCGTGGGACACGGTAAACTCTCCGTCGAATCGGTGGACCCACTCGCTCATTCGGTGCAGACGATCACAGTCGGTTGCCTCGCCGGCCGAGTCGGGGAGGAGGGCGTTTCGGCACAGGACGTCGGCACAGAGCTGCCGGGGTTCGGTTTGGAGCGTAACGGAGAGGGTGGAAGGAGAGAACTGGTGAAGGGCACAGAGCAGCGCCTCCTGCACGACCTGATAGGCGATCATTTCTATCGACGAGGCCAACGTGGCGTCCGGGTCCATCTCGCAGGTGCAGCGAATTTCAATCCCGTGCTTTTTTTGGAGCGATCGGATCAATGTGGGCACGGCGCAGGCGATCCCTTCCTCGTCGAGCGCGTCCGGATGGAGACGACGGGAAATGGTTCGGGTTGCAGAGGCGACGTCGTCGACGTATTTCTCAATTTCGTCGAGGTAGTCGATGGGGACCGAGTCCGCGTCGGTCTCCATTCGCGCAAGCTCGACGGTCAGCTGCAGGGAGGTGAGCAACCCGCCCAGTTCGTCGTGCAGTTCCTGGTTGATCCGGCGACGCTCTTCGTCCCGTATCTCCAGCAGGCGCTTGTCGGTTTCACGTTGTGCTGTGACGTCGCGCTGGATGGAGATCCAGTGCGTGACGGTCTGTTCCGCGTTTCGAACGGGCGCAATGCTCCATCGATTGATGAACGGTGTTCCGTCTTTTCGGTAGGCAACGGTCTCGCCCTCGTGTCGGCGTCCCGCTTCGAGAGCGTTCCAAAAGTTCCGGAGGACCCGCTCGCTCGTGTCCGGTCCCCAGAGAACGTTGAGCGACTGTCCGGTCATCTCCTCGGCGTCGTAGCCGCACAGGTCCGTGAAGGCGGAATTGGCCTCGAGGATCTGTCCCTCCTCGTCGATGAGAGCAATGCCGATGGCCGAGGGACTCGTTTCCACCACTCGGTTGAGGAGGTCGCGCTCCTCTTGGAGCGCGTAATGCATTTCGGTTTTTTCCGTCACGTCCTGAATGGTGCCCGTAATGCGGGTGATGGAGCCATTCTCGCGGTACGGGCGTCCTCGTGCTCGGACGTATCGGCGGGAGCCCTCGGCCGTCACGAGGGGAAGGGTTTCGTCGAACGGGAGGCCTCGTTCACTGCAGTCGTTGATCGCCGACCGGAGGACGGGTTGGGCCTCCGGGGCGTAAAAGTCGATGGCCGAGTCGAGGTCCGGCTCGTAGCTGGTGGGGAGGTCATGGAGGCGATACGTGTCCTGCGTCCACGTCAGGGTGTGCGTCGCCAGGTGAAGCTCCCAGCCTCCGACCTGAGAGATCTCCTGGACGCGGCGGAGGAGGTCGCAGTTCCGTTCGGGATTCGTTCGAGACGTGACCTGGGATGAAGGGGGGAGAATGTTTTCGATCGAGGCTGCGAGCCGGTTCAGCACGTCTCGATCAGTCACGGAGAAGGGGGTGGCTCGGGGAGACACATCCGCAAAACAGACCGTCCCGTACAGGTGGTCGTCCACGACGATCTTCGTTCCGAGGTAGGTGTCCAGTCCGAAGCGTTCGTAGGCCGGGTCGTCGGCCCACTCCTGATTTGGGGCGTCGTGGAGGGCCAGGGGGGAGGAGGCCACGACGACCGTTCGACAGTAGGTATGGGCGAGGTCGTGTACGGCCCCCTCAGAGAGAGTCCGGTGTGATCCGCTGCTGACGGTCACAGTGTGGGTGCCGGGGCCCGGGTCGATTCGGGCGAGAAAGCCGAGGTCCACTCCCAGTTCTTCTCTGCCCGACTGAAGGAGGGCTTCAATCGTTTGGCTCGGGTTGGCCCCCGAGGTGGTGGGGGGTGGGAGGGTGAGGTCAAAATCTTCCTCGGCGTCCGACGACGAGTCGGAACCGAACCAGGGGCCGAAGGGGGAGGGACTGGGGACGGACGGGTTCGCTGTCATGTGGGCACAAAGCGTCGAGAAGGATGGTGGGGGACACTTCTTCTCGACGAGAGCTATGCAGAAGAATCGGAGGAGGGCAGCCTCCGAAAAAGCTTGTGTCAGGAGAGGAAAAGGGCGCTGCGAAAGCGGCGATCCGCGGGGCCGCGACCCTCTTTTCCGTTCACAATTTCCTCAACTAGTGAGCGAAATGTGAAATACACGTATCGAACATGGGTTTATAAAGGTACGTTTAAATTCTAAGTGGAGTCTCGTGCAGAAAAGGCGTCAAGATTTGGTTCGTGTGAATCGATCGGACGGGCTCCAGGCCTCGACGGGGGCGCGATTGGAAGGAGCGATACGGACGATGTGACTCGTTAGGGGAGAGACACGAGCGAGAGGGGAAGCGTAATGGTAATGCGCGTTCCTTCGCCGGGAGCAGCACGAATTTGGAACGTTCCATTGAGGCGCTCCACGCGGGCTTTCATGCCGGCGAGTCCGACGTTATCCCCTTCGGTTAGGGGCTGGGGCGGGTCGAATCCTCGGCCCTGATCGACGACGTGGAGGCGGAGTGTTTGGGACGTCTTGTTGAGCAGAACCTGTGCAGCGTCGGTGTCTGCGTGTCGTCCTACGTTCAGAAGGGCCTCTCGGAGAACGCGGTACACGACGCGTTCGAGGAGCGGTGAGAGCCGGTCGTCGGGCTCGAGCTCGCTGTGGAGCGTGATCGAGAGGTCGTGTGATGCTTCCAACGTGTCGATGAGTTGGGAAAGAGCATCGGAGAGGCCGTGGTCTTCGAGGACGGGCGGGGAGGCCAACCCGGTTAATGAGCGAACGACGGTTGAAATGGATTCGATGCGGGCTTCCACCGTCGAGAACAGAGACTCGGCTCGGGCCTTGTCTTCCAACTGCATTTTGACCTGATTGAGCGACATCTGCAGCGAGGTGAGGAGCCCTCCGAGCTCATCGTGAATCCACCGGGCCATCCGGTGGCGTTCGCGCTCCTGGGCTCTAAGCAGTCGTTCGCTTGTGCGTCGCTCGTCGGTGACGTCGCGCTGAATGGAGACCCAGTGTGTAATCGTGCCGTCCTCGTCGCGGATGGGCGAAATGCTCCAATGATTTACGTAGGGGCGACCGTCTTTGCGGTAGTTAACGGCCTCGCCTTCGAAGGGGCGGCCGTGCTCTAGTTTGTGCCGAAGTCGGTCGAGGATCCAGGATTCGGTGTCGGGTCCCTGTAGGATTCGTGGGGTTCGTCCCACGGCCTCCTCGGCTGTGTAGCCACTAATGCCGGTAAAGGCGGGGTTCACGTAGAGAATTCGGGGCCCAGGTTTTTCCAGGGAGGCCTCCGTGACGACGACGGCGTCATTGGCCTGCTCGACGGCGGTTTCCAGGAGAGAGGACCGTTGATCGTGCCGCTCGGGAAGAAGATCACCGAGGTGACGTGAGGGAGGGGACATGTTCGAGAAGGCGATCGAGCGTCGTGGGTAGGAGGAGTGCCGAAGCCGTTCTCATAGGTGGGACGGTTCCTCCATCGGAGGACAGATCCTCGCCTAACATACAGGGCAGGTCGAAGAGGGACCATACGTGAAAATTCGAAGTTCGTCCGGAAGAGGCGACTCCGAACGGCATCCTCGAGGGAGACATTGGGAAGGATTGCGTGAACCTGCACCCGTTTTCATTGAGAGATGGTTTCCTCTAATTTGCACGGGGAGCACGCATCTTGAGACCGACTCATCGGTTGTCCAAAGGCGTTCTCTCTCGCGTAGCCTCTGCCCTTTTGGATGATTCCGGTCTGGCTGACCGATACCGTCACCAGCAATTTGAATCGTGCGCTCCACTACACCCAGTTGTGGGGGCTGCACGGCATGGAGCTTCGAACAGTCGGCGGGCCGGACGATCGCATTCCCTTCGTGAACGAACGGCAGATTCGCGAGCAGCTCGAGGGCACAGAGTTGCTGCTCGGAAGTGTGGTTCCGAGCATGTTTGAGGGGTCCGTGAGCGACCGGGCGGCCTGGTTGAACGACCTCATTGAGTTTGAGGATACCCTCAAGCTCTGTACCCGCGTCGAGTGTCCCCGCGTGACCATTTCGCCGTTTGCCGGGGCGCCGGACGTTCCAACGGACACCGTCGTGGAGGCCCTTCGGCGGGCCGGGGAGAAGGCCGAAGCGGAGGGCGTCCTGGTGGCCGTGCGCAACGGGCCGGAGACGGCCTGTCCTACCGGGGCGGCGCTGGCGGAGGTGTTGACGCAGGTCGGCCATCCCTACGTTCGTGCGGCCTGGAATCCGGCCGGAGCCCTGCGGGCCGGCGAGCCCCCGATCGACGGCCTTACGGCGTTGTCGGGGCTCGTGACCCTCGTGCGCTGCAGTGACGGGTACGTGACGGAGGACGGATATTGGGAGGACGTGACGCTGGGGAAGGGAGCGGTGGGCTGGCGAGAGCAGTTCGAGCTGCTCCACGCCCGCGACTTTCGGGGGCCCGTGAGCCTAGAGATCTACGTCGAGCCGCGGCCGGAAGAGGGGCTCCGCTCGGCCACGACCCTCATTCGGATGCTTCGCGACGTGCGGGCTCGGCCGTCGGAGTCGTGATCCGCGCTGGAAACCCGGCACTGACGCGTTCGTAGCCGTTTCTGAGGTTTCCCGCCACTTCTTTTCAACAAGGTTCCGTTTTCCAATGGCGCTCTCGCGAGACGACGTTCGCCACGTGGCCGAGCTCGCTCGGCTCGAGTTTTCGGAGGAAGAAGAGGCCCGACTGGCCGAAGAGATGAGTCGGATTCTCGATTACGCCGAAAAGCTCGATGAGCTCGACACGTCCGGCGTCCCGCCGATGTCCCACGTGCTGGACGTCACGAACGTCTTCCGCGACGACGAGATTGCGTCCCACATCGATCAGGAGCAGGCCCTTGCGCCCGCACCGGAGGCGGACGACGAATACTTTCAGGTGCCGCCCGTCATTCAGTAGCGGGGGATGCGGGGGCGTCGTATCCTTCAAACCCGAGGCGTCGGAGATACCGGTAGGTGGGGGCAAACTCGTCCCGCAATCGGGCCTCGAGGGCCGGTGAGATCGGCTCCGGGTCGGCCTGGCCCAGAAGACGCAGCAGTCCCAGCTTGGTTCGGCGGACCAGTGTGCTCTGGAGCATCCACTGGTAGAGCGCCGGCACATGGTCCTTTACGGGCTGAACGGTTGCGCGGTACACACGACGGAAGGCGGCACTGCCCGTCGGGTTTTCGGGCGTGGCGTCGGGGTTGGGGCACGGCACCGTCTGGAGATCCAGAACGGACAGGAGATCGGCCCATAGGCGCTCGGGATCGTTGCGGCCCTCTTCGAGGCTCACGACCGTGAACTGGTTCGGGCCGAACTGCTCTGCGAAGGGGGGAAGCGTCTCTTCGTAATGGCTGTCGCGGAGGAGGGCGTGCGAATCTTCTTCCAACACCTCGCTGAGCGGCGTCTCTTCGTCGATAATGCCGAGCTGTTTGTGGTATCGGTACTGGGAGACCAGTCGCTCGATCGGATCTCGCACGATGGCCAGCAGCTTTGCTTCCGGATTGTAGTCGGTAATCTCAGACGCGACCTGCGGTTCCCGATAGTACATGACGGTCGCCTCCCCAAAGTAGCGGTAGGAGCGGTCGAAGGGAAAGTGGCGGTGGTACGCGTCGAGGTCGGCGGGTCCGTTCTGGTCCTCCCCGAAAAAATAGAGCTCCTTTACGTCCGACATGAAGACGTCCGGATGCTCGGACAGCAGGTAGTAGAGCCAGCTCGTTCCGGCCTTGTTCACGCCGATAACGAAGAGGTTGACACGGTCCATGACACGTGTTTGGGAAGCCAGGTGAAGGGGAGGACTCGGGCGTCCGCGCTCATCCGGACGGGTCCTCGTACCCATATCGTGCGAGGTCGGGGGCGAGAAGATCGTTCAGTCGTGCCTTTTGACTCTCACTGAGATTCTCCTTCCAGGTGTGCTTCGGGGGACGAATTTTCCTCAGTTGCGTTTCGTTTTCGGGGGTAAAAAACGCCTCCGGATCGAGGTCTACAAACGAAAACAGGCGGCGGAGTTCGCGGGTCGGGTGGGTGGTGAGGGATTCGTAGTGAAGTTCTAGAAACTGATCGTCGGGCAGGATCTCGGCGTCGGACCGGACCTGCTTGAGCGACTGTTTCCACGTCCAGGCAGCCTGCGCAAGTGGAGGCTCCGAACGCATGGAGTTCCAGCCGGGGGGCCGGGCGCCCCACCACTGATTCGGGGTTCCCTCATCGTGCCGTCGGCGCTTGAGGATCGACGCTGTCACAGCCCGCCCGTCGCGCACCAGGTGGACGACGAAGGCGTCGGGAAAGATCTCACTGAAAAACCGGAGACGAAATGCCGTCCGCGGCGTTTTGGTTACGAATCGAGGTCGATCGTGGTACTTGAGGTGCCACTGGACGACCTCGCGAAGGTCCCCTCGATTCTCCGGGGTGACGTCGGCCTCGGTGGCGAGGTGGTTCGGGGCGTCCGGAACGGCCCGGTTCCAGATGGAGTGCCCTTCGTGGGTTTCGAAGACGGTGGGCAGGTGCAGCGTTCCGTCGTACGGACCGCGAAACTGGGACGGTAGAAGGGGGTTCGGGAGGCGATGGAGAAGCGCCTCGAGGGGGCGAGCCAGGGAGGGGGAGACGTGCCGGAACCAGGGTTTTCCGCAGATCCAGTTGCTCAGGGGCGTGATCCAGGCCACGGATGGGTGGAGGCGGACGAGCTGATGCAGGATTCCGGTTCCGGATCGGGGGCAGCCGACGATGAAGATCGGGGATTCGGGGACAGCCATTGCGGGGACGTCCATCGATTATATCAGGGTGCATACAGAGACAAATCAGAGGAACTGCGAAGAGGAGGGGCCGTTTCGAGCGCTCGTTGGCTTACGCGCAGTCCGTTCGTCTCATTGGTCTTCACGCGCTTTTACTTCGCATTATGAGTCTTTTTGAGTCCGTGCCGGAGCCGCTGGAGGATTTTTCATTGATGGTAGGGGGGGGAGAGCCCTTCGCTGCTTCCTCTGGTGAATCTCCGAGGCAAATTGTTTTCGGCACAGTCGTTCGTGCCGCCTCGATTGAACAGGGGGGAGAACTTGTGGTAATGGATTGGGAGAAGAAGGAAGTTGCGGACAAGGTTTCGATTTGGCCTCGGAATCCAACAATTGGAGACGATCCCAATCCTCGGGGAAATGCACGGGGGTGTCGCGGAGTTCGTTATCACGAGGGAGACATTTACGCGGCGACCTACCACACGCTCGAACGCTACGACGAGCATTTGAACAAGGTGGGAGAAATCAATGGTGGACTCATGGCCGGACTGCACGAAATCGGTCTCACGGAGCGGAATACCGTCTGGGTGAGTTCGACGGCCATTGACGCCGCGTTGGAATACGATCTTGCGACGGGAGAGCAGTGCCGGGCCTTATGGCCGCGCGAAATGGAGGCGTTGCAGGAGGCGCTTGGACTTGAGCCTCTCGCACTTGACAAATCGGCCGACAACAGGCTTCAGTTTTTGGATTCGTCCGCGACGGACACCGGAAGTCACCTCCACCTCAACGCTGTCGAGGAGCATGCTGGAAACGTGTATGCTCTTTGTAATGCGCATGGCGTCGTTGTAGACCTCACGAATCAGCACGTGGTGCTGGAGCACGAGGGGTTGAAAGGGGCCCACAATCTGAAGATTACGGACGATGGGATTGTCATCGTCAACGACACAATGGGTCGCGCCGTGCAGTTTTTTCGACTGGGGAGCGGGGAGTGTTTTCGGAGGATTGACCTCACACAGTATCAGTGGGTTCGGCGTCTAGTGCGATGGCAGATCCCGAGGTACTGGGGCCGTGAGTTGGCGACGAGGATGGGGGTGATGGAGGACGTCGTAGCCCGACCTCTCTTCGTTCGGGGGCTCGTGGTGGCCGGAGATTCAATTTTCGTAGGGGTGTCTCCCGCGTCTATCCTTCAGATTGACGTCTCCAGTGGAGCGCTCGTGGATGCCTACCAGTATTCGGATGACGTGCACGTGTGCATCCATGGCCTTGAGGCAATGGGGACGGCTTAGAGTCTGTTTTAATTTATGCCTCAAGCTGCGAGCGGTCTCGAATGGGCTGCAAATCGGTCTCGTCTTTGACAATCCCGAAGGCGTTCGGGATACGTGCCTCCTCCTCGACCGATTTTCGCCGCATCGATCCTCGCTCTCGCGATACGATTCAAAATCAAAACAGACTCTTAGGAGCTGTCTTTTGAACGCCGTGTCTGTAGTTGAGACCACACGTCTGTGAGGATGGAGTGGTCGCGCGGGTGCAGCCCGAGGCCGAAGAGAATCCCAGCATAGGCGAGGAGGAGGGCGGGAATTCCTACGATCCAATGGAAGGGAGAGGGGAGCATCGTGTAGGTGATCCAGCTAACGAGGCCTGCACCCGCCGTGGCAGCGAGAGGTTTCCAGAGGATCCAACGGAAGGGCTGGATGCGGGTGAAGTGGTACAGCATCCCAATCTGGACCAGGTTGCCGATTGCTTGCGTGAAGCCGGTGGCGACAGCAGCCCCGATCGCCCCGTACCACCGGATCAGCAGCCAGTTTAGTCCCACGTTCGCGAGGGCCATGCCAGTGTCGACGACGAGGACGGAATCCTGGTGGTCGGTCATTTGCAGCATGTGGCCCACCGAGCCCACACTCGCAACGATCAGGTAGGCCAGGGCGAGCACTCGGAGGAGGTTGCCCCCCTCTCTGAACTCGGGGCCGAAGATCGACATGAATTCGGGAGCGAACGTAAACAGGACGACGGAAACGGGGAGCGTGAGGACGACAATCCAGCGGACGGTGTCCGCGTAGAGTTGGTCGAGCGCCTCTCGTTTGTCGTTGTGGTAAAGGTCGGAAATGATGGGGGAGAACGTCGCATTGACCGCGAACAGAATAAACCGCATCTGGATAGACAGCTTGGCGGCGTTTTGGTAGATTCCCAACGCTGCGGAGGACGCGTACATTCCGAGCATGAGACGATCGGCGTACGTGAGGCCGATGCTGGCGAGACTGACTCCGATAATGGGGAGTGAAAAACGGAGGAGGGCCCTCACGTTGAAGGTGGGGGCGAGAGAGGAAAGAAGGGGGGGGAACAGCCGATAGATTGCGTATGCAGAACTCGCGGCGGCCAGGACGGCGGAAGCCACGAACCCGTACAGAATGGACGTGAGGTCCTGGTGGGCAAAGATCAGTCCGCCGGCCACGAGCAGGAAAATGAGGGGTTGTAGAATGGACCCCAAAAGCACGTCGAGCCGCATGTTGCCCATGGCTCGGGCCATGCGCGAGAGGAGATACGTGAGCGTGTAGAACGGCAGTCCAAACGCAAAGACCTGGAGGACGTGGGTGTACTTTGGATCGTGGAAAACCTGCTCGGCCAGCCAGGGCGCCGTTGCGAAAAGAAGGACACCGAGCCCAATTCCTGCTCCTAAGCCGAGTCCCCCTGTCGCCAAAAGGGTTCCTTTCAGTTTAGCGTGTTCGTTTGCCTCGTACTGCGGAGCCCCGAACCGGACGACCCCGTTTTGAAGACCGAGAGTCGCGATCTCTCGAGTGAGGCGAAGGACGATGTATCCAAGGCTGTAAATTCCAAAGACCGCCGCGCCGAGGCCTCGACTTAGTACGATGTTGAGGAGAAAGCCCACTGCCTTCGCCACCATGGAGCCGGAGAAGACCGAACTGGATCCCTTTAGGATGCGAGCGACGTAATCGGACGAGTCGTCGGTGTCGGCCATGAGGGCAGTTGGGAATCAGTAGTCGATTCGGGAGTACAGGTCGTGAAACCGTCGGCTGGGCGATTCAAGCGGTCGAGCGACGGACAGGCCCGGAGAAACGATCCGGGGGCGCGGGGGGGACGCCTGTATTACTCTTCTAGATATTTGGCGTATGGGGTCTCCTTTAGGTGGTCGCTCAGCTCCTCGTAGTTTGCCACCCCCTCTTTTAGGGAGCGAGGGGCAAGTTTTCGATACGGAACCTCTACCGGAGCAGACTCAACGTTCAGATACCCGCAAATCGAGTTGACTGTCTTCTGATGGGCCTCAGGGTTCCTTATGTGCTCTTCGTAGGTCAGAGAAAGATGGGGGACGTCGGCTAAGAGGTGCTGTTCGTATTGATGCAACGCCTCACTGCTCCGTATCCACTCAATCACGAGGGTGGGATCCACCTCGAGTGCCGGTTGGGCGTGGGAGGCGTCTGTCTTTTTCTCGTGAAAGCCCTGCCGTCTTGCACGAATGTTTGAGAGGGCGTGACGTAAGAGATTGGAACGCCGAAGATATAAAATTTGAAAACCATCGCGATCGTGAAGTGTGCGAAGAAAATCTTTTGGTGACGAGAGCCCCTGTTGGACATCCCGGACTTGATAGCTGAGGATTTTGCAACCGTATGTGGACGCCGTGCAGCGCTGACTGCGCCCGAGAACGTGAATGTAGGGGAAGGGCACGTAGTCATGTAGGATTTCTCCCTCACAATGGACGGTGGGGAGCATGTCCAGGAGGCTCACGAGGGCGGTGGTTCCGGATCGTCCTCGCCCAAACAAGACGAAGCGGGTTTCAGGGAGGGATTGCCCAGAGAGATACGCGAGACCGGCTTGAACGTGGCGGTATTGTTGTCGAACCTTTAAGTATTGCCGATTGAGGACCGAGAGAACGCCGTCAGCCATCGTTGGAGGAGGTGCCAGCCCTGTTCGTTGAGCGCCAAGTCTCAATCGGTTGGGGCAAGAGGGGTTCCCCTCGGTCCGCCGGGAGTCCTGACCGTGGAGGTCCGAAAATCGTTCTGTCTACTGCGGTATCCAAAAGGGACGGAGCGGATATAACGGTGCTCACGGAGGAGAAATTGGGAACAGGGGGGGAGAAGCTTCATTTCCACCCTCTTACGTTCCACGGGAAGGGAATCGCACGTTGAGGTCGGCAGTCGAGACCGGGGCTTGAATGCTGCGGCGTCGGGTCCGATTGCGTGTTGGCTCCAAGCGGGGAGGTCACGCTGTTTTGTCCGTCAATCTAGTTTCGTCGTCACATGTCCAGTTCACGGCATCCTTCGCCCTCGCGGGGTCCCCACGACGATTCCTTCTGGGGGCGGCTCTCGCCGACGGCCCGGCACGGCCTCTGTTTCGGATTCCTGTTGCTGATTGCGGTTGCTTTCTTTTCCCCCGTCCTCTTTGAGGGAAAGGGGATTCACGGAACGGACGTCGTGAGCTGGCGCGCGAACGCCGAGCCTCTCATCGAGTATCAGGAGAGGACAGGGGAGCAAGCCCTCTGGGCGCCAAACGTTTTTGGAGGGATGCCCGCGTTCCTCATGAACTACAAGCTGGAGGTGCCCCAGTTTGACACAGTTGTTAATGCCGCTCGCTCGGTCGGGTGGCCCTTGTCCCATTTCTTCGTCTTGCTGGTCGGAGTCTATCTCCTGGTCTTTTATTTGACGCGCAACCACTGGTCGGGGCTCTTGTCGTCGGTCGCCTTCGGCCTCACGACGTACCTTCCCATTCTCCTGGCGGTAGGGCACAACACGAAGTTTGTCGCTCTTGCGTTTGTCCCCTACGTGCTGCTGGCATTCGTGTACACGCTTCGAAATCCTTCTCTCCTGGGAGGCCTTTTGTTTGCCGGAGCGCTCGCCCTCGACCTTCGGGCCAAGCACCCCCAGATTACGTACTACGTCCTCATGTTCGCACTCGCGTGGTGGGTCGTCGAGCTCGTGCGCGCCTGGCAGGAGGACGAGATTGCCCCGTTCGCGAAGTCTACGGGGTGGCTGGCGATGGGGACGGGCCTGGCCTTGCTAATGGTGGCGCAGCCCTATCTCGCCATCTATGAGTACAAACAGTTCTCGGTGCGGGGCGCAGCCTCTGCGGCGGCAGGAGACGGAGGCGGTGGGATGGGGTGGGAAAAAGCCATGCAGTGGAGCCAGGGGGTAAAGGAGCTGATCACGCTTCTGATTGCAGATGCGTTCGGGGGAGGGGGACGTACGTATTGGGGGCCGAAAACCTTCACCGAGGGGCCTCACTACATTGGTGGCGTCGTCCTCGCGCTCTCGGGCCTCGCCGTGTGGCGGACGCGCCGTCGAGTCGTGTGGGGACTGGGAGCGGGCGTGCTGGTCACCGTGCTCTTCGCCCTCGGGAAGAACGCGGCCTGGATCAACTGGCCGATGTTTGCTTATTTCCCGTTCTTCGATTCCTTTCGGGCCCCGGAAACGTGGCTGAGCATGTCGGCGCTCGGGCTGGCGGTGCTGGCCGGCGTTGGGCTCGACTATTCGATGCAGCCCGACGAGGAGGGCTCGGGGGACGTCACTGCGACCCGCGCCGTCCTCTATGCATTTGGAGCGGTTGGGGGGCTCGTCCTCCTTCTCATGGTGGGGCGAGGCATGTTCTTCGACTTCGAAAATCCACGGGAGACCCAGGTCATTCAAAAAATTGAAGGCCAGCCGAATCTCTCCCGTTCCAATCCCCAGGTTCAAAAGTTTTACCAGCAGCTCAATCAGCGGAAGGAGCAGCGACGAGAAGCGTTTCAAGCCGACGCGTTCCGGACTCTCCTTGCAGTGGGCGTCGTGCTGCTTCTGCTGTGGCTCTATCGCCGTCAAACACTGTCGGGGGGACTGGTGGGGGCGCTCGTGGTGCTCGTCGTGCTCGTCGACCTCTGGGGGGTCGGTCAACGGTATCTCGGGGACGACGCCTTTTCTCGGCAGGAGGATCCCGAGTCGCAGATTCCGACCTATCAGGTAGATCGCTTCATTAAGAAGCAAGTAGAGGCGTCGGGGGGACCGGGGCACTTTCGGGTGCTCCCTCTTCAGACGCCGTACAGTCAGAATCCGACGGGGGGCCGGGCCGCGTATGCCTCCTATCATTATCAGTCGATTGGGGGCTATCACGCGGCGAAGCTGCAGCGCTATCAGGATTACCTCGACCACGTTCTCCAGCTCACGCAGCAGGGGGCGCCGAATGAGAATGCGCTCGACCTGATGAATACGCGGTACGTGGTGGCCCAGCAGCAACTGGCGGGCACGAACGTGGTCTACCGGGACGACGAAACCAAGAGCGTCGTGCTCGAAAATCCCGATGCCGTCCCTCGCGGGTTTTTCGTCGGTCAGACGGAGGTGGAGGAGGAGACCGAGAAGATGTGGTCTCGCCTTCGGGACTCCTCGTTCAATCCGCGGACGACGGCTCTTCTTTCGGAGCCCCTGGAAGAGCCGGTAACCCCCGTCGACAGCGCCAGCACCGTCGAGGTGACGCTGGAGTCCTACGAGCCCCCGGAAATCGAGTGGACCGTACGTACGGACGCCCCGCGGCTGTTCGTTGCGAGCGAGGTGTACTACCCCGCGGGCTGGAACGCCTACCTGGACGGGGAGCAGGTGCCCATTCGCCCGGTCGACTATCTGCTGCGCGGGGTGCACGTTCCCGAGGGGGAGCACACCCTCGTGATGCGGTTCGAGCCGAATTCCCACCGGTACGGCACCTGGATCAGTGCGGTGGCGACGATCGTCGACTACGGCGGGATCGCTCTGCTGGCCACTCCCTTTCTCCGACGCCGGTTCCTGCCCGGGGAGGACGAGGAGGACGACGAATAATTCCGATCTTCGGGGTGTCCCTTTTCTCACACTGAGCGCCGAAATCGATGGTTGATGGGGGTCCAGAAGCGTCGTCTCCTCGGGTTCTCCTCGTCGCGTATTATATGCCGCCGGCGGGAGGGCCCGCCGTACAGCGCATTCTGCAATTTCTGGAGTTTTTGGGGGAGGAGGGATGGACGCCCGAGGTGCTGACGGTGCGGGACGGGGTGTATCCCAACCGGGATCCGTCGCTTCGGGATCGCATCCCTCCGGAGGTGCGAATCCACCGGACGTCGGCGTTCGATCCGTATTCGGTGTATCAAGCGCTCACGGGCAAGAGCGAGGGAGACCTCCCAACAGGGTCGATGGAGGACGGGGAATCGTCGTGGAAAGAGGCCTTCGCAAAGTGGGTTCGGGCGAACGTCTTTCTCCCCGATGCGCGGGTGGGGTGGTGGCCCTTTGCGGTGTACCGAGGACACCAGCTGCTCCGTTCCGGCCGCTTCGATGCCCTCATCACGAGCGGGGCTCCGCACTCGGTCCATCTGATCGGCAACACGCTTCACGCCTGGACGAACGTCCCGTGGGTCGCCGATCTTCACGATCCGTGGACGGACATCAGCTACTACGACGACTTGCCCCACACGGCGTGGGCCCGCCGCATTGACGCCGCGCTCGAACGACGCGTGTTGTCCAACGCCGCGGCCGTGACCACCGTCAGCCCGTCCTGGGCCGACCTGTTTGCGAGCAAGGTGGCAAACCAGTACGCCGTCGTCGAGAACGGCTTTCGCGCAGGCGAGTTTGAGGGCCTCGATGAGCCGCTCGACAAGGAGGAGTTCGTCCTCGCTCACGTGGGAAAACTGTACGCGAGTCGCAACCCGACGGCCGTGTGGGAAGCCCTGGCGCGCCTCCGTGCGGAAGACGCCATTCCGCATCTCACCGTTCGTTTGATTGGCAGTGTGGATCCGGTCGTCGAGCGGACCATTGAGAACTATGGGTTGACGTCGATCGTCAAACGAACGGGCTTTGTGCCGCACGAAGAGGCCCTTCGGGCCATGGCGCGGAGCACCCTTCTGCTTCTCGTCATCGAGCCGTTCGAGGAGGCGGAGGGGATGATCACTAGCAAGCTTTACGAGTATCTGGCCAGTGAGCGTCCCGTGCTGGGTGTAGGGCCGCCCGAGGGAGACGCCCATGCTCTGCTGCGGGAGCACGACGCAGGTCGGGTGGTCGGCTGGGACGAGGCAGAACGGGCGGCGTCGATCCTTCGAACCCATTACGAGGCCTGGTCCGCCGGCTCTCCGCACGTCGGGGAGAAACGCGATCACCTTGTGAAGCACACCCGTCGCCATCAGGCTCGCCGAATGGCCCGCGTCTTGAACGATCTTACGGGTCGAGAGGACGAGCGTGGTGCGGATGAATCCCGGGGCTCATAATCGGTACTCTTTGCAGTCGACTTGTGCGATCGTTTCATGCGCCCGACGTTTCTCATCATCGGGGCGGCCAAGGCCGGAACGACCTCGTTGTATCACTACCTCCGGCAGCACCCGGACGTATTCATGCCGGAGGTGAAAGAGCCCCGCTTTTTTGCGTACGTAGACGATCCTCCGGCGATGGAGGGACCGGGGGATGAGGCGTCCAACGAGGCGTCAGGGGCCGTCTATACGCTCGAGGCGTACCGGGCACTTTTTGAGGATGCCGGCGACGTGCAGGCGGTGGGGGAGGCCTCCGTCAATTATCTGTACAGCGAGACCGCGCCCCGTCGAATCCACGAGCATCTGCCCGACGTTCAGTTGATTGCAGTGCTCCGGAATCCGATTGAGCGGGCCTATTCCCACTATCTCCATCTGCTTCGGTCCGGACGTGAGCCGCTTGAGGACTTCCGATCTGCGCTTGAAGACGAGAAAAAGCGGCGCGAACAGGGCTGGGAATGGTCGTGGCACTACACGGGCATGGGATTCTATCACGAGCAGCTGACGCGCTATCTGGAGTATTTCGATCGGGACCAGCTTTCGATCTACCTGTTCGACGACTTCCGGGAGGATAACCTCGCCGTGATCCAGGACGTATTTCGCACGATAGGGGTGGATGCCGGCTTCGTCCCGTCGGACTCCGTCACCCACGCCAAGACCGGAGTGCCGATCAGTGATTGGTTCCAGTCATTCTTGCTGAACCCCGATCACCCGATCCGGCGGGCCGCTCGCCGGGTGCTCCCCGAGGCGGTGCGGACGCGAAGCGTCAAGGTCCTTCAAAACTTGAATTTGTCCAAGCCCGACATGGACCCGGTCGTGCGGGCGGAGCTCGCCGATCTCTACACCGACGAGGTGCGGCGGCTCGAAACGCTGCTGGATCGGGACCTGTCGCACTGGCTCGAGGTCCCCGGCTCATCGGGATGACGTCCACTGTTTCACGAGGATCCCTTCTCTCTGCGAGATGCTTCCCACGTTTTTGATTCTCGGGGCGATGAAGTCGGGCACGACGGCCCTGTACGCCATGCTCGACGCGCATCCCGAGGTATACATGAGTCCCGTCAAGGAGCCCAATTTTTTTGCGTTTGCGGGGCGGGACCTCGACTTTCAGGCCCCGATCGATCAGCGGCCGGACGGCATTAACAACACGAGCATTACCGACCGCGACGCGTATGAGGCGCTGTTCGAGGCGGCTCGTCGGGCACAGGCCCGGGGAGAGGCCTCACACACGTCTCTCTACTGGCCCGACGCCGCCGCGAACGTCGAACGACTAATCCCGGAGGCCCGTCTCGTGGCAATTTTGCGCGATCCCGTGGAGCGGGCGTATTCGGAGTACATGCACTTCCGGCGGGACGGGGATGAGCCCTTCTCGTCGTTCGAAGCGGCGCTGGAGGCGGAGGAGGAGCGCATTCGGGACCGATGGGCCCTGGGCCGATACGTGGATCGTGGACGATACGACGAGCAGCTGGAGCGGTACTTCGAGCGGTTTGATCGGGAGCAGATCCGCGTCTTCCTTCACAAAGACCTGCAGGAGGCGCCCGACGAACTGGCACGATCCCTCTTTTCCCACATTGGCGTCGATCCGGCGGTGGAGGGCGTGGTCGACCGGCGCGTCAACAAGTCCGGAATTCCCGAGAATCCCTGGATGCATCGTGTGCTGACCGGACTGCAGCCGATCCGAGAGGCTCTCGCCCCCGTGATTCCAGAGACGGTGGTCGACTGGGCCAACGCCCTCAAGAACCGAAATCTGCAGAAACCGGAGATGGATCCGGCCACCCGGCAGCACGTACGGTCTCTCTTTCGCCCGCACGTCGAGCGCTTGGAGGAGATGATTGAGCGGGATCTCTCCCATTGGCTCGACGAGTAGGGACGATCTCTCTCCTTTGTCCGAACCGACCCTTTCGGGGATTGTGAAGATTCTGGCCTGGCCGGCATTTCAGAACAAGACCGGGAATCCGTACACCCGGTTGTTATACGAGGCCGTTCAGCGGTACGACGTGACCGTCGAGGACTTTTCGGTGGGGCGGGCCCTCAGAGGCGGGTATGACCTGTGGCACGTCCACTGGCCCGACGACTTTTTGAGCTATCCGTCTCCCGTCACGGCCGTCACGTACGTCGTGGCGGAGCTGCTTATGATGGGGCTCGCACGACTCCGAGGCACGCGAATCGTGTGGACCATCCACGACCTGGGACCGCACGAATCGCCGCATCCCTGGCTTGAATCGCTCTTCTGGCCGCTCTTTTTGCCGTTGATTGCCGGCTACGTGACCCTGAGCGATCATGCACGCGAGGCGGCGCTCGAGCGATTTCCCGTGTTTCACTCCGTCCCGGGCGCCGTCGTGCCCCACGGCCACTATCGACCGGCCTATCCGGATCCGATGCCGCAGGCCGAGGCCCGGGCGGACTGGGGGATGCGAGAGGATGCGTCCGTGGCGGCCTATTTCGGTCGGATTCGTCCGTACAAAAACGTGGAGCGACTCGTGCGGACGTTCTGCGAGCTGGAGGGGGAAACTGCGCAGTTGATCGTCGCGGGAAATCCAGCGGAGCATACGCTGGCGTCCCAGATCCGCGAGGCGGCCGGTGCAGACGACCGGATTCATCTAGCCCTGCAGTTTATTTCCGACGAGCGCGTTCCCGTCGTTTTTGGGGCGGCGGATCTCGTCGTGCTTCCGTACGAGCACATTTTGCATTCCGGAAGTGCCCTGCTGGCCCTCTCGTTCGACCGGCCTGTGCTCGTCCCGGAGCGCGGGGCGATGGGAGAGCTCCGGGCGGAAATTGGGGAGGAGTGGGTTTACACGTACGAGCCCCCCCTTACAGCCGACGATCTGCGTGCAGGTCTCCGGTCGGCAACCAATGGGGAACGGCCCGACCGCGCCCCGCTCGACGCTCTGGAATGGGACCGGCTCGCCGAACAAACCGTCGACCTGTATGAGCGGGTCCTGGCAGAGTGAGCCCGGCCGTCGGCTCCTTTCACCAATCCTGTTGAGGCTGTGATCCGACATCCAATCTTCGTCGTGGGGATGCCCCGGTCCGGCACGACGCTCCTGAGCTCGATGCTGGATGCGCATCCGGACATTGCGATTTCTCCGGAGACGCACTTCTACACGCGATGCCGTCCCACGTCGGCAAACCAACGTGTTGCAGTTCAGGAGGTATGGAACTGTCTCCAGCAGCAGCCCGGCGTTGCAGACATGGAGTTGTCGGCGGAGGAGATTCGGCAGGTTCGCCGCCGGCTGCAGGAGCTGGCTGATCCCGCTCCTTCCGACCTCCTGCGGGCCGTCGTCCGAACGTACGCGGACCGCTTCGGTGCGGACGCGTGGGGAGAGAAGACGCCGGATCACCTGGCCCACGTGCCGGACATCCTGCAGGAGTTTCCGGAGGCCTGCGTGCTCGCCATCGTGAGGGATCCGCGCGACGTCTGTTTGTCGCTGGAGGACATGCCCTGGAGCCGGGACTCGCTTCCGGAATCGGCGTGGAAATGGAAGCGGTACGCGCGCGCCACGGAGGACTATCGGGTGCGCTATCCGGAGCGGTTTCGGGAGATTCGCTTTGAGGATCTCCTCGACCGGCCCGAGTCCGTGATCGGGCGCATTTTGGACTGGATTGACGCGCCCTTCGACGAGGCCGTGCTTTCGTTCCACCGGCGCGACGACGGGCCGATGGATGCCGGACGCGAGCCCTGGAAGGAGAAGGTCCATCGCCCGCTCGACCCCCAAAACACAAAAAAGTGGCGCGAGCAGATGGGGCGGGGCGCGCGCGTGCTCGTCGAGTGGATTGCGGGGGCGGAGATGGGGGAGAAAGGATATGACCGGCCGGCCGTTGCCGTCGACAGGGCGCTCGTGATGGACGTGCTCAGAGAACTCGTCCGTGCCCTTCGAACGGTGGGCGGACGACTCTGGCGACGCTGGCAGGCCCCCGCGCCGTCCTCAGACGATCACACACCCGTCTGGATGCGACACCGGTCCCTCTTTTTGGACGAGGAAGAGTGAGGACCCTCCCGTTGGTGAGGCCTCGTCATACGACTTCTACCTCCCCTTCGATGCCACTCTCTTCGAGGGTGTCGCGAATGGAGGGGGCAATGCTGTATTCGATCGAACTGGGCATGACCTTGGCCACGAGCCACGCCGTCACCCCCTGGTTCCACGCCGCTTTTGCGGGATTGTCGATCGTAATCTCCATCGCCTGCGAGCCCTTGGTCTCGACGGTGACCTCGATCCCGCGCTCTCCGAGTCCTTTCTCTAATCGATCGGCCATTTGGTTCCGGACGGCGGATTCGATGTTGGCCCCCGCCAGGGCCCCGGAGCGCATGGCCTGGGCCCCCATCTGTTGCTGGGCGAGCTTCTGGGCGTCGAGGATGACGACTTTGATCATGGGAACGCGGGAAACGGAGTGGAGATAATGGAGAAGAGGCTCCGGAACCTCTCCGGAGAGGTAGCGCTCCTATTGGCAGATGCGTCGGGTGGTTTCCCGGTGTAGCGATTTTTCGTCCGTCATCGCGGTGCTTTCTCGGTTATTGCGATCCTCGTCTCGCTATGGTCCGATCGTTTCTTGGCAAGACCCCGACGTACGACGATACCAATTACATTGCCGAGACGGCCGTCGTGATCGGGGACGTGACCCTCGGTGCTCGGGCGAGCGTCTGGCATCACTGCACGCTTCGGGGCGACGTGAACTGGATCCGCATCGGGGCCGAAACGAACATTCAGGACAATTCCGTGGTCCACGTGACGCACGGCACGGCTCCCACGGAGATTGGGCCTCGGGTGACCGTCGGGCACGGAGCCATCATTCACGGATGCACCATTGAAGAAGAGGTGCTCGTCGGCATGGGGGCCACGGTGCTCGATCACGCGACGGTGGGACGGCACAGCCTCATCGGAGCACAGGCGCTCGTGACCAAGAATACGGAAATCCCGCCGCGGTCGCTCGTCCTGGGACAACCTGCGGAGGTGGTGCGGGAGCTGTCCGATCAAGAAATCGACGCGATCCGGGAGGGGGCTGAAAACTATCTCCGTTACAGTGCGGTCCACGACGGGCGCGAGACGCCGGTTGAGAATCCCTGGTACGATCCTTCCTGACGGGGGCCGAGGGAGAGGACGCGTTTGAAAATGAGCTACTCGGAATCGGTGCTCGTCTCGTCGGATCCGGAGCCGAGGAGGGTCAATCGGTTCAGGCCGCTGAGGGCGAGGACGAGGCCGCCCACCGCCGTCCCGGCAATGGGCAGGGGGAGGGCGACGAGGAGTCCGCCCCCGATGCCTTTCAGCACCTGTTTGAGTCGGTCGTCTTCGGTATATCGACGCTGAACCCATCCAATGCCGGCTCCGGCGAGCACGCCGCCCACCGTAACGAGGAGGGGCGTCGACACGCCCAGGGTGACGACCCCGCCCGAAAACAGCAGCCAGTCGAGTCCCAGCAGAAGAAGGCCGCTTGCAGGGTGGAGAAGTGTGGGAATTCGGGAGCTGGAGTTCGGCATGACGTACGGGGGGGAGGGAAGAGGCACTGAAAGGCAATTGAACCGGTCGTCCTAAAGAACACGACTCGACTGATGGAGTTACATGCGATGCCATTTTGCGGGAGGGCCGAACCGGTTTTCGGAAGTGGAAGAGACAGCGTTCGACAGGGTTTGGGGAAGCATTTCCACTGAATCAGGGGGTATCGCGGAGACGTCGTTTTTTAACCACAGGGCAACGTACTTATGGAACCACGTCAGCAGAACACAGGTCTGGATTCCAGCAACACCGACGCGAGCGACGACGGTGACGGGTTGAACCTTGACGCTGCATTGGAGCAGCTCGCGAGTCTCGATGGGTTCATCGGGGCTGCGATCGTAGATTACGAGTCTGGAATGACGCTCGGAACCATCGGGGGGCAGAATCTGGACATGGAACTGGCCGGGGCGGGAAGCACCGAGGTCGTTCGAGCCAAAAAGAACATCTTTCGCGATCTGGGCATCGACCAGAACATTGAGGATCATCTCATTTCCCTGGAGTCGCAGTACCACCTCCTCCGCATGTGTCAGCGCCACGAGGACGTTTACATCTACGTGGTCATCGATCGAAACGACGGGAACCTGGGACTTTCTCGTCGGAAAATTGACCTCGTCGATAAAAATCTTGAATTGGAGTAGGTCCTGCCGACAGCTTCACTCTGTCCTTCGTTTTCGAATCAAACGTACGATGTTATGTTGACGGACGATCAGGTTTCCGAAATGGAGGACGCCGTGTCTGCCTGCGAGGAGGCCCGGTCGGCTCTGATTGAGGCGCTGGATGCAGCGGAGGGGGACCCGACCGATGAGCAGGTGCAGGCCGTGGGAGAGGCCCTCGAAGCGTGGCGGGACGCCCAGCAGCGCTTCATGGCGGCCGTGGAGTCGTCCGAGGTGCCGGACGTGTCCACGGCGGGCATGCTGCTGAAGACCAATCACGGAGTCGACGCGACGGAGGCCCGCCGGGGATTGCCGGGCGTTCACGTGGAGGGGGCCGATCAGCCCTTCGACGTGGATCTGTCGGGGACTCGCGGATCCGTTCTGACGACCGCCGCCATGGAGTACGTCTCGTCCGACTAGCTACCTGTTGCGCATTGGTGTTTGAGTACCTGGAATGACGATTTATTGGCGACACGAATGCTCTACCGGTCACATTTTGCCGCCGATTGATTCGTGTGCACAAATTTATTTTCTGGTTTAAAAAGGAAGTGTAAAGATGGATCTATGCGCAACAGCCTGCTAGCATGGAGGCGGTGGGGGCTCAGTCGGGGCGGCGGCACCTCTCCCTCTGAGAAGGGCATTACGGGTCCATGTCATCGGCGGTGGCGGGGGCCTGCTGGGGGAGGCGCACCGTAAAGACGGTTCCCTCCCCCTTCTCCGTGTCCACCTCGATCGTTCCCTGCATGAGTGTGACCAGCCGCTCCACGACGGCAAGTCCGAGGCCACTTCCTTCGTACGCCCGCCGGCTGCCCGTCGACTCTTGCTCGAAGGCGTCGAAGAGGTGGGGGAGGAATTCCGAGTCGATTCCGATGCCCGTGTCCTCGACGTCAATCTGAACCCACTCCTCGAGGGGCTGGGCTCGGACCGTGACGGTCCCGCCGGGGTCGGTGAACTTTACGGCGTTGTTCATCAGATTTCTCAGGACGCGGCGGACGGCTGCCTCGTCGACGTAGGCCGTGGGGAGCTGTGGAGAGACGTCCATTGACAGGGTCACGTCTTTCTCTCTAGCCCGGGGCCGGAAGACGTTGAGGGTTTCTTCGATCTCGTGTGCGAGGTCGACGTACGTGCGGTTTAGTTCCAAGGACCCCGCCTCGAGCTGTGAGAAGTCCAGGACCGAATTGAGCGTTTCCAGGAGGCGCCGTCCGCTCTTTTCGATGAGACTCGCGAAGTGCGACACGTTTGTGTTCGTTTCCTCCGCGGTTGGGGCGGGGAGGTGGTCGCCGATGGCTTCGGCAAATCCGATAATGGACGTGAGCGGGGTTCGGATCTCGTGGCTCATGTTTGCCAGGAAGGCGGATTTCAATTTGCTGGCTTCTTCGGCCGTTTCTTTCGCGTGGACCAGCTCCTGTTCCCGGTCAATTCGGTCGATGACCACCGTGGCGTTGCCGGACAGGATTTCCATGAGACGGAGATCGAAGTCCTCAATGCCATCGGGGGTTAAGGAGGCGACCGAGACCACTCCTCGGTTCCGGAGGGGGATGCTCACCCACGTTCGGACGGCCCCGTACTCGGTGCTCAATCCGTGGTCGGCTACGTCGTCCACGACCACCGTTTCGCCCGATCGATAGGCCCGTCCGGCCAGCGTTTCGGCGGTAACGGGATGGGCCGGCGGCTCGGGAAGCACCTCTCGCATCTGAGGGGAGACGCGGACCGGCAGGAGTTGATCGTCGTCGAGCATCTGCACGCTCGTGAGGGGGTAGCCGAAGGTGTTCAAGATCAGCTCCTCGATGAGGGCCCCCACTTCGCTTCGACTTGTGGCCTGCAGGAGACGACTCGACGCGGCGTAAAGGGCCTCGATTTTGGATTCACGCTCTTCTCGTTCTTCGGCCCGTTCCTTGAGCTCGGTCACGTCGGTCAGGACGCCGAAGATGCGCTCTGTGTTGCCGGCCTCATCTTTCAAGGGGCGGCCGCGCTCGCGTACCCAGCGCACGGACTCGGACGTCGGCGGATCGATGCGATACTCGAGCTCGTGGACCGGTTCCCGCTGCATTCGGGCAAAGGCGTGTCGGACCCGCTCCCGGTCTTCGGGATGGACGAGGCGCACCAGGTCATTCACCTCGTGGACCGCGTCGGGGTCCAGTCCGATCAGGCGGCTGCTTTCTTCCGACAACTGAACCTGGTTGTTCTGGAGGTCGAGGGTCAGATGTCCGGTGTCTGCGATCTTCTGCGCCTCGGAAAGGGCCATCCGGCTCCGTCGCACTTTTCGCTCCATCTCCTTCCGCTCCGTAATGTCCAGCACCGTTCCGGCGAGACACACGGGATGTCCCTCCTTTCGAGTCACCTCTCCTCGTTCGTGGACGAATCGGTGCGTGCCGTCGGGCTGCACGACGCGATATTCGACGTCGAGGGAGGTCTTTCCGTTGACCGTGTCCGAGTGGGCTCGTCGGACGCGGGGACGATCGTCGGGATGGATGACCTCGAGGTACGACTCGTACGTCACGTCGGCGTCTTCGGCCCAGCCGAAGATGCGGTGGAGCTCGTTGGAGCAGATCAGGCGTCCCGTTTCGAGGTTTCGTTCCCAGTTGCCGAGGTGGGCGATTCGCTGTGCCCGGCGGAGACGTTCCTCGCGTTCCTGAAGCTCTCGTTCCATTTCTTTGCGATCGGTAATGTCCTGGACGATGCCCGTAACGCGGGTGATTTCCCCGGCGTTCACGTGGGCTTCCCCCCGCGTGCGCACCCAGCGACGAGTGCCGTGTGCGTTGATCAGGGGAAGTTCGAGCTGAAACGGTTGTCCCTGCTCGAGGCACTGGTCCAGGGCGGAACGAAAGACGGGCTGGGCCTCCGGGGCATACCCCTCGATGAGCGACTCCAGGTCGGGCTCGTACTGTGGTGGCACCGTGTGAATTCGGTAGAGCTCCTTCGTCCACGACATGCTGCCGGACGGAAGGGTGAGCTCCCAGCCGCCAACCTTGGCCATTTCTTCGGTGCGGTCGAGGAGGGTGCGGCTGCTTCGGAGGGCCCGAAGGGTGCTCTGCTGGGCCCGGTACTGGGTATACTGATACGCCAGGGCGAGTGCGGAGAATCCCGGTAGAAGGAGCGTCAGGGCTCCCACTTCGAAGACGGCGTCGCCGATGGGGAGCGTCTGGGAGGAGTCGAGGAAAAAGGCAGGGGCGAAAAGCCCGTTGACGATGATTAGACCGAGGAGAAGGAGTCCGATGCTTACCGACTGCCAGACCTGAAGCGGCACTGCCAGGACGGCGGCCACGTAGAGGAGGGAAAAGCGACCCGGCGGAATGGAGCCCCCCAGCTGATCTCCCGGAATGCCCCCGAGCCCGACGGCCGTCACAGTAAGCAGCACGAGGAGCCGTCCTTCGGGGAGGGAGCAGCGAGCCCGAACCGCCATCAGGGCAGCGACGCACAGCGAGAGAGATAGAAGCCCGTGACCGAGGTCAAACGCCGTTTGAAGCGATGGAGGGGAGGTCCACTCAGCCACCGAAAGGGTGTGAAAAACCCCCGTTCCGATCAGGTAGAGAAGGGCAATGGCGCAGCCGATTCCGCCCACCCACCACAGCGTCGTGTGCATGCTCGCTCGCAGGTGCGCCCGAAACTCAGGATCCCTCTCGAACGCCCAGAACGAGGCAAAACACCTCCATACGTGTCGGTCCCACGAGCCCATGGATTTGCAGCTACCAATTCGAGGTTCAATTCTACGTCGGGGAACTGATCGATGTCCGAGAACCGGGAGGGGGGCGGAGGGAGCGAGTTTTGTTAAGGGTGCTCCTCGGGAGGACGAGCCCAACGGAGGAGGGGGCGCTGTTTCATGACCCTACGAGGGAGCGTTGCACCTGCAGGCGGGCCGACTGGGCCGTCGTCGAGAGTCGAACGGGGACCCCGATGGGCAGGGACGAGCGGGGCAGTAGGTGTCCATAGTTCAAATTAGTGGCGACGGGGTAGGGCCGGTCGTCAAAGTAGTCGGCAAACACCGTGTCCAGGGACAGCGTGGGACGGTTCGAGTCGACATCACCCGTTTGAAAGCGCCCGAGTACGACCCCACTGACGACGTCCAAGATGCCGGCGTGCTCCAGGTGGGACAGCATCCGATCGATGCGGTACGGGGCCTCGGCGACGTCTTCGAGGACGAGAATGGTTCCGCTCCAGTCGGGGGCGTACGGGGTTCCGACGAGACGAGACAATACAGAAAGGTTCCCTCCCAGCAAGGGGCCCGACGCCGTGCCGGGACGGAGGGGATGCAGGTCGCCGGCCCCGAGGGTCGGAGTGGCTCCTTCGGCCAGCCTTCGAAAGGAGCGGAGGGTGTTCTCGTCGGCCTCAGCCCATTCGGTGACGACCGGCCCCGAGAGGCCGGTCCATCCGGCGCGGGCGTAATAGGCAAGGTGGAGGGCTGTAATGTCGCTGTAGCCCACCAGGAGGGTGGGGTGGGTGCGAGCGAGGGTCCAGTTCAGGTGGGAGAGGAGCCGAAGACACCCGTAGCCCCCGCGCACACAGATCATTGCCTGAATGGCCGGATCTCGAATTGCCTCTTCCAGCGCGGCGGCCCGAACGACGTCCGGGGCGGCCAGGTATCCTCGCTGGCGGCCGGGGGCCCAGGCCGTCCGCACGTCGTAGAGGCGGCGCAGACGGGCGAGGCCCTTCCGGTACGTGTCGAGGTTCCGAGGGGCACTGGCCGGGGCGACCACCGCGATCGGGGCGCCGGGACGGAGCGGGGGAGGGCGAAGCACGGGAGGCAACGGATGGTGGGGGGCACGATCGACCCGAAGGGGATGCTGTGAACCGGTCTCGGATTAGGAGGACGAGTTCGTCGATTTCTCCGAGGGGGGCGATGTCGAGGCGTCCAGGGGGGCGGAGGATTTGGCGTCGTCAGTGCCGTATTTCTGTTGTAACTCTTTAAGTTTCCTCCGGGCGCGCAGGCGGCCGGGAACGGAACTGAGAAGTCCAACCACCACCCCGAATCCGAAGGTTAGAATCAGAATGAGGGCGGTGGATCCTTCCGTCTGATAGAACAGAAGGTTCACGTCCATCGGCTGCGGGTTTTGAAGTGCAAAAATGACCGCGATGATGGCGAGCAAGAGGGAGAAGAGGAGGCCGAATCGCATGATGGGAGGGGACGTCTGATGCACCGGATTGGGGGCTCGCAACGTACGGGACACCCGTCATGATGTCTAATGCACACGCAATCGGTCTCTTTGGGTTCGGACGTATTCCGCCTCCAGCGGAACGAGCATGTGTCAGAGAAGCGCGGTGATGCAGAGGGGGAACAGGCAGGTGAGCCCGTAGACCCAGGGTGCCCAATCGCTTTGGATCGGACGATCCCCGCGCATCCACTCGTATCCGACCAGAATTACGAGCGTCCCCCCGAACCACCCCGCCCAGTTGGAGAACGGCATGCCGAAGAAGAATCCGTCCGCGGCGTGGCCTGCCACGCTAAAACAGATCGAGCCCACGAAAAGACAGAAGGCGTACTTCAGCAGTAGGTCGATCTGCGTGATCGCCGTCGTTCTTAGAATCTGTTTTACTTTCACGCGCTGTAAAGTTGACAGTGTGAAACGACGGCAGACGCGCCCATTCCAGCCGTGGTTTCAGGCGCATGCGTTCGCATTTGAGATACGGACTGGAAAAAAACCCGACCGCGACTGCAAAGGCGATATTAAAGTAAAACAGACTCTTAGAGTCGATGGGAGAAGACGTTGCGGACGAAGAAGGGGACAGAGGGCGTGGCAGCGTGGATTTTATCGTCATTTGGCTCAGGAAGAGCGCGGTTCTGGGACCGGAACCCCGGGGAGCGAATACAACGCATCGACGATTCCAGTCCGGGTTCGCCCTTCGATTCCGCGTGACGAACGACGCCCCTATGATTGCCGTCCAGCCGCCGGCATATTTCCCTCCGCTTTCGTACACGGCACTGATCCATCACGTGGATCACTTCATTTTGGCCGACACGTTCCGGTTTCGCCGTCAATCGTTCCGGAACAGTAGCAAGTTGCGCAATGCACAGGGCTGGCATTGGATTTCCATTCCGCTCTTTGGGCACCCGGACGGAGCTCCGCTCCGGGAGGTGGAGATTGAAACGGGCGGCCGCTGGCGCGAAAAGCATTGGCGGTCATTTATGTACGACTACCGGACCACGATGTATTTCGAGTACTTCGAAGATCGCTTCCGGCCCTTCTTCGACGAAAAATGGGAAGGGCTCTCGTCCTGCACGTGTCGGTCCGTGGAGCTTCAGACCGACCTGTTTGGGCTCGATACGTCCATTACGCGGGCTTCGACCCTCGGCGGGGCACCGGACACGTACGAAGGAATTGTCGAGGCCACCGGGGCAGAGGCCGTGGCCCTCCCGAGGTCCGAAGACGTGACCCTGCGCGCGGCCCGCGTGGAGCCCTTTGAATACGAGCATCCGACCTACCGGCAGAATTTCGAGGGGTTTGAGGCCGGGATGACGGGTATGGACCTGTTATTTAACTATGGGCGGGAGGCCCCGAGAATCTTGACAAAGGGCATCCAGGCAGCCGATTAGAACCCGACGGGCACGGTCGCTTGACCTTGCCTCTGCCTTCTGGCTAGCTTCCCTTCGATGCACGCTGGTTCTCCCGATTTATTTTCCCGAACTGATGATTCTTCCCGACCACCACATCCGCACTCTGGCCACGGAGCAGGACATGATCGACCCGTTCGTGGACGAGCAGGTCCGGGACGACGTCGTCAGCTACGGGCTCAGTTCGTTCGGCTACGACATGCGGGTGGCCGGGGAGTTCCGGGTCTTTACCCCGAACATCTACAACAGCGTCGTCGACCCGAAGCGCATCGACGAACGGGCCATGGTGGAATACGAGGTCGACGACCACATCCTCATTCCCCCCAACTCCTACGTCTTGGGCCGGTCCATCGAGTACTTCGAAATGCCCTCCGACGTGCTGGCCATCGTGCTCGGGAAGTCCACCTACGCTCGTTCGGGCATCATTGTAAACGTGACGCCCCTCGAACCTGGATGGGAAGGGCACGTCACCATCGAGGTGAGCAACGCGACGCCGTTGCCCGCCAAAGTGTATGCCCACGAGGGCATCGCGCAGGTCGTCTTTTTGCGAGGAGAGCCTCCCGAGATCTCGTACGCCGATAAGGAAGGGAAGTACCAGCATCAGGAGGGCATTACGCTCCCGAAACTGTAGGAGAACCTCGTCTACGATGCCTGCACCGATTCTTTGTCCGCGTTCAACCCCGAGGTGCCAGTCATGACGGACGTTCCGTCCGATGCCCCCGACGAACCGTCGAGCAGCGTGTCGTACCGGCGATGGGTCCTGGTCGCGTTCATCATCGCCATTCTGGGGACGGTGATGTGGACCGTGATCAATCCGTATCGGGGTCAGTCCTACGAGGAGATTCCGCACGGGGACCACGTGCACTACGTCCCCAAGGACCGGAACGAAGACGTGTCGGTCAGCCGGTTTCCCACGCGGCCGCCGAATGACAGCGAACGGATTACGCCGGATGGGGAAATTGTCCCCACCGAGCGATAGGGCTCATCCGTCCAGAACGTCTTCGACCTCGTTCCAGAGCGAGTCGTGCAGCGATTTGAGTCGGGCCTCTTCGTCCTCGTCGAGCGGGGCCAGCGGCGGACGCACGTTCCGCCAGGAAGGACGATTGTGCCGCCACGCGAGGAGCTGTTTGAGGGCCGGGATGGTCGGGAACTGGGAGAGGCGAGTGCGCAGCTCTGTGAGGGTCGATTGGGCCGAGGCGACCTGGGCATTGTTTTTCCAGTCGCGAACTGCCTGCTGGGCGAGGGGAGCGGTAATGTTGACGGTGGCCGAGATGCATCCGGCGCCCCCGGCCCGAAGGAGCGGGGTGAGGTGACGTTCCGTTCCCGCGAACACCTGCAGGTCCGGGAAGGAGGCGCAGAGGGCATCTTGGTGGTCCCATTCGTCGCTCGAGTCCTTGATGCCGGCAATCTGCTTCGGATAGCGTTCCTTGAGCCGTTCGATCACCGGGAACGGAATCGGGACGCCGGTGAGCTGGGGGTAGTGGTAGAAGTAGAGTCGGAGCGCGTCGGCCCCTACGTTCCGAATGATCTGGTCGTAGGTGGCGACGAGCCCGTCGTTGGTCACGTTCGTAAAGTGAAACGGCGGGAGGACCAGAACGCCCCCCACGTCGTTGCGCGTAGCGTGGGCCGTCAGCTCGATGGCGTCCGGCAGCGCAAGGGCCCCCGTCCCCACGAGGAGTTTGTGGGGGGGGACGCCGGCGTCGAGGACTTCGTCCAGGGCCGATCGACGCTCCTCGACCGTGAAGGAGAGGCCTTCTCCCGTGGTGCCAAAGAGCAGGGCTCCGTCACAGCCTCGATCGAATAAGGTTTCGACGTGCTGCGCGAGAGCAGAGCCGTCGGGCCGCCCCTCGTCGTCGAGAGGGGTCAGGCTTGCAACGATGACGCCGTCGGGGAGAGAAGAAGACATACTGACACCTCTGGGGTCGACTTCGGAAGAGCGGGTCGTCTGGACGTGCAACTGCCTCTATTGTAAACTGAAGTGGAGCATCCGATCCGAGGCAGTGCGGATTACCGAAGGGGCTTTCTTCTCATTCGTGTTCTTTTCACCGGGGAGCGGTCTAGCGACGGGGACTGTGCTCCTCGGTCGTGTCTCCTTTGAATATCCTTGCTTTGAACTTTAGTTTTTTTGTCTCATTGTACTGGATGTAACTACATGAACACCATATACTTACTCCGTCATGCTGAAGCCGAATCTGCGACCTATTACGACGACGATCACGACCGCGAGTTGACGAGGGAGGGCCAGCGTGACGCTCGGCGCCTCGGCCAGTTTCTGGCTGCGACCGACCAGTTGCCGGATCAGTTTGTTTGTTCTACGGCCGTTCGGGCCCGGCGCACGGCCGAGCTGTTGCCGGAAGGGGGGCAGTGGATGGTCGACGTTCCCTTCCGCTCCACCCACGCCCTTTATCAGGCCCAGCCCGCCGACGTGCTCGAAGAAATACAGAGAGCCGACGCCAACGTTCGGGCCGTCATGCTCGTGGGTCACGAGCCGGCCTGGAGCACGACCGTGGGGCATCTCCTGGGATCCGCCAACGTGTCGCTGTCCCCCGGGACGTGTGTCCGTATCGACACCCAGACCGACTGGTCGAAGATCGAGTTTGGGGACGGCGTCCTGCGATGGATGATTCCCCCGGCGCTCCTCCGATAGAGCGGGACGAGACTGGTTCCGCTTTCATCCGAGGTACTGAACCTGCGGAGCCGTGATGAATTGGCTACTACGCGACGAAACTCCAGCACGGACGCGTGCGGCCGACCCTCGGAATCGGGTCCCTCGAGGAGAAGAGCCCGCCGAGGTTGACGACCCCGTCCGCTTCTATTCCTAGACGATCAGACGACAGTCATGGCTACTCTTTCAGACGGCGACTACATGCTCTCGAACGTCCAGTGGCGCAAGCAAGAGAAGGACGTTCCGCTCCGTCCCCTGCGCGGGTTCACCACCGGGAAGGTACACGTGAGCGGGAGGACCGTCCGCGTCGAGGCTCGGTTTACGGATCAGAATCTCTCGAACCGATTCAGCGACCTGGAGGTGGACGGCGTCCCCGTGGTCCTGCAGGTCACGCGGCTGGGAGACGAGGACGTGTACCAGATCGTGGGACAGGCCCCCACCCTCGAGCGATCGGGAGCGTGCTACGTCCTCAGGGTTCGCGGAAAAAGCAAAGATCTGGAGGCGGTCCAGCCAGCGGTTTCGTGACGCCCTTCTGCTGAGGGAAAAGCCGTGAGGGATCGTGGAGGGCCCGGGGAGGAGAGGGCGGGCGCTTATTCACGGTGGAAGCAAAAGAAAAAGCCGCCTAGCGATTCGCTAGACGGCGGGGCGGGCCGGACGGGATTTGAACCCGCGACCTCTGCCGTGACAGGGCAGCATTCTAGACCACTGAACTACCGGCCCGGCTTCTCAATTTGACCGGTGGGGTAAAAACTGACGGGACGCACAGGTTCCGGTGGTCAGAGAATGTTCACAGGGCCTCCAACGAGGGAGCGATGAGCCCTGGAAAACGGAAACCCTCCGTGTGGGGACGGGGGGAATCGGCCGGGGCCCGTCGAGTCACGATTCGTTGGCAGTCTCGGGAGCGGGCTGTTCCGCCAGTCGCTCGCGGAGCAACTGGTAGCCTGCGTCGAAGGCCTCACGCGTGAGGAGCTGTGCCATGTCTTCGAGCGCGGGGGGCGGGGAGAGGGACGCTCGTTTTGCTTCGATCATTCGTGCTCTCGTGGCGTCCCAGTCGATTGCGATGCGGAGTCGTTTTCGCCCGCGGGCCGTCCCCGCAAAGGTGCCGACCAACGCCGACCAGGGGGCTTCTATCAGCGTTCCGGCCGCATGCCGCCCAGCGGCGAAGGGATCGATGGAACCGACGGGCTGATCGTTCCAGTAGACTCGCACTCGGCCGGCCTCGTCGTCCCATTCGAATGTAAACCGGGCAGCGTCTGGGTAGAAGGTCTCGGGCCGATCGTGCTCTGCAGTGAAGGGGGCCGCTCCGAGTGCGTCTCGAAGCGTCTGGAGGCGTTTGTCCACGGTGTTCGTGAGTTCAGACAGGGCCGTCTCGTGCCGTTCGCGGGCCGTCTGTGCCGCTTCTCGTTGGCTGCGAGCCTCCTCAACCGATGATTGAAGGGTCTGCAGGCGGTCGTGGAGGGATTCGGCTCGGACGGGCGACGGGACCCACCATTCTCGTACATACGATCTGAGGTCCAGCTCACTGAGTCCAACGCACAACAGCGCGAGGTCGCGGTTGGAAAGGGTGTTCGGATCGGCGTGCAGTCCCTTTTCGATCTGCCGGCACCGTTCGAGGCGCGACTCGGCGTCCGCGTCGTCGAGGAACCGGCTCTGGGGAGCGGAGGCGTTCGTGCTTAAATAGAGATGCTCGCAAGCTCGCGTCACGGCCACGTAGAAGAGGCGGCGCTCTTCTTCCAGGTTTTGGTCGTTGTGCTCGTCGGTGAGGGGAAGCGTTCCTTCGGTGCATCCAGGCACGAACACGACGGGCCATTCTGCTCCCTTCGCCCGGTGGATGGAGCGAAGCTCCAGGACGGTCGAGCTCTCGTCGATCTCTGCGTGGGAGGCGGCCAGGGATCGGACGTCCTCGAGGAGCGCCGGGGTGGTTTCGAACGGCTCGGCGTAGCGGATCAGGGCGGTGACCGTCCGGGCGCGAGCCTCGCCGCGGTCGCGAACCGCACGTCGCTCGCGGAGAATCGTCGTGTAGTCGAGTGCATCGACGAGCCAGCGGAGGGTGTCGGTCGGGGGGGCGTCGACGCGGCCTGGGAGGGAAGAGGCCACGTCCAGGAGGTGTTCAGCCGCTTCGGATTCTTGCCCGGATGCGTTGGGCAGGTGCTCGGCGAGGAGGTCGAGGACCGACGTCTGACGATCGAGGGCTTCCTGGGCAAGGTAGTCGACGCGGCCGGCTTCGAGGGATCGGGTCGGATGGGTGGCCACGTGTTTGAATCGATCGAGGTACTGTTGGGCCGTTTGGGAGCGGTCGAACCAGCCCGTTTGTTGTCGGCGGCGTTCCAGGACGGCCCAATACAGATACCGGAGGAGGGTTTGCACCTCGTTTCGTCGGTAGAAGGGGACCTGTCCTCGAATGCGATAGGGGATTCCTTCTCGGAGGAGCCCCTGTTCGAGGGGTGGGGTCTGCCCGTAGGTTCGCACGAGCACGACCATTTCGTCGAGGGAGGATCCGTTTTCTCGAAGGGTGCCGACGGTCTCTGCGAGGGTTGACGCAGCGTCCATCGGGTCGTCTCCCTCGAGGACCTCCGCGGCTCCGCCGAAGCCCTGGGTGAGGCGGATTCGTTTGGGCCGTCGGTTGTCGTTTTCGGCGATGGCGGCGTTTGCGAGCACGAGCGGACCGGCCGGGAGGCGGAACGAGGCCGTCATTCGGTATTCGGCGGCGTCGTACCGGTCGGCAAAGTCGAGGAGGAACGAGGGGTGCGCCCCGCGCCACTGGTAGATGCACTGATCCTCGTCTCCCACGACCACGTAGTTGCGATGAGCAGCGGTGAGGAGGTCGAGGAGGTGAAACTGCGCCCGACTCACGTCTTGAAACTCGTCGACGAGGACGTGCCGGTATCGCCGCTGGGCCTGTGACCGCAGTGCTTCGTCCCGACTCAGGCACTCCCACGCGTCGCGAAGCATGTCCGGGTACGTGAGGGCGTCCGTCCGTTGACGGAGAGATTCGAATCGACGATAGAGCACGAGGAGTTCTTCGTCGTCGGATTGGGCCTGTCGGGCGACGGCACGGGCCTCCTCGGGAAGCCCCGCCGTCTCGAGATCGGGATACGCGAGCCGGTGCTTCCACGCAGCGACTCGGTCGACAAGATCGTTGGGATCGATTGGCACCTCGGACGGGGAGACATCCCGACGGTCTGCATGAGCACGGATGGCGTCCCGCGCGAGGGAGTGTGCCCGTTGAGGGGGAGACACGTCATCCTGTGACGATCGGGAACGGCGTTCACGCTCGTTTGCGGCGCGAAGGACAGAGAGGCCGAGGCTGTGGAGCGTGCGGACGTCGACGCCGCGGATGCCGAGCCGTCGCAGTCTCGCGGTGATGTCCGCGACGGTGTCCCGATTAAAAGAGCAGAGCAGGATGTCGTCCGGGGGGACCCCTCGTTCCTCGACTACAACCCGGATGCGATGGCTCAGGACTGTGGTTTTTCCGGCGCCGGGAACGGCCAAGACTCCAGCGGGTCCCTCGTCGTGCCGCACGACCGCCCGTTGCTCGGCGGTAAGCTGATCGGGAGAAATCATCCGGATGCGGAAGCGGAGTGGGGACGAGCGTTCTGCGCCGAGGGGGACAGGATGTCTGCGAGCCGAGGGAGAACGTCCCCGGTACGGCCCTCCACGTGCACGTCGGAACGGGACGTTCCGCGAGGGGCTCCGAGGTTCACGATGCCGATGGGCTTGTTGGCCCGGTCCGCACCGAGGACGAAGCGATAGCCGGAATAGACTGAGAGGGAAGATCCGGTCACGAGGAGTGCGTCGGCCTCGTCGAGCAGGGTCCAGGCGTTCGTCACCCGATCCGCGTCGGTGTCTTCACCGAAGAACACGACGTTGGGTTTGAGCGTCCCTCCGCACAGTCGGCACGTGGGGATGCGGTAGTGTTGTGTGGCGGCCTTCGGAATGTCGGCGTCGCCGTCCGGGGCCAGCTCGGCGGCGCGGCGGGTCCAGCCGGGATTGAGACGAGACAGTCGCTTCTGGAGGGTCCGCCGAGACGTCACGGCCCCGCAGTCGAGGCACAGCACTTCCGCCAGCGCCCCGTGAAGTTCGACGACGCGCTCACTCCCGGCCTCCTGATGCAGCCGATCCACGTTCTGAGTGATGATGCCGTTGACGACGTTGGCGGCTTCGAGACGGGCGAGGGCCCGGTGGCCGTCGTTGGGCGGGGCGGCGTCGACGGCAGGCCATCCCACCGCGCTCCGCGCCCAGTAGTGTCGTCGTGTCCGCTTCTCTTCCACGAACACCTGGAACTGGATGGGCGAGCGGTCGTCCTCGCGAGTGTTGGGACCTCGATAGTCCGGGATGCCGGATTCGGTGCTCACCCCCGCTCCACTGAGGACCGTCACAGTGTGGTCACGGAGCAAGTCGACGAGCTGTTCGAAACCGATCCACGGACGAGGATGAGGCATGACTCGGACGTTCGATTCTTGTCGTCACGAACGTCCAACGAAGGGGAGGGGCGGCGGATTCACGAGGGGAAAAAGGCGGGAGGGGAGTGCGCCGAACCTCCCCCCGAGACGAGAGGAGGAGGATGAGTCCATCCAGGGACGGTTCGCTAATATTGTCGCTGACCTCAAGCAAACTCAGTTGAAAATGCGTCCAGGTTTTCGCGACCCGGCGGAGGAAGAGCGCTCCCCGCGGCGGAGTGGACGGACGACAAGGAGACGATGGACTGCGGACTTTCCCCCCTGTGAACATGAGCACGTTTATCTCCTCGACGTCGGATGACGGAAACTACGAGGCGACGGCCGGATGGTACATTGCTCCCGAGCGGGAGCTGACCGCTCCTCCGATTTCCGTTTGGGGGCGTGTGCGACAGTGGGTGCACCACCACTCCGTCACTCTCAAGTACGTCGTTCTCCCCGTCCTCCTGGTGACGCTCCTCGGGCTGGAAATGCGCACCTCGGTGGGCCAGGCTGCGCTTTTCTCGAGCTGGACGAGGGCGATGACCTACGAGGTCGAGGCCGGGCCGAGTTCACGCATTCGCTTTCCGGAGCACGGCCCGTACAATGATCGGCTCGGTTACAGCACACTTCCACCGATGATTGACCGTTTAACCGATCGAGGATACGAGGTCACGGAGCAGGCACGAATGTCGGGGCTGATGGCCCAGACGATGGACGCCGGGTTCTATCCAGTGTACGAGCACAAAGATCAGGCGGGCCTCTCGATCCAGGACCACCGGGGGCGCGCCCTGTCTAAGATTCGCTATCCGGGGCAGGCGTACACAGATCCCGATTCCATCCCGGACATGGTTTGGAAGACGCTCCTCTTCATCGAAAACCGCGAACTGCTCGATCGCTCCCAGCCCTACGAGAACCCCGCGGTCGAGTGGGACCGCTTTGCACTGGCGGCCTTTGAGCGGCTGGTGGCGGGAGGAGAGGGGCCGGGCGGCAGCACCCTCGCGACGCAGCTCACGAAAGTTCGGCACTCGCCGGGCGGCCGCACGAGCTCGGGACCGGAAAAGCTCCGGCAGATGACGTCCGCCTCGTTGCTGGCCTATCGGGACGGCATGGAGACCCTTGGGACGCGAAAACACATCATCAAAGAGTACCTCAACCAGCTTCCGCTCGCCGCCACGGCCAATCACGGCGAGGTAAACGGGCTCGGAGATGGACTGTGGGCCTGGTACGGACGCGACTTTCGGGCCGTCAATGAGGTCCTGACGCCCGTTCCGGCCGATTCGGCCATCACGAAAGAAAAGCTTCAGCGTCGAGCGGAGGCCTACCGGCAGGTGCTGAGTCTCATTCTCTCTACGCGAAGCCCCTCCCGATACCTCGTACAGTCGGACGGCCCCGACGCGCTCGCGGAGCTGACGGATCAGTATCTCCCGCTCGTCGCAGAGGCCGGTGTCATTTCCAATCGGTTGTCTCGGCAGGCGCAAAAAGTAGACCTCGACGTTCTCCAACGGGCACCGGCGCGTCCCGCCGCGCCCTACGTCACGCAAAAAGCGGCGAACAGCGTTCGAATGGAGCTGCTTCGCAATCTTGGGATTACCAATCTCCCGGCCCTAAATCGACTCGACCTCACCGTTCACAGCACGTTCGACCGTGAGGTGCAACAGTCCGTGGCGGACGTGCTTCACCGTTTGGGAGAGCCGGAGTATCTCCGAGAGAAGGGCCTGAGTCCGCTCATTGGAGAGGCGGATCCGGCTGACATTCACTATTCCGTCGTCCTGTTCGAGCAGCGACCTGACGCCAACGTATTGCGTCTTCAGGCCGACAACGTAGAGGGCCCGTTCGACGTCAATCAGGGGTCAATGCTGGAACTTGGATCGACCGCCAAGGTGCGAGTGCTCGTCACCTACCTCGAGCTCGTGGAGCGTCTCTACGAGGCTCATCATCAAAAGCGTCCCGAGGATCTACGAGCCATCCTCGTGTCGGAGGGGGACGACGTCACGACGTGGACCCTCAAGTACATGGCCGGGCACCCCACCGCTTCGCGGGAGGAGGTCCTGCGAGCTGCGGTGGAGCGGCCCGTGTCTGGCGATCCGTCGGAGCGATTTTATACGGGGGGCGGTCTTCACGTCTTTCAGAACTTTAAGCCCGAGTCGAACCGGACGATGACGATCCGGGAGGCTGTTCAGGAATCTGCCAACCTGGTGTTCGTCCGCCTGATGCAGGACGTGGTGAACTACCACGTTGCCCGGTTGCCGGGGCAGGTCTATGAAATGCTCGAGGATCCGGCGAATCAGGGGCGTCGGGCGTATCTGGAACGATTTGCGCTGCACGAGGGAGGACTCTTTCTGCGTCGCTATCTCCGAACGTATCAGGAAGAAGCCCCTCACGGGCGGGTGCTCGAGGTTCTGGGCGAGCGCCACGAACTGCCGGGCCGGCGTCTCGCCTGGGCCTATCGGTCCGTCTTTCCCGAGGGGTCTCGCGCGGCCTTCGGTCAATTTCTTCGGGTGTACGCCGCGGATGGCGAGTCGCTCGACAATGACCGGATTGAGGAGTTGTACGTGGACACGAATCCCGCGGCGTTTTCGTGGCAGGACCGCGGGTATTTGGCGGGAGTACACCCGCTCGAACTGTGGCTCGTCTCGTATCTGTATACCCATCCTGCGGCCGGGTATCAGGAAATCGCGTCTGCGAGCCAAGACGTGCGAAAGAGCGTGTACAAGTGGCTGTTCGAGAACAGCAAACGCACACAGGATCCTCGCATCCGTACGATCCTCGAGCAGGAGGCGTTCGTCGAGATCCACGAGCGGTGGGCACGGTTGGGATACCCCTTCCAGCGTCTCGTTCCCACCCTTGCGACGGCGCTCGGCAGTTCGGCGGATCGCCCGGCGGCCCTGGCGGAACTGATGGGCGTTCTCCTGCGGGACGGGAAGCGGGCGTCGTCGGCTCGTATCGACTCTCTGCATTTTGGAGAGCACACGCCCTACGAAACCAAGCTCGCCCGTGAGATGTCTGAGCCCCAGCAGGTACTCTCGCCCGACCTTAGTGCGGTCGTGCGGGACGTTCTTCGGGAGGTCGTGGATCAGGGGACGGCCGTTCGGGCGCGGGGAGCCATTCCGGCCCCGGACGGGACGCCCTTACCAATTGGAGGAAAGACGGGCACGGGGGATAACCGACTGTACAGCGTGGGCCCGGACGGACAACGAACGTCGATTGCCGTGAGTCGCACCTCTACGTTCGTGTTTTACGCCGGGGATCGGTTCTTCGGGACGATTGTCGCGTACGTGGACGGTCCCCAGGCCGAGCAGCACCGGTTTACCAGTTCGTTGACGACCGCCGTTCTCCGCCTCATCGGTCCGCACCTAACCCCGCTTCTAGAGGAGCCCCTGCCTGTCGCCGACGGTGAGAAGAACGGACCAATCCGAACCCTTTCCCCGGTGGCTCACATTGGGGAATAGGCAGAGTCCTGCGGGTTCCCAAGCGTGTTCTGACGATTCTCCACGGCGCCCCTGATGGGGTCAACGTTTTCCGACACCGTATTCGGTACCGATCGGCGCGTGTTGGCGCTCGCCTTTGCTCGGATGGCGGACGCCATGGGCAACTCGTTCCTCATCATCGTCCTGCCGCTCTACGTGGCCAGTGAGGCCGTGACGGGGGAACTGATGGGCGTACCGGCGTCGCTCGTCGCCGGGGTCGTTCTCGCCCTCTTCGGAATCGCCAGCAGCGTGACCCAGCCCTTGGCCGGGCATCTGTCGGATCGCATGGGGCGGCGGAAGCCGTTCGTCCTCGGCGGGCTCGCGGTCTTTGCGGTGGTCAACCTCTCGTTTGCAGGGGCCACCCAGTACTGGCATCTCTTCGGACTTCGCGTGGTGCAGGGCGTTGCGGCCGCGTTCACGATTACGGCCAGCATCGCGCTGGTCAACGAGGTGACGCGCCCCGAACGGCGTGGAGCGCACATGGGGGTGTACAACTCCTTTCGACTTGTGGGCTTCGGGGCGGGTCCTCTCCTCGCGAGCACCTTGATCGAAATGGGGCCGTTTCGGCTTCCGGGGCTTCCGGTTCTAACAGGGTTCGAAGCGACGTTCGTCGTGGCGGGGGCAACGGCACTTCTCAGCACGGGGTTGGTGGCGCTCCTCGTCGAAGAGTCGGGGAGCGGGCGGTCCACGTCTCGTCGACTGACCCTCCAGGTGTGGGATCGAGAGGGAGGAGGCCTGGATCCCATTTTTGCGCTCGGGGGGGCGACGCTCGTGATGGCGGCCTGCATGGCACTCCTTTCGGCCATCGAGCCGGAGGTGAACGAGCGCCTCGGGCAGGGGCCGGTGCTGTTCTCCGTCGAGTTCGTCGCGCTGATCGCCGTCCTCGCGGTGTTGCAGCCGATCGTGGGGCGGGCGAGCGACACCTACGGCCGAAAACCGTTTATCGTCGCCGGCCTGATTGCCCTGGTGCCCACGACGCTGGGGCAGGGTCTGGTTCTGGCGCCGTGGCAAATGATTGGCATGCGGGTGCTACAGGGGGGCGCGGCCGCCATGGTGTTTGCGCCGGCGCTCGCCCTGGCCGGAGATCACGCCCGGAAGGGAGAATCGGGCGCCCAGCTCTCGGTGTTGACGGTTTCCTTTGGTCTCGGCATCGCGTCGGGACAACTCCTTGCGGGAGCCTTCGTCCCATTCGGATTTGTCGTGCCGTTCGGGATTGGTGCTCTCTTCGCCACCGCCAGTGTGGTGCTCGTGTGGACGCAGGTGTATGCCCCGTCATCCTTGGAACGAGCCGAAGTGCAATCAAGCGTGTGAGTGTGAACGCGAGGGCTCTCCTCATCCGGACGGAGTGGACTGATTCTCCGAAGCGTATACAATATGTAGCTTTCCGCCCGACTGGATGAGATGTTTTCAGCAGCACCGCACGAGCATGACCGTCGGCCCTCGCTTCGCTCGAAGTGACCCTACACCAAGACTCTGCGTGCCCTTCCTAACGCGAGGAGTTTGGGTCAAAACACGAAACCCCAGCCCGGACCGGAGGCATTCCGGCGCAGGCTGGGGAGAATCCGTTTCGTTCGGGGGGAGGTTAGGATTCGTCCTTCTCTTCGAGGAGAATGTCTTTCAGCTTCTCAAACTCGTCCCGTTCGAAAGAGAGGCTGTATTTTCCGGGTTCGTCGTCGTCGCCGACTTCCGTTAGGGGTTCGATGTCTGAGGATTGGACCACCTCGATAAATTTGTTGGGGTCCATCTCGAAAGCACCGGCAAAGTCCTCGGCCGTGGCGGCGTAGATGCCACCGTACGACTTAATTTCACCGGTGGAAAAGTCTTCAGCGTCCTGGGGCTTGAAGCTAACTCCGCGCATGTCGGATCGGTTGGTTGGTTCCGTCGCTTGAGAGCATCGGGCGTCACGGTACTGAATTGACGAGAATTACAGAAGTTCCCCCATACGAAACCGGTCCGTCTTCGTTCTCTTCCGGCCTCCGTTCGAGAACGGGGCATGAGACAGGCGGGGCCGGTTCGCTGGAGAAGGGTAGGGGGACGGATCTTTTTCTACGCTGTGAGGGAGGGGGCACACGTTGTTGTGCCGACTGTATCGTGTATCGTCCATCGACCCGTGAATCAACGATGGGGGAGACTGCCCCGATCTGTACGTGCTTCTCGCTAATGACGGATGACAACGCCTCCGACGTCTCTGACAGAGTGGAGCCGGGAGATGTCTCCAACTCTTCTCCCGTGTCCGCTTCGCGGTGGTGGTCTTCAAGCACCTGGATGGCCTGGGGACGGCTTCTCCGAATGCGCCTTCGTTGGTGGACGACCGGTCACCTGATTGCGTTGGCTTTTGCGACGATTGTCTTCGGCGTTTCTCTCTGGGTCATCGCCCGGGAACTGCGTGGATTCGAGTACGCGGAGGTCTGGGCGTATCTTCAGCAGCTCCCGTCCTCGTACGTCGTTCTCGCCCTGGGACTGACCGGTCTGACGTTCGTCGTGCTCACGGGGTACGATGCCCTGTCCCTGCGGTACGTGGGGGTCCGGCTCTCGAGGCGTCGCATTCTCTTTTCCGCCTTCATCGGCTATGCCGTCAGTCAGGCAGTCGGAAATCCCATCCTCACAGGGGGATCGGTTCGGTATCGGCTCTACACGCTCTGGGGATTTTCTGCCTCTGAGGTGGCGAAGACGATTTTGTTTGCCGGCATCTCCTTTTGGCTGGGCTTCTTTACGCTCGGAGGGGGGCTCTTTCTCGTCGAGCCGACCGTGCTCGCCGAATCGCTCGATCTACCCGTATCGTCTGTGCTTCTGGGCCTTTTGTGTTTCGCGCCGGTTGGGCTCTACGCAGGGGGTACGTATTTTCGAACCGAGCCCTTTCAGCTGTGGGGCGTAACGCTCGACGTCCCGGCCTGGTGGATGCTCCCGATCCAAATTGCCCTGGCGGCCGCCGATCTTTTTCTTGCGTCTTCGGTCGTCTTCGTTCTGCTTCCGCCCGAGGCGGGCATTTCGTTTGCGCAGTTGATGATCGCCTACCTCATAGCCCTGTTGGCAGGACTCGTGAGTCACGTGCCCGGAGGGCTGGGGGTTTTTGAAAGCATTATGCTGCTGATTTTGACGCCCGAGGTGTCTCCGCCCGTCGTACTGGGGGCGCTGCTCGCCTATCGGGGGATCTTTCACCTCGTGCCCCTTTTGATCGCTGCGCTTGCCTTTGGGGGGTACGAATTGCGGCGGAGTGTGAGAAAACTGGTATGTTGATTTTCTCTCGCAGGAGGGGCGCCTTCCCGGTCCTCTTCGGAAAGATCCGAGGAGGCTCGAACGGAAGACGGGACGCCTGATGAGCCCCTTTGGCTCCGATGCTTCGAGTACCTGATTCAATCAACTGTTTCCCGGACCGGTGAACCCGTCAAACACAACGGTTTCCGTTTCCCTTTTCGGTGTGCCGGACTCCGAACAGCATCGTAGGAGGTGAATCGGGGGTTGAGAGCGAGAAGAGGCATTCCGGCGGCGAGCCGATCCACCGCGTGAACGAGCAATCCCTGGAGGATCTCTTTTGCCTTGCAACTCCCCCGATCCCTTCTGATGTTCTTGCTGAACGGCATCCGCGACCGATTACGGGTCGCGCACCCCGTGGATCCGGGCGGGGGATTGCGGTTCTCGACAGCCGTTCGCTTGTACGGTCTGCTCTCATAAGAACACGGTTCCATGCCTTCTGTCCGCACGTCTCACTCGACGTTCGTCCTCGGTCTGCTTGCCGTCGTTTCGCTCGTCGGATGGGGCTGTGACTCGGCGTCCGACGACGAGTCGGAACCGCCCAACATTGTCGTGATGTACTCGGACGACCACACGGCTCAGGCCGTCGGGGCCTATCGGGGGGCGCTCGACTACGGCCTTCAACTGGAGCATTCGCCGACCCCCAATATCGATCAGCTGGCGGAGGAGGGAATGCGCTTCGACAACGCCTTTGTGGGCAACTCCATCTGCGTTCCCTCCCGCGCCACGATGCTCAGCGGCGTGCACAGCCACGTCAGCGGAGCGACGACGAACGCAGACTCGCTGCCGAGCGGGCTGGACATCTTTCCCTCGCTCCTCCAGGACGTCGGCTACCAGACGGCCATGGTTGGCAAATGGCACCTCAAAGCGGAGCCGCGGGGCTTCGACTACTACGAGGTGCTGTACGGGCAGGGCCCGTACTACAACCCCACGATGCGTACCTCCGACGGAGACGTCGACCAAGAGGGGCACACGAGTGAGGTCATTACCGAGAGTGCGCTTCAGTGGCTCCAGTCCGACCGCGAGGAGGACCGGCCCTTCATGTTGATGTACAACCACAAGGCGCCCCATCGCAACTGGCTCCCCGGCCCCGATCACCTCGATGACTACCGCGATCGGGATCTTCCGGAACCGCCCTCGCTGTTCTACGACTACGAGGACCTGGCCACGCCCGCCCGGGAGCAGGACATGGAGATTGGGACGACGATGGGCTGGGGATGGGACTTGAAGGTGCCCCGGCATCCGGCCACGGGGGACACCACGGAGGGGTGGAAGCAGATTGTCGACCGAAACGACCTTACCGAGGAGCAGCGGACCCGCCTCCGGGAGGCCTACGCGGACGAAAACCAGGAGCTCTACGACCGATTCGACCAGATGTCCGACGAGGAGAAGCTGCGGTGGCGGTATCAGCGCTACGTAAAAGACTACCTGCGGACGATTCGGGGGCTCGATGACGGCGTCGGTCGAGTGATGGAGTACCTTCGACAGGAAAATCTCCTCGACAATACCGTCGTGATCTACGCGGGAGATCAGGGCTTCTTCCTGGGGGAAAACGGGTGGTTCGACAAACGGTGGATCTACGAGGAATCGATGCGCCAGCCGCTCATCGTGCATTGGCCCGACGGAATCGATCCCGGCTCGGTGAGCGAGCAGCTCGTTCAGAACATCGATCTTGCGCCGACGATTCTGGACCTGGCCGATGCGGACATTCCGAACCAGATGCAGGGACGCTCTCTCGTGCCCCTGCTCAGGGGAGAGGATCCGGCAAATTGGCGCAACGGTGTGTACTACCAGTATTTTGAAGGTCCCCCGGCCGTGCACAGCGTGGCTCAGCATTACGGAGTGCGGACCGATCAGTATACGCTCGTCCACTACCCGAATCACGACGAGTGGGAGCTGTTCGACCTGGAGGAGGATCCGGAGCAGCTGGACAACGTCTACGACGAGTCGGAGTACGAGGACGTACGACAGCGCCTCAAAGAGCGGCTTTCCGCGCTACAGGAACAGTATGACGACGATTCCTGGGAGTAGGGGGAGAGGAGTCCCACACGGATGAGGATTGCCCTCGTCGAGCCGCATGTCGGCTTCACAAGACGAAACAGTGAAGATTGAGGTGAAGGGCTCAGAAGACGGAACTGCGAGAGGGCCTCGGCGTGACATGGGTGTATCAATACACATCCTCCGCTACCGTGGCCGCGTCGCCTCGTCGAGCCGATTTTCGCCGTGCTTCTGCTGCTGCCAATACAGGGGAACCAACAACACTAGTAGGTAAACGTATATGCAAAAGGGCAAGCTCAAGTTTTTCGATACCTCCCGAGGCTTCGGTTTCATCGAACCCCTCGACGGAAGTGAAGACGTTTTTCTTCACGCCAACAACATTTCCGGAATGACCTCGGGCGATGATCTGCGAGAAGGGCAGACCATCGAATACGAGACGGAGCAGACGGAAAAGGGCCTCAGCGCCCTCAACGCCTCCCCGGCTGAAGAGGACACCAATGGCGTGCTCTAGCACCGCCATCGACGTCTCCGACGTATGAGACGTCGGTCCATTCTAGAGATGCAGAAAAGTCCGCCCTTTTTCGGGGCGGGCTTTTTTATTTGGGCTGATCTGAAAAAGCAGTTCTCCTGCACTGTTCGTGTTTGGGGCTCTGGGAAGCGGAGAACGTGTCCCTAGAGGCAAGAGGCAAAAATCCTCCTGTCGATCCCGGTGAAGGTTTGCATTGGCGGTTCGTCTCAAAAATGGACCCGCTTTATCCAAGGGACTGGAGTTACAATTATCAGTTGATATTATGACTTGTTTAGTAGTCTCCAGTCGAAGTAAGTCTATATTCATCTTGAAACTGTATTGAATGCACGTATTTTTTTGTTATAGTAACAGAAAGTTCACTGCTCCCTTGGCCGCACCCGTCTTGCTATGTCGAACGAGGCGCGAAAGAAACGAGATCACGATTTGGTTCGGCGAATCAGACGCGGAGATCACGATGCCTTTGAGCATCTCTTCCGGATTTATGCCGATGCCCTTTGTTCGTTTGCCGCGGATCACGTCGGGGATCGGGTCGCAGAGGATATTGTCCAGACGGTGTTTTGTGATCTCTGGGATCGTCGAGAGGAGTGGACCCCTCCGGGAAACGTCAAAGCCTATCTGTACCGGGCCGTTCGCAATACGGCCCTCGATCATCTTGATCGTCGGGACGTTGAGCAGGACTGGAAGGACGAAGAAAAAGAGCGCGATCAGGCCCGAGACAAGAGTGCTCCCGTCGAGGCACTGCAGCATCAGGAGATGAGCCGGGCCATGGAGCAGGCTGTAGACGAACTGCCGGAGCGACGTCGGATGATCTACCGGATGGCTCGTCATCACGACATGACGTACTCCGAAATCGCGGCGGCCCTCGACATCGCACCCAAGACCGTGGAAAATCAGATGGGCCGCGCACTGAAGACGCTTCGGGATCACCTCAAGCGGTTTGCGTCCCTTCTTCAGTGAGTTCAGTTTCCGGCCTTCGGCCGGGTGCGTATGCAGACGTCACTGTAAGAGAGGGGCAGCGACAGGCACAATGACTGTGTCAGGTGCAAGGAGTTCGAGTATCGGTCCACGCTGATCTCGAGAGGCCTTTGCACGTGCCGACGACGGAGGCCGGGAGCCGTAGGCAGGGGAACACTCGGTGCGGAGTCGACGATCTGCAACAGATCCGGGGGACACGTCTCGCAGTCCTGAGTCCACTGGGTACGCCCCCGTTGATCGAACGCCCAATTCGGACGAAAACTGCCTCTTCTTTTGTTCATCATTTCTTCACTTTAGTCGAGTGGGGGTTGTCCGGCTTCGAGTCGCTTTAGGAAGTGAACACAAGAGGGGAATGCTCTCTGTGGATTCACCGGGGACGAATAATGATTTGGAGAACCACCCAGACTCGAAGTGAACGACGACGTTGATTGGACACTTTTGGCGAAGTACCTCTTCGGTGAATGCACCGAAGGTGAGGAAGAGAGCGTCCACGCCTGGATGGAGCGCGACCCGAAGCGGATTGCTCTCATGAGACAGCTTCGCCGGGCGTTGCAGGATCAGGAGGATCCCGTTTCGTCCGAGAGGTGGAACACCGACGCCCTGTGGGAGCGGGTTCGGGAGCAGACAGAGCCGGAGGAGAGCGGGGCCGACGTTTCTTCGTCCCCGTCCCTTCCATCGAGGTCGGCACCCCGAGAAGAGAGTCGGCGTGAGACGAGGAGTCGAGACCGGAGGCGACGACGAAAGAGCTCCCGAGTCTCGTCGAAGCACGTCGTGTGGGGAGGGGCGATGGCCCTCCTGCTTGCAATCACTTTCGTCGGAACCTTGTGGCAGCGCGGGACCCCCGACCTCGGGTCCCGCACGGCGTCGGTGCAGGAGGCGGACACGTTCACGACCCATGAGAGCGAGCGCGCAATCATTCGTCTTACCGATGGGACGCGTGTTCAGCTTAACGTAGACAGTCGCCTTACCGTGCCGCCCGACTTCGGCCACATTACGCGCACGATTGAGCTCAAGGGAGAGGCGTTCTTCGAGGTCGCGACCGACTCGACGCGGCCCTTCGTCGTTCATTCCCGGGAGGTGACTACCCGGGTACTGGGGACGGCCTTCGACGTGAACGCCTATCCGGAAGAGGAGGAGACTCAGGTCGTGGTGTCGGAGGGAAAAGTGTCGCTGCGGACGCATGCCGACGCGGATGGAGACGGGGAGGAGGACCGGTCGAGTGAAGAAGGGGTCGTGCTCACGAAGCAGCAGATGGCGCGAATCACTCGGGGAGGCACACGGATCTTCCGACAGAAGTCGGATTTGGTCCAGCATCTGGCGTGGATGGAGGGGCACCTCGTTCTCAGGAAAGCGCCGTTTGAAGAGGTGGTTCGAAAGGTGGAGCGGTGGTATGACCTTGAGATCTCGCTGGCGGAAGGGATGGAGATACCTCCCGGTCACCTAAATTCAAGGTTTGCCGAGGATCAGCCCCTGGATGAAGTCTTGAGTGTCGTCGCCACAGCCTTCGGGTTGGAGTATCAGCGTCGTCAGAAGCACGTCACGCTTTCTTCCAGTGGGGGTTCTCCCTTGCAATGAGTAAAAATCCTTTGCCTCACAACGTTACCACGTGCCATGTTTAGATTGACCGACGACTCACATACTCGTGTGTGGCAGCGACGCTCGGGGATGGTACTTTCGACAGCTCTGGTTTTTTGCCTGGGTCTGTTTTTGAACCTGCCGACGTCGGCGCAGACGACGGTCGCGGACGCCAGTGAGCCGACTGTCGTTCCCGCCGGCGTATCCGTGGAGTCCAGCCTGGGAGATTCCGACAGGGTCGTGCCGAGCGTCGAAGAGGTGCCGACGCTGAATCAGTCGATCACAATCTCGCTGGAGCAGCCGTCCCTCAAGGGAGCCTTGACGCGGGTCGCGGCAGAAGGGGAGTTGGGGATTTCCTACTTGGAGGAACTGGTGGAAGGACGCGAGGTGCCTTCGCTTGCTCTGGAAGCGGTTACGCTGCGAACCGCGTTGCAGAAGGTCCTCGAGGGCACCAACCTTCGCCTCGTGAAGGTACAGGGCTCTCAGCTCGTTCTCGTTCCTCGGTCGAATCAGGTACAGACTCCTGGGTCTATGAGCGAGACGATGGAGGAGCAATCCGGCGTGGTGTCCGACGGACGTCCGGCTCGGTCCTCTTCACAGCAGAAGCAGGGAAGCATCACGGGAACGGTTACGGACAGCCTGAGTGGAGAGCCGCTTCCCGGGGTCAATGTCGTCGTTGCAGGGACCAATCAGGGAACGGCTACAGGGTCGGACGGCCAGTACACGATTTCAGGGGTGGAGCCCGGGACCTATGACCTGCAGGCCTCCTTCGTCGGTTACACGACCAAGACCGTCGACGACGTTGAGGTTGCCGAGGGAGAGACCACCGAAGTAAATTTTGCCCTCGTAGAGTCGGCGCTGGAGTTGGAGGAGGTCGTGGCCGTCGGGTACGGGGAGCAGGAACGGCAGGATCTGACGGGGGCGATTTCCTCCGTTTCGGGGGAGGACATCAGTGAGCTTCCGGTGTCGAGTCTCGAAGAGGCCCTTCAGGGGCGGGCCACCGGGGTCGACATCCGACCGACCTCGGGTGCACCCGGTGCCGGTGCTGTGATCCAGATCCGAGGAGCGACGACCTTCGGCGATACAACGCCCCTGTACGTGATCGACGGAATGCCGATCTCGAACATCGGAGGCGGACAGGCAAATCCGCTAAACCTGATCAATCCGAACAATATCGAGTCGGTCGAAATCCTTAAGGACGCCTCTGCGACGGCGATCTATGGCACCAGAGCTGCAAACGGGGTCGTTCTGATCGAGACCACGCGGGGAGAGTCTGGAGACACCCGCGTTTCGTTTGACCTTTCGGGCGGCCTGCAAAGTTTCACCAATACGTTCGATATGTTGAGCGGTCAGCAGTACGCTCGTCTCGTGAACGACGCTCGGAGAGAAGAAGGAGAATCAATTCCTCCCGCCACCCAAAACCCGGAAAGCATCACGAGAGACACGGACTGGCAGGAGGAGGCCTTTCAGACGGGGGCCATTCAGGACTATTCCCTGTCTGTGTCGGGAGGCGGTGAGGACGCTCAGTACTCGGTGAGTGGAGGGTACCTGAATGAACAGGGAACCCTTCCCGAGAGCCATTACAAGCGCTACAACCTCCGATTAAATTCAAATTTCGACATTACGCCAGACTTCAGCATTAGCGAGTCTGTCATGCTCGCCCGATCGAACTGGGAGGGTGGACAACCTGGGGGAGGTCTGACGGAGATGCTACTCTCTTCCCCGCTGATGCCGGTCCGGTGTCCGGAGAATCAGGGGGGGTTTTGTGGTCCGACTCCGTCGGTTGCGGGGCCGAATCCACGCGCAAACGTACTCGGGCAGATTCACCTCGTCCAGGACACCGAGGTGCAGAACCGGGTGCTGGGTAACATTCAGTTGGAGTACGACCTTCTCTCGAGTCTGTCGTTTCGGGCGAACCTTGGAGGGGACTACTACTTCTCTGAAGACTTTACGTTTACTCCGACGTGGGAGATGGCGGCGCGGTCAAACACGACCGCCACACTCGACAAAGTTGTGAGCACGACGAGATCATTCGTTGCGGAGCCTACGGTTTACTACGACAAGATCTTTTTCGGCGTCCACAATGTGTCAGCGACGCTCGGTTATACCGCGCAGGAGGAGATCTCGGAGGTCATGACGGGGAATCGACGCGAGTTCCCGAGTAATGACTTGCGTACCATCGACGCCGGATTGGGCGACGTGAACCTCCAGGGTCAGCGCTCTGAGTGGGCCGTTCAGTCCCTCTTCGGGCGGGTGAATTATGATTACGATTCTCGCTACCTGTTGACGGCCACACTTCGTCGAGACGGATCGTCGAGGTTTGGACCGCAAAGTCGGTGGGGGAACTTTCCCTCGTTCTCGGTTGGATGGCGGGTGAGCGAGGAATCGTTTATGGAAAATGTGTCGGGCCTCTCCGACTTGAAAATTCGGGCCGGATGGGGGCAAGTCGGAAATCAAACGGGGATTGGAGACTACGAGCACTGGAGCACCATCGACCCGGTTGCAGATTACATCTTCGGGAACGAGCTGGCCCCAGGGGCAACGTACATCACGCTCGGAAATCCGAATCTCGGATGGGAATCCACGGAGCAGATCAACCTCGGCGTTGATGCGGCAATCCTCGACGGGCGCCTTTCCCTCTCGGCCAATTACTACCAGAAGGACACGGAGGGTTTACTATTTAGCGTCCCGATTAATGTAACGTCGGGCGTTTTCCGGAATAACGGCCCCGTCAGAAATGTGGGGGAGGTTCGGAACTCCGGTTTCGAATTCGAGACCGCCTATGACGGCAGTTCGGGCGGGGATTTTCAGTACACGATTAGCGCGAACCTTTCGACGGTCACGAACGAGGTCGTCGAGCTCGGGGGCGAGCGGGAAGCGATCATCGAACAGCCCGCCATCGAGGGAGCACAAGCGTTGACGTACACGACCGAGGGAGGAGAGATTGGCGCCCACTACGGATACGTGATGGACGGCGTCTTTGGCGATCAGGAAGAAGTCGATCAGCATGCCACTCAGCCGGGCGCCGAACCCGGAGACGTTCGGTTCCGGGATTTGAATGGTGATGGAGTGATCGACGACGAAGATCGAAAAGTGATCGGCACGTCGTTCCCGACGTTCACCTATTCGGTTGGAGTCGATCTATCCTATCAGCGATTTAGTCTGGGCCTCTTCCTGGACGGAGTACAGGGACGCGACATTTACAACCTCCAGCAGGCGTCGCTGATGGATCTACGCGGGGTGAACAACAACTACGTTGACGCCCAAGATCGGTGGACACCCGAGAACCGAGATACGAATGTGCCTCGGGCAACGACGACGGACCCCAACGACAATAATCGGCCCTCGACTCGTTTTCTCGAGGACGGTTCGTTCCTTCGGATAAGCAGAGCGAAGTTGGGGTACAGCTTCGACGTTCCGAATGTCGTGAACGAGGGGGTATCCAGACTTCGGGTCTATGCGGCCGCACAAAATCTCCTAACGTTTACCGAGTACGAGGGATGGAATCCGGACTTCGGATCCGCAGGCAGGACGGATGCGGTCGACTCGGGCGTCTATCCGATCTCGAGACAGTGGAATGTGGGTCTTCAGGTGACCTTCTAGGGGGACACACCCGAATCGTGTATTAGGTCAAATGCCTCCCTTGTTTAGAAATAAACGTGTATAAGGACCATGCAATTAACCATGTTAAAGTCAGTACCCAAACGACCGATACGCGCTCTCGCGTTCGGATTAATCCTGTGCGTGGCTGCGATCGGATGCGACAGTTTCTTGAGCCGAACCCCGCCTAGTTCGCTGAGTACAGAGACGTTCTATCAGACGGAGGAGGATGCGGTCTCTGCGATAAATGCAGCATACGCGACAATGCAGCGAAATCCGCTGTACGGGCGAAATTACGACAAGGTCACTCTTGTCCCTTCCGATGATGCGAAGATCCATAATACTGTCGGCGAGCCGTTCGAAAATCACTCGTTCAATCCGGCGCAGCCCCAGATTATGGACGTGTACTCAGGGCTGTATGAGGGGGTCTTTCGATCGAACCTCGTTCTTCAAGAGGTCCCGGAAATTGATATGCCGGAAGACCTCAAGAATCGAATCCTTGGAGAGGCTCGGTTTCTTCGCGCGTTTTACTACTGGCATCTGGCAGCAAATTTTGGAGATGTGCCCTTAATCGAGAACGCGTACCCCAATGCCCCGGAGAAGGCTCAACAGCCGAAGGTCGACGTCGGGCAAATCTACGACTTTGCAATAAGTGACCTCGAGCAGGCCGTCGACGCCTTGCCGTCCTCGTACGAGGCATCGAATGTGGGTCGGGCAACGAGCGGAGCTGCACAGGCCCTTCTGGGGAAGGTCCACCTCTATGACGAGAATTACGAGCAGGCCGAGACTGCGCTAAATGCCGTCATTACCTCCGGTGAATACGGGCTCATGTCGAATCATAGCGAGATGTTTGCCACCGACAACAATCGGGAGTACATCTTCGAGGTCCAGTACAAGGACACCGGCGGAGGCGTGTGGGGCAGTCAGGATAACGCAAACCTCAACGAAGGCCATCTTCGGGCGCGACTCAACCTTCCGGAGGGAGGGGGTGGGTTCGGTAACCTCCCCCCGACACAGGACATTGTCGGCGCATTCGAAGACGGCGATCCGCGCCTGGACTATGCGATATGGAAGGATGGGGATGATTACGGAGACCCTGGACAGTTCAACGAAGAGGGGACATATAACCCCGAGTGGTCGCCGACCGGATATAGCCTGAGAAAAGGGCTCGTTCCGCTGCAGCCATTTGACGCAGACATCAGTACGAACTACCCACTCATTCGGCTTGCGGACGTGCTTCTCCTGTATGCGGAGGCATCAAATGAAAACGGGAATCGGGACGATGCTGTAGAGGCAATCAACCGGGTCCGTCGCCGATCGAATATGCCGGAGCTGCCGACTGCTGAGTATCCCACGGATACCAAACAGGAGGTCTTCGAGGCGATTGTTCACGAGCGCCGTGTCGAGCTTGCTTTTGAGAACCACCGGTACCTCGATCTCAAACGGTGGGGATTAGCCGAACAAGAACTTGCTGACCTCGGCTTCGAGCCTCGTCATCGCTATCTTCCGTTGCCGCAGCAGGAGATTGATACCAACGACGAACTCGAACAGAATCCGGATTGGTAACGCCAACGTGGAGGCTTCGATGTTGGTGGGTTCGTTATGAAGATCCACTCGCCGGAGGGGTGCATTTATCGCACCGTTCCTGCACATGACCCCCGCAGTCAATTTTTCTCTTTGTAAGTTTACGAACGCATGAGTCGATCGAACTCCTTGTCTTTCTTTCGTTTAGCCGGGGGACTCGCGGCCCTTTCGTTTTTCCTCCTGACTCTATCTGTCTCTCCGGCAGACGCTCAGTCGGTTACGCCCTCGGAGTCAGAACTCGAATTCTACACCCGGGAGTATGAGGGAGATCGGTATCCGACCGGCCGCCCGAAGATACCGGACGATGTGCTGGATCGAATGGAGAAGGTGTCGATCGAGCAGGCCTGGGGGGTTCTCAGAGAACACGGGTATCACAACCAGTTTGCGGGCGACTGGAAAAAAATTCACGAAGGCGAGCCAATTGTAGGGCGGGCGTTGACGGCCCAGTACATGCCGAGCAGTCCGGGGCTAGAGGAGCGTCTCGCTGAGAAGGGGCGCGGAAACGGGCATGAGGGGCCGACCAACACCTGGCCGATCGAGATGCTGGAACAGGGGGACGTGTACGTGGCCGACGGCTACGGAAAAATCGACGGCGGGACGCTCATCGGAGACAACCTCGGCACCGCGATCTACGCGAATTCGGGCAACGGAGTCGTTTTCAACGGTTCACTTCGCGACCTCGAAGGGCTGGAGGAGATCGACGGGTTTAACGCATTCGTGAAGGACTGGCATCCGTCGTTCATCCAGGAGATGATGCTCGCTGGTATCAACAAACCGATCCGGATCGGGGAGGCGACGGTCTTGCCCGGGGACGTGGTGCTGGCGAAGCGGGAGGGGGTCATCTTCATTCCGGCGCAGTTTGCAAGAGAAGTCGTGCGCGATGCGGAACTTACGATTTTGCGAAATCGATTCGGGCAGCAGCGGCTGCGAGAGGGAACGTACACGTCCGGCCAGATCGATTCTGAGTGGACGGAAGCGATTAAGACGGACTTTTACAACTGGCTGAAGGAGAACAAGAACGACGTGCCGGTACCCGCAGAGCAGGTGGAGCGCATTCTCGAGGAGCGCCCCTTCTAATCGTAGGGGCGAAGATTAATTGTGCATTTTGCTCCGGGTCGCTAAGGTCGGGCGTGTCACGGGACGGGGCCGAAGGTCATCCCGTGTCGCATCTCGCGACGATTTTTCGGTCCTGATCCGGGACCCTCGAGTGTACACCACTCCTCCGTAAGTGGTACAACAGCGTCTTCGGTCGACCGCTGTACTCGTTCGGGGATGGGTTCCGAAGTGCATTTTTCTTCACTGATGCCTTTATTCGATGTGTACCCGGACTCGCCTGCGGGAGAGACCTATGTTTCGGGGCCGTTGGAGGGACACTTTCGTTCATTCTACTCAGTTACTCTACTCCGTAAATGACGACCAGCTCAGGAGACAGTCGCCGCGATTTTATTAAGAAGGCCTCGCTCGGGGGCGTTAGTCTCGGGGTGATGGAGTTTTCCTCCACTGAGGAGCAAATTGAACACGCAACTCGGAATGTTAACCGAAACTCGGCTCCGTCGGATCTGGAGATTACCGACATGCGGGTGGCAGTGATCGACGACGTGCCGTTCAAGGTGCCGCTCATCCGCATCGACACGAACCAGGGCATTTCGGGGTACGGGGAGGTGCGGGACGGGGGAGACAAGCGCTACGCCTTGATGTTGAAGAGTCGGATTCTCGGGCACAATCCGTGCAACGTCGAGAAGCTGTTTCGAATCATTCGCCAGTTTGGCGGCCACGGGCGCCTCGGCGGCGGGGTATCGGGGGTAGAAACGGCCCTCTGGGACCTTGCGGGTAAGGCCTACGGCGTGCCGGTCTACCAGATGCTGGGGGGGAAGTATCGGGACGAGGTGCGTCTGTACGCAGACACCTCGAGCTCGGACGACCCGCACGAGTTTGCCCGTCGAATGCAGGAGACCCGGATCGATCGAGGGTACACGGTCGTCAAGATGGACATTGGGATCGAGATGATTTCCGATATCGAGGGCGCTCTCGTGAACTCGCGTCATCACGCGCCCCGGGGACGTCGAGAACTGCAAAGCCAGTACTCGAGCACGCCCGGCGAGTACGGCCAGATCGATCATCCGTTTACCCGAATCCAGATTACCGAGAAAGGGCTCGACGCACTCGAGGAATACGTGCGAGTAATGCGGGAGACGATCGGGTACGAGATTCCACTCGGAGTCGATCACACCGGTCACTTCGACGTCGACGAAGCCATCAAGCTCGCCCAGCGGCTCGAGCCTTACACTCTGTCGTACGTGGAGGACACGCTGGCGTGGAAGTGGATGGACAAGTGGAAGAAGGTGACCGAGGCGACGACCATTCCGACGACGACCGGAGAAGACATTTTCGGGCTGGAAGGGGGTTTCAAGGAGCTGATCGACAAGGAGGCGGTCAACATGGTGCACCCGGACCTCGGCTCGGCCGGGGGGATTCTCGAAACGAAGCGCATCGGAGACTACGCCGAGCACGAGGGCATTCCCATGATGTTGCATTATGCGGGCGCCCCTGTCGGATTTTTCGCGTCGGTGCACGCGGCCGCAGCGACCCGGAATTTCACGTGGCTGGAGCATCACTCCGTCGAGAACGACAACTGGTTTGATCTGGTGGGCGGGGATACGGTTGTCTTTGACGAGGGGTACGTGCCCGTCCCCGACGAGCCGGGCCTGGGCATCGAGCTCAACGAAGAGGTCATTGAAGAGCTTCTGATCGAGGGAGAGGAGATGTTTGCCCCGACGCCCGAATGGAACGAGACGCGGTCCTGGGATCGAACGTGGAGCTAACCGATCCGCGGGCCGGCCGGGAGTGGAGAATGTTTTGAAGAACACCTCGTTAGATCCTATACATTCCAAGGACATTTCACTATGAAACCACAGAACGGAGACGACCGTCGCGACTTTTTAAAGAAGGCGTCCCTGGGCGGCCTGAGCCTGGGCGTCATGGAGTTCGGTTCCGTAGAGGAGCAGGTCGAATACGCTACTCAGAACGTGAGCCGGTATTCGAGTCCCAGCGACCTGGAGATTACGGACATGCGCATCGCGGAGGTGGGAAGCACGCCGATCGTGCGCATCGATACCAATCAGGACGTCTACGGCCTCGGGGACGTGCGAGACGGGGCCGATCCGCGATACGCTTTGATGCTGAAAAGCCGGCTTTTGGGGCGGGATCCGACCAATGTCGAGAAGCTGTTCAAACACGTCAAGCAGTTCGGCGGGCACGGCCGACAGGGCGGAGGCGTCTCGGGCGTGGAGGTGGCGCTCTGGGACCTTGCGGGCAAGGCCTACGGCGTGCCGGTCTACCAGTTGCTGGGCGGAAAATATCGAGACGAGGTGCGCATCTACGTCGACACCCCGACGGTCGAAAGCCCACAGAAATTCGCCCAACGCATGCAGGGGCGGGTCGATCAGGGGTTTACATTTTTGAAGATGGACGTCGGGGTCGGGCTGGTCGACGAGCAACAGGGGACGTTGACCGGAGCAGAGGTCTGGAAAAACGAGGAGGGGGAACTGCAGGGCTGGAACGACGAGCCCGGCACCTACGGCAACACCGAGCACCCGTTCACGCGGGTCCAGATTACCGACGAGGGCCTCGATCAACTCGCCGAGTACTTTGCGGCGGTGCGCGAGCAAATCGGCTATGAGATCCCGATCGGGGTTGATCATCTCGGACACTTCGGGGTCAACTCCGCGATCCGCTTCGGTCGGCGCATGGAGGAGTTCAACCTGGCATTTTTGGAGGACGTGGTGCCCTGGCAGTACACCGACATGTGGGAGGAGATTTCCCGTTCGATCGCGGTACCGACCAACACGGGAGAGGACGCCTACCTTCTGGACGGACTAAAGGACCTGATCGACCGTCGCGCGGTCGACCTCGTGCATCCGGATCCGCTGAGTGCGGGAGGGCTGTTGGAGACCAAGAAGATTGGGGACTACGCCGAGCAGCGCGGAGTCGCAATGGTTCTCCATCACGCAGCCTCGCCGGTCTCGTTTATGGGGACGATCCACTCGGCGGCGGCGACCGAAAACTTCGTGGCCCTCGAGCACCACTCGGTCGACGACCCCTGGTGGGAAGACCTCGTGACCGGCATCGACAAGCCGATCGTCGAAGACGGGTACGTGACGGTTCCCGAGAAACCGGGCATCGGCGTCGAACTCAACGAGGAGGTCGTCAAGGAGCACCTGAACGACGACTCGGGTTACTTCGAACCGACGCCGGAATGGGACGAGAAGGGTTCCTGGGACCGGACGTGGAGCTAGCGGACCGGAGTGCAGAACGAGTCGAGAGAAAAGACTTACGAGAGCCCCTACACCACGTGCCGTTGAGGGGGAACGCGCTCAGCGGTGTCATCACGAGCAGACACTTTAATAAATAAATGGGAATCGACGTGAAAACGATCTATAAAGGCTTTCTCGCGGCGGCAGGGATTTGTGCAGTGGCCCTCCTGGGGCTTCTGGTGACAGGGAGCACGGCGGGGCTGGGGCCGCTGGCGGTCGGCTTTTTCGTGTGTCTGGCGATCGGGGTGCGGGCCCATCCGGTGCTGGGAGACTTTACGTTTACGCTGGCGGTGTTTGCGTCGGTGGCGTTTGCGATGTTTTACCCGGGACTGCTCGACGTGTGGTGGGGGGTGGAGCTGACCGTGTTCATCGTGCCGCTCATTCAGATCATCATGTTCGGGATGGGGGCGTCGTTGAGCGTAGAGGACTTTACGCGGGTCATCAAGATGCCGCGAGGCGTGGTGGTGGGGGTGGTGTGCCAGTATAGCATCATGCCGCTGGTAGGGCTGTCGCTGGCAATGACGACGGGGGTTCCCGACGAGATTGCGGCGGGAATCGTCCTGATTGGGTCGGCGCCGGGCGGGGTGGCCTCGAACGTAATGGCCTACATTTCGGAGTCGAACCTGGCGTTGTCGGTGACGCTGACGGCGGTGTCGACGCTGCTGGCGCCGGTGATGACGCCGTTTTTGATGGAGATGCTGGCCGGGCAGTTCGTGCCGGTCGCGTTTTTGGAGATGATGTGGAGCATCCTCGAGATGATCATTGCGCCGGTGGCGCTGGGATTGTTGTTCAACCGGTACTTTCACGGAAAGGCCCAGTGGCTCGACGAGATTATGCCGATCATTTCGATGGCGGCGATCACGGTGATCATCGCGGTGATTACGGCGGCGGGGCAACAGTCGCTCTTGACGGTGGGGCTGGTGCTGGTGGCGGCGGCGATCGTGCACAACGCGACCGGCTACCTGCTGGGGTACTGGCTGTGCCGCCTCATCGGGATGAGCGAGAAGGACAGCCGGACGGTGTCCTTCGAGGTGGGGATGCAGAACGGGGGGCTGGCCTCCGGGATTGCGGTAGAGATGGGGAAGGTGGCGACCGTCGGGCTCGCGCCGGCGATCTTTGGGCCGTGGATGAACATTACCGGCTCGGCCCTGGCCAACTACTGGCGTCGCAAGGTCCTCCGGGAGGAGCCGGGGGAAGAGGCGCCGGCCCCCTCGCCCGCGGCGGCGGAGTAGGAGAACGGTTGCCCGTGTCGACATCTTCCTCTGATCTACCTGTCCGCTGTCGTGCCTCACCTGCTGCGCGTTTTCCTGCAAGGGAGTCTCATCTTCATGGTTCTCGTGGTGGCGGGATGCGGGGAGTCGGGGGCGCCGGACACGGAAAAGGAAGAAGCGAGGCATGGAGCCGAGATGCCGGAGGATCGGGCGGAGGGGTTGCCCGACACGCTCGAGACGCTCGATTACGAGATCGAGACGGAGGTGCTCGCTCGGGATCTCAGCCAGCCGTGGGCGATCGATTTTCTCGGCCCCGACACGGCCCTGGTGACCGAGCAGCCCGGCCGGCTGCGGATGCTGGTCGAGGGGGAGCTCCAGCCGGATTCGATTCACGGGACCCCGGGAGTGTATTATGCGGGGCAGGGCGGACTGCTCGACGTCGCCGCCGATCCGAACTACGAGAAGAACGGGTGGGTCTACCTCACCTACAGCCACGCGCTGGAGCCTCCGCGGGACACCCTCTCGATGACGCGGGTCGTGCGAGGACGGATCCGGAACGGGACCTGGCAGGACCAGGAGGTGCTCTTCGAGGCACCTCCGGATACGTACCGGGAGGGAGACATCCAGTACGGGAGTCGAATGGCGTTTGGGCCGGAGGGACATCTGTTCTTTTCGATTGGAGATCGGGCCGCGTGGCCGGTCGACACGACGACCGTTTTTGCCCAGCGGCTCGACCGGCCGGGGGGGAAGATCTACCGGCTCCACCGGGACGGGTCGGTTCCCGAGGACAACCCCTTCGTTGATCGGGAGGAGGCCCTGCCAGGGATCTACAGCTACGGGCACCGGAACCCGCAGGGGCTGGACGTCCATCCGGAGACCGGCCGCCTATGGGCAACCGAGCACGGACCCCGCGGGGGAGACGAGCTCAATCGGCTCCAGGCGGGGGCCAACTACGGATGGCCGGCCGTCACCTACGGGATCAACTACACCGGAGAGCTCATCACGCCGGAGCGCCGGGCAGAGGGAATGGAGCAGCCGGTGTTTTTCTGGCGGCCGTCGATTGCGACGAGCGGGTTTTCGTTTTATCGCGGGGAGCAGTTTCCCTACTGGCAGAACCAGGGCCTGGTTAGTGCGCTGAAGGACCAGTCGGTGCGGGTGTTGACGATGGCCGATGGACGGGTGATGCACCAGGAGGTGATTCTCGAGGGGGCCGGTCGGGTCCGGGAGGCGGTGCCGGGCCCGGACGGGGCCGTCTACGTGGTGCTCAACGCCCCGTCGCGCATCGTCCGGCTGAGCCACGCCGCTGACTTCACGGCTCGCGAAGAGTGATTTGGTTCCCGGGAGATATTTCCTCACAGTGGGCATTCCGTAGGGAGGGGGAAGGAGTAGACGGCAAGCGCGTCGACGTCTACCGTTGTCCAAGTACGCAAAACTGCGGACATCCTGAATGACTCTTCTGAAGGGAGGTACACTTCTGCTCGTCGGGTTGTCCTCTCTGTTCCTGCTCCAGTGTGCCGAGAGGCAGGATTCCCAATCTCGGGAAACCCGTCGCATGGTGGAGAGACTGAGGGAGCTTGCTGATACGACGACTCAGCGCCACCTGCTTCCCGAGCAACTCCGTGGACCTGCCGGAACGTCGGGGCGCTCGACGAGCGATCCGTATTCGGAGGGCCAACGACGACTCACGCGGGCCCGGAAGCTCCTATACTCTGGCTCGACGACCGAAACCATTCGGGTGCTACGAGCACTGCAAACGCAACTGAAAGGCAACGAGATCTACACGTTCGGCACGACCCTGCGAGACGTAAACGAGCTCCTTGGCACGGCTTATCTTCGGCGTGGTCAGGAACAACACTGCTTAGACGACGACAACACGGCCTCCTGCCTGTTCCCGATTCGAGAGGACGGCTATTACGAACATCGGGAGAGCTCGGAGGCGGCGATCGACGTATACGAAGCACTTCTTCGGAATGGCGCTGAGAATCTCAGTGCGCGGTGGTTGCGGAACCTGGCGCACATGACCATCGGCGAATATCCGGGTCAGGTGCCCGACGCACTCCAAATCTCTCCTGCGGCATTTTCGTCCGAGCATCCGGCCCCTACGTTTCGAGACGTCGCTCCCGAGGCAGGCGTCGCCCAGCGGGGGCGGTCCGGAGGGAGTGTGGTAGAAGATTTTGACGGGGACGGCGACCTCGACATTATGGCGTCCTCCTGGGGCGTGACCGATCAGCTTCGATACTACGAAAATACCGGAGGCGGACACTACGTCGAACGTACCATCGAAGCAGGGCTGAAAGGGCTCACCGGGGGGCTGAACCTCGTGCCGGGCGACTACAATAACGACGGGGCCATCGACGTCCTGGTTCTTCGAGGGGCGTGGAAGGGAGCACAAGGACAGCACCCAAACTCGCTCCTGCGGAACGACGGAGATGGTTCCTTTTCGGACGTAACCGAAAGCGCCGGACTCCTGAGTTTTCATCCCACGCAGACCGCGGCGTGGACGGACTACAACAACGATGGGTGGCTCGACCTCTTCATCGGGAATGAAACCTCTCCCGGAAGTCGCCACGCCTGCGAACTGTACAGGAACAATGGAGACGGAACCTTTACCAATGTCGCTCCGGCCTCTAATCTGGACGTACACGGATTCGTAAAAGGGGCAACCTGGGGGGATTTTAACAACGACGGACGGAGCGATCTCTATCTCTCTCGCCTCGGCGAGCCGAATCTCCTTTTTCGAAATGAGGGGCCCGGGGAGAATGGCTGGACCTTTTCAGACGTCACTCGCCATGCCGGCGTCGGAGAACCGACAAACAGCTTTCCCACGTGGTTCTGGGATTATAACAACGACGGCCGTCTCGATCTCTTTGTCTCCGGATTCGGACCGCGGTACGTCGTAGACCTCGATCCTGTAGTGGAGGAATATCTTGGTCGTGAGCCTGACCGTGTGCTCCCGCGTCTATACGAGAATGACGGAAACGGCGAGTTTCGGGATGTGACGAGTGAGGTAAACCTTGATCGCGTGCTTTATGGAATGGGAGCAAACTACGGAGATGTAAATAGCGACGGCTACCCAGACATCTACGTCGGAACCGGCGGTCCTCACTTTACGAGTCTGATCCCTAATCGTCTCTTTTTAAATGGAAACGGATCGGAGTTTGCCGAAGTCACGTCGGACGCACGGGTAGGTCACCTCGGGAAAGGCCACGGCGTCTCCTTAGGGGACGTTGACAGTGACGGAGATCTGGACCTGTTCACCATCCTTGGCGGGGCGATGTCCGGCGACACGTACAATAACGCGCTGTTCGAAAATTCCGGACACGACCATCATTGGATCGGGGTTCGAGTTCGAGGCACTGAATCGAATACAGCGGGGATCGGAGCTCGCGTGGCGGTCGTCACCGAAACGGATTCCGGACGGCGCGAGATTCATACGCTCGTGTCCTCGGGCGGAAGTTTTGGCGCATCGAGCTTTCGTCAGCACGTGGGACTAGGGAACGCCACTGCGGTACAGTCGCTAGCAGTCCGGTGGCCGGCAAGTAGGCAGATGGACACGTTTCGAAACGTAGAAATGGATCAGTTTTACACCGTGGTCGAAGGACGAGATTCACTCGTGACGCACGATTACTAATTATTCACTTCGAGGTTTTGGTAATAATAATGATTGATTTGGTTGTATATATTCCTTGTATAATTTAATATGTTAAAGTATTCCATATTTTACGAAGATGAATAAATTAAGAATCAAGTAGGTATAATTATATTGAATATTTATGCCCCGTTATGGAGGAGTTCCCTTTCTATTGCTTTGTCTCGCGACCATTGCACTCCTTGCCCTTATAGAGGCGGGGTGCTTCTCGGATTCGGACCGCCTGTTTGTGGGCCGGTCTCCCGAGCGGACGGGAGTTCAGTTCCAGAATACGATTACGGAAGACGATTCCCTGATGAACCCCGTCGACTACCTCTACATCTACAACGGGGGTGGGGTGGGACTCGGCGATTTCAACGGCAATGGTCGACCGGACCTGTACTTTGCGGGCAACATGGTTGAAAACCGCCTCTACCTGAATGAGGGCAATTTCCAGTTTCGCGACGTCACGGACCGGGCGGGTGTGGCGGCGGCGGATGTGTGGTCGACCGGTGTCACTGTCGCGGACGTCAACCAGGACGGGCGCCTCGACGTATACGTGTGCATCGGAGGGCCGTCGTCTGCGGGAGCGGACCGGGCCAACCGGCTCTACATCAATCAGGGCGTGGGACCGAACGGGGTACCCACTTTCTCGGAGGAGGCCGAGCGCTATGGTGTCGCCGACACGAGTTATTCGACCCACGCCGCGTTTTTCGACTACGATCGAGATGGGGACCTCGACCTCTACGTGCTCAACAACGCCATGCAGAGTGGTAGCCAGAATGCCCTGACCTCGAAGCAGACGGAGGGACAGGCAAAAAACACTGATCGCCTTTATCGAAATAATGGGGACGGATCGTTTACCGACGTCTCAGCGGAGGCGGGCATTCAGATCGAGGGCCACGGGCTCGGCCTGGCGATAAGCGACATTAATAAAGATGGCTGGCCCGACGTGTACGTTGCCAATGACTTTGCCTCCAACGATCTTCTCTACGTAAACAACGGGGACGGGACGTTTACGAATCGGATCGGAGAGTACACGAAGCACCAGTCATACAGTGCCATGGGAGTTGACGTCGCCGACGTTAATAACGATGCGCACGACGACATCATGGTTCTAGACATGCTTCCCCCTGACCACCTCCGGCAGAAGATGATGCCGTACCCAACCAACTACGAACTTCTCCAGCGCGGAGACCGCCGCGGTTACGAATTGCAGTATCTGCAGAACACGCTTCAACTCAACACCGGTACCCCGCCGGACGGCGGTCTGTTTTTCAGCGAGATTGCCCGATTGGCGGGAGTGGCTGCCACCGACTGGAGCTGGGCACCGTTGCTGGCAGACTTCGACAATGACGGGGAGCGAGATCTCTTCGTCACGAACGGCTACGGTGAGGACGTGACCAACTTCGACTTTGCCCAGAAGCAACGCCGATTGCTCTCGTTCGGCACCAGTGAGGCGCAGCGCGACGACCTAATCGAGGCGATGAAGAACCTGCCGACCGTGGACCTCCCCAACCGGTTTTTCGAAAACGAGGGTACCCTTCGATTTGCGGATCGGACCGGCACGTGGGCTTCTCGGAAGCCGGGCATCTCGAACGGAGCGGCCTTCGGTGACCTCGACGGGGACGGCGACCTCGACCTCGTCACGAACAACATCAACGAGCCGGCCACGATTCTGGAAAACACCGCAAGTTCGCGCGACAGTGCCCACGCCCTGCACGTTCGCCTGCATGGTCCATCCGACAACCGGCGGGGCCTCGGGGCCAAGCTCACGCTGCACAATAGGGGGGTGACGATGTATCAGGACTTTTCACCGTACCGGGGCTATCAGTCTACCGTGGGTTCGACCGTGCACTTCGGTCTCGGAGCGGACACGACTGCGGACTCGCTGTCGGTCGTGTGGCCCGACGGAAGGGCCCAAACGCTCACCGACCTGTCGGTTCGGGAGGATGTGACGGTACACTACGACTCCGCAGCCTCGGACAAGGAAGCATCCTCCGCACCGGACACGGTCGACTCGGCCCCACTCTTCGAGGAAGTGACGCGCGCTCGGGGTCTGGGATATCGCCATCGGGAGGCGAGCGTGAATGAGTTCGAGCAACATCCTCTGCTTCCTCATCAGTTCTCTCGCGAAGGTCCGGGCGTGGCCGTCGGGGACGTCGACGGTGACGGGCGGGACGACCTCTATGTGGGATCTGATCGTGGGCATCATCCTTTGCTCTTCCGCCAGACCGACAGCGGACGATTCCGGCGTGATACTCTTCAAATCGGGCAGCAGTTCGAGGATCGAGGGGCCCTCTTCTTCGACGCCGATGGGGATGGTACCCTCGACCTGTACGTCGTTTCCGGCGGATCGGCCCAGTCCACCGATTCCTCCCTATATCAAGATCGGCTCTACCTCAACGATGGGACAGGCAAATTCCGCCGCGCGGACAGGGCTCTTCCGGAGATCTCCACTCCCGGATCGGTGGTCACGGCCGCCGACTTCAACGGGGATGGGGACCTGGACCTGTTTGTGGGGGGGCGGGTCCGTCCTGGTGCCTACCCGCGACCGCCGCGCAGCGTCCTTCTACGCAATGACGCCGAGAACGGGACGGCTAAGTTTACCGATGTCACAGAAAAGGTCGCGCCGGGCCTTGAGGAGGTGGGCCTGGTCACCGATGCGCTGTGGACCGACTACGACAATGACGGAGATCGGGACCTAATGGTGGCTGGTGAGTGGATGCCCATCACGGTTTACCAAAACGACGAAGGCCGCCTGACGGAGGTGACCGACGAGGTAGGTCTTTCGAACACATCCGGGTGGTGGACGAGCCTCGCCGCCGGAGACTTTGACCGGGACGGAGACACCGACTACCTGGCTGGCAACCTCGGGCTCAACACTCGCTTCGAGGCGGCTCCTGACCAGCCGGTGCAGGTCCACGCAAAGGACTACGACGAGAACGGTACCCTCGACCCGATCCTGAGTCTCTACTTTCCGGATGGCAACCGGTATCCGGTTCCCGAGCGCGACGAGTTGCTCGAGCAAATTCCGGGACTGAAAGCACGGATACCGACGTACCGCTCCTACGCCGAGAAGACCTTCGAGGAGATCTTCTCCGACAGCGAGCGAGAAGGCGCATACGTCCGAGAGGCCGTTCGATTTAGATCGAGTTACCTCGAAAACGAGGGAGACGGGGAGTTTGTAGTCCGCTCGCTTCCGCGACGGGTCCAGGTGGCACCCATTTTTGGAATGCAGACCGGAGATTACGACCGCGACGGAACCCTCGACGTGCTCATGGTGGGCAACTGGTACGCGACCAACTCCAAGACCGGTCGAGCAGACGCCTTTCCCGGGGCCTTCCTCGACGGGAACGGCACGGGACAGTTTGCCTACCGAAACCACACGGAAACAGGCTTTTTCGTGGAGGGCGACGGGAAAGGCCTTGCCGAAATCATCGACGAGGAGGGAGGCTCCCTTCTGGTTGCGACCCAGAGTGGCGGTCATTTGAAGGCCTTCCAGTCGCCCGACTCCCGGTTACGGCGGCGCGTGGTGATTCATCCAGGAGACCGGTACGCCAAATTGGTCTTTCCCGACGGGTCGAATCGAAAAGAAGAGTTTTTCTACGGCTCAACCTATCTTTCGCAGTCCTCCCGCTTTCTTCGGGTGCCCGACGAGGTGATCCAGGTGGTGATTTACGATACGGAAGGGGATACACGAAGAGTTTTAGACTAACCGGTAGGGTGAAGGTAACGTCGCCGTCCCGACCGCGTGGGTACGACCGCGGCAGTGAATCGAACGATTCGGGTCGAGGTCCTTTCTCATTCTTGAGAGGGAAGGGGAGGTCGTCCTCGACCGGGTTCTCTCTCCCATTACCTGATAGCAGAAGAGCTGGGCATCCCGCGTAGAATTGTCTACGAACCTTCTTCTCAACGATGTTCGACGTTCAGATGCGCCCCCTCCTTCGCGGATCGATTCTTCTCATCTTGTCGACGGCCCTCCTCTCTCCGGCGCTCGGGCAGGAGTACGACGCCCGCCTGAGCGAATACGACTACCCCTATTCCGTCGAGTATTATGACGTCGAGGCCCAGCGCCAGTCTCTCGAGATGGCCTACATGGACGTTGCGCCCGACGGTGAGACGCCGGATCACACGGTTCTCCTGCTTCACGGGAAGAACTTTTCTGGGGCGTACTGGGCCCGCACGGCCGAGGCGCTGGTCGAGGCGGGATATCGCGTGATTATGCCCGATCAGATCGGGTTCGGGAAATCGAGCAAACCGGTTGACTTCCAGTATTCCTTTCACGCGCTGGCTCGGCACACGAACGCGCTTCTAGACGATCTGGAGGCAGGAACAGTGACGGTCGTCGGGCACTCGATGGGAGGAATGGTGGCCACCCGGTTTGCTCTCATGTACCCGGATCGCACCGATCAGCTCGCGCTCGTCAATCCGATTGGGCTCGAGGACTGGAAGCGAAAAGTCCCCTACCAATCCATCGATGCATGGTATCAGCAGGAGCTTGAGAAGACCCCGGACGGCGTCAAGCAGTACATGCAGGAGAGCTACTTCGACGGCACCTGGAAGGAGGCGTACGATCCCCTCCTCGAAATTCAGGCCGGATGGATTCGCGGGCCGGACTACGAAACGATTGCCCGTGTGTCCGCGCGGACCTACGACATGATCTTTACGCAGCCGGTCCTCTATGAATTTCCCGACCTGCAGATGCCGACGCTTCTGGTCATTGGGGAGCGGGACCGAACGGCGCTCGGAACCGGACGGGTCTCAGATTCAGTGGCTGCGACCATGGGGCGGTACGATCAGCTGGGAGATGAGACGGCCGAGGCCATTCCGAACAGCACACTGGTGGAGCTTCCCGGCATCGGCCACGTGCCGCAGTACGAGGCGTTCGACCGATTTTGGGAGGCACTCGTCGGCTTTCTCCCGGACACAGACGGATGAGACCCCGGAGAGACTTGCGTCTCACGGAGAAAGGGGGCACTTTGAGCTACTGAGGCGGTGCGGGCAGGGAGTTCAGGAGACGTGGCGACGGAGGAGGGGGGCGAGGAGGGAGGGGACGTCCTCGTCGAGGCGGTGACGACGCCCCGGTACGATCGAGAGGCGAGCGTTCGACAACTGCCGGTAGACCGACTGGGTGGCCTCCACCGAAAAGAGGGGATCGTCGTCGAGTCCCGTCACCAGCGTTGGATGGGAAACGCGGCTGAGCGTTTGGGCCATTGCGTCGTTCGTCGAGGGCAGTGTGTCCACGAATGCCCGCAGGGCGGGGAAGAGGCGATCGGGGTGCTCGTGCTGCGATTCCATCCGGTCGGCTCGGTCGGGGGCCCGGGCCCGCAGGGTCTCGAGGTCGAGCCGGGTGCGCAGTTGGGTGGTGAGGGCGTCGTCCCATTCGGCGGTCGGGGCAAAGAGAGCGAGTCGGTCGACCCGCTCGGGGTATGCGTCCGCGACTCGCAGGGCGACGGCACTGCCCAGGGAGAAGCCGAAGAGGTGGGCGGACGGGCAGTCGAGCGCGTCCAGGGTGGCCACGACGTCCGACACAAACCGATCCATCGTCAACTCGTCGTCGGGCGGGAACGAGGAGGCCCCGTGGCCGCTGAGGTCGAGGCCAATTCCGTGGACGGACGATTCGAGGCGGCGGAGGAGGGGAGCGGTGTCGAGACGCGTGCTTCCCCCTGCGCCGTGGAGAAAAAGGAAGGGAGGCCGGTCCGGATCTCCTCGTTCGTAGACGGCGAGGGTCCGATCGCGATTCGAGACGCGCCGGGGGGACCAAGAGGGAGCGGTCGTTTCGCAGAATTCCACCAGGACGCCGTGGGTGTCCTTCGGATGGACGAACGCGATGTTCTTCTCGTCTGCACCGGGCTGAGGCGTGTCATTCAGCATCGTAAAACCGGCCGAGCGGAGACGGTGGAGGGTGTCGGAGAGGTCCTCCACTTCGAAGGCGAGGTGATGCAGGCCTTCGCCCCGGCGATCGAGAAAGCGCTGAACCGGCGACTCGGCGTCGAGGGATTCCAGCAGTTCGAGTTTGGTGGACTCGCCGTCGAGGAAGTGCGTGCGGACCTGTTGGGAGGTGACAGTTTCGGACTTGTACGGGCGCTTCCCGAGAAGGTCGTCGAAGCAGTCGATGACCGCCGTAACGCTCTCGACTGCGATGCCGACGTGTTCGAGGTGGGGCATGGTTGTCTACGGGGACAATACGAATCTGGAGGATGTATCTCCTCTACGGAATTCCTTCGGGCACTGTGTCGCGATGCCAGATCCATCCGACACCCTCGTTCTGATCCCGTCGTCTCACTGGATCCTCTGTGAAGTTCACCGGGACCCTTCAGCGGGAGCGAACCTGCCCCGGAGGTGGCGTGTTGAGAGAGATCCCATGTCTGACACGCACCCTCGGACGGACGTTTCGCGCGGCAATACCCACCGGGCCCGCCGCTGGGCGATGGCGCTGAGCCTGGTCGTCTCGTTCGTCATGCTGGTGGGCAAGCTCGCAGCGGCCTACCTTACCGGCAGTACGGCGATCTTGTCCGACGCCTCTGAGTCGGTCATTCACCTCTTTGCCACGGGGTTTGCGGGGTTCAGCCTTTGGTACGCCGCGACGCCGCCGGATCCCGACCATCCCTACGGTCACGGGAAAATTGCGTATTTCGCGGCGGCGGTGGAGGGGACGCTCATTCTGATGGCCGCCCTCATCATTGGCTGGATGGCAGTGGAGGACCTCATCGCAGGACCGGACCTGCGACGGCTCGATCTGGGGCTGTACCTGCTGGGAGGGCTCACCGCCGTGAATCTGGCTCTCGGCTGGTACCTGATTCGCACCGGACGGCGGACCAACAGCCTCGTTCTCGTCTCCAACGGTCAGCACGTGATGACGGACATGTGGACGAGCCTCGGCGTCATCGTGGGCGTGGCCCTCGTCTGGCTCACGGGCATCCGCTGGTTTGATCCGGTCGTGGGCCTGGCAGTGGCCGCCAACATCCTCTGGACGGCCACGAGCCTGCTTCGACGCTCGGTCTACGGCCTCATGGATGAGGCCGACCCGGAGGCCACACAGGCCCTCCTCGACGAATTGACGGAGGCAAAGGCCGATGGCACGATCGCCGAGTACCATCAGGTGCGACACCGCCGTTCCGGGGACCAAGTGTGGGTCGAGTACCACCTCATGTTTCCCGGCGACATGTCGATCCGAGACGCACACACCCGCTCCCACAAGGTGGAAGACCGGGTCGACGCCCTCTTTCCGGACGACGAGGTGCACGTCACGGCGCACCTCGAGCCGCGCCGACACGACGAGGCTCATCCGGAGGGGCACCGCGAACCGATCGATCCGCTCCGGCAGGTTGCGCCCGGGTAGGGGTGAGAGGACTAGCGACTGGACAGTGTTCATCGTTGGCCGGTGAAGCTCGATTCGAACCCTCAAACATCGGAATCATCGTCATTCTGAGGGCGCCTTGCGACCGAAGAATCCCTCTGAAGACGGCGGAAAAGCGAGAAAAACGCACACGCTTCCGGAAACTGCTTCCGCTCTATTCGGAGAGATTCACCCCAAGAGTACTTCTTCACTTCGCTCAGGGCACTTCGACTCTGGCAATCTGAGATTGCCTGCTTCGCTCCGCTCAGGATGACTAGTATCCAAAGGAGCTTCACCGGCGAGAAACACCCCTTCAGCTAAAACTGTCCGGTGGCTCGTCTGAAAGGAGTGAGGTTTGGAGAGGATGGAAGTCGCCCGATGCTTCCATCCCTCCATACGTCCACTCATCCAACCACACTAGCCGATTTCTCCCGCGTCGCGGAGACGCTGCAGGTCGTCGAGGTTGCTCTGCACGTGCTCGGCGGAGGTTTCGATCTGGGCCTGCTCCTCGTCGGTCAGATCGACCTCGATGATCTCCTCGACGCCGTCGGCTCCGAGCTTCACCGGCACCCCGATGAAGAGGTCCTCGAGCCCGTACTCGCCGTCGCAGTACGCCGCGGCGGGAAGGATGCGCTTGTTGTCCTTGATGATGGCCTCCGTCATCTCGGCCGCCGCCGCGCCTGGAGCATACCAGGCGGAGGTGCCCATCAGGTCGACAATCTCGCCACCGCCTCCCTTCGTTCGCTCCACGAGGTTATCAATCGTGTCGTCGTCGAGCCACTCGGGAAGCGGGATGCCGCCGATGGTGGTGTAGCGGGGGAGGGGCACCATCGTGTCGCCGTGGCCGCCGAGCAGGAGCGCCTGCACGTCGCGCACCGACACGTCGAGCTCCTCCGCAATGAACGATCGGAAGCGCGCCGTGTCGAGCACGCCGGCCATGCCCATCACACGGTTCGAGGGAAAGCCGCTGGCCTCGTAGGCGACGTACGTCATCACGTCGAGCGGATTGGCCACCACGATGATGGTGCTGTCCGGGCTGCCTTCCACGAACTGCTCGGTGACGCCCCCCACGATTTCCGTGTTCTTGGCGAGCAGGTCGTCGCGGCTCATGCCCGGGCTTCGGGGTAGTCCGGCGGTGATGATGCAGACGTCCGAGTTTTCGGTGGGGCCGTAGTCGTTCGTGCCGGTGACCGTCGTGTCGAAGCCGTGGACCGGGGCCGACTCCATCATGTCCAGGCCCTTGCCCTGCGGCATGCCTTCTTTGATGTCGACCAACACCACGTCCTGCACCATGTCTTTCTGCGCGACGCAGTCGCCGACGGTGGCGCCCACGTTGCCGGCACCGATAACTGTAACTTTCATGAGGATTGGAAAATGGATGTGAGGGTCGTAACGAGGGGCAAATCAACATCTTCAACAAAAGCAGCAGCGGTGTAGCCTGCCAGCAATATTTCGCAAAAAGCGAAGCGGGGCGTTCCGGACGAGTCGTGCGGGGACGCGTCCCATGAAGGGCGGGGCTTTGTTTGACCTTTGGAGGGGCTTCTCTTAGTGTGAAAGCGCTTTTGCTCTTTGTGGTCTGCCCTCCAGGGAAAATGAAGAGCGGGCGCGGGCCGAGACGGTTCCTTTCTTGAATGCATTGCGATATGACGTCGTTCGTCCGGAGCGCACTTCTTCTCCTCATAATCGCTGGCCTGATCGGGGGCTGTCAGTCGACGTCGTCCGAGCGGGCCCTCGACCGCCCGGCGCTGGCCGACACCCTACGGACGTCGCTCCACGAAGACCTGCTCGTGCCCTGGTATCCGCGGGCCGTCGACAGCACGCACGGCGGCTATCTGAGCGACTTTGCACATGACTGGACGCAGGGCGCGCCGCAGGACAAGTTCGTGGTCACGCAGGCGCGGCACCTCTGGACGACCGCCCGGATGCACGAGGCCGCTCCACGCGAGGATTCGCTCTACGTCCATGCGGCTGAGCACGGAGTGCGGTTTCTTCGGGACGTGCTCTGGGACGAGGAGGAGGGAGGCTTCTACTCGCTCGTAAATCGGGAGGGAGAGGTGCAGCGGGACGGAGGCTCCTTTACGGCCATCAAGACGGCCTACGGGCACGCGTTTGCCATCTACGGGCTGGCCCAGTACTACGACGCCACGGGTGACACCAGTGCTCTCCGGCTGGCCCAGCGTACGTTTCGCTGGCTCGACGACGGGGCCCACGACGACGAGCATGGGGGCTACTTTCAAGCCCTGCAGCGGGACGGCACGCCCCATGACGGGTGGTACGAGGGCACGACGCCGCCCAAGGATCAAAACAGCACGATTCACCTGCTCGAAGCCTTTACGCTGCTCTACCAGGTGGCCCCCGAGACGCCCCGGCTCCGCGACCGGCTCGAAGACCTGCTCGTCCTCACGCGGGACACCATGACGTCGGATCGGGGGTCCCTCCACCTCTTCTTCGAGCGGGACTGGACGCCGATCTCGTACCGCGACTCCACGATGGCCGTGCGGAAAGAAAACGCGGGGCTCGATCACGTCTCGTTCGGACACGACGTGGAAACGGCCTTTTTGATGCTGGAGGCCGCCGAGGCTCTGGGGCGAGAGACGGATACGACCCTCGAGGTCGGCAGGCGCATGGTGGATCACGCGCTGTCTCACGGATGGGACGAAGAGAACGGCGGATTTTACGACCGAGGACTCGTGGTCGGGGCCGACTCCGTTCGCATCGTCCAATCCACGAAAGCGTGGTGGGCACAGGCCGAGGCGCTGCACACGTTTGCACTTATGGACGACCGCATTTCCGATGGGAGACGGGACTATGGACAGAAGGTGCAGGAGATGTGGCGGTACGTTGACCGTTATCTCATTGATCACGAGCACGGCGGCTGGTACCGATCGGGCCTCGACACTGCACCCGACGCCCGCACCGCGCCGAAAGGTTCCATCTGGAAGGGGACCTACCACCACGCCCGTGCGCTCCTCCGCAGTGCGGCGCTTCTCCACGATAACGCGCGGTAATTCTTTTTCGCGTTTTTCTTCATTCACAGCATATGCCTCATGTCATTCCGTTTTCGGATCACGGGCTTTGTTCTCTTTCTTTGCGTTTTCGGGCTGGGAGCAGGGACGAGCCTCGCGCAGGAGTCGGACGCCGCGGACCGCATTCGGCTCAATCAGATCGGTTTTTCTCCCTCGGCCGAAAAGACGGCCGTTGTCGTGGGCGGTGAGGCCGACGATTTTGCTCTCGTGAACGCGTCCGGCGACACGGTACTCACTGGCACGCTCAGTGACGCCGAGCGCTGGGCTCTATCCGGAGAGACCGTGCAGCGAGCGACGTTCTCGTCCGTGGAGGAGTCGGGCACGTATCGATTGCACGTGGACGGCGTGGGGACGTCGCATTCCTTCGACATTGGACCGGACGTTTACCAGTCGGTCGGGACGGCGGCCCTCAAGGCCTACTACTACCAGCGGATGTCGACGCCGCTCCCGGAGCGGTACGCCGGACGGTGGGCGCGCCCCGGCGGCCATCCGGACGACAGTGTGCTCGTTCACCCGTCGGCGGCCTCGGACGAGCGGCCGGCCGGGACCGTTCTGTCGGCCCCGAAAGGGTGGTACGACGCCGGCGACTACAACAAGTACGTGGTAAATTCGGGCATAAGCACGTACACGTTGCTCGCCCTCTACGAGCATGCGCCCGAGGCGGCCGAGGCGCTTTCGCCCACCATTCCCGAGCGCGGAACCGACGTGCCGGACGTGCTGGACGAGGCGCTCTGGAATCTGCGGTGGATGATGGAGATGCAGGCGCCGGACGGGGGCGTGTACCACAAGCTCACGCACCCCGGTTTTCAGGGGATGGTGATGCCGCACGAGGTCACGGCGCCCCGGTACGTGGTCCAAAAAGGAACGGCAGCCACGCTCAACTTCGCCGCGGTGATGGCGCAGGGAAGCCGGATCTACGACGAATATTCTTCGACCGTTCCGGGCCTGGCCGACTCGATGCGCACGGCAGCCGTCGAGGCGTGGGAGTGGGCGCGGGCGCACCCCGATTCGACCTATGACCAGCAGGCGCTGAATAACGAGTACGATCCGGACATCGAAACCGGGGCCTACGGGGATGACAATTTCGAAGACGAGTTTGCGTGGGCCGCCGCCGAGTTGGCCGTAACCACAGAAGCCGACAGCTTCCTCGCGGTGGCATCGCCCATGGAGCACGACCTGACGGTGCCGACCTGGAATACGGTGCATCCGCTGGGCATGATGACGCTGCTGCACCATCGCAGGAAGGTGGCCGAGAGTGTGAACGTAGCGGCCCTCGCGAGCCAATTTCTCACGTTCGCCGATTCGCTATCCACGGCTCGGACGAACGTGCCCTACCGAACGCCGATGGGACAGGACGGGAGCGACTTCATGTGGGGCAGCAACAGCGAAGCCGCCAATCAGGCCATGCTGCTCCTCCAGGCTGCTGACGTGGCGGAGAAACACCGGAAGCGGTACCGCAGGGCGGCGCTCGCCAATCTCGATTATCTGCTGGGCCGCAACGCGACGGGATACAGCTTCGTGACGGGGCATGGAGACGAGACGCCGACGCACATTCATCATCGCCCGTCGGAGGCAGACACGGTTGCGGCGCCCGTGCCGGGTCTTCTGGCCGGGGGCCCCAATCCGGGCCAGCAGGACGCCGAGCACTGCCGCGAGGAGGGAGCGACCTATCCGTCTGATCGTCCGGCCCGCTCCTACGTTGACGCGCTTTGCAGCTACGCCTCCAACGAGGTGACAATCAACTGGAACGCACCGCTGGTGTACGTGGCGGCGATGCTAGAGGCGGCGTACGGGGAGTGACGCCGCTGTCGCCGGTTCCTCTGAGGGGAGGACAGACGTACCGTCGCTCCGAATGAAGTCCTTGCCGCGACGGACGACCGGGTTGCGTGCGGTGAAAACAATCATTAATGTGAGCGTAATAAATGTGATCACTTCTCACGTCTGTCCCTTCTTTCAGGTCAACACAGTCCCATGATTCGATTTCAGCTCACGGGGGTCGCGATCGTAATTGTTAGCTTCGGTCTCGTGGTGGCCGGGTGTCAGGATTCTCTGGTGAACCCGTCGCCCGAGTCGTCGCCGTCGCCCGAGCAGACCGACGAAGATGCGTCCTCGTCGGTTCCGGTGACGCCGCAGATCCCAAATTCAAAACTGGGGTTTGGGCGCTGTGATGCGACGGTGTCGGAAACTCAGACCATCCAGGGCGCGGTGGATGCAGCAGGTAGCGGTGATGTCCTCTGCGTCTCGCCGGGCACGTACGAAGAGCAGGTGACCGTCGATCGTGCTGTTACTGTTCGAGGAAAGACCCCGGCATTCAGCGGCAATCCTGCGGTGGTGGAGGGCTGGATCTCGTTGGAGGCGGACGGGGCCGCCCTGCGCAGTCTGGTCGTGACGAGGGACGCCCCCTTTTCGACGCCGGGCAACGTCACACCGGATCCGTTCGGTATCCGCGTCACGGCAAGCAACGCGGAGGTCGTGGGGACCGTCGTGCATTCCATTGGGGAGGCAGTGCCCAGCGGGTCGATCAACGGCATCCAGGTGTTCGGGGCGAGTGCGGTGTCCGACGTCGAGATTTCCTACAACCTCGTGCGGGACGTTGAGAATGTGAAAGACGACGGGTCCCCTGCCTTCGGGGTGGCGGGCATCAAGGTGCAGGCGGACGCGTCGGACGTGACGGTACGGGGGAACGTGGTTCGCGAGCTACACGGCCTGTTCGGGTACGGGGTCGCGCTCACGTCATCCGCCAGTGCAGAGGGTGTACCGAGCGAGGTTCGCGTCACGTACAACACGCTGACCCGGATCAACGATGGATCCGTGTTCGACGTCTTCAGTGCCGGTGGGAATGAGGGCCGCGATGCGCCGGGGCCGTATCCGGGCAGCGCGGTGGCGATCGACGGGGCGGCGAGTGCCGGCGAGGCGACGGTGCAGTACAACAACCTCCTGGCGCCGAATGGGATCGAGAGCAAGGATGAGGAGAATTCGCTTCAGGCGACCTGCAACTGGTGGGACGATCCCACGGGGCCGACGCATTCGGACAATTCGGGAGGGAAGGGCACCTGGGTTCTCGAACGGGGGCCTGCCGAGGTCGAGTACACGACGTGGCTCGTTGCGCCGTCGCCCTCGCAGGCGTGCATCGGCGGACGGACGCCTGGCTGGGGAGGCGGGCCGTTGTTCGGTGGCTCGTCTGGGCGATGACGGCCAGAGGGGAACGTCGTGAGAAGAGGACCCGGCGGCCCGCCCCGGACGTTGGGGGGGCCGCTTTTTTCCTTGGAGTCTGGCGGGCGGCCGACGAGGAATCGATTGGAACTGTGGGCCGTAGAGGGTCTTTCGAGATGCACCCGTAGGGCCTCTTGCCGGGGTGGCGGAATTGGTAGACGCAACGGACTTAAAATCCGTTGGGGCCTGTGCCCCGTGGGGGTTCGAGTCCCCCCTCCGGCACTTTTCTAGCACAGAAAAACGCCCCTGAGCGCCTAGAAATGGCGTTTTCGGGGTGTTTTGTTTGTTTTGGGTCGATTTACGCTTCTGCAGGAGATCGAAAGAATTTGCAGGGAGTGGGGAATGGCTGGGGAATATATGGGGAATGAGAGTCCCCACTCTCGGTGTACTCCGTTCGATACACGCATATCTTCCGATTATCGCTCTGCGACTGGACGGGCACTTTGCTTTGAGAGGAGGGATATACGAGTTCAACGAGGTGCCCGAAGCTCGTGATTGATTGCCTGAAGCTGATATTATACTATGTCAGGAAGATTGACGTAGTACGCTCGCCAATCTGCGTAACATGCTGGCCGTACCGGGCATAGGGCAAAATATGCGTGCGAACTATGCCCAGCCCGTTGACATAATTACGGGTTATACCGCTCCCATCTGCCTGACTTGAGCCCAAAGCAACTATGGGATTTACTAGAGGGGTGAGAGAACAAGCACTAACTGCGGCGGCACGTCATTGCTGTGTGTGCCATCGCTACAAGGGCGTAAGCATTGAGGTACATCATATCGTTCCGAAGTCGGAAGGAGGTACGGACGATTTAGAAAACGCCATTGCTCTGTGCTTCGATTGCCATACTCACGCTGGTCACTATAACCGAGACCATCCGAAGGGAACAAAATTCAGTCCCTCTGAGCTTCGAAAGGCCCGTGATAAATGGCATTCAATTGTCGAACGACGTGGATTAGAAGGGCCAACAGAACAGAATAACCTTAATGCGCGATACCTCATATGTCAGGATGTAGAAATTGCCGAGGAGATTCTCAATCGTGACTTTTCGAGATTACCTAATATTGATCACCCACTACTCGTTGAAAACGGAGTGGGTGGTTTTATGAGTTCAGTGCTAAATAATTGTGGTCTACGGCATAATAGTATATGGGGAAAGAAATATGAAAGTATAGAGGAATATGAGTCATCTCATTCCGATGTACGGAAATTGGGTCAGGAGAACGGCCTTGAATATTTTAAAGCAACACGTCTACCATCGCGCGAAGAAATTAGAGATGTTGTTGGGCCAGAAGACCGCATTAGCGAACTTCTCTTGCAGAAAGGCTTTCCCCCGCAAAAAGTAGCCTCGCCCCTTGTCTACTGGGAAGTATGTGGCGATGCAGGGCTCAAGGAGATTTACCGCCTTCGGCCTCTTTGGGCCGTCTTCTTGGCTGCGAAAAATACAACTGACGGGACCCTTCTGTTGGAAGAGTTGATTGCTGAAGAAGGCGGGAAAGATCCGAGTGAAAGTACTTTCCTAGGGGAAGGAGAGAAAGAGTTGTCAATCCCCCTTCCCGAAGCTCCGATTCCTTCTGGTGCAGACGTGATTATACCAGCAGCTCTTCTCCTTGGCCCGTTCCGTCACATTTCTCCGAACAACAAGTTCTTTGGAAAAAGGACGCGGCCAAAAGATGGTGGACGGCCACAAAAATCTCAATTTGTATCTTACTCCAAAGAACAACGTGAAAACTTTCGTGTCTGGGGACCTTCGCTTTATCCCAAATCTTTTTTGCTTAGGGAAGGTGGTGTTGAAATCAAAGAAGAAGTACACGAACTGAATCTGTCACGAACTTTTGCCATCGACCGATTTTGGGAAGCGGGAAGTTGCCCTCATCTTTTCTTCGAAGTCTCAAGTGGGCGCTGTATTTATTGGGGAGAGCTGTTTGCACATGAACCTGAGACAATAATTGAAGAAATAGTGCAAGTACCAGATGGCGCCACGGAAGCCATAATTGCAGAGTTAGAGCAGGAAACTACGCACGTTATAAGGGCTACTAATACCGAAGGAAATGACATCATCGAGAACGTTACACTTTCAGAAGGCCAGGAAATCAAGTTCTCAGTGCAGCCTGGAGAGTTTATCCAAATTGTCGGTTCATACAGCCCCAATAACACCAGCAAACTAACTCCCCAACCTTGCCGCCGGAATGAAGTCATTTCGACCTGGATGAAAAATCATCACACGGGAAAATTTAATGCGGTATGACCTTCGGTACACCTGAACCCGGGCTGTTGCCGTTTTCGAATGATTCCGATTGCGCAGTTCGCCTACGATGACCGAGAGTGTCGGCACAAGCAGATGGAAACTCCGGCGTATGTTGTAATTTGGGGGGGGCAGTTGAGGTCACTCGTCTTCCTGCCCGGCTCAGGTGAGCGTTCACGTTATGTTGCACGTCCACGTACTCTGTTCTGAATGTTAGCGTACCCATGCCTGAGGTAAACGATCGATCTCACACCATCACACTTGACCTCAATGTGACTGGCTATGATGGAGAAGACCTTGATGCGGTCATACCACACTTCATGGCTGAGCGCGACACTAATCTCACTCTGTCTTGGAGTCCGGCGGTAGAGGGACCGGAGAGCTTTAGGCTAATCGTCGATATCGCTGCGGGCGTGGCTGCCGGAAGCTTTCTGAAAACTTTCGTTCAGGAGCTGAGCAAGGACCTATACCAGTGGAGTAGCCACAAGCTTCAGTCGCTGTTTGAATCGAAATCACAGGCGACTGGTGAGGTGTCAGTTGAATTCGATGATGTAACGGTGCGATACCGCTCGAACGGGGGCGGAGATCTTGCTGAGTTCTTTCGAAGGCTGCCCGATCTGCTTACCGCCTCAAATCTGGGTGAGGCCGACGAATGGAGAGTGCGCCTTGACATTTCAGAACAGGAGTGGAGTATCGAGCCTGCTGGAGGTAATCAGGATACAGTATAATTCCGCACCTCTGGGCTGAATTCTTTATTCCCTCGTTCAACGGCTATGGACTGGCGCGATTACGAGAGATACATCCACAAGCGACTTCGGACGATGTACCCTCGGTGTGATTTGCGTCACGATGTCAAGCTGGAGGGAAAGATATCGGAGAAGAAGAGGCAGATTGATATTTATGCGAGGGGGAAAGTCTCCGGATTTGACATAGATGTCGTTATAGATTGTAAACATTTCTCAAAAAACGTAGATATAAAAGTCGTAGAAAGTTTCTTGAGTCTTGTAAGGGACGTAGGGGCTAGCAAGGGAGTGATAATCACTAACGAAGGATATACGAACGGTGCCGAAGCTAGAGCAAGAAACGACTCTCACGATGTAGATCTGCGGATCATTGAGTTCGATGAACTCGCGGAATATGAGGGAATGCACGCCTTCCCCTTCTCGGGCGGGCATTTCGTATACCTTCCTGCCCCACACGGCTGGAAAATAGATTCTAGACGGGTGATACGGAGGAATGAAACACTCAGAGACACCGTTGCGGTATGTTCTCTATCGCCGCTTGGGTATGAGGCTAGAGAAGCATTCGAAAACAGCAGTTACATGTATGTTAATTTTTGGCACAAGGATAGTCAGATTTACACAATAGATGATCTAAATAGGCTACAGGCATATAAGATGAAAAATTATTACAGAATGGGCATAAATGGCAGCAACATAGGGGAGGCATGCACTTCTGTTTTGGAAGATAGGGAATATGAGGCCCAGCTTAGGAACATTCGATTCGGTGACCACACAATGGAGTCTACTTTATTTGTAGACTTTGAAGATTTTATACTTGTTATTGTTTTACTGTCAGATATTACAAAAGAATTGGAGTACGATAACCGGGAAGTGGAGAAGCTCATCTGGATAGGAGAGCGTCTCAAACCAGGGAATGTGATCTATACAAGTGAGCAAAATCTACTCGTCGGGCATCAGTAGTTCTCTCCCCGCCCTCTGAATTCAGGCAGAGAGCCTGACAAATAGCTCCACCATGCCAGGTGCACACATAGAGCGCGCATAACACATGCTAGAGGTGACGGAGGGCTGAGGCCGTCATCGTCCGAGGTCGGGTGGGCGGTTTCGACTTCGCTCGTCGGGAGTGACGATACCGGAGAATGGAAACTCCGTCCGGCGTTGTTATTTTCGTCGGCTGGCGCTCCGGTTGGCTTTTTCCCGCCCTCCGCACCTCATCTAATACGTTATACCGATACGATAAACCAGTCGTACTATGCGTACTCTTCACTCTAACGACTTTAAAGAATACCACGATATCATAGAGGCGGAAGGTGATCAGCGAAGTCTTTTTAGGGGGCACAAGACGATAGAATATGATCTTATCCCTAAAATTGGCCGACACCTTGAATATTTTGAAAGTCAAGGGGCTGGAAGGGATGCTTTACTCTCTACAGAGGAGGATATATACGATCTCTTTGAGATGGAAGCTCGTCCTTACTTAGACGATGAGCCTCGAAGCAAGTGGGAGTGGTTGGCTCTCGCCCAGCATCACGGTCTTCCAACGAGGTATTTAGATTGGACACGTAACCCTCTCAACGCCCTTTACTTTGCAGTCAAGGAGGAATCCGATAATAACGAGAATAATAGCGCTGTCTACATTTTGCACTCTTCTGATGCCGATAATATCATACACACAGGCAATGTAGAGGGATACAATAGCCCCTTGGAGATAGATAATCTATCAATATACTACCCCTCTCATCTTCATTCTCGAATATCCAATCAGGAGGGAGCCTTCACGGTTCACCCTATCCCAACGGAGGAATTAGACTGGGGCACAATCGTCGAAGTCGTCATACCACACGGTAGAAGACAAGAAATTAAAAGCGACTTGTTTCGTTATGGTGTAAACTCAAAGAGTATTTTTCCGAACCTGGAAGGGGTTGCAAAATGGATAACTGATTTGAAGTTAAAAACATTATGAACTAGCAGTGTAACCTTGTGCTACACCTGACTAAAAGACTTCCCAAAATTACTTCGCTTGGATGGGTTTCGCTTCGTTTGCTTAACCCCCGGACAGTGCTGAGAATTTTCGCAGGTGAGCGACACCGATATGCGCACGCCTTCGCTGCGCTGCGGCGGCGCATATCCTCTGAGGTGACTCAATCTGATTCCGGGATACGAGCATCCCTTCTTCAGAACGCGCAGATCAGCTCGCCCCGTTAGAAAGCTTTCGACTCTATGCTAAATCAAAGTTTTGAGGACTGGATCGAGGAGTACCCGAAGCGAAAGGAGTTAGTTGAGCGGCTAAGGGAAAATAAGGACGGCCCGCTCTCGCACGAATTCAAAGAGTATCTTGTCAACAGCTCGAATCGTAATGCACAGCAGTTTGAGGCAACAAAGAACTGGCTGGAGCGGATACGAGGACTTTGTTACCGAATCCAAGATGAGGTTGCTGCCAATGCCGAGTATGTCTTGTTCTGGATCTACCTTCACGGGGTAGTCCACGAGTTGTATAGAAATGAAGATCAGACACGTGAAATTGCGACGCTTATTCCGTGGAGGAAGCCATTTATTGAGGCGCTTGATTCACTACGTGACTGTTTTAACGAAGATGAACTGTCTTTTATTCGCTTCATGAGACACAACCATGTACATATCCTCGTGGATTACCCATGGCAAAAGATTCAGACAGAGGATGGAGACGTGGTCAATATTCAGGAGGCTCATGACCCTGATGCTGTGACAAACGCCAAATGCATATTGGACGGCTATAATAATGATCAGCATGCCGCTGCTGCTGATTTCGCTGAAAAAGCCGTTGATGAGGTTGAGGCCGTCCACGAAGCGTTCAAGGAAGCTGCCGCCGTATAACCGATGCTCTTAGAACGCCAAGGTCAAGCAGAAGGAGTACTTTGTCGAGTTTAAGAGGACGATACATGCCAAGTTGGGGAAATAGAGGACGTGCTTACGTCAGATCGTGTCTCAATATCCCCTTGCAGTTGAATGATTCTCCGCGCTCGACCCAGGCCTTTGAATCGAGCACTTGTTTCTAGAGGTCGTCAAATGCCTCTTCCATAGCCTCTCCCATCACGTCGGGCTGGAGGTGACTATAGATTTCCGTCACGTTGATCGTTGAGTGCCCAAGGATTGCCTGGATAACCCGCAAGGGAACGCCGCTCGAAGCGAGCCAGGCGCCGCACGTGTGGCGTAGACTGTGGAAGTGGAGATCCTCTTTGTTCTTCAGTTTGGCCTTCTTGACGAAGGTCTTGAAGCGGCGTGTCGCTCGGTTCGGCTTGATCCGCCGGCCTTTGCGATCCGTGAACACCGGGTCGTCAGGATCGACATCGTCAGTGTGAAGGCGGCGGATCACCTCAAGGGCGTCACTTCGGAGAGGGACACGTCGTTCGTTCCCGGACTTGGTCGTAAAGTCCTCCTGGTTACGAATCGTGACCAATTCCTCGTCGATCTTGACGTCTCGCCAGCGCAGCGAAAGAAGTTCGCCGCGGCGGAGGCCGGTACAAACCGCGACCTGAATTATGTCGATGAGCCACTGCACGTCCGACGGGTTTCCGTGGATGTCTGTGACCGTCTCGCCGTGCTCACGGATTTTCTTCAGCAGTTTCTCCAGTTCGGAGGGGGACAGGAAGGTCGGCTGTTTCTCTCGCTTGCTAGGTTTTTCCACCTCCTCGATCGGATTCTCTTTCCGCATGCCCTTGTCGACACTCCAATTCAGAAAAGCCTGCACGTGTCGGTAGCGCTTGCGCTGAGTTGCATTGCTCGGAGCGTCAATGTGATCGCGTTCGTCGGACGTGTGCGTGTAGACGTAGGGCCGAATATGCTCGGGTCCGACAAGCTTCAGAGTCAGTCCTGGCGGGCACGACTCGATCCAGGCCTCAAGTTGCTGCCGATACGTTCGTAGCGTCGACGCACGAATGGTATTATCCTTCATGTCGAGGAACCTCTCAACGGCCTCCTGGACTGTCAGCCGGTCTTTGTCTGCGGGATCGTGCCACGGGTCGAACTCGCCCTTTTCGAACTGTTCTTCGAGGTCGACGAAGCGTCGCCGGGCTACCTTTTTCCGCGTGGTATCAAGCGGAATTTCTTTCCGCTTCGGCGAACGGGAGGAGTTATAGAATCGAGCATAATAGTGTCCGCCCTTTCCCTTCTTTCGGAACGAAGCCATGGCACCGGTACGGTTGCTGTGTTTTCGATGAGTGCTCGCTCACATTCGTCCGGGTAGGCAGTCTGAATGAAGCAGGCTCCTCACGGATCCGCAACGTGGACCGCCCGACTATATGTCAGACACGGGGCACGGGAAACATTTCCATGAGCTCACTGAGAAGTGGATATCTGCGCCTACTCGGAACACGTAGGTACCGAACGTGACCCAAAGGCCATTCGGATCCAAATACATTGATTTCCCTAGTTATCAGGCGATCGTTCACGTCACGTTTATGCGTAGGAAATTGTGCCGAGCGTGGGAAGCAATGTATCTTCAGTATTCCGATTCCCCATCAATAGATCAACGCTTATGTACGGTTCTACGGGTGAAACATCGTCAGGCGGACAAGGACATTCCAACTCAGCTCTAGATGCGGATTCACTTTATCCGGAGGCTCCACAAGCACTGCAGCAGAATGCGGAAGGTGCAGCAGCTCGATCTATTCTCGCTGCTGAAGGCATCCAAGTAGATAGTCTGTTCACTCTTGATATATCGGCTCGGCCCGATTCGAGTGGAGCTGGATTCTTCCTTACTATGCCGGAGAAGGATTCGGTTGGAGGGGAGAAACTCGACGTAGATTGGAGGCCGAAATTGCGGTACAACATTACCCCCGCATCTGACGGATGTACTATTACTATTGAGTCCGATTCGGAATCGCCAAAGCTAAAGATTCATCTCGGGCCTGAGCACATGCCCAAAAAGATGTCATTGGATGTGCTTAGTGAACGGTACGTTGAGAAGCTGGAAAAGGCACTACGGGATACGATTGAAGCGGCAAAACAGGCAAGCGGCAAAGCTCTGCGCCGACTTCCCGTCGTTTCCGCAATTAAGGAGTCGGCGCTCGAGCAGCGAGATCGGTATCAAGAAAAGGGCCGAGGGCTTCTCAGGCGCATTCGAAGCATCTTAGTTGCCTGGGCGACGGTGGGTCTCCGTGAGGTAGAGGAGGGTCCAGTTCCGCACGTTGAACATGATCGGTACTTAGCTCCGAAGAGTCTGCACTCCGTGTCGATGGACGAGCTACCCGGGGGGCGAGAGCCGGTTGAGAAGGAGCGGAAGTCGATCGCGGAGAGGTCCTCGCGCTCCGGTCTGTTCATTCGAGATCTTCTTGCATTGTGGACGCTAATCAGAGACAGAAATCTTGAGGATCACGGGATGCTAAAGATGGGGAAGCTTATCGGCATTCCCGGCTTCCTCACATTACGCTCGGTTGCGGGCGTCGAGGCAATATACGAGGAGCTCACAGCCATCGACGAGGACATAGTTCGATCACAGGCACTCGTCGCTGCCAGTGAAGCCGTATCGGCGTTCATTCTCGAGCGGGGATGCGTGCCTGATATGAGCGATGTGCAACCTTCCTTTGAGCCCACGAACAGGCAGTTGAACGATGCGAGAGCAGTGCTTCTGGCGGTTGAAAAGAAGAGGGATTCACGCACCATTGAAAGCTATTCCAATCTGGAAGACGTGGTTGACGAACACTGGAATGAAATTGGGCTCACCTCGCGCGAGAAAAAGAAGCGCACCGGGAGCAGCATTGTCAAAAACAGCAAGCGTGCTGCCGAAAGACTGGAGATTTGTGACTATCAGAGGACGAAAGACGAAAATTGGGATGACCTTCTAAGAGCGCTGCGGTACGCGGACGAGGAAGGAGAGATTCCGCGCTAGACATGTCCAGACAACCACCCAATCTGTCTCATATCAGTGGTCGCGAGTGTATTCCTTGGGGGTAGTTGAGAGTCCGATACCGGGCTCGCTTTCGAAGTATCGAGCACGACTCGCGGCTGCACATCATGTCTACCGCCTCCCAGGAAGAGTCGCGTCGGAGGAGCGACCACTCGGGACCCGACGCCGAAATTCGGAGGGAACTGGCGGAACTGCGTGCAGAAATGGAGGCCCTCCGGGAGGAGGTGACGAGCAATTACGGGAAGTCAGATCTTCTAACGAGAGAGGAGGCCGCGAATTGGCTCCGCATCTCTACGAGGACTCTGGATGACATGGCCGAGGCGGGAGAAATCAAACCCGTCCGTGTACGCGGCCGGGTCCTGTACCACGTCGACACGCTCGAGGCGTACATTCGGCGCGAAAAGTCGAACTGATCGGCTCGGATCATTCCACGACGTTGAGGGACCGCCAAGCAGTCGTAAATCAGTTCGGGTAGGTGCTCTCCCCGATGCGTGTTCGCGAAAGAGTCCGACAGTACCGTGGGTTTAAATTGTGTGCTCTTTTCGATGTCAAAAGCCGCATCATACTCTGTAACAAAAACAGCCAGTACAATGACCCAATCGACCAACGAGATAGACGATACTTCCGGCTCCTTCGACGAACCGGACGAGTCGAGTCCTAAACGTCACCAACAGGATGAGACGAACCGACCTGAGCGGAAGTCAGCTCCAGATGACTCCCGTGAAAATAGGTCACGCGTGACGATGCCGTGGGAGAATGAAAGGAGGAAGAGGGCCGACGGGAAGGGCCGCGAAGAGTGGGATGATGCGATCGCTCCGAGGACGAGCGATTTTGATAGTGAAGAAGCCTACCAACAAGCCTACGAGGAGTGGGCAAGGCACGTGAAGCGACGAATCGGAATCGATCCGGAAAACTGGCCACGACGAATGAACGTTTCTGATACGATCGAAATGCACAAAAAAGTGTTTGGCATTTCTCGGTCGACATTTTACAGGTATTTTCGTTACCAATTTGACTTTAATGCTCAAGTCTGTCCTTTGGGAAGAAAGGCGGAGTTTAGAGAAAATGTAATCTGGAAGATCATGATTAGTGACAATGTGGACCGTGAACGGGCCGGACGGGTTTAAGGGTGGCGATTCAACAAACTCTGCTAGAGACTGGTCACTGATCGTCCGTTCATGAGTGGCACGTGATTCGGGTCGTCCGCTTTGCAATTCGGGCCTACGCGTCGCTCAAAGAAGGATGTATCCCTCTCTCTATGCACGTGGCTCCGTCTATGTCATCCGTGCGTGGTCTGTACGTGTATCTCCAGTATACTCGCGAGGTACCCGGCGACGGCATAGCGCTGTGGCCAGCTACCGATGACCTGTCTGCGGTTCTGGGTCGAAAGGCTATTGTCTTCTCGGTAGCGATCCCGATACTGTGCGAGCAAGGATTATGGGGGTTCAGTTCTCCTTGTGTCTAGACGCCGTCCCACCACTTGTCGGTGCACAGTTCGCTTCGACCGAAAAAGCTTCAGTCTTCGAGAAACGGAGCCTGGTACTAAAGCAGGTAATGGGCTAGTCTTAAGATGCGCTCTCCGCTGACGGGTTGTGTCCCGATAATTGTGTAACTGCCCCGGCTGGATAGAAAAAGATGCTGTGTTGCTGAACGTCAAGTTCCGGGGTGAAGCGACGCGT
>CAZCUZ010000001.1:0-274002 GCA_964502085.1 uncultured Salinivenus sp. | reverse complement strand
AGCTTGTGGATCGTCTGCGAGCGGAGGCCGAAGACGGGACGCTCACGCTCGTCTACGCGGCAAAAGACCGTGAGCACAACAACGCCATTGCCCTCAAAGAATATCTTCAGGAGCGTTTGACGAATGAATGATCAGCGACTACAGACCGGCCTCCGATTTGGGCTCATGGCGACGGGCATGCTCGCCCTGCTCGGCGGGCTCTGGGCCGGGCTGCTCCGTCTCGGCTGGACCGGTCCGCTTCTGCAGGTGAACCTTCCGGCTGCCCACGGCCCGCTGATGGTGTGCGGGTTCCTCGGCACGGTCATCAGCCTGGAGCGGGCCGTGGCGCTCGACCGGACGTGGGCGTTTCTGGCGCCTGCCGCGACCGGGATCGGCGGGATTCTGACGCTTGCGGGTGTGGGCGGGGTATTTGGCCCTCTGCTGGTTACGGCCGGAAGTCTCGGTCTCGTCGCCATCTTCGGGGTCGTCCTGTCGATTCAGGCCGTGCCCTTCGCGATTGTCATGACGGGCGGGGCTATGGCCTGGACGGGGGGCAACCTCCTGTGGCTGAGTGGATGGCCGGTCCACGCGCTCGTCCCGTGGTGGATCGGCTTCCTGGTCCTCACGATCGCGGGGGAGCGATTGGAACTGAGCCGCATGCTCTTCCACGCCCCCTGGACCGAGAAGCTCTTCCTGGCGCTCGTGGGCCTGCTCGGCGCGGGAATCGTGGGTTCGGTGAGTGCGCCGGATCTCGGGTTTCGCGTGATGGGGGCCGGACTTGCGGCCGTGGCCCTTTGGCTCGGCGTGTACGACATGGCCCGGCGCACGGTGCGGGCGGAGGGGCTCACTCGATTTATCGCCGTGTGCCTGCTCGCCGGGTACGCGTGGCTCTTCCTGGGGGGCGGGCTCGCGCTCTATTTCGGAAATACGGGCGCTGGATTCGTCTACGATGCCACGCTCCACGCCGTCTTCGTCGGATTCGTGTTCAGCATGATCTTCGGCCACGCGCCGGTCATTTTCCCGTCGGTGTTGGGCATTTCCATCCCGTACCGGCCGGTCTTCTACATGCACGTCGCCCTGCTGCACGGGGCGCTTCTCCTACGCGTGGTCGGTGACCTTGCCTACGTCGAGTCTCTGCGTACGTGGGGAGCATGGGGAAATACAATCGCCATTCTGCTTTTTCTTGGTGCCACCGTGTCCAGCGTCCTTCGGGCCGACGCCGATGCGGCCGGACATGAAACGTCCCCTTCCCCGGGCCCAGGACTGGGCGGAAGCGCCGTGACGCAGCCGGAGCCCGACGTGTCGACAGAGGACGTCCCCGACCTCGAGGTTCCAGCCTCCGAGTAGTCGGCACGCCTCCCGGTGCAGTTTCCGTGCAGAGCCAGTCAAGAAGCCCCGAATCTATTTATGTGATTAATTAGCTAGGAAACTAATTAAATCGGTAACGTATAGCTACTCGCAACCACGACGGCCTCTCAGCCCTCATTCCTTATCAGATGAAGAGGATATGACCGACGTCCAGCAACTCGCCCAGTTCGTTGACGACGCTTCGTACGACGAACTCTCCGACGAGGCGCAGCAGCAACTCAAGGTTCGCGTGCTCGACTCGCTGGGCTGTGCCATCGGCGCCCTGGACGGTGGGCCGATCCACGCTCTTCGCGAGCATCTCGCCGACTTCGGCGGCACCGGGCACGCTAGTCTCATCGGTGGGGGACGCACAGCTCCCGATCGTGCCGCTCTCTACAACAGCGCGCTCGTCCGCTATCTCGACTACAACGACAGCTATCTCGCGAAGGGGGAGACGGGTCACCCGTCGGACAACCTCGGCTCCGTGATGGCGGCCACCGAGTACGCGGGGGGCTCCGGCGAGGATCTCCTCACGGCCCTCGCGGTGGCCTACCAGGTGCAGTGCCGTCTCAGCGACGAGGCGCCGGTGCGCGACAAGGGTTTCGACCACACCGTGCAGGGCCAGTACGCCGCGGCGGCCGGGGCAGCCAAAGCGCTCGGCCTGACGCCGGAGCAGACGTCGAATGCCATTGCGATCAGCGGCACGGCCCACAACGCCCTTCGCGTCACCCGCACCGGAGAGATCACCAACTGGAAGGGGCTGGCCTATCCGGAGACCGGCTTCACGGCCACCCACTCGGCCTTCCTCGCGAAGCGCGGCATCACCGGGCCGCCGGAGGTCTTCGAAGGCAACAAGGGCTTCATGCACTCCATCGCAGGCGATTTTACGCTCGATTGGAGCACAGAGGACCTGGAGCGGGTCACGGGCACCATCATCAAGAAGTACAACGCCGAGATCCACTCCCAGGCCACCCTCGAAGGGGCGCTGGAGCTGAAGCGTGAGCACGGCATTACGCCGGCGGCCATCGACAAAATTGAGATCGACACGTTCGACGTCGCCTTTCACATCATCGGTGGGGGAGAGGAGGGTGACAAGACCGTCGTGCGCCGCAAGGAGGAGGCCGACCACAGCCTGCATTACATGACGGCCGTGGCGCTTCTCGACGATCAGGTGCTGCCCGCTCAGTACGAGCAGGATCGGATCGAGGCCGACGACGTGCAGTCCCTTCTGCGGAAGGTGACGGTGCGAGAAAATCCGGTCTACACCGATCGCTTTCCCGACCACATGGTGTGCGACATTCGCATCCACGCCAACGGAGAGGTCTACGAGACGCACAAGGAAGACTACGAGGGCTTTCACACCCGCCCGATGAGCTGGGCCACCGTCTCGCAGAAGTTTACACGGCTGGCGGAGCCCTACACCGACGCCGCGCTCCGCAACGACATTGTCGACGCCGTGCAGGCCCTGGAGGCGATTCCCGCTACGGACCTGTTTGCTCTTCTTGCACAGGTGGAGACCCCCGAGTACTGAATTGCCTGAATAATTGGGGCATGAGGCGTGAAGAGTGATGCGTTAGGAGTGAAACGTGATACGTGACGCGTGAAGAAAGCAGCATGAGGCCGATCCGGCGGTCTTCACGAATCACGCATCACGAATCATAACGTGAGGTAAGTAGCACTCACGGATCGACCGTTTTCTCGTTATCCAACCAACAAGCAGCCCGACTACCATGCCAGACAACGTCACCGGAGATCCCCGACGCGCCTTTCAATTTCTCGACCTCAACGACCGCGGCGAGAAGCCCCGTTCGACGGGCGTCACCGAGATCCGCGGGCCGTACTACAGCGTGATGGGCCCGAACTACCTCGACGACGTCCTCTCGACGATGGGCCACTACGTCGACAGCCTCAAGTTTGCCGGCGGCTCCTTCAGCCTGATGCCGGAGGAGGAGGTGCAGGCCCTGCTCGATCGTGCCCACGACCACGATGTGCTCGTCTCCACGGGCGGGTTCATGGAGTACGTGCTCACGCAGGGCGAGGATGCGGTGCACCAGTACATCGACGAGTGTGCGCGCCTCGGCTTCGACGTGATCGAAATCTCGGCCGGGTTCATCACCCTGCCGACCGACGACTGGCTCGGGCTCATCGAGGCGGTGCAGGACGCGGGCCTCAAGGCCAAGCCGGAGGTCGGCATCCAGCACGGGGCCGGCGGCGGCGCCACGACGACCGAGGAGCTGGAGCAGATCGGCCAGCAGGACCCGTCGCAGGCCATCGCGCAGGCCAAACGCTTTCTCGACGCGGGGGCCTACCAGATCATGATGGAGAGTGAGGGTATCACCGAGAACGTGCCGGAGATGCGCACGGAGATTCCCGCCCGGTTCATCGACGAGCTCGGCCTCGAAAACATCATGTTCGAGGCGGCTGATCCGCACGTCTTCCCCTGGTACGTGCAGAACTACGGGCCGGAGGTCAATCTTTTCGTGGACCACAGCCAGATCGTGCAACTGGAGTGCCTACGCAGCGGCATCTGGGGTCCGCACGACCTCTTCGGCCGCGTGCAAACGTACAAAGGATAACGGCAACGAAAGCCTGAGTCCGCGTCAGATAAGAAAAGCTCCCTTGCTAGCTCCTCCAAGGAGGTACTCTCGATGCGTGGGAGAACGGGGGGATGGGGGCGGGGGAGCATCGAAGGAAGAGAGTGTGGAGAAAGGCCGAGGCTTGGGGTAGGAAGGGGCACACGAAAGGTGTGATGGGGGAGAGGTCTTTCGACGCTTACGCCTCCCGCATTCACGGTGCACAAATGGTCTGTGAACGACGTCCACCTTTAGTACTGAGGTTTCATTCGACGAAGTCGGAGGAGGGAACATGGAACAGACGGTTATCGAGCAGGAAACGGCCCTTCGGTTCCTGCAGGCACTGTGTTTTGTCTGGGTGGGGCTCGTGGCCGGAATCTCGTTTCTGGAGGCGCCGGTGAAGTTCACCGCCCCCAGCGTCACCCGTGCCATTGGACTCGACGTGGGGCGGCACGTATTCTGGGCGTTGAACCGCGTGGAACTGGGGCTGGCGGCGGGAGCGCTAGGGCTGCTTCTGCTCGGACAACCCGGCGGTGTGGTTCGGTGGGTCGCGGCGGGTGTAGGAATCGTTCTCGCGATTCAGACGCTGTGGCTTCTGCCCGTCCTCCGATCGCAGGCTGCGGCCATCATCTCCGGTGAGATCGAGCACGCATCCGAGTACGTGCACCTCGGATACATCGTGCTGGAGGCGCTGAAGATCGTCGGGCTTGCGAGTCTCGGGTGGTACGTAGCCCCGTGAGGAGGGGGCTGGATGGCCAATTCGTCGTTCAGTGGATGGGCGTCTCAGCGGAGGAGCGTCGGGAAGCGGGGGCCTTTACCTTCAAAAAGTACGAGATGCCGACGCAGATGGTACTGAGCAGGACGAAGAGAACAAAGCCACGGGCATACCCGATCGTCCCGTATGCGTCCACGAACGTGCCCAGGACCGGGAGGATGACGAGGGTTCCGGCGCCCCCGATGCCCCCAATCCAGCCCGATGCCCCGCCCACGGCGTCTGGGACGTAGACGGGCACGAGTTCGAATACCGCTGCGTTGGCGACTCCCATGCCGGTTCCCAGAATCATCATGCCCACAAATGCGGGCACGGCCGAGGTGGCCACGGTGAGGACGCCCGCCCCGAGGGCCATTGTGCCGAAGCTGGCGATGGCCACGTTTTCGCCCCCGTACCAATCACTGAGACTTCCGCCGGGGATGCGGATCAGGGATCCATAGATCGTGAAGATTCCGGCGGCCAACCCTGCCATCCAGAGGGTATCGGTCTGATGGAAGTGAAACTCCTTCCAGTACGTTGGAAACCAGGCGGTCAGCGCCGTAAAACCGCCCCCAAAGGAAATGGTATAGAGAAAAACCAGGACCCACGTCCGGTAGTTGTTGGCCGAGTCGCGTAGGGATCCCCACGTATCGCCAGAGGGAAACACTTCTTGCCCGAGGTCCTCGGCAATATCCCGCGCACTTTCAGGGTCGACGTCGTTCTCGCGGAGCTGAAAGTAGTAGGAGTCGGTGGCTAGGAGCGCATAGAGCACCGTTGCAGCAAGGAGAAAGAGGAGCCATCCCGAATAGCCCGCTGTGAGGCCCCAGAGTCCAATCGCGACCGGGAGAAGGTAGTTGACGATGCCCGGACCGATGTTTCCAGCCCCCGCGTAGACGCCCAGCGCGTATCCCTGCCGGTGCTTCGGAAACCAGTAGGACGTCTGTGGAATCCCAACCGAAAAGGTGGCGCCTCCTGCACCCCCGATGAGGCCGAAGAAGACCAGCGGCCAGTAGAGATGGCCGCCAAAGTCGGTCGGATAGTACAGAAAAAGAAGCACGACGACCCCGGCCATCCCGAGAACGGTGAGGCCGAGAAGAATCAGAAAGGGCCGTTTGCCGCCGACCTCATCGACCCAGGCCCCGAAGGGAATTCGGAGTAGGGCCTTGCTGAGGTGAGGCGACGAGAGGAGGAGGCCTGTGTGAGCCCCCGTCAGGCCGAGAGCCTCCATGAAGGTGGGCCCGGCGGCTCCATAAAAGACGATACTCGTAAGCCCCGCAAAGAATGCGAGCGTCGCCATGGTCAGGCCCGTGTTGGGCGTCCCCGACAGCCCGTGCTTTTTCTTGAGTGCCTCTCGGGATTCTGTCATGTCTGCTGGGAGGGAGAAAAAAGACATCCAAGGAGTAGCGCCTCCCACCACACGGAGTACAGGGCGAAGAATGTTTCTGCGAATGGGCGTCTCCGTCGTGTGGGAATCCCTGTTTCTAGCGTCCTCGTGTACTCTTCACGCCTGAGTGTCGAGCAAAGAGAACATGTCGACAGCATCCCTCACGACCGCACACTTTCGGTTTGCGCATTGGGCACCGAAAAATTCCCAAGCGATCCCGGGAATTTCCCCTGCGGAGTCGTCGTTTACGAGCAAACCTGCTGAAAATGCACTCACGATTTCCAGAATTTGCTTCGTCGCTCCTGGACATCTGAGATGTCCAAGCTTGATCTGGAGCCTATCCTGCCGAGTGTTAGATAGACTCCAGCTCGAAGGCTGGAGTGACGGTGGAGGAGGATTTTTCGGTGCCCCTGAACAATGTCGGTAAAATGGCAGGTAGTAAGACAGCATCCCTCAAGATGCGTGACGAGCAAATTCGAGGAGGTGCGAATGTAACAGGGATTACGGAGCAGTCTGGACGTCGGGTTCACTTTCGGGCACGCCGGTGGCGGTCGGCGTGTCGGGGTGATTGCTCCACTCGTACCACCCACCGTCGTAGACGGAGATGTGGGGCCAGCCCATCAGGTAGGCGTTGATGAACGCCTCGCTGCCGCGCCACCCCGTCCCGCAGTAGAAGGCAATGTGCTTGTCGGGCGTGATGCCCATCTCGGCCCACTTCTCGGCGATCTCGGGGAACTCCCGCGTCGTGTAGTCGAAGTTGCGGTAGTTTTCCATGTGGTAGGCGTCGCTCCCGCAGTTGCCGAACACCGCTCCCGGAATGCGACCGGCCTTATCGATGTAGTGGTAGCCGCTCCACTCGCCGATGAATTCCTTCCAGCTCCGGACGCTCACCAGATCCCCGTCGTTGCGGTCGAGGAGGGCTCTGGCGTCGGAACGATCGATCACGTATTCCGGATGGGCGGGCACCTCGACGCCGAAATCGTCCACGGGCTCGGGAGACACGTCGGCGGTGGAGACCGGGTAGTCTCCCGACTCCCAGACGTTCATCCCGCCGTTGAGGATCTTCACGTCCTCGACCCCCGCGTACAGCATCAGGGCGGCGCAGCGCATGGCGCCGAGGTGGCCCGCACTCTCCGCCGGGTGCTTTTGGTCGTAGGTCGGGTGGGAGAATCGACCGTAGAGGACGACGGTGGTGTCGTGGCGGATGCCCAGGTCTTCGAGGGTCGATGTCAGCTCGCTCGGGGACCGTCGGTTCCAGGTGTCCGGCGATTCGAGCCAGTTCGTGTTGAGGGGGATCGCACCGGGAATGTGGCCCTCTTCGTAGTCCTCCCGGTGATCGAAGTGGGCGTGGCAGAGGACGGCGTCGGAGCCGTCGAAGTCGGGCGGCGATTCTCCGGTAATGAGGTGCTCGACCCACTCAGGGGGGACGAGCTGACGATAGCGGCTGAGGGACCGGAGGGGGCGGTCGGGGTCGGCTGCCCATTCCTCGACGAAGTCAGTGTAGATCCCAACGTCGTCGTAGCCGAGGCGCACCAGGTTGTCGGCCATTTCTTCGGCGGCCTCGGGCGTGTGTCCGTAGACGGTAATGGGCGTTTCGGGATCGAGGCCTTTTTCGTCGGGCACCTCGACCCAGTCCATAAACTGGGTCCACTGGAGGGGAATGCTGTTGGCACCGGGCACGTGGCCGCCGCGCGGCTCGCCGTTCAGGCGCCACCCGTTGTAGGCGGCCATTGGGCGGACGTCGAGGATGTTGTGGGTCGGATCGTCTACGTGTCGTTCAAATGCGTCGGTCGAAACGGACGCAGTCGTAGAGGCCATCGGTTCGGTTGAGAGCGTGTGCAGTCACGACGATTGTGCTATGACCACGAACATCACGAACGGATCCGTTAGACGCAACTCGCTGAAGGTGCCTGTCGGCTCAGGGGATGTGGAACGCTCGCTTCTGCGAGGCCGCACGTTGTCTGGGCGGGTGCTGGGAGCCTGATCGCAGGCCTCTGTCTTTGACGTTCCCACCATGGTGCGGCACGAGCGACGTTTCCTCCGTCGCTCAGGAGGGGTGGCCGGCCGGTTTTGGATGCGACGCGCCGTCTCCGGGGGAGGGGGACATCTGGGGGGAGGGGAAGCGAAGCGTAAAGCAAGTGCCGACGCCGGGCTCGGTGTCTACGTCGATGCGACCCTCCATTTGATGAACGATGCGCTTCGTCACCGCCAGGCCGAGGCCGCTTCCCTCGTATTCCCGATTTACACCTTCTGAGCCCTGTCGAAAGGCTTTGAAGAGCCGGGGAACCTCGTCGGGGTTCATGCCGATGCCCGTATCTTCGATTTCCAGGGTGGCCGTCTTTTCGGTGTGCTCCCGATCACTTTGCACTCGAACCGAGATTTTTCCTCCCTTGCGGGTGTATTTGATGGCGTTGCTCAGCAGATTCCGGAGCACGATTCGAAGGCCGCTCGGGTCCACGGTGGCCCAGACGGGAGCGGGGTCCATCTCCGTCTCGAGGGCAAGTTGGGATTCGTCGGCCTGGGGACGAAGGAGGGCGAGGGTATCTTCGAGTTCCTGGGTTAGCTCGATCGATTTGGGCGAAAGGGTCATTTGCCCCGTTTCGAGCTTCGACAGATGCAACACGTCGTTCAGGGTTCGCAGGAGGCGCTGTCCGCTCTGTTCGATCAAGGTGGAAAACCGGGAGAGAACGCTGAGCTCGGGGGCGTCCTGTTTCCGATCCAGGGCTGCGGCTTCGTCGCCAATCGCTTCTGCGAAGCCGATGATGGACGTGAGGGGAGTGCGGATTTCGTGGCTGATGTTGGTGAGGAAGGAGGATTTGAGGCGATTGGCCTCCTCGGCTTTCTCCTTGGCCTCTTTTAGCTGTCGTTTCTGGCGTTTGCGATCGGTGATGTCGAGGAGTACCCCGTTGAAGACGAGTTCGTTGCCGCGCTTGGCGGGGGTGGAGGTGCCCAGAAGCCAGATCCGCTCGCCGGACGGTTTGTCGAAGGGCATTTCGTATCGCCAGGGCCGCTCCTCCTCGACGACCTCGTCGATCGAGGTCATGACCTCCGACCGATGAGGTGGAGGGACGTGCTCGAGGAAGCGTTCGAGGAAGTCGGTCGGGTCGGGTGAAAGGTCAAGCAGGTCGTCGGCCTGTTCGCTTACGAAGTGGGTGCCGTACGTCCCGTCCGGGTGCACGCAAAACTGGTAGACCACCCCCGAGATGCTATTCGTTAGTCCCCGGAGGTGGGCGTCCCGCTCCCGGAGTTTCCGGCGAATGCCCGCCTGCTCCCGGAGGAGGGCGCATTCGACGAGGCCCAGCACGGTCATGCTCACCAGTAGGAGGAGCGGGCTCGTCCGCGGGGCGGGCTCCAGGAGGGCCCCGACGATTGTAAGCAGAATCCCGACGCCGGCAAAGCGAAGCACCGGAACTACCGTTTGAGCGCCAAACCCGACGACGGCCGTAAGGGTTGCGTAGGTGAACAGGAGACCGAGGGCAAAGTTGGGGGCGAAGTGGTGTAGCGTGGTCAAGAGCACGACCCATGCGACCACCAGATATAGGCCTCCGCGCATCCACGCGACGTAGTCTCGGCGTACGGTTTTCGATCCGTACGACGCGGCGAGAAGCACAGACAGGAGGCCTGCGATGCCGAGTTCCGTCCACGGGCTTCCCGCGGGCCTCGCGCCGGAGGCCTCGTACAGCAGACCGAAAACGGGGACGAGGAGGATTCCGAGGAGCGTTAGCAGGCGGTGAATTCGAACCTGCGACGCCGTCGTCTCGGAGAGACTCTCGTCGGTGGGACGAAAAAGCATGGTGAGTGTCGAGCACTTCGGATCTCGTCGACTCCGCTCCGCCGACCGCGAAGGGGGAGGTTCCTGCAGGTCAGAGAAAAGCGGCCGGGCGAACGAGAGAGACTGTGGCGCTGCACTCAGGGAATCGGTGGCTGTGGACGCCCATAACATCGGTCCCAGACGGCGCAAGGGCCGTACGTGAGAATGCGTAATTGCGGGTGTGGAGAACGAAATAGCTCCGTGGGTCGCGATCGAAACGGGGGCAAAGTCCCAAGAAGCGGTGCGGGAGGGGAGTGGAAACTGATCAGAATTTCGGTCTTTCTTTGCCCAGGAGAGTTATCCCGCGAGGTGACCGATCGCAGTGACGAAGGCCTCGACGCCCACACCGCTCACGTCTCCGCGAATCCGAAGGGTCGACCAGAAGTCGAGGAGCATCATTTGGGCCGCATGAATGGGAATCGCGATCCAGAACGAGCGGCAGCGCCAGACGAGTGCCCCCAGTGCGATCCCCCCGACGATCGACAGCAGCGCTTCCGGCCAGGGTTTCGTTACGTGAAGGGCGGCAAACGGCAGCGCCTGGACGAAGATCGCGTACAGGCCGAGCGTGTGTATCGTCCCAAACAGGACGAAGCCGCGCCAAAGGTACTCCCATCCCAGCCAGTAAAAGAGAAACAGGGCCTCGTAGAGGAGAAAGGTGTTCCAGTTTTCCGTGGCGGGGTGATAATGAGGATACTGCTGTTGGAATGCGGCGCCGTCGGAGAGCACCCAGGTCCCGAGGGCGACGAGGGGAAGGTAGAGGGCGGCGATGAGGGTGGCGAGGCGCCAATTCCCGATCCCGAGGCCTGCAGTGGACCAGTCGTTGGAAAAGAAAAGACGGAGGCTAAGGGCTGGAAGAACAAAGCCTAGGAGGCCCTGCATGCCGAACCACCACCCCCATGCGCCGAGCCCTCGCCAGGCGTCCGGCACGAACGAGGCGAAATGGGTCCGAAAAACGTCCTGATCTCCGATTGTGAACTGAAGGACGACGGCCACGGCCGCGAAGGTGAGAACGAAGGTCGTCTGCGGATCCAGCGACCGGGCGGCCCTGCAGAGCCGTGACCATTCTTCTTTGAGAGAGAACATAAGGGGCAACACTTGGCAGAGAGGGAGCCCGCCGATTCACGCATCAGTTGGCGGGAACCGGGTCGACGTAGCGGGAAAAGAATTCGTGGAGGCGAGTGAGGCGGTCGACGCGCTGAAGGGGGGAGGCCGTTGCGAAGTTGTGGCCTACGTTCGGATACCGGACGTATTCGACCGGGCGCTCCAGGTGCTTGAGGCGCCGATAGAGCATCTCGGCCTGTGCCGGTCCGGTCGTTTGATCGTCCGTTCCGTGCAGGAGCAGCAGCGGCGTTTCGATGTGAGATACGTTCGTGATGGGAGAATTGCGTCGGAAGGCCGTTCTTGGAACGAGAGTGGTGTCCGACGGCAGGAGCCCGGCCGAGAGCAGTGGGGTCGGTCGAGCCTGCGGCGTCGTGGAGGGCGAGGTCGCGTCCCACGGGGGACCCCCGAACTGTTCGTGCAGAAGGGAGTCGATCGTCCCCGTACCGAAGGCGGCCGTCAGATCGTACAGGCCGTTCTGCGCGACCGCTGCCTGAAACCGGTGGGTGTGGCCGACGAGCCAGGCCGCGAGATAGCCGCCGTAGCCCCGTCCGGCCGCGAGCTGCTGTGTGGAGTCGGCCCAGCTGCGTGAGGCGATGGTGTCGGCGAGGGTCAGCACGTCCCGGGCGGGGCCGGGTCCCCAGTTTTGAAAGCTGCGCCGTCGAAAATTGTCCCCGTACCCGACCGAGCCCCGGGGCCACACTTCCAAAACGCCGTACCCCCGACCCGCGAGGTACTGGCGCTCGGCCCACGAGGAAAGGGGATTGACGGAACCGAGGGCTGGAGGGCCGCCGCGCGGAAGCACGACGAGAGGGGCCTCCGACGCGTTTGAGGAGGAAAGCGGTCGGGTGACCCGTCCGCGGATGCGGAGGTTTTCACTCCAGACATCGATCCGCTCGAAGGAGGCGAGACGGCGTTGGGAGACCCACGACGTGTTGTGAGAAGAGAGCCGCTGTTCGTTGGTGAAGCTCACCGTATTGGTGTAAAGCTCCGAGGGCGTTTCGGGGCCGAGACTCGCGTACACCGCTTTCGAGTCCGTAACGTCGAACGCCTGCACGACCCGCGTCGGGGAGACGACCCGCTCGTGCTGGGCCGTCCGGACCATCGTCGAGTCGAGCGCAAACGTGTCGCGGGAGGTGCTGAAGTTCTCTCGGAGAGAGGTGCGTCCCCGATCGGCGGTCGTGTCGTTCCGGGCGAAAGGGGCAAATCGATAGAGCGGACGGCCGCCCTGCGAGGGCGCCGTCACGTAGAGGTACCACCCATCGGGCGACCACCGATACGTGTGAACGTCGCGGTCGAAGTCGTCGGTGATGATCCGGGGCGCCGAGCGGCCGTCGAGTTCGAAGAGGCCGATCTCGGCGTGGTCGTACGTGGGGGACGAAAGGGACTGCGCCCGAAATGCCAGCGTGGTGCCGTCCGACGTGACGCGCGGGGTGGAGAGGGCGTATCCGTCGATCTGGAGGAGCCGCTGAATCCGATAGGGAGTCAGGTCGACCACGTACAGGTTTCGCTTTTGGACGCGATCGGGGTGGGTGGAGTCCGGCGGGGCGGCACTCACCACGATTTGGCTGCCGCCGGGAAGCCATGCGCCTTTGCCAAACGACCGGTACCCCTCGGTGACGGGTGTGGCCGAGGGACGGGGCGGGTGGCCCGTTGCGATCTGTTCGGGTACGTCGACGACGAAGTAGTGTCGGTACGAAGGCTGGGTCGAGAGGCCGTCTGAGGGTTGCGGGGCAGGGCGGGTTACGGTCTGAGCCTGACGGCCGGAGCTCTGCTCGAGCCAACGCCGGAGCTGGAGGAGGTCGCCGTCCGGTGTGGCGGTGGTGTCGGGCGACACCGGGACGGTCGTCGTGTCGGGGCGGACCCGGAGCTGCTCGAAGAGGGCATAGACGCTGTCCGGGGGGAGGGTAGAGAGCGTGTCGGCCGGAACGGAGGGCTCGGTCGGTGTGCGGAGTGCTCGGGCGGTGTCGTTGCGAAGGCGGGGACGACCGTCCGGGCCCAGGGCCAGCGTGTCGACGGGGTCGAGCGTTTGGGCGTGGCGCAGGACGAGAAGCGTGTCGGGGGGAACGAAGCGCGTCAGGTCTCCCGGCGTTCGGCCCGGTCGATCGGAGGGCGGCACGTGTCCCGACCGGCGCTGGAGGAGGCGTTCCGGAAGTCGGCTCGAAAAGAGCAGGCGATTGCCGTTGGGACTCCACTGAGGATCGGTGGCTCCGGTGGGGAGGTCGGTGAGCTGATACGGTTCCCCGCCTCGGAGGGACAGGACGAAAATCTGCGGGGTGCCCTCCACGGGGCGGACGAACGCGAGCCGGCTCTCGTTTGGATGCCAGGCCGGCTGAGTGGCGTCGGGCCCCGTGCGCGTGAGCATCCGAAACGATCCTCGGCCGTTGGAGGGGCCGGCGTACAGGTGCGTCTGATTTTCGGGAGGGGAGTCGTCGGTGGAGCGGCGCACTGTATAAGCGACGGTTCGCCCGGAGGACGAAAGCGTAAGGTCGCGAATGTCCTCCACCTCGAGGAGATCGGTCGCTTGCAGGGGCGGATTCGTCGGCTGCCCTGTGCTCGTGCCGGGGCAGAGGGACAGGACGAAGCCGAGGAGGATCGAGAGTCCGGCCACCGATAGCCAGGACGCCGTCCGCGGTTCGTCAGAGGGCCGTACCGACCCCGAGATAGAGCACGTTTGCATCAAGTCCAGGATTGATTGATCCACGAAAGCCATTCGATAGGTGATGGTATCGGTATCCGAAAGTAAGCACAGTGCGGTCTGTGAGCGTCATCCTCAGCCCGCCCCCGAGTCCCGCGACGAAGTTCACGTGGTGTCCTCGTTCGTTGGGAACGGCATCGGAAAAATAGAAAATGCCGGTCTGGCCGGCAATGAAGGGCCGGATCCACTGCCATTGGCGAAATTCAAGGCGAAGCCCGAGGGGGTACGTTCCAAGTCCGCGGGTGGACAGGGGAGTGTCCCGAGCGGTTCGTTTCAGAAAGAAGGCATCCGGCGTTGCGGTTCCCGGAATGTGTAGGTCGGCCGCGGCAAGGTCGGCCGTAAACCAGAGGACGGGAGCGTCGTAGTCGGGTCCTGCCTGCTGGGACGTGGGGATGAGAAGCCGATGATACCGGAGCCCGAGCACGTGGAGCGTCCCCCGTTGAATCTTTCCCAGCACGGCCCCCGACGAGATTGACCGCCCGTACCAGCCACTGATTCGGGTTCGGAGGCCCGGGGGACGCGGCGGTCCGTCCTGAGAGTCGGGTGGAGGAGAAGAGATCGTGTTCGGGAGGACATCTCGTATTGTCAGAGCATCCCCGCCCGAGAAGGCGTGACCGTCGCCGGGAAACACGAGTAGGGTCGTGAGCAGAGCCACGACGAACGTCAGGCGCACGAGAAAGGAAGTGTTCGTCCGGGGAAACGTCGTTGGTGGCCCGTTCCCAGTTCACAGGGGGAACCTGTTCTCCAGAGAGAAGATTGGGAGAGCAGTTCTTCTCGTACGGTTTTCCACCATTCCGTTCCCAACCAAGTTGGTATGACTCTTTTTTACAACCAGTACGGAGAGAGCGGGCCGCCCCTGATCGTGCTCCATGGGCTCCTCGGGGAGAGTGGAAACTGGCACACGCTCAGCCGCACGGCGTTCCAGACCGTCGCGACGGTCTATGCGGTGGATCAGCGCAACCACGGGCGTTCCCCCCACACCGACGAGATGGACTACGAAAGCATGGCCGACGACGTGCATCGGTTCATCGAGGAGCACGACCTCGGTCGGGTCTCTCTCCTCGGCCACTCGATGGGAGGAAAGACGGCCATGCAGACGGCTCTTGCCCATCCGGACGCGGTGGAGCGCCTGATTGTGGCGGACATGGCCCCGAAGGCCTATCCGCCTCGGCACGAGCATTTGCTGGAGGCCCTGGATCGGATCGATCCCTCGACGTACGACCGTCGCGAGGACGTTGACGCGGCGCTCGCGGAGGACGTGTCGTCGTGGTCCATTCGACAATTCCTGCTCAAGAATCTCGACTACGACGGGGAGCAGTATTCCTGGCGAATGAATTTGGACGCGCTTCGGCGGAATTACGACCAGCTCAACGCCGCCCTTCCGGACGACGGGACGTTTGACGGCCCGACGCTCTTCGTGCGGGGGGGGCAGTCCGACTACGTCGAAGAGGAGGACCTCCCCGACATCCGGGAGCGATTTCCGGCCGCCGACCTCGTGACGATTGAGGACGCGGGGCACTGGGTCCACGCCGAGGCGCCCGATGCGTTTGCGGAGGTCGTGGTGGACTTCCTGTCCGAGGGGTGAGGAGAAAGACGTGGAAAGGCAGGGTCGACAGGCCGCCTGCTGGCTTGTAGGTTGGAGGCGCGCACTCTCCCTCATCATCCTTCGTTCTGCACGTCATGGATTTTGGATTGACTGACCGCATCGCGTTTGTTGCCGGAGCCAGCAGAGGACTGGGGCGCGCGGCTGCGATCGAACTGGCCCGGGAGGGGTGCCGCGTGGCCCTCTGTTCGCGCAGTGAGGAGCGCATCACCGCCGCGGCGGAGCACGTTCGAGCGGAGGCCGAAGTGGCTCCGGAGCGTGTGCTTCCGCTCGTCTGTGACGTGACGGACCAGGCCGACGTGGACGCGGCGATTGGAGAGACGGTCGACACGTTCGGGGGCCTCCACGTGCTCGTCGCGAATGCGGGGGGCCCGCCCTCCGGAGCCGCCACCGAGGTTCAGCAGGAGGACTACCGCGAGGCCGTCGAACTCAATTTGATGAGCACCATCTCGCTCTGCGAGGCCGCGCTTCCCCACCTCCGCACGGCGGCGGAGGACGACCGACACGCCCGCATCATCATGGTCACGAGCGTGTCCGCCAAGCAGCCCATCCCGACGCTTGCCCTATCGAATACGGCCCGTGCGGGGGTGCAGGGCTATGCCAAGAGCCTGGCCGACGACGTGGGCCCGGCCGGGATTACGGTCAACACCGTCCTTCCCGGCTACACCCGAACGGCTCGCCTCGACAATCTGGCCGACGACATCCAGGAGGAAACCGGAAAAACCGAGGAGGAGGTCGAGTCAGACTGGGCCGATCAGAACGCTCTTCCTCGCATCGGAGAGCCGGAGGAATTTGCGGCCACGGTGGCGTTCCTGGCCAGTGCACGAGCGGCCTACGTGACCGGGGTGTCGCTGCCCGTGGACGGGGGACGAAGCAAGCACTTGCTGTGAGCGGAGCCCGACCGAATCCCCGTTATTGCATGGGGGAAGGCCACCGCTGAGGTCTCGACCGCTGCGAAGGGAACTGTCTAGCCGGGGAGCTCGGCCGGGGACAAAAAAAGCCCCGGACCGCGGGGGGGAGAGGAGGGCGGCCGCGGCCCCGATGCCCAGCGCCGTCCGAGTACGTTGAGAAGACGTCGGATCGGGGTCGGCGTTGGACACGGGAACGTGCGAGCTTGTTGACAGGGCCGTCGAAAGAAGAGGGAACCGGCGTTCCGGGAGTGGAACGGAACCGTCTCCATTGCGTCGGTTGAATCGGAGGTCCAATCCGTCCTGGCGGGGACGCGTGTTGCCTGCCCCTGTAGTTCAACCTGGATAGAACAGCGGCCTCCTAAGCTGCAGATCCTGGTTCGAGTCCAGGCAGGGGTACCGTTTTTCGAATGGGGGTTTTGGAGTGGGGATTTTGGATTGGGGGTCAGTCGGTGCGGTCGTCCCAGTACCGATACGTCAGTCCCCGCTCGATGTAGCGGCGGTCTTTGTCGGAGAGGTGATCGCCGTGGATGCGAGGGGCTTTTTTCAGTACGTCGCAGCCGTCCGGCGTCACGGCCATGAGTCCGGCGTAGTCGGGGAGGTCGTCGGGGGCGAGGAGTTCGTCCGGGGTGGCGAACCAGAAGTAATTGGGGAGGGACATCAGCCGGTTGTCCGCCCGGCCCAATCGTTTGTGCTTGGTGTCCTTGTTTTCGAACTCGCGCCGGAAGTCCGTGTGGGTGCACTTGATTTCGAACTCGTGTACCAGGTGGGCCTTGGTGACGCTCAGGAGGTCGGCCTTGCCGATGGTGCAGGCCCCGCAGTTGTCTATGGTCACAGGGTGGTTTTTTCCTGTGCACCACAGGTAAAGCCGATCTTGGATGGCGGTCTCGGTCATTGCTGCGCTTGGGAGTGGGGAGGTTGTGAGCGCATGGGCTTTGAGGGAGTCGGGGCGTCAGTCCAGGACCTCGTCAATGTGCGGACGAAGCTCATCGATGGTGCGATACATCCAGTCGAAGTAGTCCGGATGGTCGGTGCGAAGCTCGCGGAGCGTTTTTCCGCTGTGCTTCCCGAAGCAGACGACCACCGACTCTCCGTCTTCTTTGAGCTTCCGTCCGTCGTCGAGATAGTCGCCGCGTGTGAGGTCTGCGAGGTCGGCCGGGGTGGCGTCGATGTCGTGTTCGACGAGCTGGTGCTGCAGCACCGTGCCCGCGGCGCCGACGTCCGCCAGGGCGTCGTGGGCCCCCTCGAGCGGCGTTCCGGTGTACCGCTCGTAGAGGGCCGACAGGGTGCGGGGACGGAGGACCTGTTCCAGTCGGTAGGGATCCAGCACCGCCCGATCGTCGGGACCGGGAAGTTGGCGGCCCGTTCGTTCGAACTCGGCCTTGAGCAGGGGCACGTCGTACGCGATGGCATTGTAGCCGGCCAGGTCGGCGTCGGCCAGGAGGGGAGAGAGTCGGTCCACGAGGTCGTCGAAGGTGGGTTGGGCCCGGACGTCGGCAGTGGAGATGCCGGTGAGGTCGGTGACCGCCGGGGGCACGTCCGTTTCGGGGTCGACCAGCTGATCGAGTTCGCGGTCGAGTGCGGCGCCGGACGCGTCGGGGACGAAGCGTTGAAGTGCGATTTGAATGACACGGGCATCCTGAGGGTCGGTGCCGGTTGCTTCGAGGTCGAGAAAAACGAGAGGGCGTTCGAGGTGGAGCATAGCGGCAGAAGTGAGTGTGAGAGAGCAGCGGAGGGGGCGCCTCGAGTCGGAGCGCCGGATCGGTGTGTCAACAGGAGAGAACCTCGTCGGTGCCCGACTGTTCGCGATCGACGGACGCGTCGGTTCGCAGATTTTTCTACGTTCCCGTTGATCGGCTGCGCAAGGGACCTTCCGGGGGGACTACCTCTAAAAAAGGGCACGATGAAGATAAAATTGGCAGTCTGACTTCCACTCCAGGGGAATGAGCACAGCGTATCTCGGTCTCGGCTCCAACGTGGGCGATCGCCGGGCCCACCTGCAGGGGGCGGTGGAGGGTCTGCAGCGCCGAGGGGACATTCGAGTGAGCGCCGTGTCGCCGGTGTACGAAACCGAGGCGCACACGTGGGATCCGGGCGAGACGCAGCCGTCGTTTTTGAATGCTGTCGTGGAAATCGAGGAGAACTCCTCACCGGAACGCCTGCTCCGGATCGCACAGGCCCTCGAACGGGAGGCCGGTCGGGAGCCCGCCGACGAGCCCTGGCCCCCTCGCCCGCTCGACGTCGATTTGTTGGCCGTGGCTCACGCGACCCGACAGTCCGACGCGCTCACGCTTCCGCATCCCCGCCTCGCCGATAGGCGGTTCGTGCTGCGGCCCTGGGCCGACCTCGCACCGGCGTTCGTGGTGCCCCCGCCCTTCGACGCGTCGGTCGAGGAGCTGCTCCGAGCGTGCCCCGACACCGCGGCCCTTCGTCGGACGGAGATCCGACTGTCCGTCCCATCGGCCGCGAAGACCGGGGGCGCAGATCCGCGAGCGTAACGATTCTCAGTGGCTGGACCGACTCGTCTATGTCTCTCGACAATTCTTCGGCAACCGAGCCCCCGGATGCGCTCGACTACCTTGCCATTGAGGGAGCCATCGGGGCGGGCACCACGACCCTCGCTCGCCTGTTGGCCGAGCACTGGACCACGGACCTCGTCCTCGAACAGTTTGAGGACAATCCGTTCCTCGAGCGGTTTTACCAGAATCGGGAGCGGTGGGCCTTTCAAACCCAGCTCGCCTTCCTCGCCAGTCGATTTCGGCAGCAGAAGGACCTGGCCGAACGGGACCTGTTTCACGACCTCGTGGTGAGCGACTACACGTTCGACAAGGATCGGATCTTTGCCCGCCAGACCCTCGAGGGAGACGAACTCCAGCTGTACGAGTCGCTGTTTCGCCACATGGAGCCGACCGTCCCGACCCCCGACCTGGTGGTGTACCTCCAGTCCTCGCCCGAGCGCCTCATGGCCAACATCGCCAAGCGCGATCGGCCGTACGAGCGCGACATGGACCCGGACTACGTTGCCGGGTTGCACGAGGCCTACAATCAATATTTTCGACAGTACGACCGCACGGCCCTCCTCGTCGTGAACGCAGCGGAGATTGACTTCGTAGAGAACCCGGACGCGTTTCGCGATCTCGCTCGTCGAATCGTTCCCCCAGATCCGTCCGGGACCCGTCACATTCATCTCACGGCCCCGTAGTTCATGCACACTTGTGAGCCTCTTTTTTCGTTCGCTGCACTGGCCGATTGCCCTCTGCCTGCACCGAATGCGAAACGGTCCCGACAATCTCGCGCACGAGAGATCGCCCCTTCGAACCGCACCCGTCGTGGCGAGAGCTAGCCCCTGCTCGCCGATCCGACAGAGGAAGATTGACGGACGCCAGATCTGAGTACGGCATCATGGAGTACCTCGTCTTTGCGGTCATTCTCTACTTCATCCTCCAGACGGCGGGCAACCTCGTCTACATCCTCCGGGGAGGGGCCAAAACACCGTCGTCCGCCATTCCGGATCACGACTGGAAGGGCCCCTCGCCCCGGCAGGAAATGGAGGGCTTCACCGATCATCCGACCTTTTGGGCAGAGGACGTGGGGGAGGCCACCTGGACAGAGCTGGACGAGTGAGCTCCTCGCCGAACGGGAACAAGGGCACCCGTGAAGTACTCTCAGTCCCGACCGAACGTGAACGTCAGCATCGTTCGGGTGGCGACGGGCCGGCCGCCGGCCCGAGCCGGACGGAAGAGGGAGCGCTGGGCCGCTGTAATGGCCGCGTCCTCGAGGCCGTATCCCAGCGTCTGAACGGGCCGCGAGGACCCGTCGGACGATACCCGCCACCGCCGACGAATGGTGGCCTCCTCGACGCGGCCCGTTTCCGTGATGTGGACCTCGACCTGAATGCGAGCCCGCACGTCCTCCCGGCGGGCGGCAGACGGATAGGGGGGTTGGACGTTCTTGAGGAGCTGGGCACCTTGGTCCGGGGTTTGCGCCGCCGCGGCCCGGTCGGCGCCTTCCTGCAGCTCGGCGTCGTCCTCGGGCCTCTCCACGTGGAGCTCCGATTCGCCGAACTCCAGTTCCGTTTCCAGAAGCACCTCGTTCGGGACGACGACGGGGGGAACGGGCGCCGGGGGCGGCGGCCTCTTCTCTTGCGACTGATTGGTGGGTTGGACGTCCCGAACCTGGATCCGGTCGGCGGGGCGGTCGCGAAAGCGTGCGTCCTCGTCGGATTCAGTCCAGGCCGGCCACCTCTGTACGAGGAGAATCGCGAGCACGAGGACCACGACGGTGGCTCCCATCACCCGACGATGGTAGGCAGACCGGGAGGACGGCATGACGGCGAGGGATCCGTTCGAGGTCGAGTAGTACCCCTTTCGTTCTTCTAAATTCGTCGACAGACGTCTGTTTCTCCCCGCAGGCGCCTGTCGGTTTCTTCTGTCCGTCTGGCGAAGACGGGAGAAACGCGGTAAGAAAACATCGGAAAGGATCGGATCACACGGCTTCCGACGTTGTGAAACCTACAGCGGCCTCATACATTGACCTGTCGGAAAACTTGGCAGGGTTGACCGCATCCCACACCATACCCCCCTGTGTCCTGGACCTCCGCCTTCGCCGTACTGCTTCCGCCACTGTTCGGTTTTCCTTCCCCTCCAGGTTGGATGGGGAAGTTTTTTTGTAGGTCCCTTCGGTCGCTCCGTACCCTCTCGAGTCAACGCGACACGCGATTTCTATGACTGCACACGACACCGCTCCGTCGAACCGTGAGTCTGCTCCCGCCAAACTCGTCCTGGAAGACGGAACCGTCGTCCGCGGGACGGCCATCGGGGAGCGGGGCCTCACGGGCGGAGAGCTCTGCTTCAATACGAGCATGACCGGGTACCAGGAAATCATGACGGATCCGTCCTACTACGGACAGCTCATGATGATGACGTACCCTCACATCGGAAACTACGGGGCCTCCGAAATGGACATGGAGGCGCAGTCTCCCATGGTGGCCGGGTTTATTGTACGGTCCTTCACGCACCGTCACTCCAACCGGCAGGCCGACGAATCGCTCGATGCGTTTATGCGGCGACACAATCTCGTCGGCATTTCGGGAGTGGACACTCGGGCGCTCGTGCGTCACATTCGGGACGAAGGGGTCATGAATGCCGTCATTTCGTCGGAGGAGCTCGACGACGAGGTGCTGCTGCGGCGGGCACGGGAGTGGCCCAACATGAATGGGTTGGAACTTGCGTCGAACGTGACCACCGAGGCGGAGTACCTCTACTGCGAAGGCGCCGGGCCTCGGATTGCCGTGTACGACTTCGGGGTGAAGCAAAACATCCTGCGCTCGTTTCGAGCCCGAGGGGCCACCGTTCGGGTGGTGCCCGGAGACACGCCGCTCGACGACGTGCTCGCGTGGGATCCCGACGGCCTCTTCTTCTCGAACGGCCCCGGGGACCCTAGAGCCATGCCGGAGGCGGTCGATCGGGTGGGGCGTGCGCTCGACACGGGCATTCCCATCTTCGGCATTTGCCTCGGTCATCAGCTCATGTCCCTCGCGCAGGGATTCGACGTGTACAAGATGTTCGTGGGCCATCGGGGCGCCAATCATCCCGTCAAGAACCTGGATACCGAGCGGGTCGAGGTAACGACCCAGAATCACGGCTTTGCCGTCGACGAAGACTCCGTTGACGAGACCAAGGCCCGGATCACCCACGTGAACCTGAATGACGGCACGGTAGAGGGACTGCGGTTTCAGACGTTTGCCGGCCTTTCTCTCCAGTACCATCCGGAGGCCTCCCCGGGGCCGCACGACAGCCATTATCACTTCGACGCCTTTATGGACATGGTGGCGGACGAGCGAGACGTAACCGTCCCGGACCAGCCCGCCGACGTGGTGCACGCGGGTCAGTAGGATGCAGAGGTTCGACGTGCCTACTGCCGAGGGACAGTCATTTTTACATCAGTCGACCATACGAAATTATGATTTCCTCTTGGACGACGTCTTGGATGCTGGGATTTTTAGGGGTTCTCTTATTTGGGTTCGTCAGCGCATGCGGATCGTCGGGTCCGGTCGTCGGCCGCGACGTTGAGCGCCGCGTCTATCTCCTGCAGGGACAAGACGTGGATCAGCCGCCGGAGATCATCGGCGGTTACGCTGAGGTAGAGCGGATTAAGGACTATCCGTCGGCCGCAGAGGAGGACGAAGCCTACGGCGTGATCTGGCTTCAGAGTACGATCTCGGCGGGCGGCGTGGCTACCCGCATGCAACTGGCGGAGGGCGGCCACCCGGCTCTCGAAACGGAGGCCCTGAACGTCGTGCAGCGACTCGACTTCCGCCCGGCCGTGAAAAATGGAGCGCCGGTACAGTCTCAGATTCAAATTCCCGTGATCTTCCAGGGGCCCTATGCCCGTTCCGACACGTCCGAAGAGAATTAGTCGTCCGTTGCGCTCGTTGCACTCTCGTGACACGTCCCCACAGCAGAACCGATGCCGAAGCGTACCGACATTGAGTCCATTCTCCTCATCGGGTCGGGTCCGATCGTAATCGGACAGGCCTGCGAGTTTGATTACTCGGGCAGCCAGGCGGCCCGCGCCCTCATGGAGGAGGACTACCGGGTCATCCTCGTCAATTCGAACCCGGCCACCATCATGACCGATCCCATGATGGCCGACGAGGTGTACCTCCGCGAACTCACGCCCTCTTCGATCGCTCAGATTGCCCGAGAAGAGGCGCCCGACGCCGTGCTACCGACGATGGGGGGGCAGACGGGTCTCAACGTGGCCCAGGATTTGAAGGAGAGTGGCTTCTGGGAGGAAGAAGGAATTGAGGTGATCGGGGTCGACATCGATACGGTTCAGATCACGGAGGATCGACAGCAGTTCCGCGACCTGATGGACGACATCGGGCTCGATCAGTCGCGGAGCAAGACGGCGAAGAGCCTGCTGGAGGCGAAGGAGATTACGCAGAACCTCGGCGGGCTGCCCGTCGTGATCCGTCCGTCCTACACGCTCGGCGGGGCGGGCGGCGGCATCGTGTGGGACGCCGACGAGTTCGAGTCGATGGTGACGCGCGGGCTGGAGCTCTCCCCCGCCCATCAGGTCCTGATCGACGAGTGCCTGTACGGGTGGAAGGAGTACGAACTGGAGCTGCTTCGCGACCCGAACGACAACGTCATCATCATCGCGTCCATCGAAAACGTGACGCCGATGGGCGTCCACACGGGCGACTCGGTGACGGTCGCGCCCCAGCAGACGCTGACGGACAAGCAGTTCCAGAAGATGCGGGACGCGGCCATCAAGGCAATGAACTCCATCGGTACCTTTGCCGGGGGCTGCAACATTCAGTTCGCCTACGAGCCGGGAACGGATCGGATGATCGTGATCGAGATCAATCCGCGCGTGTCCCGGTCCTCGGCCCTGGCGTCGAAGGCGACGGGCTACCCCATCGCCAAGGTCGCCTCCAAGCTGGCGATCGGCTACATGCTCGACGAATTGCCCAACGAGATTACCGGCGACACCAGCGCCTGCTTCGAGCCCTCGCTCGACTACGTGGTTACGAAAATCCCTCGCTTCAACTTCGACAAGTTCGAGGGCGTCGACGAGGAGTTGACCACGCAGATGAAGGCCGTCGGCGAGGTCATGTCGATCGGTCGCACCTTCGAGGAGAGCCTCCAGAAGGCGTGGCAGAGCCTGGAGATCGGCTACGCCGGCCTGGGGGCCGACCGGCCGGACGCCGACCGGGACACAGTGCGCGAGCGCCTGAAAAAGCCCCACTGGGATCAGCTCCTGCACGTCCGACACGCGTTCCGCCACGGGGCCAGCGTGGAGGAGGTGTACGACGTGACGCAGATTGATCCCTGGTTCCTCCACAAAATTCAAGACATGGTGGCCCTGGAAGGGGAAATCCGCGAGACGGCCCTCCGCGACATCGACGGCCGTCTGATGTGGGAGATCAAGCGTGCCGGGTTCTCCGACGAACAGATTGCGTTCCTCGTGCCCGATTCCGGATCGAGTCCGGAACAGCGCGTGACCGACGAGGAAGTGCGGGCGTACCGGAAGGAACTGGACGTGACGCCCGTCTACCAGGTCGTCGACACCTGCGCGGGCGAATTCCCGGCCGAAACGCCCTACTACTATTCCAGCTACGAGACGGTCAACGAGAGCACGGTGACCGACGAGCCGAAGGTGCTCATTCTCGGCTCCGGACCCAATCGCATCGGGCAGGGCATCGAGTTCGATTACTCCTGCGTCCACGGCGTGAAGGCCGCCCGGGAAATGGGCTACGAGGCCCTCATGCTCAACTGCAACCCCGAGACGGTGTCCACGGACTTCGACGTGGCGGACAAACTTTACTTTGAGCCGGTCTTTTGGGAGCGGGTCATGGACGTCATCGATCTGGAGCAGCCCGAGGGCGTCATCCTGCAGCTCGGGGGGCAGACCGCGATCAAGCTCGGGGAGCGGTTCGAAGAGCACGGGGTCAACATCTTCGGGACACCGTTCGAGGTGATGGACTTCGTCGAGGACCGGGGCAAGTTTACCGAGGTGCTCAGCAAGCTGGAGATTCCGTTTCCGCCGTACGGCGTGGCGCATTCCGTCGAGGAGGCCGTCGAGACGTCCGATCGGCTCGGCTATCCCACCCTCATCCGGCCGAGCTACGTGCTCGGGGGCGAGGGCATGCGCATTGCCATCAACCGGGACGAGGTGGCCGAGTACGTCGAGAACATTCTCTCGATCTATCCCGACAACGAAATTTTGCTCGATCGCTTTCTGGAAGACGCGATCGAGATTGACGTGGACGCGGTCTGCGACGGCGACGAGGTGTGGATTACCGGCATCATGCAGCACATCGAGCCGGCCGGGGTCCACTCCGGCGACTCGACGGCCGTCCTGCCGCCCTTCAGTCTGTCGGAAGAGGTGCAGGACACGATCCGGCAGTACGTCCGAGAGCTCGCCTTTGAGCTCGACGTCATCGGTCTCCTCAACGTCCAGATGGTCGTGAAGGACGACGTGGTCTACGTGATCGAGGCCAACCCGCGCGCCTCCCGGACCATGCCCTTCGTCTCGAAGGCCTGCGGCACGCGCATCCCGGCCATCGCCACGAAGGTGATGCTCGGAGAGAAGCTCAAGACCTTCCGCGAGGCCGGCGACCTCGAGTGCGACCTGGACGGCTACGCCATCAAGGAGCCCGTCTTCTCGTGGGACAAGTTCCCCGAGGTGCCAAAAGAGCTCGGCCCGGAGATGAAGTCGACCGGCGAGGCCATTGCCTTCGTCGATGCCTTGAGCGACGAGCACTTCCAGCAGCCGTACGAGATGAAGGACCTCTACCTTTCTCGGTAGCCCCTCGTCGCGTCGCGACGCCTCATTCGTGAATTGGTTCGTCCCCCGGCTCACACTCGTCTCCGGGGGCGGGCGGGTCCGGCGGGAGGGGTCCCGTTGCCGTTCACTGCACGTCCTTCCGTTTCCCCTTCCTCTGATCGCCATGGACACTCGTTCTGTGTCTTCGGTCTCTTCTCGTTTGACGTGGGTCCTCGCCCCCCTTCTCGCTGCGATTCGTTTCGCCGGATGCTCGTCCTCGGAGCCGATGGGCTCTCCCGCGTGGCAGACGGATGCGGGATCTCTCCTGGAGCTTCGCCTCGATGAGGAGAATACCCATGCGGGGGAGACTACGATGGATCAGACCGTGACGATGGGGGGCGGGGGCAGTCGAGTGACCTTTCGGGAGAGGAAACCGCACAGGGTGCGTCGATGCAAATGGAGCTCGAATCGGAGGGAACCGCCACGACGACTATTCAGCGAGCATGAATGAGCGTTCGGCCACGGCAGCGGGACTGTGAAGGAATCTCCGGATGATGTTCACCTGTTCCGTTGAACTTCTTCACAGAAGAGAGGTAAAGGATTGCGGTCGTGAGGACGGGTGGTCATCCGTTGCTCTTGCTTTCGGTCTGTGGCTCGATCGGAGAATAGAACGCGGCCTCCTCCGGAGTTTCTTCCGAGCCGACACTCCCTGACTTAAATGGAGGCGGGGACGGACTTTTCAGAATCGTAAGCATCGAAGGGCTCTCGCGAATCCCGCATCGACGGGGCGACTCGGTCTCATCGGGGAGCCGCTTTCAGGGGACGTTGCCTCGTGAGGGCATTCCTGCAGATTTTGGTCAAACTCGTCTGCACACGTGATCGCACGCGAAGGATACACCGTTATCGCGATTGTTGCGGGGCTGGCGCTCGTACTGCTCGTCGGTGCATGGTGGGCGGAGGCCCTGCTGTGGCGAGTGCCGCTTGCGGTGCTGGCCGTGGGCGGATTGGCCTTTACACTGTACTTTTTTCGCGATCCGGACCGCACGCCTCCCCCGGAGGCACGGGACAACGGCCTTATCGCTCCCGCCGACGGCCGGGTCGTTGAGATCGTGGAGGAGACGGACTCGCTCTACGTCGACGGAGCCGTACAGCGGATTTCGATCTTTCTCTCTCCGCTCGACGTGCACGTCAACCGGGTGCCCGCTCGGGGGGTGATCGAGTACGAGAGGTACCGTCCGGGCGAGTATCTGGTAGCCTGGCATCCCAAGGCCAGCGAGAAGAATGAGCGGTCGGAGTTCGGCCTTCGCCATCCGAGTGGGACCAAGGTCCTGTTCAAGCAGATTGCCGGGGCCGTGGCTCGACGCATCGTCTACCACCTTGAAGAAGGAGAGTCCGTCGCGGCCGGCCAGCGCTTCGGCATCGTCAAGTTTGGGTCTCGGATGGACGTGGTGGTGCCTCCGCACGTGGAGCTCACGGTCGAGGAGGGGGAGCACGTTCGGGCGGGGGAGAGCGTAATGGGCTGGTTGTCCGCGCCCGACTCGACCGCCGTTGCAGAAGAGCAAATGGCTGAGCCGTCGGACGCCGCGCCGGCTTCATAAAGACCGTTTATTATCGATACTTCCGGATTCACGCCTTCGGTCGATGTTCGATTCCCTGCGGTCTTCCTTTGCGAGCAATTCGGCCCCTCCGAGCGACGCTCCCTCGCGGCCGACGCGCATACGCCGGCGACTCAGTGCGTATCGGAAGGCGCGTCGCCGCAAGCGGAGCGATCGCCCTCCGCCTCGAGTGGCGGTGCCGTCGTTCTTCACGCTGGTTAACCTGCTCTGCGGGTTTTTGGCGCTGACGCAGGTGTTGGAGGGGGCCTTCGTGATGGCCTGTTGGCTGATCGTAATAGCGGGCTTTTTCGACCTGATGGACGGCATGATGGCTCGCCTCACCGGAACCGACAGTCCGTTCGGCGTACAGCTAGACTCGCTGAGCGACGTGGTGTCCTTTGGGGTTGCCCCCTCGTTTCTCGTGTATGCCTACGCCCTCGACGCATCCGGGCCGCTTGGAATGATCGTTGCAGCTCTCCCGGCCCTGTGTGGAAGCGTTCGGCTGGCCCGATACAACGTGAACAAGGACACGGACGACGACGATCCGGAGGGGTTCGAGGGGCTTCCCATTCCCGGACAGGCCATCGCGATCGTCGCGCTGATTCTTGCCGCCGAAAATTCGGAGTGGGGCAATTACCTCGCGCTCGACAGCCTGCAGGTTCAGCTGCCCATCGTTGTGGTGCTCTCCGGCCTCATGGTGTCGAGCATCCGGTTCGACGCCATTCCGACCCCCACAATCCAGTACGTTCGGGCCCATCCGAAAAAGACGACGGCCTACGTGCTGGCCGGGCTTTTGATCGTGGGAGTGCAGGAGATTGGTCTCGTGCTGGTCCTAGCTGTGTATCTCACGTACGGCATTGGCCGGGCCGCGTATCAGCTCGTCGATGCCCTTTTGACGCCGGCGCCGGGGAGCTTTTCCGAGTAACCCGGTCGGGGACGATCGTCCCGCTTCGTGTTTTCCGTCACTGAATGTGTTTTTGCTGATGTACAAGGCCACCATTTCCATCACGCTGCGCCCCTCCATCCTCGACCCGGAGGGCAAGACCGTGCACCACGCCCTCACGAATCTGGGCTACGATCAGATCGATCGGGTTCGGATGGGCAAGCGCGCTGAGGTGTGGATCGACGAAGAGGACGAGGAGGCGGCCCGGCACGTCGCCACGGAGGCCTGTGAGAAGCTGCTTGCCAACCCCGTGACCGAAAACTTCGAGATCCACCTGGAGCCGGTCTCCGAGGAGGAGTACGAAGAGGCCGCGACGTAGTCCGTTGTACGATCCGTTTGTTCGTTCCGTGTTGAGACGTTGTCCTGAACGACCCATGATCACTTCACACTATGCACTCGGTGCCCCCGCAGAACCGAACGTGGAGCCCGCGCCTCCGGAGGTCGAGGAGCTCGAAAAGGAGGGCGACGGCTCCGGCTCCGACGATCCGTGGTTCGTCGTGCTCTTCAACGACGAGGTCCACACGTTCGAGGAGGTCATCGAGCAGATCGTGAAGGCCACGGGGTGTAGCCGGGGGAAGGCAGAAGACCTCGCGTGGACCGTCCACAACGAGGGCAAGGCCACGGTGTACGAGGGCACCTTCGAGGAGTGCTTCGAGGTGCAGAGCGTCCTCAAGGAAATTCAGCTCGTCACGGAGATTCAGGGATAGAAGCCGTGGGGATGTGTGGACGTGTGGAGGGAGAGAATGGGAGAGGGGATGCTACATGCGTTCACGCATCCATCCGTCCGCCCCTCCACGCGTCCATCCGTTTACGCCTTCGTCGGACGGATCTCGCCGGGGTCCGGGAGCCAGTGCCAGTCGGGGAGGACAGTGCGGACCCGTCGGCTCAGGAGGTCGGCGCTCACGTAGGCGACGGGGATGAGGAGGAGGGTGATGAGCGTCGAGGCCGTCAGTCCACCGATAACCACGCGGGCGAGGGCGGCCTGGATCTCTGCCCCGGCCCCGAGCCCGAGGGCCAGCGGCACCAGGCCCAGAATCGTGGTGAGCGTCGTCATGAGGATGGGACGCAGGCGCAGACGGCCGGCCTCGGCCACGGCCTCGAAGAGGGGAAGCTCACGCTCGCGACGCATCAGGTTGATGTAGTCGACGAGCACGATGGCGTTGTTTACGACGATGCCGATGAGCATGACGAAGCCCATCACGCTCTGAATGTTTATCGTCGTGTCGGTGAGGACCAGTGTGGGCAATACGCCCACCAGCACGAGAGGAACGCTGAACATGACGATGAGCGGGTCCAGGAAGCGCTCGAACTGTCCGGCCATCACCATGTAGATGAGGACCAGTGCCATGATGATGGCGATCATGAAGTCCGTCTGTGCCTTTTGTTGCTCGCGGTATTCGCCCCCAAACGTGATCGAGAAGCCTTCGGGAAGGTTCAGCGTCGACAGATCGTCGCGGGTCCGTTCCACCACCTCGCCCAGCACGGCGTCGCTCGTGAGGGTGGCGGAGACGTACGTTACCCGCTGACCGTTAATGCGCTGGATTTCGGTGGGACCGCGTCCCCGGCTCGTGGTAACGAGGGTTGAGATGGGCACCGACTCCCCGTCCGGGGTTCGGATCGAGACGTTGTCGAGGTCCTTGACGGAGAGCCGATCCTCGGGCCGCAGACGGACCATTATGGGGAATTGCTCGCCGCCGGTTCGATAGGCGGCGGCGCGGCTGCCGCCGAGGTTCGTTTGGACGGCTTGGGCCACCTCCTGTACCGAGAGGCCGAGCGACGAAATCTTGTCGCGTTGGAATCGGATGTTTTGCTCGGGGCGCCCCTCGCGCCGTCCGCTGCGGGCGCCGGCCACGCCCTCGATGGTTTCGAGCCGTTCCTTGATGCGCTGGGCGAATTTCTGGGCCTGGTCCAGGTCGTACCCGCGAAGCTCGACCTGTAGATCCTCGTTTCCTCCGCCGGTGCTGAAGACGCGCCGGAGGATCCAGAGGCCCGATTGGGCACTCACGCGAATGTCTGCTCCCGGGACCTGGCCCGCCACCGTCGATCGAATGCTGTCGGCCAGTTCAAAGGTGTTCACGGAGCGTTGACCGGCCGATTTGAGTTGCACTTCCACTTCCGCGCCCCAGGGCTGTACCTGCTTCGCAAAGTTCTCGATGTCCTCCTCGGGGAGCAAGGGCTTCACCCGTTTCTCCAGCTCGTCGAGGTATTCCATGACCACGGCGATGTTGGTGCCCTGGGCCATCTCCAGGTCCACGTCGATCTGGTTGGCGTCCGACTGGGGGGCCAGCTCCACAGACACGAACGGCCAGAGCGCAAAGGCGCCGCCCAGCAGGAGGGCCGTCGTTCCGAACACCAACAGCCGGCGTTCTAATGCAGCGCGGACGACATCGGAGTACCAGTTTTCCAGCCGGGCAAAGGTGCGCTGGAACCAGGACTTCGAGGTGTCGCCGGCAGCGTCTCCCTCGCCGGCCTCGATCGTCAGGAACCGGCTGGACATCATCGGCACCAGCGAGAGGGCCACGAGGAGGGAGCAGGCAATCGCGAAGACGACGACCAGGGCCAGTGATTGGAAGAGGGCGGCCGTGGTGGTGCGGGCAAAGACGAGCGGGAGGAAGATGACGGAGGTCGTGAGGGTGGAGGCCACGATGGCCCCCGCGACCTCTCGGGTTCCGATGGAGGCCGCCTCTTTTAGAGATCGCCCATTCTCCTCCCGTTGTCGAATAATGTTCTCTAAGACGACGATTGCATTGTCGACGATCAGGCCCACCCCCAGGGCCAGGCCCCCGAACGTCATCTGATTCAGCGTGAGGTCGTTAAAGAAGAGGAGGGCAAACGTCGCGATGATCGAAATCGGGATCGACAGGGCGATAATAAACGTCGTCGATCCGTTGCGGAGGAACAGGTAGAGCACCAGAATGGCCAGGAGCGACCCCCAGATGGCCGAGTTCTGGACGTTGTTGATGGACTTTCGGATGAACTCACTCTGGTCGCTGACGATGGTGAGGCGGAGGTCGGAGCGCGTCTCGTTGAGGCGGTCCACCTCGGTTCGAATCCGGTCGGCGACGGTGACGGTATTGGCGCCGCTCTGCTTCTGAATTTCGAGCCGAAGGACGGGGATGCCGTTCAGCTCGGCGATCCGCTCCAGATCCTCGTACCCGTCCACCACCTCCGCGACGTCCTCGACGCGCACAGGCGTGCCCTCGGCCGTCGTTACGACCGTCTTCCGAATCTCGTCGAGCGATTCGTATTCCCCCTGCGTGCGGACGTAGAGGTCGTTCAGGCCCTCCTTCACGTTGCCGCCGGGAAGCGCCGTGTTGGACTCGGAGATCGCCTGTTGCACCTGTGCGGCCGAGAGGTCGTACGCCTTCAACCGGTCGCGATTCACGTTGACCCGGATCTGGCGGTAGATGCCGCCCTGAATGTTGATGGTCCCCACCCCGGGAATTTGCTCGAACTGTTTACTGAGGTTCCGCTCCAACAGGCGCGTGAGCGACGACAAATCCCGGCGGGACTCGACGGCAACCGAAACGATCTCCTGACTGTTGGGGTCGAATTTCCAGATGCCGGGGGGCTCCGCCTCCACGGGGAGATCGTCGCGGATCCGATCAAGGGCCGCCCGCACGTCGTTGGCCGCGGCGTCCAGGTCGGTGCCCTGGGCAAACTCCAGGTTGACCCGACTGCCGCCCTCGTCGGACTGCGAGGTCATCCGCTCGACGTTCGGGACGCTGGAAACGGCGTTGGCGACGGGGTCGGTGATGATCTGCTCCATCTCCTCGGGTCCCACGTTCGGGTAGTTGGTGTAGACCGTCACACGCGGGTACTCGATCTCCGGCAGCAGGTCCACCGGAAGGTAGTAGAAGCTCACGGCTCCGACCACGATGATGACGAGAAACGTCATCGCGGTCGCCACGGGGCGTCGGATCGACGTGTCGTAAAGGGCCATGGGAGTGCGGGGTGGGGCGAGAGGAAACCGCGAAGAGAACGACGGGGGTTATCCGTTTTCGGGCAGCGAACCGACGGTGGAGTCCGAGGCCGCCTCATTGGTCGTGGAGACGGAGGATTGCACCGAGTCCGTTGCCGTCGTGTCACGCTCACCGAAGCGTCGCTCCGCGATGCGCTGCTGACGTTCGAGAACTTCGTGCAGGAGGTCCGTGTCCTGAAGCTGCTGAAGCGACATGAGGCGCGACCAGGGCATGGGGCGAACGCGGGCGTTCACGCGCTCGTCACCGGCCGTGCTCAGGAGATTTTGGCCCACTGTGATGACCCAATCGCCGGGCTGGATGCCGCGAACGCCGGCCGTTTGCTGGCCCTCGGCCAGAATCTGCACGTCTCGAAACGCCGTGGGCGTCGGCTGGGTGAGCGGCGGAGGATCCTCGGCGTCGTACGAATCCGGCGTTTCGACGGAGACCTCGGACCCGAGGGTTGGAGCCACGAACACGCCTCGAGTGCCGGAGTCCGGATTCTCGTATACGGCACTGAGCGGAACGAGGGTGGCCTGCTGACTTTCCCCGTACGCCACGTCGACCTCCACGAACATGCCCGGACTGAGCACGCGCTCCTCGTTGGGAACGACAATTTCGGCTTCGGCACTGTACGATTCGTCACTCAAAAACGGAGACATCCGCGCAACGGGAGCGGTCAGGGACGTATCTTTGGCCGGCACGTGGATGTGGGTCGTTTGTCCCTCCTGGATCTGGCCGAACATCTTGTCGGTCACCTGTACGCGCACCTTCACGGTGTCGAGGTCGCCCATCGTAAAGAGCCGCGTACTGTTGTCCACCCGCTGACCGATCTCGACGTTGCGGGCTCCCACGTATCCGCTGATTGGTGCCCGCACGGTGGTGCGGCGGAGGTCGGCCTGTCGTTCCTGAAGCGTGGCTCGGGCTTGCTCGACCTGCGCCTTGGCGCGTTCGAGGGCGGCCTCGGCTCCCCTTACCTCTGATCGGAGCGTTTCGAGCTCCTGTGTGCTCTGAAAATCCTGTTCTGCCAGCCGTTCCGTGCGCTTGAGCCGTGCGCGAAGCTCCTCAAGGTTGACACGGGCACTTTTTACGTCGGCCTGAGCAATTTGAAGCGCTGCCTCCGCCTGTTGAACGCGCTCTCGGTACATGTCGTCCCTCAGTTGGACCAGCGGCTGTCCCTCCCGAACGTAGTCGCCCGTTTGGACCTGAATCGACACGACCGGGGCATTCACCTCGGGGTAGATGCCGACCTGGTTGCGGGCCCGGACGGTGCCGCTCATACGCTCCTCCAGCGGAAGAGAACCGTATCGGGCCTGGACTGCCTCGACCGACGGCGGTCCGCCGGAGCCGGGCTCTTCCGGACCCTCCGGTCCGGTTTGGCCGTCGTCGGTGGAGGGCCCGCATCCTGCCACGAGGAACGGAACGACCACAATCAAGGGAACGACCAGAAGCGCTCCGGAACTGCGAGCAATCGACGGCATGATGCGGGGCAAAGACGAATTGGAGAAAGACGACATGCGTCGGCCGGAATACGTAGGAGAATAGGTACGCGGTTCACGCCACAGAGATCGTGACGATGATGGAATTCGGGACTAAGAAATTGAAACCGCGCCGAAAACGGGTTATTCCTCCTTCAAGTGGGAGGGAATTTCTTCGGGAACGGTCCAGAGAAAGACGAAGGTGTCGTCGAACTCCACGACCCGATCTGCTTCCCATTCGCCCATGTCGAAGCCGTGGGAGACGATGCGCGTCCCGGGTTCGAGCTGTTCGAAGAGCATGGGACGCAGTTTTTCGTTGACGTCGGGGAGGAGGTAGAGCGTGACGACGGTGGCGTCGCTGAAGTCGGCCTCGAACAGGTCCCCCTGTCGAAATTCGACGAGATCGTCCACGCCTGAGTCCTCGGCGTTCTGGCGAGCCTGCATCACGAGGTCGGGCTTGATCTCAATTCCGACGCCGCGCGCGCCGTAGGTTTGGGCCGCCGTGATGGGAATGCGTCCGTCTCCGCTTCCGAGGTCGTATACGACGTCGTCACCGGACACGTCGGCGATCTGCAGCATGCGGTCGACGATGCGCTGCGGGGAGCGAACGAACGGAACGTCGGGATCGACGGACGTGTCGACAGGCGTGGACTCGACGAGGGGCGTGTCGGTCGAGTCGCCTCCCTGGGCCAAGGCCGGCACGGGGCCGAGGCCGGCCATGGAGACGGCAGTAAGGAGGAGCGTGAAGAAAAGGGGGCGGAGGGAGATCATTGCTTGGGCGGAGACTGGGAAGGAATGACAGTGAGTGTCAGTTGAGGTCCGCGTCGCGGAGCCAGAGCAGGGGAATGCCGACCAGGAGGACGCCGGCCCCGAGAAGCGCCCCGATTCCGGTGTAGGCGAGGCTCGACCAGAGCATGTAGGCGGAGGCGAGGCAAAAGAGGATCGGGGTCAGGGGGTAGAGCGGCACTTCAAACGGCCGGGCCACGTCCGGTTCGGTGCGTCGGAGGACGAAGAGCGCCACACCGGTGGCGAGGAAAAAGAGCCAGAAGACCGGAGCCGTGTAGTCGACCATCGACTGGAACCCCTGTCGGGTGGCGGCCCCCACGCCGACGAGGGCGAGGGCGACGCCGCATTGGACCCACAGTGCATTGGCAGGGGTGTCGGCGTCGTCGTCCCACACGCCGAGGCTCGAAAAGAGGCTCGTGTCCCGACCGAGGGCAAAGTTGGTCCGGGCCCCGGTGAAGATCGACGCGTTTGCCGAGCTCAGGGCCGCCACGATGACCAGCAGACTCAGGACCACGGCCCCGGGTTCCCCCAGCGTCACGCGCATGAGGTCGGCCGCCACAGCATCCGTGTTGCTCACTCCCTCCACGCCCAGGCCGTTCAGGTACGCCCAGTTGACGAGCAGATAGAGGCTCGTGATCAGGCCAATGCTGATCAGAAATGCGCGCACCATATTTCGCTTTACGTTCCGGAGCTCGGCGGAGACGTAGGCGGCTTCGTTCCATCCGCCGTAGGTGTACAGGACGAAGACCATGGCGCCTCCAATCTGACTGGACGTCAACGATCCCTCCGTCGATCCGGTACTGCCTGCGGCGGCGTCGGGAGCGAAAAAGAGGCCCGCCCCGACGATGAGAAGCAGGCCGAGGACCGTGGCTCCGGTGAGGGCGCGCTGCGTTACTTTCCCGAGGCGCACACCCGCAGCGTTGAGGAGGGTAAGCGCGAGAATTGCGAACGCGGCGTAGAGGGACGACGAGTAGGCGCCGAGCGACCAGATCTGGGAGGCGTAATCACCGAACACGAACGCAATAAACGTAATCGATCCCGTCTGGATGACGGCCAATCGGGCCCACGCGAAGAGAAAGGCCATCCAGTCGCCGAAGGCGCGTTGGAAGTAGTGGTAGTCGCCGCCGGCGTGCGGATAGGCAGAGGCAAGCTCCGCGTAGCACACGGCTCCAATCAACGAAACCAATCCGCCCAGTCCCCACACGAACAGAATCGACCAGAAGCTTCCCATATTTCCGGCCACGGGCGCCGGGTTGCTGAAGATGCTGGCGCCCAGAACGACACCCACGACGAGGGCGACTACGTCGAGGACCGAAAGCGTGTCGGGAAGCGCGGTGTCCGTTGGACGACTCATTTCGACTTCGGATCGCAGAGTGGGGACGGCGAAGGGACGTCTCTACAGGTAGTCGCACCGGAGGTTGGGACGGGGCGGCGAATCGGCCCCCGTGTTCGGTGCCATGCCCGCGTGGATTTGGGTGGGGGATCCACCGCGAGTGTGGGAGATCCGGCCGTGCGAAGGACTGGAAACCAACATTGTGAGAGGCTGTGGTTCGTCATTGATCCGTCGGCGTGAACGAACTGCACGTGGCTGTTTCGAGGTGCACGCGGAGGGGGTCGATCGCTCTCGACCGAAGCCCATCGAAGACATTCCGCCGTAGCGACGGGAAGGGAAAAGATCGGCTCGTTGATCGTTGTGGGGAGACCCGCTGGGACCGGTGACGCGGCTCCTCTTCGGGACGGACGGGAACTCATTCGAAACGTGCTCAGCCAACGGTTGGACTTGGACGATGTCGGACACGTACTGCACCATCGAAGGATCCTCTACCGCCGAGCTCAAGGAGGAGGGATCCCGATTTTTGGCCGAGGCGCACCCGGTCGACACCCGCGAGGAGGTGGACCGTCGGGTTGAGGCCGTACGGGCACGCGAGCACAAGGCCACGCACCACTGCACGGCCTACCGGCTGGGTCTGGACGGCGACGATTACCACTACGACGACGATGGGGAGCCGAGCGGCACGGCGGGTCCCCCGATTCTCCGGCAGATCGACGCGCGGAGCCTCACGAATACGCTCGTCGTCGTGACGCGCTACTTTGGGGGGACGAAGCTGGGGACGGGCGGGCTGGTGCGGGCCTACGGCGAAGCGGCGGACCGAACCCTCTCCCGAGCGTCCATCGTCGAGCGCGTCGTGCGCACACCGGTCCGGCTTCGCTTCGCGTACGACGACACAGCCCCGGCCCGAACGGTGCTTCGGCAGTTCGATGCTGCGATCCAGGACAGCCGCTATACAGACGTAACGGAATGGACGGTGGGCGTGCGGGTGTCGGAGGTGGAGGCGTTCGTGGAGGCCTTTACGAACGCCCTGTCCGCCCGGGGGGAGATTGTACGCGTGGGAGAGGGGGAGCGTGGGGGCGAGGGGGGACGGTGAACACAGTGAAGCGCCGGAAGGGGGGATTTTGAAGATGGGCACACGTGGAAACGGTTATCCGCAGGAGGTCCCCTGATTCTCGTCTACCGCTTAAACTGCTCCATGGCCGCGACGGCCAGCTCGTCGGCCATGTTGTTCAGTTCGTTGTCGGCGTGGCCTTTGACCCACACCCATTCCACGTCGTGTCGCTCGGCCTCTTTCAGCAGCGCCTGCCAGAGGGTCTTGTTTTTGACGTCGTCGTTGGAAGACGTCTGCCAGTCGTTTTCCTGCCAGTTGTCCAGCCAGCCCTGGTTGAAGGCATTGGAGAGGTAGGCGCTGTCGGTGTGGAGGGTCACGCGGGCCGGGTCGTCCAGCGCCCGGAGGGCTTCGAGGGCCGCGGTGAGCTCCATTCGGTTGTTGGTCGTGTGAGGCTCGCCGCCGGTGAGCCGATCGGCGTCGTCCCCGGACATGAGAATGGCGGCCCAGCCGCCCGGGCCGGGATTTCCGCTGCAGGCGCCGTCCGTGTAGATCGTTACGTCCTTCATTAGAGAAAAGCCGGATCTCAAAAAACACTCGCACCCAATAACGTAGGAGGCGCAACGGTGCGGGTCCACAGGGGCGCCGGGAATCGGGCGTGAAAACTTTGGCCCGAGCCTTTCGTAAACCCCAACGGTGCGGCTGTTGCCACCGCGAGTGCCCCTTTTTAGAAGTACAGCGCGACTATGAAGTTTTTGGATGAGGTCGACCTTAAAGTGAGCAGTGGTGACGGGGGGAAGGGCATCGTTGCCTGGCGGAGGGAGAAGTTTGTACCGAAGGGAGGGCCTGCCGGCGGCGACGGGGGCGACGGAGGATCGGTGTACGTGGAGGCCGACGAAAATCTCTATACCCTCATGGACCTCAGTCACAACAAGAACGTCTACGCGGAGGACGGAGAGCCGGGGGGGGGACGCGAGCAAAAGGGGGCCTCGGGGGAGGACGTCGTGATTCGGGTTCCGCCCGGAACGGTCGTGAAGGATCAGCACACGGGGGCGGTTCTCGGGGAGGTCGTGGAGTCGGGACAGCGCATGGTTGTGGCAGAAGGGGGACAGGGGGGACACGGCAATGCCTTTTTTAAGTCCAGCACCAACCAGACGCCGCGGCACGCCCAGCCGGGGGAGGACGGGGAGGAGCGAGACCTAACCTTCGAGCTCAAGCTGATGGCCGACGTGGGACTGGTAGGCTTCCCGAACGCCGGAAAGAGCACCCTCGTCTCGGCCCTGTCGGCCGCCGAGCCGGAGGTGGCCGAGTATCCCTTCACGACGCTCACGCCGCAGCTCGGCATGATTTACGTGAGCGAGTTCGAGACCTTCGTGATGGCGGACATTCCCGGTATTATTGAGGACGCGCATGAGGGACGCGGGCTCGGGCTTCAGTTCCTGCGTCACATCGAACGGACCTCCGTTCTGCTGTTCGTGATTCCCATCACCTCCCGCGACCTGGGCGCCGAGTATGAGCAGCTCGTCCACGAGCTGGAGGCCTACGAGGCCGATCTCATGGAGAAGCCGCACGTGATTGCCCTCTCCAAAATCGACGTTCTGGCGCCTGACGAACGCGAACTGCTGCCCGACGTGGTGGCCGATTCGTTTCCCGACGACGCAACACTTCTTCCCATTAGCGCCGCGGCCGACGTGGGCCTCGACCCGCTCAAGTACACGCTCTTCGAGGAGGTCAAGGTCGCGCGGTCGAACACTTCTCCAGAGCCGACGCAGGCATGAGATTGCCGCTCGAATCCGACGACGAGTCCCCTGACCTCGATCATCCCCTGGAACAGCGCGCCCTCATCGGCCTCTCCCTCGTGTCCGGCGTGGGAGCGAACCGCATGCGGGCCCTGCTCGCGCACTTCGATGCCCCCAGTGCCGTCTTTCGGGCCTCCCGATCCGCTCTCGAACGGGTGGACGGTGTGGGGCCGCAGACCGCCGAGGCGATTCTGACCTTTGACGATCGCGCGGCGGTGGAGCGGGAGATGGAGCGGGCCGACCAGCTGGGGGCGCACCTGATCTCTCCGTGGGACGCCCGGTTTCCCGATCGCCTGCGCGAGATCTACGATCCGCCGGGCTTTCTGTGGATGCGGGGGACCCTTCCGGAGGCCCCGGCGCCAATGGTGACGGTCGTGGGCACGCGCCGCTGCACCGACTACGGACGGGCGCAGGCCCACCACTTCGGCGCCGAACTCGCCCGTCGCGGGTTTACGGTGGTGAGCGGTCTCGCCTACGGCATCGACGCCGCCGCGCACAAGGGGGCCCTCGACGCCGGGGGGCGAACGATTGCCGTACTCGGGTCCGGGGTCGGCAACGTGTATCCGTCGACGCACCGGTCCCTCGCGGAGCGGATCACGGAGAGCGGGGCGCTGCTGTCGGAGTACGCCCTCGACGCCGACCCCGACGCGCCCAACTTTCCCGAGCGCAACCGGATTTTGAGCGGGCTCGCCCTCGGGACCCTCGTCGTCGAGTCGTACGCGGAGGGGGGTGCCCTCATCACGGCGCGGCTGGCTCTCGAGCAGAACCGAGAGGTGTTTGCCCTGCCGGGGGCGATCACGAAGGATTCGAGCCGCGGCACGAACCGGCTCATTCAACGGGGGCACGCGAAGCTGGTCATGGAGCTGGAGGACCTCCTTGAGGAGCTTCCGGAGGTGACGGTCGAAGCGCCCGAGGAGGTCGACGCCGAGGCGATGACGGGGGTCGGCGGAGCCGATCCGGCGGCGGAGTTGAGCGGCGAGGAGGCGGTGCTCTATGAGGCGCTCACCGACACGCCCGTCCACGTAGACGGGCTCTGCGAAGAAACGGGCCTGGATCCCTCGACGGCCCTCGTGCATCTCTTGCAGCTCGAATTTAAAGGGCTCGTCCGACAGCTGGCCGGCAAGCAGTTTCGCCGCATCTGACGACTCGTCACGCGGATACGGGGTCGGAGGTGCTCTCCTCGGAGAGGGTCTGGATCCACCGGGCGTACCCGTAGGAGTGCTCGCGGGTCAGCTCCGGCGGAGAGCCCTGAGAGAAGAGGTGCCTGCCCATCTGCTGGAGCGTGCCGGGCAGGGTCTCGGGGCGTCCCCCTGCCTCCATGCAGATGGTCCAGGCGCGCTGTCCTTCCGCCCGGACGTTCGTGAGCTCGATCTTCGCGACGGAGGGGCGAGACTCAATCATGTGATCGAGGCGATCGGCCTGCTCGTCCGGGTCGATCACGAGTCGAATTCGCTCCTTGTGAACGGGGACCCACAGGCCCGTCGGGTCGTCGTCGAAGAGGTCGTGGTGCTGCTCGACCGTCGGAAAGCTCCACTTGACCCATCGTTCCTGAACTCCCTTCACGGTCTCCGCAAACTCGACGGGGGTACGATCGCCGATGCGATGTTTCGTCTGGACCTTTCCTTCCCGGAGCTTTACGTTCATCGCCGGGTCGTCCGAGACGAGATACAGGTCGGTTCGGGCCGATTCGGGGTCTGCTCCTCGGGATTTCATCCAGTCGACGACGGAGGAGGGAGGGGCGCCGTCGATGAACCAGCGGACTTCGAGGGTGTCGTGCATGAGTGGGCGAGGATTGCGGTGGGAAAGCGGCAGAAGCAGGAACCCCGAGGCGATGCTCCGATCGGGGAGGAGCGAGCGTTCTGAAGAGGGCCCGAGGGGTCGGACCCTCGACGCAATCGTGCAAAAAATGGATCTCCGGCGGTACGTCCCTTCGTGCCGAAATAAAAGATGCGTGTGTGTTCCAGAAGTTGGGGGCGGAGATCGATCAGGCGGATGTTTTCGCTATAGTTTTCCAGACGAGACCGGGAACGGAGGAATTTGCGGGGACAATTTGTCGCTCGGCCCGAGAGGTCACCTCCCGTTCTGCGATGGAGGCATCGGCCGTGGACGACGTTCGGAGTCGCCTCTTTCAACGACGTTTTTCGATTCAAAATGACGACCGCGACTCGCTGTTTTTGGGGGGGAGGCGTTGTCCTGTTCCTCGTGGGATTGTTCTGTCCACCCGTGTGTGCCCAGTCGGACGCGTACGGGGTCGTGTATCGCCCGGACGCGGTGAACTATCGGATCCTGAAGACTGATCGGTTCGACTACGTCTATCAGAAGGGCACGGAGGAAATGGTCCGGCGTACGGCCGAGGCCTTTGCAGAGAGTTGGGCCGGGACCGACTCCCTCGTCGGCCCGGTCGAGAAGGAGTTCCACGTGCCGGTCGTCATCAACGACTTCAACGATCGCTCGAACGGGTTCGTCCACACCTTTCCGTTTCGGCAAGAGATCGAGGCGCCCAGCATCAAGTCCGATCCCCTGATTGCACGGGCCTCGTCGTGGCCGGCAGCGGTGGCGCCTCACGAGCTGGTGCACGCGGCGCACGCCGAGGTGGATGGAACCGTCGGGATCGGAAGCCTGATTCGTCCCTTTGCGCCGGATCTCGCTCGCCAGCTCAACCTCCTGGCTCCTCGCGGCCTCGTCGAAGGCGTGGCTGTATACCGGGAGAGTCATCTCGAGCCGGGGGCGGGTCGTCTCAATGCCCCGCTCTTCCAGATGAAGGCGAAGGCAGCCATGACGTCGGACGACCCGTGGAGCCTCACGCAGATGTGGGAACCTCCCGCCTACACGCAGCCCTTCGATCGACAGTACGTCGGCGGGGCCAACGCATTTCGCTATCTCGTGGAACGGGGAGAGTCCGTGAGTGCGGAAGCGTTTCAAACGAGCGTGACCTGGCACAACCGCCTTCCGTTCGTCGGACACGGGATTTGGCTAAGCCTCAGCACCGGACAGTTTCCGCATCAAATCCGGAATGACGTGCAGTCGGCACTCCGGCAGACCTTTCAGGCGGACCTGGACCGACGGCGACCGTTCACGGAGGAAACCGTCGTCGCGGGAGAGGACGGTCTCAACCACCGGCGGCCCTATTGGATCGACGATGACACGCTCGTTGCGTACGTGCACGGCTACGACGTGCGACCGGGGTTTTACCGCATTGACGCGGAGACGGGAGACCGGACGGCCATTCGGGTGCAGGAACTCACGGAAGATCGCGTCTATCGCCTCGGGCGGGATACCTCGGCGCTCTATGCCGGGCGGTACGTGCAGGATCCGTTCGTGCCCCGTCAGGAGATTGCAGAGGTCGAGCGCATCGACGTAAGAACTGGATCTGCGACGCAGGTGACGAAGGGGGGACGGGCCTTTTCTCCGGCTCAGGGCAAAAATGGGATACTGTACGCCGCCACGAACGACGGCCCCTTTGCCCGCTGGTCCGTCGTGACGGAGCAGGGAACCACGAAGTCCCTCACGCCCAAAGCCCCCCGGAGCGTTCGCGAGATAGCACCGTCTCCCCGTACGTCGACGATTGCCCTGCTCATCAACGAGGACGGGCGTCAGGGACTCTACCGGACGGACGCCCCGGTCGAGTCTCCGGTGGAGCCGAGTCCGTGGCTTGCTCTCCACGACAGCGTGATCTATGACCTGAGCTGGGGACCGAACGGCCGATATCTGTTGTTCTCGGCGGACCTCGACGGGACGCCGAACGTCTATGCCTACGACACGGACACGGATCGGGTCGTACAGCTCACCAACGTGGCGTTCGGGGCGCTGGAGCCGACCCTTTCGCCCGACCGGTCCACGCTCGCATTCGTCAATTACCGGCACGAACGCTTCGATCTCGTCCGGATCCCCTTTCGTCCCGATTCCGCAACGGTCGTCCCGGATTCCCTCATCCGTCGAGGGGAGGCACCGGCCGGGCGACCCCGGACGGATCATCCCGAACGGGACTCCGTCTCCCTGGACGTTGACGACGCTCGCTCCTACGCGGCGGGGAAGCATCTGGCGCCCCGCATGGTGTACCCGACGCTGCACGGAGAGGGAGACGAGGAGCCGGTTCTCGAGAATCTACGATCCAGTCCCCTCGGCGTCGGGGTGGGAGTCGGAGTACAGGGTGCGGATCCCCTCCAGCGCTGGGCCTACCGGGCCACGTCATATTGGCAGACAGGTCGGTTGTGGGGAGAGGCACGACTGGAGAGCGGAGCGTGGCTGTTGCGGCCCTCCGTTTCTCTGTACGACCGCGCCTATTCGACCCTGGCTCGCGACGCTCGGGGGCAGCGCTTTACGGTTCCCGTCGAGGAGCGAGGAGCTACGATGGGCTTCCGTCTCCCGGTCACGCTCCGCTCCAACGTGTACCAGTCGCACCTGCAAATGAGTCTCGACACGCAGGTTCGGCAGACCCGCTTGTTCGGGGATCCTCTGCCCGAACCGACGGACTACCGGACGCGGGTCACGGTCCGGCCGGAAGTGGCGTGGAGATATCGTTTGCAGCAGAATCGGAGGGATGTCGTTCCCAACACGGGACTCGTGCTCGGCGGTCGGGCGGAGATCGACGCGTGGACGGATGAGCGGGCGAACGGACACGGAGGCCTGGCTCAACTCGACGTGTACGTCCCGGCTTTGCGGACCCTCCACACTGGGGTTCGGGTCGGCGTGCGGGCGCTGTTTCAGAGTCGAGAGGCGGTGTTCAACACCGGGTCCTTCGTGCCGCGAGGGCACTCGTCGGTCCAACAGTTGCCCTCGGGGCCGTTTCTGCAGTTTGAGGCCGAAGTGACCCAGCCCGTCTGGTACATTGACGAGGGCGTGACTCTTCTCCCGTTTTACGCCAAGGCGCTCTCCGTCTACGGGTTTGGAGAGACGCTGGGACAGGTGGAACAGGGACGGTGGCGGGAGGCGGTCTCCTCGGTGGGTGGAGGGCTGCGGCTCGAGTGTCGGGTATTTTACGGTTTCGATCTGGACCTTCGGGTGGGCGCGGCGTACCGACCCGGCCCGAACGACGTGGTGACAATTTATCGGTAATGGCGTCCCCGGAACGACCTTTGCAGACAGGTTGGGAGCCGGCTGGAACCGCATCGCGCAGACGCAACGGATCGCGGGCACGAACTTCCCAGCCAGGGGGTCGTTCAAACAGCGCACGTACTTCGAATTAGGTAGGGCCACGCACCCCATGGAGAATGAAAAGTTGACCTGCAAGACCTGCGGATGCGAAAGCCTGCGCCCGATGCAGGTGGTCTTTGAGGAGGAAGAAAACGAGCTTCAGCACCTCCTTGGAGAGGAGCAGGAGTCCCGCTTTTACAGCTGCCAGGTCTGTGGCGACAACTGGTTGACGGTGAAGGAAAAAACGGCCGACGGAGAATGCACTGTCACTTTCGTACATCAGATGGGCACGTCTCCCGTTTTGAAGCGGGTGGCCCACATGGACAATCCCCTCGTCGTGTCCGACGAAAACGTTGACGAGTGGGAGTATTACAAGGGCGACGAGCCCGTTGCGGAGGAGGAGTGGCACAGCGTCTTGGACGATCGACGAGAGACGCTCAAGGCGACGTGCATGAACTAGTGGTGTGGCTCAGACCTCATTCTTTGAGTAATTGCTTTCGACACTAACGTAGGGACGCGTGCACCGTAGGCAGGACCTCGGCCCGCGATGCGTTCCTACATCCACAGGGGAGGCGGATTCTACCGATATCACTCTCTCGAAATGGGGGCTGTCCTCCTCAGGAGTGTACAAAGAATCACGAGTGACGCTGCACTAGGGTCGTTTGGAAGCGGTCACCTCGACGAGTCGCGCAAAAATGTCAACTCGGCAGGGTCGACTCGATGGCGTCCGTGAGGTCTGCTCGGGTGAACGGTTTGCTCACGTATTGATCAAATCCGGCCTCCAGGAAGTCCTCCCGGTCCCCGGGCATGGCGTAGGCCGTGAGGGCGATGGCCGGCACGTCTTCCATGTCGTCTCGCTCTCGAAGCAGGTGTAGCAGATCCGTGCCGGTCCGTTGTTCGCTTAGGTTAATGTCGAGAAGAAAGGCGTCAAACGGATGAGCGTCGACGGCCTCGAGGGCTTCGTCGACCCCAGCCACGACCTGAACGTCAAACGATTTCTTTAGCAGGTGCTCGAGGAGCAGCTGGGTTTCGGAATTGTCCTCAACAGCAAGAATACGCGGTTTCTCTGGGCTCATACCGATACGTGACGAAATTTCTGAGAACTATTTTTGTTTACGGACAGACACGGTTCCCAGCGTCCGGTGGAAATGCTTGGCGTCCCTTTTCACGGATCGGTAAACACGTCGTCCTCTGAAGGCGCCTGTGACTCCCTCGTCCGGCTTTCTGTCAGTGTAGCAAAGGGGATAATAACCTAGGTGACGAGAAAGATCAAAACCGGTGTCGGTTTCGATCGGTCGGGCAAGAGGGCCGGGAGCGAATTGACCGGCGTGCGTCCTCGCGTCTACAGGCTCCATCGTATCTGAACTCGAATTTCCCGGCGTCTGGGGCCCGAGGTGGCTCGCTGGCCGGAGCCGATTGTTCGTCGGGTTGGATACCAGGTCGCTCCGTATTTTGCCTCGAGGGTGAAAGCAGACGTGGGAGCGTACTGAAGGAGAAGATAGGAGCGCTGGCCTCGCCCGTACAGCACGGGGACCGAGAAGCTATACAGCAGGTCGTGCTCGTAGGCGTAGATTCGGGCGTCGTAGTCGTCGGTGTCGAACAGGGCAAGCCGGGCGTCCACGCGCACCCCGTCGAGGGGAGTGAAACGAAGGCCTTGGGAGAGGAAAAATCCATGGGAGGCGGCGCCCTCCGCGGAAACGCGGCTCCCTTGAAGGCGGGTGCGAAGGGTCAGAGTTTCGTTGAACGCGTACTCGGTTTGCCAGCGGACCGTCTGGCGTCGCTCCACAGACAGGGCTGCGAGGGATCGACCGTGGGGGCCGGGACGCTCGGTTCCGGCCTCCGCTCGATCGGCTCGGACCTGAACGGAACTGGAGAGCCACGGCCGCGGCTCGTACTCGGCGACCACGCGCGTGTCGAGGCCGCGAGACGGACGAGGAACGTTGAAGCGCAGCCACGGGGAGCGATATTGATCGACGTAGGCCGAGATTTGCCAGTTTTCGGCCACTTGGACTCGAAGCCCCGTGTACACGCCGATCTCATTTTGGCTCGATCCACTCTCGCCGACGGTCGAACTGTACGGGCCCTGGAAGGAGGGAGGGAACCGGCGGCCGAGGAGGAGAGCCTGTACGCCGCCGGCATGATCCAGAGAGGCCCCCGCGAGTCCGGCGTATCGGCCGGCCGGCGTTCGGGCGACCTCGCCGAACAGGGTGTAGTCTCCCACAAACGCACTTCCGTAGGCGCTAAGCAGGGAAGAACGGCGGCCGGAGAGATCGAAATGCCGGTACGGCTGATCGGGGGGACGAAACGGTCGGTCGAACTGGCTTCTGTAGCCGGAGGCCCCGACGTGGAAAGAGGGAGTTTGGTACGCGAGGCCTCCGCCTACCGTCGTACTCCCGAGGGCGTTTCGGCCTTGACGTTCGCCTGCGGTTCGGTGGCGTCCCCCGGTCGAGAGCGTTCGAGCTACGACCTCCGTTTCGGCGCCAGACGTGTTGAGGGAGTCGAGAGTGGCGTCGCGCTGCCGGCGAGACACGAACGCCGAGGCGCGGAGAGACGGAGTCACAGAGAGCGTGGCAGCCACACCGCGGAAAAAATGATTTTCCGAGCTGGACTGGAAGGGAGCGACGCCTCGCCCGCTGCGGACGAGCGGAGAGACCGGATCGCGGCCCTTTCCGAGCGTCAGTCCCTGCCAGAGGGCCACCCCCTGACCGAACTGCGTCGTAAAGTTTCCCAGTACCAGCGTCTCGACGGGGCCGAGGTCCCGGAGCGTCACGTTTCCCGCCGCGTGATCGAATCCGTACCAGCTTGTTTGCGGATTCCAGCGGAGTTTTTCACCCGCATCCTTGTCGAGTGTGAGGGCAATTTGGGCGCGCCGGCCCGATTGGAGGCGGAGTCGGGTGGTGGCCTGCACCGGGGATCCGCGGAACGTCGTGCGGGTGCTGTCGTCGTCGAACCCGCGTCCGAGGTCGAGCCGGCGGGTCATCCGCTGAAGCACGTTTACCTCGAGGTTGGAGACGAGGGTGTTGAGGGAGGCGACGAGACCGTCGTTCGATCCCGTCGAACTGCGTTTTGCCTTCAGGTAGGGGCGGAGCGACTGAAGCCGACGGGCGTCGATGCCCTCAACCGCCGTTATGGCTCTAATCTGGGAAAAAGGCCCGTGCTCCTTTCGGTACTGGACGAGCCGACGGGCGAGCGAGGGAGACAACGAGGGAATGACGCTGAGGTCGGCGGCTGTTGCGTGATTGACGTCGAGCGGATGTCGGGCGAGATCTGTGAGGCGTTCCGCGGTTCGCCGGATGGTTTCGCGATCGAGACTGCGCTCGTCGATCGTTCGGTACAGTCGTGGAGAGGTGTCTGCAGAGTCGGCGTCCAGCGAATCTGCGGTCGGCTGGGCCTGAACGGGAACGAGCGGAAGGAAAAGGCCGAGAGGGAGGAGGAATCGAATCATGGCGGAGAGGAGCGGACAGATTGGAGACCGGTGAATTCTACCAGCGGGCTCGAAGGGAGGCGGAAGGAGACCACCCGAGTTCCTGGTGTTCTTCGGCGGCAACGTGAGCGTTCAAAGGACCGAGACGAATCCCCGCCCCTCCGGCAAATCGGACGGGCCTCGTGGTGACCCCGACGCGAAGGGAAAGGGGCGGTACCGGACGGACCTCGATTCCGGCTCGAGCCGTGGCCGGAAAGCGAACGTCCTTGAACACGTCCACGAGCACGCGCACGTGATGGAGGGCTTGGTAGTGAAGACCCACCGCGAGGGTGCGAGGAAGCGGCTCCCGTTTGACGAGAGAGGCCCCATTCAGGTTGGTGGCGTGAACGCCCAGGTGAAGGGCGCGGAGAAGGGCAACCCCGAGTCCGAGATTGAACGCCGCACTTTCAGCACTTCCGTATCCGGCAATGGAGGTGTGATAGTACCGAATCGTCGTGCCGACGGAGAGCGAGCGCGACGTTCCCAACGAAAGGGATCGGGCATATCCCGCACTTGCGTGAACCTCCCGGTAGTCCTCGAAGCCGAACGTGCTGATGCCCGTTGAGACCGTACCCCATCCGAGGGGCAGGGCAGCGTGACTGGCCCCGTAGCGAAGAGCCGACAGCCCGAATCCCTGTCGGGCGTAGAAGAGAGCCGTTGCCTCTCGCAGGGTTGCGCGAGCGGCCGGATTTGCCTGGACGCCGACGGCCGACGGAAGCGCCGTGGTGCTATTGCCGAGGGCATCCGCCCGTGCATTGCCGAATAGATCGTAGGACGACTGACCGTGGGCAGAGAGAACGGTGAGGCTTAGGATCGTCAGAGTCGCGAGGAAATGAATGATCTTCATGGAAAGAGATGAAGCGGGCCACGATGGACGGAAGAGAGAAGTGACATCCTAATCGCAGGTTAATTTTATTAAATTGTATGTATAAGTCAAATTTTGCAATATGCGACCCGTACGTGGTTGAGGTGGGGGGGTTGTCATTCGGGAAGCATTGCTCCAACGTCCCCGTTCGTTTGGAGGGGGCGTTCCTGCTGGTAGACCGCAGGCCGAAAGAGGCTCCGGTTGGGAGAAGCGAGCCTCCTTCACAATCGACAATCCAGAAACCTCTCGACAGCGTGAAGGGTAGAGTATCAGTCCCGCTCGTACCCTTTTCTTCTGGAGCTGGATGCCACTGTGTTGAGCGTTTTCCGACGTATTGGCGCTCCGGCGTTGCTGTTCGCCGTCCTGCTCGTGTCTCAGCCGAGCATGGGGCAGGAGCTCTCGTGCCAGGTACAGATCGACCGGTCGCAGCTCAGCGGATCGGAGTTTTCCTTTCTGGACGACCTCGAGCGTCGGATTCGGGAGTACATGAATTCCCAGTCGTGGACCGACGACGAGTTTCTGCCGCACGAACGGATCGTGTGTTCGCTTCAAATCGTCATTTTGGAATCCGTCAGTCTCTCCGAATTTCGAGCGCGGCTCATCGTGACCAGCCGGCGGCCCATTCACGGCACCTCGCAGTCCACCGTCGTTACACGCATTAACGATTCCGAGTGGCAGTTCGAATACGGGCGGGGGAGCTCGCTGAACTTCGACGTGGAGCAGTACGACCCCCTTACGTCGGTTCTCGACTTCTATGCGTACATCCTTCTCGGGTACGACTACGACACCTTTAGTGAACGGGGAGGAACGGAGCACTTCGAGACGGCCCGTCGCATTGCCAATCTTGCGGAAGGAAGCGGGGATCCGGGGTGGTCCGCGGTGAGCAGTCAGCGAAATCGGCGTCAGCTCGTCAGCGATCTTCTGAGTCAGCGCCACCGGTCGCTTCGGGAGGTGTACTATCAGTATCATCTCCACGGTCTCGATCGCTTCGTCAAAGATCCCCCGGCGGCGCGGGAGACGGTAATGGAGGTCGTCGAAACCCTTCAGACCCTGGACCGGAATCTCTCGAACTCGTATCCCCTGGATCTTTTCTTTTCCACGAAGTATCAGGAGCTTACGGCCCTTTTTTCGGAGGGAGATTTGGGAAGTCAGGCGTACAACCTACTCACTCAGATCGACCCCTCCCACTCTAGCGAGTACAACCGCCTCGTCGAGTAGCGGGATACCTCCGAGCCGGACGCCGGACGGTCGGAGGCGAGTGCTGCTCAAACTGTTTTTGAGGGATCACATGTTTAATACATGTGTATGAATGTGTCGACGGCGGATCGAGGGGAAGAACGGTCCGACGTTCAGAGACGAAGGGAACGCAGGGACGTTAGGTTCATGGGGGGCAGTGTGTCTGGAAAAGAGGCAACCCGTAGCGACGTGGTCCTCCCGCGACGTATGCCGCAGGGGGGGAGACCGATTCCTTTTGCGTCATCGAACGAAGGAAAAGAAGGCACGCGAACGTGCTCCAACGCACGTGTCCTTACCGAAAGAACCACAACGGTCGGCGTAGCCGTCGTAAGATCTTCGCATTCAGACTCTCTACTTGGATATGGCAGACAAAGACGGGGAACCCAAAAAGAAAGCGCTCGATCTTGCGGTCAAGCAGATCGAACGAGAGCACGGGAAAGGATCCATCATGCGTCTGAGCGACGATCCCAACCGGCAGGTGGAAGCCATTCCGACCGGATCGCTTTCGCTCGACGCTGCGCTGGGGGTCGGTGGGGTGCCGCGGGGACGGATCACCGAGATTTTTGGACCGGAATCGTCGGGAAAGACGACGCTGGCCACGCACGTCATCGCCGAGGCACAGAAGCTCGGGGGGACCTGTGCCTTCATCGACGCCGAGCACGCGTTCGATCCGAACTACGCCGAGCAGCTCGGGGTCGACATCGACGAGCTTCTCATCTCCCAGCCCGACACGGGCGAGCAGGCGCTCAACATTACGGACACGCTCGTGCGCAGCGGGGCGCTCGACGTCATTGCCATCGACTCCGTCTCTGCGCTCGTGCCGGAGGCGGAGCTCGAAGGGGACATGGGGGACACGCACGTGGGTCTGCAGGCGCGGCTCATGAGCCAGGCCCTGCGCAAGCTGGCGGGCACCATCAACCGGACCAAGACGGCCCTGATCTTTATCAATCAGATCCGGATGAAGATTGGGGTGATGTTCGGAAATCCGGAGACGACCTCCGGCGGACGGGCCCTCAAGTTCTACTCGTCGGTGCGGTTGGACATTCGTCGCATCGGTGCCGTGAAGGACGGCAAGGACGTGATCGGCAATCGGACGCGGGTGAGGGTCAAGAAAAACAAGGTGGCTCCGCCCTTCAAGGAGGCCGAATTCGACATCATTTACGGAGAAGGCATTTCCTCGCTCGGCGAACTCATTGACCTCGGAACGGAGCACGACATTCTCGAAAAGCGGGGGTCGTGGTATTCGTACGACGACGAGACCATTGCGCAGGGACGGGAAGCCACGAAGGAGTGGCTCGAGGAGCATCCGGAGGAGCGACAGGCCATCAAGATGGGAATTCGACAGGAACTGGGCATGGTCGCGGCCGAGGAGGACGACGAGGAGGCAGAGGAAGAGACCGACGACGAGGCCGAAGTGGCCGCCGAAGATGCGTAGTTCGTCGGGCGGGGGACGAGACTGTCTTTCCTCTGTCCGGCCCGTTTCGAGGAGGTGTGCCCATGGTTCGCTTCTCCGCTCGCGAAGTCCTTTTCGTACTCGTTCTTCTCGTCGTGGGAGGAGCGGGAGCCCACGCGCAACCGGTAGACGGGCAGGATCCGTTTTGTCGGGAGAAGGAGCGGCGGACGCAGACGCTCGACACGCGAGGGTTGGGGATGTTCTACTGCACGACTGCGCTGGGGCTTTCCGTTCCCCTTCGCGGAGTGCACGCCTCCGCACGTCCCGTCTTCTACGGGGCCGTGCCGCTGGCGTGGGGCGTGGCCTATCTGCAAGGGGAAGACGACTTCTCCGACGTGTACCGATTGGGCCTGGCACAGGGAGCGACTTTTGCGCTCGTGCTCGGGCTCAAGCACGCCGTCGGGCGGCCCCGGCCGTACGTCCGGCGTGCGCTCACCTCGCGGGGGGAAACGCAGGGGGAGAACTTTTTGTCGTTCCCGTCGGGGCACGCCGCCATCTCGGCGGCGCTCGTCACGTCGTGGAGCCTCTCCCATCCGGACTGGTACGTCGTGGCGCCCGGGGCGACGTGGGCCGCCGGCGTTGCACTGAGCCGGATCCACCTCGGGGTTCACTACCCAAGCGACGTGCTCACCGGTGCGGTGCTCGGCGTCGGCACGGCTGTTCTCGTCCATCACCTGCGGGACACACTCACGCCGGGACGACTACAGGGAGGAGGGACCTCATCGTCCTACTCGATGGCGGCCCCCATCGGAATTCACGTTCGCTTCTGACCTCGTTTCTGTGAAGTGTCGGAAAAGACCAAGGGGGGACTATGGCTCACAGGGAGTCGGGGGCGGGACGCCGGATGAGCGTGTATCCGGTCACGCGGACCGTATCGAAGGAGGTGATCTCGGCCTGTACGCGCATTCCGTCTCCGGTGACGAGCGTGCGGTCGTTTTTGTAGGTCACGTCGAGGGACTCGAGCGGCGTTCGGGAGGGATTCTCGAAGGTGAGTCGGTCCGCCTCAAAGACGTAGTAGGCGCTCGCCTGATTCCGGGCCGTGTCGGCAGAGAGGTTCCGCCACCGCCCCTGCAGGTAATCGCGAAGGACCGCAGCCGAGTCGGGATCGTGGAGGTCGAAGTATGTCTGCACGGAATCTCCCGACTCCACGCTCGACAGGCGGCCGGTCCGCCGGTACGTCCGCCGTTCGAGGACGGAGTCGTCACGAGAGAGCGTCACGACGTTGGGGGAGCCGTCGTCGTACTGGGAGAGCGTATCCGTCTGGATCTCCGGTTCGACGGACGCGTCCTGGGAGGAGGGAGAGCATCCCACGAGGAGGACGATCGTCAAAAGGGGAAGAAAACGACGCACGGTAAGGGAGGAATCGTTAGTGCATGGACGTGGATCGCCATTCCGAACGCAAGGGGAAGGGGAGAATCTGACAGTAATGCTCACTGAGATTGCTGGACTGGATTCCCCGCCAGGTCTGTAGATAGCGAGATCGATACGTACCGGTGGGAGAGCGGATGACCTGTTGCGGGTAGGTTTCGGCGGCGAGTTGCTCTCTGGGGCCCACCCGCTTCGGCAACAACGCATCGACGTTAATTGTCGCCGAGGTGTCGATTCGGGACCGGGCTCGGAGGTTGAAGAAGGCAGAGTCTACCACGAGGACCTGCGTCTCCCAGGAGGTATGCGAATCGGAAATCGGCCAGTACGTGTAGGAGGGTGGGTTCGACAGGGTCTCCGTGACGACCGAGTCGACGACGACAGAGTCTGCCTCCGGCGAGACCGTGAGAGGGAGTCTGTTGGTGGAAATGGAGTCGAGGTCAGGGGTCGTAGGCTCGAGGGAGTCGGCAGCCAGAAACGGATTCTTCCAGTCCGCGGCGGCCCCCGTGTCGGGGACCGTCAGGGTGTCCGGCTCGAACATTTGGAAGAGAGAGTCGGAGAGAGGGGCGCTCAGGAGAACCGACTCTCCGAGGGTTGTGTCGGGGGCGGTGTCAACACCCCGACGAACTCGATCCCGGGAAAGGGTCGGGGTCTGTAGGAAGGCACCGCGGAGGGGAGGGGAGAGGGCGAGCAGGGAGTCGGCCGTAAAGTCGAGGTTGGGGAGCCCGCTCGAAAGGGCGTCGATGAGTCGATCGTCAGAGACGAGAGAGTCGAGACGCGAACGATCAGTGCGATTGACGACGTGGAAGCGCGTCCGATCTCCCGGGACGGCCGACGTATCGATCGGAGGCACGGTCGTGTCGGCCTCGGCGGCGGCGAGAAGGGAATCGCGACGCGCTCGGGCTTTTACGGAGTCAGGGACGTAGAGCAGATTGCGGGCCGCTTCCGGGGAGGGGGCTGCGTTCGAGTCTCGGAGGGTCGAGAAGAGGAGGTACCCACTTCGGGTCACGGTCGTGTCAATTCCAACGACCTGCATCCGGGTGGTGTCCCGCTGAATCACGAGGCTGTCGGGGACCTGCACGCGGCCGTCGGTCCGGAGGGTGTCAAAAACGGGGGTTTGGAGGGAGTCCAGATCGAGGTCGGGGAACGTGGTTGCGGACGTGGCCTCGAGGGTGTCGTCCGAGGAGAAGGTGTAGGCCATTCGGGCGTAGAGAGTCGTGCCCTCCTCGAGGCTGTCCTCGACGATGAGGGTCGTAGGGTCGAGCCGCTGCGCATCTTGCGGGACGACCGGACGGATGTCTTCCTTCGAATAAATGCGATGGCCTTCGTCGGGAGGGGCGTTCTCGTATCGGTAGGGGACGGGGTTGTTATTTTCGTCGTACAGTTGCACCTCATAGTGGTCGAGGGCACCATAGCTGTTCGGGAGAAAGAGAGTCGTGGTCGGCAGGTCGTTTACCACGACCGGCTGCACGCGCACGCGGCCGTTCTGGGCAAACACGTCGATGAGTTGGATGCGGACGCGTGTAGAATCTTCCTCGTACTGCTTGGTGAGGGTGTCCCAGTTAAACGGCCGGTCTCCACTGCAGTCCAGCTGCAGGTGCATCGGAAGAAGAGACGTTTTGACCTCGAGGGTGGTGTCTTCCGGTTCCACGAGAATGCCAACGTGCCGTTGGGTGTGGTAGCCGTAGCCGCCGACGTCGAAGACGTAAAGCGCAGGATCGGGATCTCGCAACACGAATTGTCCGGCAGAGTCGGTTTCGAGGCTGTCGCCGAGCGTTCGGTTCACGGCCTGTGCACTGTCGAGGGGCTCTCCCGACGAGCTGTCGATGGCGGTGAGGTGCAGGGTGCGGGTCGCCGGTTCACGAGCCGTTTCGGACATCCCGCAGGCGCTCATGAGAAGCACGCCCGCGAGCAAACACAGGCTGCCTACGGCGGAGCGTGAAAAGACAGTCGACGAAGGGGTAGGCATGGGGAATCGAAGGCCGAATTCGATATGCCAAAGGTCAGTCCAAAGAACGAGTTCGTAGCTATAAAAGCAAAGATCGTTCTCGACTCTCAGACGGAGGGGTCCCGATCGGGCGAGGCGATCTATTTCGTAGGCCGGGAACGGGGACTCGAGGCGAAAAGTGCGCGTGCGGCGTGGGGGGGACGTGCCTTTTTTCAAGGGGCACGAACGGGCTCGGGCCGTGCTAGAAATCACGTCGGAGGAAGAGGTATCCGGTGAGGACGTAGACGCCTCCTCCAAAGAGTGCGGACGAGACAATCGGGTACCAGGAGTGGACCGGTTCGTCCCGTGCCAGCGCCGTGACGAGGCCGGTTACCTCGGTAAAGTTCGGCAGCGTATGATAGAGTCCCCAGAACACCGGCTCCCCGACCGTTCCGAGGAAGGGAGCAATCTCGTTGGCCCCTGCCAGCACGAGGGAAACGAAGATGAGGCCGTACGCGACGATGAGCGTGAGGGCCGTGCTCTGGGTCCACACGCTCATCAGCATCACGGCGGAATAAAGAATCGCAAACATCCCGATGACGATGAGGATGGAGAGCAGGAACTGGGGATTCCAGATTCCCGACTTTAGGGACATGATGAGCCAGGTTCCTCCCATGAGGTAGACGATGAGGACGGCGATGGCCGTCCACACGCCGAGCACGTGTCCGAGGAGCACCTGCAGCCGACTCACGGGCTTCGACAGGAGAAGCTCGATCCGCCCGGGGGCTTGGAGGTCGGAGAAGAGGGACGACGCGGCGAAGAGGGCGAGGAGGATGCCGATCCAGTATGCGGCTCCGGCGACGACCGCCTCGACCGCGACGACGACCCGCGAGAGCGTCATCTGCGGGGCCTCTTGGGGAGCGTCGGCAGGGGCGTTGGCCTCTTCTCCAAAGAGGCGAAGCCCTTCGAGGGAGCCCTCCACCACGTTCAGGTTGAGAGCAAAGGTAATGACCAGGAGCACCAGCGAACTGACGAGGAAGAGGCCGAGGACGATTCGCTTGGCCCAGAGTTCCCGAAAGGTGAGAATGAGAAGTCCGTAGAGAGGGCGCATGGGGGACAGGGGAAGTCAGTCGGAGGGGCCGAGCGTCTCATTCGGTCTCGGTCGAGGAGGAGGGCGCGTCTACCACGTCGATGAAGTAGTCCTCGAGAGAGCGGCGAAGGGGCGTGATCGATTCGATTTCGACCTCGGCCGACCGGAGCCGGTCGAGGACGGCATTGAGGGAGCCCCGATCGTCGGCGTGCACGCGGTACTGTTGGAGGTCCGGAGCGGCCGAGACCGTCTCGGAGACGAGCTCTACGTCGGTCGTGTTTACGACGGAGGGGGGGAGCGCGGTGGACACGAGGTCGTAGACCCGCTCGACCGAGGTCAGCTCGTCGATGGTCCCTTCTCGAACAATTTGTCCCTCCCGAAGGATGGCAATTCGCGTGCAGACCTTTTCGACCTCAGAAAGAAGGTGCGAATTGAGGAAGATGGTGGCTCCGCTGTCGCGGAGCTCCAGGACCAAGTCGCGGATGGCCCGTCGTCCCACGGGATCGACCCCCGACGTCGGCTCGTCGAGAAAGAGAAGGTCGGGGTCATTGAGGAGGGCCTGAGCGAGCCCGAGTCGCTGGAGCATTCCTTTCGAGAACGTTTTGACCTTCGAATCCCGTCGATCTCCGAGCCCAACGTGCTCGAGAAGATCCGAGATGCGCTGTGTGCGAGGTTGAGCCGGCACGTTTCCGAGACGACCGTATACGTGCAGGGTTTGCTCTGCCGTGAGAAACCCGGGAAATCGATGGTTTTCCGGCAAAAATCCGACTCTCGTACGTGCCTCCGGGTGCTGCACAGATTGGCCGAAGAGCTTTGCGGCGCCGGCGGTGGGGTGGACGAGCCCCAGTAATATTTTGACGAGAGTCGTCTTTCCCGCTCCGTTTGGACCGAGAAGCCCAAAGATGGCCCCTTTGGACACGTCGATCGAAACTGCGTCCAGGGCCTGTACGGACGCTGTTCCGAAGAGGCCGGTGCGATAGGTCTTCGACAGGTCCGAGACGGAAATTGCGGCCGTGGCCATGAGAGGGGAAGGGACTTACTCGGGGGAGTGAGAGGGAGACGAGGAGGCGTCGTCGGAGCCGGGAGTGCGGGGGGAATCCGAGGCTTCGGTGAGGACGTGCACCGTGCGCTGGGGGAACGGAATCTCGATGCCCCGTTCGTCGAAGGCGCGCTTGAGGCGCTGCCGAAGGTCGCGCTCGGCGGCGTACTGTTCGCCGGGCTTTACCTGCACGACGATCCGGGCGGTGACCGACGAATCGCCGAAGTCCATGAGCCCCTGCACCTGGGGGGCATCTTCCAGGAGAATCGATTCATTGTCGGCAGCCCAGTTCTGGGCGACCTCTTCCATGATAGGCAAAATTGCGTCGACGTCCTGGTCGTAGCTGAGGCCGACTGGCACGATGACTCGGGCCCAGTCCATGCTCTTGTTGCCGAATGTACGGATTTCTCCGGCCGGAATCATGACGAGCTCGCCGTCGAACTTTCGCACCTTGACGAGCCGGACTCCGATTTCCTCGACTGTGCCGATCGTGTCCTCAATGCTAACGAGATTGCCGACGCGAATAACGTCGTCGAAAAGGAGGAAGACGCCCCCAATCACGTCCTTCACGAGGGTTTGTGCTCCGAAGCCGATGGCCAGGCCCGCCACCCCGGCCGTTGCAATGAGGGCCCCCACGTCCAGGCCAACTTCGCTGAGGACCATGATCGTGACAATCGGCCACACCACGTACTGGGCCGACGACTGAATGAGGTTGCCCAGGGTAGAGGCCCGCTGGCGTCGCGGATCGCTCACCTCCAGTTCGTCGAAGCGAGCCATCCATCGGTTCGTTATCCGAGTCACAAGGCGGATCCCCAGGAAGGCAATGCCGAGGATGACGAGAATTCGGAGACTTCCCGCCAGTACTGGACGCCAGAATTCGGGAGTGAGGTACGACTGAAGGACGACCGAAGGGAAAACAACGACTTCCGGAAGCGAAGAGAGCAACGGAAGCACGTTCATTAGGAGGGCGAGAAATCAAAGAGAGAGGCGAGAGGAAGCCCGGCCAGCCCCATCTCACGCGTCGGTGAGAGAAGCGATGCCCGGAAGAGGTTCTCCTTCGAGGAACGTGAGCATGGCGCCTCCGCCGGTGGACACGTGGCTGATCCGGTCGGTAAAGCCGGCTCGACCGAGCGCCGACACCGAGTCTCCGCCGCCGACGACGGAGAAGGCGCCGGCGTCGGTGGCCTCGGCGACCGCCTCGGCAATGGCCTTCGTGCCTTTTGCAAACTGATCGATCTCGAACACGCCCATGGGTCCGTTCCAGACGATCGTTTCGGCCTCGGCAATGAGGTCCCGATACGTGTCGACTGTCGACGGGCCAATGTCGAGCCCCATCAGGCCCTCCGGAATGTCGCCTTCGACGATGGAGCCCTCGGCCTCCTCGTCGAGAGTTTCGGCCACCACGTGGTCGCTCGGAAGCGTAATCCGCCCGTTCGCGTCTTCGTAGAGGGATTCGGCAACGTCGAGCCGATCCTCTTCTACGCGCGACGCCCCGACCTCTCGGCCCAGGGCTTTGAGGAACGTGTAACTCATGGCGCCCCCGATGAGAAGCCGATCGGCCGTGTCGCCGAGCGCCCGGATGGTGCCGAGCTTGTCGGAGACTTTGGCACCCCCCAGGATGGCCACCATCGGATGCTCCGGATTGTCGCGAACGTGGGACAGCGCCTCGATCTCCGACTCCATGAGGCGGCCCATGGCGGCAACGTCCAGGAACGAGGCCACGCCCGCCGTAGAGGCGTGGGCACGGTGGGCGGCGCCAAACGCATCGTTGACGTACACGTCGGCGAGTGCCGCCAGCGCCTGCGCAAATGTCTCGTCGTTGGCCTTTTCTCCGGAGTCGAACCGCGTGTTTTCGAGGAGGATGACACTGCCGTCCTTCATCCCCGCAATGACTTCCTCCACCGTCTCCCCCACGGTGTTGCTGGAAAAGCGAACCCGTTCCTCGAGCAGGCTTCCGAGGTGGTCGGCCACGGCTGCAAGGCTCAGATCCGGATTCGGCTGCCCGCCGGGGCGGCCGAGGTGGCTGATGAGAATGGCCTTTCCGTCGTTGTCCAGCACGTGACGGATCGTCGGAAGGGCGGCCCGAATGCGCGTGTCGTCGGCCACGGTGGGACTTCCGTCCTCAGAGGTGTCGAGGGGTACGTTGAAGTCGACGCGGATCAGGACGCGTTGGCCGCGGACGTCGATGTCGTCGAGGGTGAGTTTTGACATAGAGACAAGGCGCTGGTCGGCAGAAACGAAAAGATGCCGCACCACCGGGAAAGGCGGTGCGGCAAAGACAGAGCGCGCTGGGACGGACTACGCAGCGGTCTGGACGAGTTTCTCCGCGAGTTCGACAGTCCGATTGGCGTATCCCCATTCGTTGTCGTACCAGCCCACGACCTTTACCATGGGCCCGATGGTTTTCGCCCACGGGGCGTCGTAAATGCAGGAGTGGGGATTGTGGATGATGTCGCGGGAGACGATCGGCTCGTCGCTGTATTGCACGATGCCGTCAAGCTCACCGTCGGCGGCTGCGCGGAAGGCGTCGTTGACCTGGTCGAGGCTGACGTTCTCTTCAAGGGTGGCCGTCAGGTCAGTAATCGAGCCGTCGGGCGTAGGCACGCGCATGGCCATGCCGTCGAGGTTGCCGTCAAGGTGGGGGAGCACCTTGCCGACCGCTACGGCGCCTCCGGTGGTCGTCGGAATGATCGACTCGGCCGCCGTGCGGGCGCGTCGAAGGTCACTGTGGGGCCCGTCAACGATGTTCTGAGACGCGGTATAAGCGTGGACCGTCGTCATCAGGCCGCGTTCGACGCCGAATTCGTCGTCGAGGACCTTTACGAGCGGCGCGAGGCAGTTCGTCGTGCAGCTAGCGTTGGAGACCACTTCCTCGTCCCCGGTGAGAACGTCGTCGTTGACCCCGAGAACGACCATCGCGTCGACCTCACTTTTTGCCGGGGCGCTGATGACGACCTTCTCCGCGCCCGCCTCCAGGTGCATGGCGGCTTTTTCGCGGGTTCGAAAGACGCCCGTCGATTCGATCACGACTTCGGCTCCGAGATCGCCCCACGGCAGATTGGTGGGGTCCTTTTCACTAAAGACCGGAAACCGGTCTCCATCGACGACGAGGGCGTCGCCGTCGAGCGACACCTCACCCGGAAATTGGCCGTGTACGGTGTCGTACTTCAGGAGGGTCGCGAGGGTCTCGGCGTCGGTCAGGTCGTTGATCCCGACGATGTCGAAGTTGTCGTCCTCGCGCTCGAGAATGGAGCGGAAGCAGAGTCGGCCAATGCGGCCGAATCCATTGATGCCGAGTTTGATAGACATAAGGTGGTTCCGGTCTAAGTTCGAAAAATGTCGTACGAGTCAACATCAGGGGTGCAGACGAAGGTCACCTGCACCGTCGATCACAATTAAATAAGGGGGGAGCCCGTGGCTGACGCAAGCTCCAAGTTATAAAATATGAGCAAGTCAACTTAGTAAAGATCACATGCAAAACCACGCCCCCCCGAGAACGCGTCCGTTCCGGAGGAAACGAATGAGTGGCGGTGCGTTAAACCGCATCGGCCTTTTGGATCTGTAAAGAATGCCTCCGAATGTGATCTTCGCCGGGGTGTTTTCCGTGACGTTGGAAGAGCAATTGGCTTTTTTGCAGGTTGAGACCTCGGGTCCCGGAGTCGTATTGGTGCAAGGTGGGATCCGTTCGTAGCCGTCGTTCACGAATGCATTTGTCGTCGACTTCACTATGACTGCCCTGAAAACGCCCGAGAAGACGTCGCGCCGCCAGGAGCTTCGCCAGAACAAGCTCGTCGAGCTGTACGGTCGGTTGCTTCTTTTTTACGAGGAGCATCGACAGTTCGTTTATGGGCTGGGGATTGCCCTCGTTGCCCTGATTCTGGCCGTGCCGGGCTACGTGTATTACCAGCAGCAGCAGGAAGAGCAGGCCAACGAGCTGATGGGCCAGATTCTTCCGGTTTTTGAGGAGGGAAACTACGAGCAGGCCCTCGAGGGCACGGGCCAGCAGGCCGGACTCCTCACCATTGCCGACGAGTACGGGGGGACGAATGCGGGCAACGTTGCTGCCTTTTATGCCGGGCGTGCCCTGTACGAACAGGGCGAGTATGACCGTGCTCTCGAATATTTCCAGCAGTTCGACAAACAAGACAACTACGTCGGCGCCAGTGCCTACGCGGCGGAGGCGGCGATCTATGAGAGTCGCGGTGAGCTCGAGCGTGCCGGCGATGCCTACGAACAGGCGGCCTCCCAATATCCAAATAAATTGACGGCCCCTCGTTATCTTCTGGAAGCGGGGCAGGCCTACGAGGACGCCGGCAACTTCGACGATGCTGAGCGGGTCTACCAGCAGATTCTGGAGGAGTATCCGGAGGCCCAGCAGGCAAGCGAGGTAGAGCGGTACCTGGCGCGGGTCCGAGCCCGGCAGGACCGGGCGGCCTCTTGACGGTGCGGGTACGCGCGCTTCCTCTGTCACTTTTGAGTCGGCCCCGTTGCTTCTCTAGAGCTGAATTGTGCTCGCTATGCCTACCATTTTGGTGGTTGACGACGAGGCCAGTATCCGAAGCACCCTCCGGGAAATACTGGAGTACGAGGACTTCGAGGTCGACGAAGCGGAGGACGGGGAGGCGGCCTTGGCGACGATTCGGGAGAATCAGTACGACCTTGTTCTCCTGGACGTAAAGATGCCGAAGGTCGACGGCATGGAGGTGTTGGAGGAGATTGCTGCCGACGCCGCCGATCTTCCGGTCGTGATGATTAGCGGCCACGGGACCATCGAGACGGCCGTCGAGGCGACGAAGCTGGGGGCCTACGACTTCATTGAGAAGCCGCCCGATCTCAATCGGCTCCTCGTGACGGTCCGGAATGCGATGGACCACGGTCAGCTCGAGGTGAAGAACCGCCGCATGCGGCAGACCCTCAGTGAGCAGAGCACGGGGGACCTGCCGCCCATCATTGGCGAAAGTGAGGCCGTAGCGGACATCAAGGAGACGATCGAGCGCGTGGCACCCACCGAGGCACGGGTCCTCATTTCCGGTGAAAATGGGACGGGAAAGGAACTGGTGGCCAAGTGGGTGCATCACAAGTCGGCCCGCGCCGACGAGCCCCTCGTCGAGGTCAATTGTGCGGCCATTCCGAGCGAACTCATCGAAAGTGAGCTGTTTGGGCACGAGGAGGGGGCCTTCACGGGGGCCACACAGCAACGGATTGGAAAGTTCGAGCAGGCGCACGAGGGCACGCTGTTTCTCGACGAGATCGGAGATATGAGCCTCTCGGCGCAGGCCAAGGTGCTACGCGTGTTGCAGGAAGGCACGATCGAACGAGTGGGGGGCGAGCGGAGCATTGACGTCGACGTGCGGGTGATTGCGGCGACGAACAAGGACCTCATGGAGGAGATTGAGGAGGGGCGCTTTCGGGAGGACCTCTATCATCGGATCGGGGTGATTCTGGTGGAGGTGCCCCCCCTGCGCCGCCGCCGAGCGGACATTCCCCTCCTGACCGAGCACGGAGCCGAGCGCCTGGCTCGGCGGAACGGCCTTTCTCCCAAGTCCTTCACGGAGGAAGCCCTCGAACGACTCCAGGAGTACGAGTGGCGCGGCAACGTCCGAGAGCTCTACAACGTCCTTGAGCGTCTTCTGATCTTGGTGGAGGACGAAGAGATTGACGCGTCCGACGTGGATCAGTTCGTGCAGCCCAACCAGCGACCGGAGGAGCCTGCGCGGGAGCTCATCTATGCGTACGACGACTTCACGGAGGCGCGCGATCAGTTCGAGAAGCAGTTCATCGAACACAAACTCGACGAGCACGACTGGAACGTTAGCCAGACTGCGGAAACGATCGGTATTCAGCGCTCCCACCTCTACAACAAGCTGAACAAGTACGGAATCGAGCGCGAGGAGTAAGGAATTTTCTCAAAAGATGTCAGCGTACCAGGTTCGGGTTGATTGGGGGACATCCGTTGCAATGATTGTCCCTTTTGGAAAGCCCTCGACCTCGTTTCTGGGCAACGTGGTCGTTTTGAGATAATTTCTAAGTGTTGTTCCCCCTGCACGACCAACTGCACACGCATTCCTGTGAATTCCGCTGTGGGTGACCCTTTCGTCCATGTCGAGAACCTGGTCAAGGAATACGAGACCGGCGGAGACGAGCCGCTCGTCGTGTTGGACCGTCTCCAGATGGAGGTACAGGCAGGGGAAATCGTGGCCGTGGTGGGCGAGAGCGGAACGGGAAAGTCGACCTTGCTTCACCTCCTCGGCGCTCTCGATCGGCCGACCGAGGGAACTGTGAAATTTCGAGGGGCCGACCTCTTCGAAAAAAGCGATGAGGAACTGGCGGCGTTTCGCAACCGAAGTGTTGGGTTCGTTTTTCAGTTTCACCACCTTCTTCCGGAATTTACGGCCGTGGAGAATGTGGCGATGCCCGCTCTCATCCGGCACGAGTCGCTTTCCGAGGCGCGTCCACGAGCGCTGGAGTTGCTCGAGCTTCTGGATTTGGCAGATCGGGCCGACCACCAGCCCAGTGCCCTCTCCGGGGGGGAGAAACAGCGCGTGGCCGTCGCTCGGGCCCTCATGAACGAACCCGCGCTCGTACTGATGGACGAACCGACCGGCAACTTGGACGCTCGGACCGCGGCGCCGCTGCACCGAGAGATTGAACGGCTGAGTCGGGAGATGGAGCAAACGTTCGTTCTGGCCACCCACAATCCGGCCCTTGCCTCCATTGCCGGGCGCGTGCTCCGGCTCGAACACGGGCGGCTGCGGGAGGCGGGGCCGGCGGAGGAGCTCGTTCTCACGGAGGATTCTGCGGGAGAGGGCGGCAATGCCTCCGATGCGTAGAGGCGTTTTGCGTCGTTGTGAGGGGACGAGTGCGACGGGTTCGGACGTTGTGCCCGGGTTGGGGCAAAAGGGAGGGGCGATCGGCGTGAAGAACTCTCGTATCTCCGTTTCATTCAACGCGAAGAGGACCGGACGCCGGCGGCTATTGGGAGCATTCCTTGGGATGATTTTTGATTATCGACGCGGTTTATGGCCTCAATTGATTCGCTGCCCCTCTTTCCGCTGAACCTCGTCTTGTATCCCGGAGAGCGCCTCCCGCTTCACATCTTTGAGGATCGCTATAAGGAGCTCACGGCGTATTGCCTCGATCACGACGTTGCGTTCGGGGTCATTCGGACGGACGGTGAGACGATGGCCGACGTGGGGACGACGGCCCGCATCCAGGAGGTTGTGACCCGGTACGAGGACGGGCGCATGGACGTTGTCGTGGAGGGGGAGGAGCGGTTTCGTCTCCGGGAGGTGCACGAACAGAAGAGCTATTATACGGCGGACGTAGAGCTTCTCGAGGACATAGAAGAGAACGTGGATCTCTCCCTCAAAGAGCGAGTCATCACACAGCACATGAAGCTCCTTGAGCTGGCCGGCCGCACGGTTCGTCCCGACCTCTACGAGAACGTAAACACACTGTCCTACGTGCTCGCGCAGAATGCCGCCCTCGAGGACGAGCAAAAGCAGGAGTTGTTGGAACTGAGTAGTGAAAATGAGCGGATTCGATATCTCGTTCGCCACTTTGAAACGCTCATTCCCCGAGTGGAGATGGAAGAGGACGTTCACCGTCGCATTCGGTCAAACGGCCATTTCAAAGACTTTCCGCCGGAAGAAGTGTAGGCCCGGTCGTGCCCGACGATCGAGTTGACTCGCGAGCGTCGTCTCAGAGAGCAGTGATGGAAATGAGGAATGAAAATTGTGATGCAAAAACTGGTGCTCCTTCCGTTGACATAGAGGGGGAGGTGAAGTGCGTCAGGGACTGGAAGACATTCCGAAGTTCGGTTTGTACGCGCCCGTTTTTTACCAACCAACCGCTTTCCATGAGTGAATCCCAACCGACCGAGACAATTGATGAGGTGCACGAGACGGTATCGTCCGTTTACCACGACCTGAACAATCCGCTCTCCATTATTTCCGGAAATGCCCAATTTCTGCTCGAAATTAGTCGAGAAGAGGAGTTGGACGACCAGTTTGTGTCCTCTGCGCGGGACATTAAGCAGGCGGCACAACGGATGGCAGACTCGCTGCATAAGCTCACCCGACTAAAAGAAGAGCTGGAGGAGGAGCTGTAAGGGACGACGGTTATCGGAAACGTTGCGTGTTCCGACTCATTCAACCCGGGGATTTTGTTCTTGCAGGGAGGTGCGAATTGCGAGAACCATCATCTTGTCTTATCTTAAGGATACAGGGACTACAGATTGGAAAGACCGTTACAATTAGCACGGCGCCGTTTTTCTCCGGAGACGACGGTGCGGGCATAATTCACCTGTGAGGAGGCGGAGGCCTGCTGAGCGTTCTCGCCTGTCGATTTCTTCCTGTACCTGGCTTCGTTTTGATCTGCCATGTCCCAATTCACGTCTCGTTTGTTGCGCTGGACGCTTCCCGTCGTTGTTCTTCTCGTCTGTACACTGACGGTGTCGGACGCCCGTGCTCAGCTCGGGGAATCGACAGCCCTTTTCCTTCGGATTGAGCCGGATAGTCGATCGGCGGGGATGGGGAATACCGGTGTTGCAGTGGCCGACAATGCCAACGCGATGTTTTGGAACCCGGCCGGTCTTGCCTTTCAGCAAAACACGCAGGTCGGCCTCACACACGCCAACTGGCTTCCGCAGTTTGACGCAGGGCTCTTCTATGAATATCTCGTCGGAACGTATCACGTTGACGGTGTTGGGACCTTCGGGGGACACGTCACCTATCTCAATCTCGGCGAGATCGAAATTCGGAACAGTGAGGGCATTGAAGAGGGGACGTACAGTTCGTACGAGCTTGCGGTCGGGGCTTCCTATGGCTATGAAGTTTCCGAGCGCCTTGGCCTGGGGACGTCCCTTCGGACCGTCTACTCAAAGCTTGCTCCGTCCGGTGAGCAGGGGAGTGGAACGGCGGCCACGCTCGCAGGGGATCTCTCGGCTCTCTATCGTACGTCGCCGTTTACGCTCGCCGGCTCGGACGCGACGCTCTCGACGGGCGTAAACCTCGCCAATATGGGGGGGCGGATGAAGTATAGACAGGTGAAGCAAGCCCTTCCCATGAATCTTCGCCTTGGGTATGCCCTCACGATTGATTTCGACGAGTACAACTCGTTAACCTTTGCGAATGATTTCAACAAGGAGCTCGTAAACGTCGACGAGCAGGTGTCTGGAGGCGATACCACGTACGTGGCCGACCCGTTCTACGAGGCGCTCTTTAGTTCCTGGGGGACGGCCCGAGGACAACAGAATCCAAACGAGCAGGCGACCCAGCTGAGCGTCATTGAGCAGTTTACCATCGGGGCTGGGATCGAATACTGGTACAGCGATCTCTTTGCTCTCCGAACTGGGTACTTCTACGAAGACCCTGAAAACGGAAATCGGAAGTTTTTAAACTTTGGGGCAGGTCTTCGCTATAATATCGTCGGCGTCGATATTTCCTACATCTACACCCTCGAAGAAAACAATCCGCTCGCGAATACGCTCCGGTTCTCTCTCTTATTTGAGTTTCAGAGATAGAATCGTTCTATTATATTCCTGAAGATACGATGGGGGAGTTCTCCGAGAGGAGAGAGATGTAAGCAGGGAGCTCTTCGTACGAGAATCTCGCCGTTCACCACGTTTACGCCTGTACAAATAATTGGCGGTCCGCCGTTTCCTAAGCGATTGGTTGTGGTTTCTGAGTTGAGAACGGAGGGCCCGTCTCGCTGGGTGCGTTTTTTGCTCCTCTCCCACCAATCAGTAGCAGAATCCTCTCAGGTGCTTTCGAAAGGCTTTTACTGCGTCTGATTTTTTGCATCCCTGAATGCGCACCTTTCTCTCGTCGGTTTCTACGCTAATTCGTCTAGTGAAAATGGCTCCTGTCCCTTCCGTGCTGGGGTTTTTACGTTTCTCGGCCCTTCTCATTGTGGCGGGGATGCTGGTTGTCCCTGTAGACGGGGTTCAGGCACAGGTCTATCAGGAAGGAGATCGAGATGCGAACCGGCAGCTCGAACGGCGTCCGTCTGATGGGTCTTCCTCCTCGTCAAATCTACCGGAGTGGGCGGAACCGTCTACTCCCTCGTCTTCGAGTGCAACAGAGGACGGTTCTTCGATAGATGGGTCGATGGAGCCAAAAGCTCCTCCGCCGGGGGGAGAGCCCATTCCAGTGGATGGAGGCCTGGCCCTTCTCGCGGCGGCCGGGGCGGGCTATGCCGTTCGAAAGCTAAATGAAGAGGAGGAAGAAGAGGACGAGGAGTTGGGTTAGGTGGCTCCGGTTTTTCCCTGTAAGAGCCTGAATCCAGGGACGCTTCGGCGTCCCTTTTCTTTTTCCCGGCCGAATTGGTCGGCCGTTCGGATTGGATACTTCCTCGCTCGTGTCGTACGTTACGACGCCCACGGGAGGGCTGGGGACACCGCCTGTTCTTTGTCTAGTGTAGCGCTTCTGATGGGTTCGCAGTCTTCTACTGCCGGTCACGGGGATCTGCGACGGCGTATCCTCGACACTGCTCGGCATCTCCTGGTAACGAAGGGGTATTCCAATCTCTCGATGCGAAAGATTGCGGACGCCATTGGGTACAGTGCGACGAGCATCTACCTGCACTTTGACAGCAAGGATGCCCTCCTGCACGCCTTGATCCACGAGGGAATGATGCATCTCCACGAGGAGCTCGGAGAAGCGGCCGACTTGTTTCCGGAGGACCCGCTTCGACGGCTCCGTGCGCTGTGTCGGTGCTTTGTGAACTTTGGGCTGGAAAACCCAGAGTACTACGAGATCATGTTTCAGCTCCACCCGGAGCGAATGGAGCGATATCCCCCCGAAAAGTATCGTCAGGCCCGGAGCAACCTCGACTACTTCATCCGTGCCCTGCAAGAGGGCGCCAAGCAGGACCTCTTCGACGTGGAGGATCCGACGGTGCTTGCAAGCACGATGTGGGCCTCACTTCACGGAACAGTATCCCTTCTGCTGGCCGAGCGCGTCGACGCACGGATTGATTCCGAGACGTTTATCGAAGCTGCGATTCGTCGAACGCTCAGTGGATGCCGGGGCCCTGTTCTTTCCTCCTCGCCGTGACGGCTCTCCCCGCTGCTTGGTTGGAGGCCGCGTCTGCGTATTTTTGATCGTTAGGATCATGCCGGGACCGATTCATTCCGCTCCTTCCGACGCCGGGGCCGTTGCACTGGGAAAGACGCTTCCCGACCTCCTCTACGACGCCTGTGACGCGTACGAGAATCCCCAGGCCCTCAATCAGCCGACGGACGAGGGATGGGCACCGCTCCCGCTCGATCAGTTTCGCGTCCGGGCGGAAGAAACGGCCCTCGGGCTACTTGACCTGGGCCTGGAGCGAGGAGAGCGGGTCGCGTTGTTGCTTGAAAGTGACGTGTCCTTTTGCGTGGTGGACATGGGCTGCCTGGTCGCCGGGCTCATAGACGTGCCGCTGTACCTGTCCAGTTCGGCAGACCAGATGAGGTACGTCGTCGACCATTCGGAGGCGAAGGTCCTCGCCGTCGCCAATTCGGAACGGCTCGAACAGGCGGCTGAGATTCTTCCGGATCTTCCAAACATTGAAACGGTCATTCTCTGCGATCCCGATGAGGCGTCGGACGTCCCGGATCTTCCGGAGCGCGTCGACCTGTGTACGCTGGAGGACGTCCGGAGGCGGGGACGAGAGGCCACGGACGATCGGGCGGCCTCCATCCGGGACCTTCGCGATCAAATCGATCCGGAGGATCTCGCCACGATCATTTACACGAGCGGAACGACGGGGCGACCGAAGGGCGTCATGCTTTCTCATCAAAACATCTCCTCCAACGCCCTGAATTCCGTCGGCGAACTCGACAATTTCGAAAATGGACCGGAAGGAGAGGTCGTCTTATCTTTCCTGCCGCTCACCCACGTGTTTGCGCGGATGCTTCAGTATGCCTTTATGACACGGGGGGTCAGTATATACTTCGTTCATCCCGACGACCTCGTGGAGGCGCTGCCCAAGGTGCGTCCGACGGCGTTCGCGTCCGTTCCGCGCGTGCTCGAAAAAGTGTACGCCGGAATTCGGAAGAAAATTTTGGGGATGGACGGCATGCAAAGACGCATCGGAGAGTGGGCCCTGGACCTGGCTCAACAGTACAAAATGGACGAAGAGACGTCGGTTCTCTACGAGGTGAAGCGGGCCGTCGCCGATCGGCTCGTCTTCCGCAGGTGGCGGGCGGCGCTGGGCGGTCGGGTGAAGTGGATTGTCGTGGGAGGGGCCGCCCTCCAGCCCGACCTGGCGAACACCTTGGCCGCGGCCGACATCCCCACATTGCAGGGATACGGGTTGACCGAAACCAGCCCGGTGATCAGTTTCACGCGGCCGGAGCGCAACACGCCCGGGACGGTGGGAGAGCCCCTGCCCGGCGTGGAGGTGCGAATTGCCGACGACGGAGAAATCCTGACGCGGGGGCCGCACGTCATGCAGGGATACTACAAGCGTTCGGACAAAACCGACGAGGTGCTTACGGACGACGGATGGCTTCGCACCGGAGACATTGGAGAATTCGACGACGACGGATTTCTGAAGATCACCGATCGGAAGAAGGACCTGTTCAAGTTGTCAACTGGAAAGTACGTCATGCCGCAGCCGATCGAGAATCGGCTGGGCAGCCAACCGCTCGTCGACAAGGCCGTGGTCCTTGGGCACGACCGGAAGTTCTGTGCCGCTCTCATCTTTCCCACTGAAGATCAGGTACAGCTTGAGGCCCGGGATCAGGGGCTTGATACAGAGGCCTCATACGAACAGCTTCTGCAGGCTCCCGAGATCATCGAGTCCTTTCGAACGCTCGTGGCAGAGGCCAACGAAGGAATGGACCACTGGTCCACCGTGAAACGGTTTGCTCTCGTTCCGCACGAGCTTACCGTCGAGGACGGCCTTTTGACGCCTACCCTGAAGGTCCGGCGCGCGGAGGTGCGGGAGGCCTACGCAGAGGAGATAGAGGCCCTGTACTACGACGACGAGCCTCCGAGCGAACCGACGAACCAGGGGGCCGTAATTGTTACACTCGTTGCTTCCGACGAGGAGTAGTTTGTTTTCCTCATGATGGAAGCGGTTCCGCATTGAATGGGTTAGTTAACACCGTTAATCCCCTCTCATACATCCCTCACGCCGATCATGGAGACCACGTCTGTCGACACCCGCTCCCTCGATCTGTCTGCCCCTCCGTCCCATCCCCCGTTTCGCACGGCCGCGGTGCTCGGGGCCGGCACGATGGGTGCTCAGATTGCCGCTCACCTCGCAAATGCAGGGCTTGACGTTTACCTCCTCGACATTGCGCCCGACGACGAGGAGGATCCGAATGCGGTCGTGAAAAATGGCTTCGAGCAGGCCCGCGACGCCAGCCCCGATCCCTTCTTTACCGACGACGTCGCGGATCGCGTGTACCTCGGCAACTTCGAGGAGGACTTTGACCGCGTCGGGGAGGTCGACTGGATCGTGGAGGCGGTGATTGAGCGCATGGACGTGAAGCGCGATCTGCACGCTCGGATCGAGGAGCACGTTCGAGGGGATGCGGTGATTTCGACGAACACGAGCGGGCTTCCCATTGCGGAAATCGTCGAGGGACGGACGGAGGCCTTCCAGCAGCGATTTCTCGGGACCCACTTTTTCAATCCGCCCCGCTACATGAAACTCCTGGAGCTGGTGCCGAGCCCCGTCACGGATCCCTCGGTCCTGGAGCGGGTGGCCCAGTTTGGACGGCTGCATTTGGGGAAGAGCGTCGTCGTCGCCAACGATACGCCCTACTTCGTCGGAAACCGGATCGGCGTCTTTGCTCAGCTCCAGGCGATTCGGTACTACACGGAGGACGACTATTCCATCGAAGAGATTGACACCCTCACCGGACGCCTCGTCGGAAATCCAAAGTCGGCCACGTTTCGCACGGCCGACCTCGTTGGGCTCGACGTGCTCGAGGACGTAGCCAGCAATCTCTACGAGAAGGTCGAACACGACGAGCGGCGGGAGGCCTTTCAGGTGCCCGACGTGATGCAGCGGCTCGTCGAGGCGGGGCGGCTGGGGGAGAAGACGAAAGAAGGGTTCTACAAGAAGGTCGACGACGAGATCAAGTCGCTCGATCCGGACACCTTCGAGTACACCAGTCCCGCGGAGGACGACCTCGGGGACCTCGACTCGATCTGGGAGGCGGGCGGCCTGTCCGATCGGCTCAGCGCGTTGTATCAGGACACGGGGCGGGCGGGGGACTTTTTTCGGGAGACCACGCTGGAACTGCTCGGATACAGCGCCCGGCGGATCGGCGAAATTACCGACAATCCCGCCGACGTAGACCGGGCCATTCGATGGGGATTCAACTGGGAGCTTGGGCCGTTCGAGCGGTGGGATGCCCTCGGGTTTGAGGCGGTGCTGAACGACATGAAAGAACGCGGAATCGAGATCCCGGGGTGGGTCGAGACGATGCGAGAGGAGGGCGACACGCAGTTCTATCGGTCGGAGGGGGGGGAGCGGGCCGTGTACGTTCCGCGAGAAGGCACGTACGCGCCCGATCCGCCTCCGCGGGACGAGTTGCGACTCGACGGGGTGAAAGAGCAGTCCGAAGCCGAGATTTGGAGCAACGACGAGGCGGCACTGCTCGACGTGGGCGACGGGGTGGCGCTCTACGAATTTCGGTCCAAAGCGAACAGTCTCGGACGCAACGTCATGACCGGTCTGCGCGAGTGCATCGAGCGAGTCGAGGAGGATCCGGACCTGCGGGGGATGGTCATCGGCAACGAAGGGAAAAACTTCTCGGTGGGTGCAAATCTGGGGGAGATGGCAATGGCGGCGTCTCAGGGGGCTTACGACGTCATCGACCAGTACATTCAGGAGTTTCAGGAGACCGTACAGCAGGTTCGGTACGCCTCGAAGCCCGTCGTAGCGGCACCGCACCAGCGCACTCTCGGGGGCGCCTGCGAGATCTCAATGGCCTGTCCACAGCCGGTGGCAGACGCGGAGACGTACATTGGCCTCGTCGAGCTGGGTGTGGGGCTGATTCCCGCCGGGACGGGGACCATGCGGTTGGCGGCAACGGCGGCAAAGGCCGCCCCGAATGAGCGCCCGAGCACCATTCAGGCTCACCTGCGTCCCTACTTCGAAACCGTCGCGATGGCGGAGGTGGCCGAAGGGGCTGAGGAAGGGATCGAAATGGGCTTCCTGCCGGAGACGACCCGCATCGTGATGCACGAAGACAGGCGCCTCTACGCGGCGAAGCAGACGGTCCTGCGGCTCAGCGAAGAGGGCTACCGGCCGCCCCCCGTCATGAACCGCATCAAGGTGCTGGGGAAAAAGACCCTCGCGACCTTCAAGGTGGCGCTCATGCAGTATCGGGAGGGCAACTACATCAGCGAGTACGATGAACATTTGGCCACGAAGCTGGCCACCGTCCTGTGCGGCGGAGAGCTCAGTGCCCCGCAGCACGTCCACGAGGACTATCTGCTGGAGCTGGAGCGGGAGGTGTTTCTCAGTCTGCTCGGGGAAGAGAAGACGCAGGCCCGCATCAACCACATGCTGGAGCACAACAAACCGCTCCGCAACTGAGATCATCTCATTGTCCGGTCTTTCTTTCGTAAGGTGCCCTGACGGGACGCCTCGACGTCGATCAGATACTGAAATCATAGTCATGGAAGTACAAAACGAAGCTTACATCGTAAGTAGCGTGCGCACTCCGGTTGGAAAGGCCAACAAAGGAACGCTTCAAAACTTTCGCCCTGAAGACCTGGGCGCCGAGGCCGTGAAGGGAGCGATGCGCCGGGTTGACGGTCTCGAGCCCGAGATGGTCGACGACGTGCTCATGGGCTGTGCCTTTCCCGAGGGCCCGCAGGGCATGAACGTGGGTCGGATCATCGCCCAGAAGGCGGGATTGCCGGATCACGTGCCCGGTGCGACCGTCAACCGATTCTGCTCGTCGGGGCTGCAGACGATTGTGCAGGCCTCCCAGGCCATCGCGACCGGGACGGCCGAGGTCGTCGTGGCCGGTGGGGCCGAGTCGATGAGTCAGGTGCCCATGAGCGGCTTTTTCTTCCAGCCCGATCCCGAGACGGTGGAGGATGACATCGACACCTACATTTCCATGGGGTTGACGGCGGAAAACGTCGCCGAACGGTACGAGGTGTCGCGCGAAGATCAGGATCGGTTTGCGCTCCGGTCTCACGAGCGGGCCGTCGACGCTATCGACAGCGGGCGGTTCGAGGACGAAATCATCCCGCTCGACGTTGAGGAAACGCATTACACCGCCGTGAACGGGGCAAAAGGGGAAACCTCCACGAGAAAAACGGAGCTCACGGTCGACGAAGGGCCCCGCCGCGACACGAATCTGGAGGTGCTCTCGCAGTTGCCCGCGGCGTTCAAGCAGGGCGGGACCGTCACCCCGGGCAATTCGTCGCAGCGATCCGACGGGGGGGCCGCAGCGGTCGTGATGAGTGGGGACCGAATGAATGACCTCGGTGTGAAGCCGCTCGGTCGAATCGTGGGCTTTTCCGTGGCGGGGGTGGCACCGGACGTGATGGGCATCGGGCCGGTCGAGGCCATTCCGAAGGTGCTGGAGCAGACGGGTCTTGAAGTCGATGACGTCGGGTTGATCGAGCTCAATGAGGCCTTTGCTGCACAGTCACTGGCTGTGATCCGGGAGGTCGGGCTCGACGAGGAGATCGTGAACGTGAACGGCGGAGCCATTGCGCTCGGTCACCCGCTCGGCTGCACCGGGGCAAAGCTCACGGCCACGCTCCTCCACGAAATGATTCGCCGCGAGGTACGCTACGGCATCTGCACGATGTGCGTGGGAGGTGGAATGGGCGCCGCGGGCGTCATCGAAAATCTGCGTCTCTGACGAGGGAGTAGGAGGATCGCGGGTGGCACAAGATGGGCGAGCAGGACCCCTCCGGCAACGGCGACGCTCGGGTGAGGACGTGCACCACGGAGGAGAGGGAAGAAAAAGGAGCGCTAGATGTGGAGATTTGGAAAACATAACACCGTTAAGTACGTTTGGAAAGGTGGTTAACGGTGTTAATCTGAAAGGTGCGCCGAGAATTTCCGGTGTGTGGTATTGCCAACTCAAATCATTCAGGAGGTCACCATGAATCTTCCGCTGTTTGACGCATTCGCGGGCATGTCTACGGTCGGGGTCGTTGCGGGCGTGCTCCTCGTCTTGTTTGTGCTCGGGTATACAGGCGCTCCCTTGTGGCTCTGGGCGGTCGTGGGGGCCGTAGGGCTCTACGGCGGAGGGGCGCCGCTGTGGGTGTGGATCCCGTACGGTGTGTTGGTGGTCGTCTTCACCGTCGGACCGATCCGGCGACGGGTGTCTGCGTCGCTCATGAAGCTGATGGAAGCGCTTCAGTTTTTGCCGACCATTTCGGAGACGGAGCAGACGGCCATCGACGCCGGATCCGTCTGGATGGACGGCGAGCTGTTTTCGGGGAAGCCGGATTTCGAGAAGACGCTCGACCAGCTGTATCCGGAGCTTTCGGAGAAGGAACAGGTCTTCCTGGATGGGCCGTGCGAGGAGGTCTGCGAGATGGTGGACGACTGGCAGGTCCATCAGCGGGGGGATCTCTCGGCCGAAACGTGGGATTATCTCAAAGAGAACGGCTTCTTTGGGCTCATCATCCCGGAGGAGCACGGGGGGCTTGGCTTTTCGGCGGCGGGGCGGAGTGCGGTCGTGCAGAAGCTGGGCGGGCATTCCGTTCCGCTCGCGATTACGGTGATGGTGCCGAACTCCCTGGGGCCGGGGGAACTGCTGCTCCACTACGGCACCGACGAGCAGAAGGAGTACTACCTGCCGCGTCTCGCTACTGGCGATCTGATTCCGTCCTTTGCCCTCACAGAGCCGAACGCCGGGTCGGACGCCGGGGCAATGGAGTCCCACGGAGACGTTTTTCGGGACGACGACGGTGAGCTGAAGATCCGACTCAACTGGGAAAAGCGCTACATCTCGCTGGCGGCCATCTCCGGCGTGCTGGGTCTCGCCTTTAAGCTGAACGATCCGGAAAACCATCTGGGGAAGGGGAAGGATCTGGGGATTACCTGTGCACTCGTGCCCACGGACGCCGACGGGGTAAAGCTCGGTCGCCGTCACGATCCCCTCGGAGTGGCCTTCTTCAATTGCCCGACGGAAGGGGAGGACGTCGTGGTGCCGATTGACGCCATCATTGGGGGAGAGGAGGGGGCAGGGCGCGGATGGGCGATGCTCATGGACGCGCTTTCGGCCGGACGCGGGCTCATGTTGCCGGCACAGGCCACAGGAGGCGGCAAACTTGTGACGCGCGTGGCGGGAGCACATGCCGCCGTACGGGAGCAGTTCGGAATCTCGATCGGAAAATTCGAAGGGATCGAAGAGCCCCTGGCCCGGATTGCCGGGTACACCTACATCATGGATGCGGCGCGGAAGTATACCTGCGGCGGGGTGGACAGCGGTGAGAAGCCGGCGGTCGTGTCCGCAATTATGAAGTACACCACCACGGAGATGCAGCGGGATCTCGTGAACGACGGCATGGACGTGCTCGCCGGAAACGGCATTTCGCGGGGACCCAACAACCTTATGGCCCTTGCCTACCAGTCGCAGCCCATTAGCATCACCGTGGAAGGGGCCAACATTCTCACGCGGACGATGATGATTTTCGGGCAAGGTGCAATTCGGTGTCACCCGTACGCCTTGACGGAAATCGAGGCCTTGATGGAGGGAGACGTCGAGAAATTTGACGATGCCTTCTGGAGTCACGTCGGGCACGTGGTCCAGAACGGATTTCGGGCCTTCGGGCTCTCCCTCACGCGAGGGCGTCTCGCCCGTTCGCCCGTAAGCGGCCCGGCTGCGCCCTACTATCGCAAGATGGCCTGGGCGTCCGCCAGCTTTGCCTTCTTCGCCGATCTCGCGATGGGCAGTCTGGGCGGAACCCTGAAGCGAAAGGAGAAGATTACCGGCCGCTTTGCCGACGTTCTCTCGTGGATGTATCTGGGAACGGCGGTTCTCACCCGATTCGAGAAGGAGGGGCGTCCCGCCGAGCAGGAGCCGTTCCTGCACTGGAGCATGCAGTACGCCTTCGCGCAGATGCAGGAGGCGTTCGAAGGCCTTTTCGAAAACCTGAAGGTGCCCGGGCTGACGTGGTTCATTCGAGGAGTTGTAGCTCCGTGGATCCGCCTCAACCGCTTCGGGTCGATGCCGGACGATGAACTGGGGGGTAGCCTCGCGCAGGCCATTCAGCGGAAGGAGGGCGCTCGGGAGTGGTTGACCGAAGACCTTTTCGTCCCGGAAGATCGGGAGCAGCCCCTCGGCGAGCTGGAATGGGCGTTTCGATTGAGTCGCGACGCCTACCACGTCGGACAGAAAATCAAGGACGCGATTCGGGAGGGGCAGCTCCCGAGGAAGCGGCCGCACCAGCTTCTGGAGGAGGCGCGAGACGAGGGTGTCATCACGGAGGAGGAGGTCGACCTCGTGCGTCGGGCCGACGAGGCGCGAGAGCAGTACATTCAGGTCGACGAATTCGACCTGGACGAATACCGGCAGTCTCGGATGCTTCCGGGGAAGCCGACCGATCGAGGGGTCTTTGCGTCGTCGGTTGCTGGAGAGGCCCCGTCGCACCGGAGCGGGACGGAGAGCGAGATGGAGAATGGGGCGCCTTCGGCTCGGGGAGACGGGGCCGCGAGTGTGTCGGAGTCGGAAGCCGGCGAATCGACGGATCGGCCCGAGCCCAGTGAGTCTGGTTGAGGAGCCTCTTGGACAGAAGAATCGAAATCCCGTGTGGTGCTTGGGGCAGAATCCAGCACTCCTTTTGGGGACGAGTCATTCCGAGCGGAGCGTAGCGGAGTCGAGGAATCTTTCCGAATCAAGCGGAGACGTGGAGGGGAAAAGATCCTCCCTAAGCAGAGATTTTTTCTTTCAGATTCGAAGAATGTTGGTTTCCGAAGAAACCGAGTGAAGGTGCACTGGGGAGACGATCCCAGAGTCCTCCGTACTTCTGGAAAGGAGGGGAGAGGCAGTTTTTCAAACCATCGTAAGCCAGGCCTATGAATTCAGGGTTTTCGTCGGAGTTGCTCGCCGATCATCACGTGGTCGTGACCGGCGGCGGGACGGGGCTGGGGCGGGCCATGGCGCACCGGTTTGCCGGCCTCGGGGCAGTCGTCACCATCAACGGCCGCCGTTCCGAGCCGCTGGCCGAGACGGTGGCCGCGATCGAGGACGACGGGGGGATCGCGGAAGGGATTCCATGCGACGTGCGGGACCCGGAGGCCGTCCGGGCCTTCTTCGAGGAGGCCGAGGACCGGCAGGGTCCGGTGACCCGACTCGTCAACAACGCGGCGGCCAATTTCCTGGCGCCCACGGAGGAGATCACCCCTAACGGGTTGGACGCAATTCTGAAGACCAACCTCTACGGGTCGTTTTACTGCACGCAGGCGTGTGGGCGGCGCTGGCTGGAGCGGGGCACGGCGGGCGTCGTGCTCTCTATTGCCACGACCTACGCAGAGACCGGGAGCGCCTACGTGGTGCCCAGCGCCATGTCGAAGGCCGGTGTCGTGGCCATGACGCGCTCGCTCGCGGCGGAATGGGGGCCGGGGGGGATCCGACTCAATGCCGTGGCGCCGGGGCCCTTTCCGACGGAGGGGGCGTGGGAGCGGCTCATGCCGAGCGACGAGTTGGAGCAGCAGATGCAGGAGCGCATTCCCCTCCGACGCTTTGGCGAGGCCGAGGAGATGGCCGACCTCGCCAGTTTTCTGCTCAGCGACCTGTCCGAGTTCATGAACGGGGAAGTCGTCACGTTCGACGGGGGAGAAGCCCTCGCGGCCGGGGGCCAGTTCAACGCCTTCACCCGCATGCCCCGCGAGCAGGTGAAGGCCATGATGGAGCGGCTCCGACCGGATCGAGACGACGAGTCGGAATGATTTTCGCTCCGGGGATTGACGTTGGTGTACACAGTTTCTATACATCACGTTAGTCCTATATTCACATTTAGCGTCGTCATCATGACCCCACTCAGCCTCGAACTGTTCACTGGTGCCGTCGATGACGTCGAACGGACGCAGTACCAAATTCTAGCGGGCCTCCAGAAGGCCGAATCCGCCTTTGACGAGCAGCGGGTCTATCCTCATCTCGGTCGGCTCGTGAAGCTGCACGGAGCGCTCGTGACGGTTCTCGAGCGCTCCGAGAGCTTTCGCACGCCCGAGATCGGCCGGATCACGGGTATTGACTGGGACGAGGCGTCGCTGACGTACGAGTGGCCCGAGCTCGAGGATACGGAGATGAATGTTGTCGAGGACCTCATCCGCTGGGCGCTTCCACAGATCCGGTCGACCATTGAAGAGGGACGAGCGGTGTACGAACACGTCGAAGACAATACAGAGCTGGAGATGGTGGGCATCGTTCCCTCGTATCTCCAAGAGGGCTACCTCATGGTTCCCGAGCGGGAGGCAGACGTCGTGCACGTACTCCGCTACGAACTCTCGATTATCCGCGAAGAAGGGGAGAAGCACCGGGCGCTTCGCACGGTCCACTGCAAGACGGTGTCACAGGACGGCGTGGACGTCCATCCGTCCAGCATTAAACTGGATCTGTTGGAAGAGCGCCGAGATTTGCCGAATCCGGCGACGTATTTCTCCAATACGGACCTGAATGTGCCATACCAAGAGACCCTGCTACCGGTCGTGAAGCGACGGCTCATTCGCCGTCTGGCCTCGGAGAGGAGGCGGGCGTGAGCCGTTCTGCTTGCCGTGAGAGAGGTCACGCTGCTGACGCGAGAGAGGGTCGGACGTCCGTGCAGCGGTCAGCGGCGGCGGCTCCGGAGGCCGCTGCATCACCGACGGATACGCCGTCGCGGTAGTTGCCGGCGAAGTAGAGCCCAGGGCATTCGGCTTCCAGGGCCGCCAGTGTGTTCTTGACGCGACTGTACGCCAGCGTGTACTGTGGAATTGCGTTCGGCCAGAACATGTGTCGGGCGAAGGTGGGGGGACCGTGAACGCCAAGGAGCTGATCGAGGTCGTCCTCGACGACGGACTGCACCGTGGACGGAGGGCGCTCGGCGAGGTCCGGGGTTCGAGCCCCTCCGACGAACGTCGTGAGCAGTACGTGGTGTTCGGGAGCCCGGTCGGCGAAAAGCGTGGGAGAAAAGAGGGTGCCGAGCACGTCGAAGTTTTCGACGGGGGGGACCAGGACCCCGAAGCCGTCCAGCGGATGATCGACGGCCGATCGCTCGTATCCGAGAGCCACCACGCGTACGGGCGGATACGAAACCTCGCGGAGGGGAGTCAGATCGACGGGGGAGTCGAGGTCGACGTTTCCCAGTTCGTGGAGGGGCATCGTGGAGATGAGTGCGTCGAACGTGTAGGGATCGCTGGAAGCGTCGACGTGAACCATCCACTGTTCTTCATCCTTCCGGAGTTCGGAGACGGGGGCGTCGTAGGTGATGCGGTTCCCGAGGTCGTCGGCGAGGGTACGGGGGAGTGTTTCCAGTCCCTCCCGGAAGGAAAAGAGGCCTGACGGGGCGTCGTTCTCGGTGTCGAAACCACCGGACCGGAGGGCGCCCCAGAAGAGAGAGCCGTACTCCTGCTCCCATTGCACCAGTTGCTCGAACGTGTGACGAACGGAAAGCTGGTCGGGGTCGCCCGCGAAGACTCCTCCAACGAACGGGGCGACGGCGTAGTCGAGGACCTCGGGGCCGAGCCTCCGGCGGGTAAAGTCTGCAAGGCTTTCTTGCTCGGAGTCACGGGAGGGGCGTCCAATGAACGGCTCGGCGAGGAGGCGGATCTTGGCGCGACCGGAGAGCAGATCAGTGGAGAGAAATGAGCCGAGGGAGGTGGGGAGGGGGAGGGGCTTCCCGTCCCGAACGACGTATCGCCGGGAGGCCGCGTCGTCGGCCCACACGCGCTCGGTCGTCAGGTCGAGCTCACGGACGAGGTCGTCGAGAAGAGCGGTGGATCGAACGGTGTTGGGGCCGCACTCCACCAGAAAGCCGTTCCGGCGGTCACTGCGAATGACGCCGCCGGGGCGATCGGTGGCCTCCAGCACCTGCACGTCGACGCCACGTCGCTGGAGACGATGAGCGGCGGTCAGGCCAGCAATTCCGGCTCCGAGGACACCAATACGGGGCATGGAGCGAGGAAGGGAGGCGAAGGCGGGCGAGGAGGGGAGACGATACGTACCGAAGTAAGAAGGAGAAACCCAAATGCTTCCTTGGCGGTACTAGCTATGACTGCACATGGATCCTGAACAAACACGAGATTCCAGTTATGGCAACGGAGGCAATGAACGAGAGCTGGCGTCGGATTCGCGACCAGATCAAAGACATCTGGGAGGAAGCCGACTTCGACGACAAACAGATGAAGCGGGCCCGGGGCAACATGGAGAAGATTGTGGGCCTCATTCACGACAAGACGGGAGAGGCTCCGGAGGAAATCCGGCGAAAGATGGGGGCCATTCTTTAGTGGCCGGGTCAGTGAGGATGCCGGTTCTCCTGTGAGCTGAATTGAGTCGCGAGTCAGGAGTTAGGTGCATGCGTGAGCAACGGTAGGACGTGGGTCCACGTTCTACAGAGGGGGTTTCGCCTGTCCCGGTGTGATCGGGGCGGGCGTTCTTGTTGTGGGTCGTTTTGGATTGGCTGCGTCTCCGGTTAGATTGGATCCCGGCGTCCCGGTGCGTCTTGGGACGGCTCGTACACGTGTCCAAAGTTGAAAGCCCTTCCATGTCCGACCCCGCTACCATTGGCACTGAGGCCCCCGTCAGCGAGGTGGCTTTTCAGGAGCGAGCAGCCCACTACGAGGCCCTCGTCGAAACGATGCGGGAGCGCGCCGCCGAGGTGCGGAAGGGGGGAGGGCAGAAGCGCATCGATCGGGAGCACGAGCGCGGTAAGCTGACGGTGCGGGAGCGGATCGAGTATCTCCTCGATGAGCCCGACGCGTTTGCGGAGCTCGGCCTGTTTGCCGGGTACGAGATGTACGAAGACGAGGGCGGATGTCCGGCGGGCGGCACGGTGATGGGGGTGGGCCCCGTGAGTGGGCGTACCTGTCTCGTCGTGGCCAACGACGCGACCGTGAAGGCGGGGGCCTGGTTTCCGATCACCGCGAAGAAAAATCTGCGTGCCCAGGAGATTGCGCTCGAGAACCACGTCCCCATCATCTATCTGGTCGACTCGGCGGGCGTCTTTCTCCCGATGCAGGACGAAATTTTTCCGGACAAGGACGACTTCGGCCGCATTTTTCGCAATAATGCCCGGTTGTCGAGCAAGGGCATTCCCCAGATTGCGGCGATCATGGGCAGCTGCGTGGCCGGAGGGGCCTACCTGCCGATCATGAGCGACGAAGCGGTCATCGTCGAGGGGACGGGGTCAGTCTTTCTCGCGGGGCCGTATCTCGTGAAGGCGGCCATCGGCGAGGACGTGGAGGCCGAGGAGTTGGGCGGTGCGACGACTCATTCCGAAATTTCAGGGGTCACGGATTACAAGGCTGAAGACGACGAGGAGGCCCTCGACATCGTCCGGTCCATCGTCGATCACCAGGGACCGGTCGAGCGGTTTGGGTACGTCCGGAAGGAGCCGCTCGAGCCGGCCTTTTCCGCCGAGGAACTGTACGGGCTCTATCCGAGCCGGGGAAGCGAGCAGTACGACATGCGGGAGATTCTAGCGCGGATCATCGACGCAGAGTCGTGGACCGAGTATAAGGACGGCTACGGGCGCACGATTCTCACCGGCTACGCCCGCATCGACGGCTGGAACGTAGGAATCGTGGCCAACCAGCGCGCCGTGGTGCGGAACCGAACCGATCACCAGTCGAAGGGGGAGATTCAGGTGGGAGGTGTCATTTACTCGGACGCGGCGGACAAGGCGGCCCGGTTCATTTTCAACTGCAACCAGAAGGAGATCCCGATCGTGTTCTTTCAGGACGTGACGGGATTTATGGTGGGCAAGCGGGCCGAGCACGGCGGCATTATCAAGGATGGAGCGAAAATGGTGAATGCAGTGGCAAACTCGACCGTGCCCAAGCTGACGGTGGTCGTGGGCAACTCGTACGGGGCGGGCAACTACGCCATGTGCGGGCGTGCGTACGACCCGCGGCTCGTGCTGGCCTGGCCGACGGCCAAGATTGCGGTTATGGGCGGGCAACAGGCCTCGAAGGTGCTGAAGCAGATTCGGGTCCGTCAGCTCGAGAAGAAGGGGGAAGAGCTGTCCGAAGAGGAGGAAGAAGAACTTCTCTCCCGGATTCAAGACCGGTACGAAGAGCAGACGACGCCCTACTACGCGGCGGCGCGCCTGTGGGTCGACGCTCTCATCGACCCTGTGGACACCCGGTGGTGGCTTTCGCGAGGATTGGACGTGGTCGACCACAACCCGGAGCTGGCCCGATTTAATCCCGGCGTGATTCAGACGTGACTGGGCGTTTGGGCGTTATGAGTTCTGAGTCGTGAATCATGAGGGACGACACTCGGAGGGGACGTTTCTTCGAAGAGACGAAGGACGAAAGCACGAACGGGAGCATTTGACAGGGGGGTCCCGTTAAAGCTGCCCCTGTCCTTTTCACGGATTGCCGCCATCATGGACGTTACGGAAGAGCCCACCCCTCCGTCTGAGTCTCGCCGCTTGCTGCCGCGGTTGAAGGCACAGGCCCGGCGGCTTCGCGAGAAATGGCGCGGAGCCGATCTGTCGGGCGTTGCTGAGCGGCTCGAGCAGCTCGATGAGACGTACGTCGAGGAGGGAGCGAAGGACGTCACGCAGACGGACGTCGAGAGGGTCGTGGACCAGGCGGATGCAATTGAGGATCGCTTTCGAGACAATGGGCCGTTGCGCCGCCTCCTGGAAGACGGGCAACTCCTGATGAGACTCGTCCGGGACGTGCGACGGGGCCGGTATCGAGAGTTGCCTATCTGGAGCCTGAGTGCCGCCGTTTTTGCCCTTCTCTACGTGCTCAATCCGCTGGACGTGATTCCGGATGCACTGCCTGTGCTTGGGGTGCTCGACGACGCTGCCGTCGTGTCGGCCTGTCTGGCGCTGCTGGAACAGGATCTGTACGATTATCGCGAGTGGCGGCGGAATGAAGAGCGGGCCTTCGATTCTTCGCATCTTGCGGAGCCCGACCGGACCGAAGAGGACTCGTCCGGGTAGCACTCATTCCACTCGTGTCGGTTGTGGTGAACGAAGCGATCGGCATCCGCGCTACCCCCGATCACTGAGAGGGAGGGAGCCCTTATGGATTTAACGAAGGACCCCCACAAGCGACAGTCGTACGCCGAAGAGATGGCGAACGTCGTGACCCACGGGGCCGGGCTGGTGATGAGCGTGATTGGGTGGATTGCCCTCGTGGTGCTCTCCGGAATGGCGGGAGACGGGTGGGACCTCGCAGCGTCGGCCGTCTACGGGGGGACGCTCGTGTTTCTCTACGCCACCTCTACGCTGTATCACAGCGTGCGGAACCCCCATAAGAAGTACGTTCTGCGCGTTCTCGACCACGTGGCCATCTTTCTACTCATTGCCGGTACGTACACGCCGTTCACAGTGGTGCTTCTGCGGGACGGGTGGGGGTGGACGCTGCTCGCCGCAATTTGGGGCTTTGCCCTCGTCGGGCTGCTGTTCAAGCTGTTTTCGTCGCATCGCTTTCACCCGGCCTCGACCTCCCTCTATCTCATCATGGGGTGGCTGGGCGTGTTGCTGGCCGATCCGGTGAGCAGTGCCCTGCCCGCCGGCGCCCTGGCGCTGATTGCGGCCGGAGGGCTCGCCTACACGGGGGGCGTCGTCTTTTACGGATGGCACTCGCTTCGCTACAGCCACGCCATCTGGCACGTCTTCGTCCTCGTGGGGAGCATCTGCCACTACATTGCCGTGGCGCTGTACGTCCTGCCGTAATGGCTAAAACGAGTAGGAGCCGAGTTCGTCGCCGAGGTCTGTGTTCGGGAAGACGGAGCGTGCTTCCGCCAGGACCTCGCGCTTGTCTCCGGGGGGGAGGTGAACCAGCAGGAGGTGGTCGACCTCCGCTGCACGGGCTGCCTCCGCCGCCTCGGGCGCCGTCGAGTGATTGTCGCCCGGCGTGCCGTTGGCCTCGTGGACGAGCACGTCGGCGTCCTGGGCGAGGTGGACGACGTTGTCGGACGGGGCGGTGTCGCAGGAGTACGCCAGGACGCGTTCGGTCGGATTGTGCTCGAAGCGGAGCCCCACATTGGGCGTGTCGCCGTGGTTCACCGGGGCGGCCGTGACGGTCCAGGGCGCCTCGTCCCAGACGAGTGCGTCGCGCTCGTGCGGCACCTCGTGCCAGGCGATGGGCGGGATGCCCTCCCAGTCGTCGTGGACCGGCTCGTAGGCGTCCCACAGCCGCTCGGCCTGCGCCAGCGCCGGCTCGATCCCTGCCACGGGAAGCGGGCGATTGCGGCCGTCGAGCCACACCTTTTCCATCAGCAGGGGAAAGCCGCTGGTGTGGTCCATGTGGGCGTGGGTGACGACGAGGGCGTTCACGCTGTCGATGATCGGACCGCAGGCCTGGAGGCGTTGAAGGACGTCGCCGCCGCAGTCGACCACGAGCGTTCGGCGCGGATTGGCGTCGTCGGAGACCGCGAGCATCGTGGTGGTCCGATGCGGGTCGCTAATGGCGGCGCCGGTGCCGAGAAGGTGGAGGGTGGGCATGGGGACAGTGTCGAATCACGAATGGCGAGTGTGCGACTGAAAATAAATCACTCGCTCGTCGAAAATCGACAGTCGGACCGAATTCACCGGGTGCGCTCGATGACGAACTCGGTGAGCCCGACGAGGGCGGCGCGGGCGTCGGAGGGAGGAAGGGCAGCCAGGTGCGACTTTGCCTCGTCAGCCAGCGATTCCATCCGATCTCGGGCGTAGTCGATGCCGCCGTGTTCGGTCACGAATCTCGAGACCGTTTCGAGGTCGTCGCGGCTCTTTTCATCCTGATCGACGATCTTGAGAATCCGTTTTCGCTCGCGCTTTTCGGCCGACCGGAGGGCGACGATGAGGGGGAGCGTCATTTTCTTTTCCTGGAGGTCGATGCCGATCGGTTTCCCGGCGTCCTCGGTGCTAAAGTCAAAGAGATCGTCTCGAATCTGGAACGCGAGGCCCAGGGTTTCGCCAAACTGGTGCATCCGCTCGACGAGCGCCTCGTCGTCGCTCACGCTCACGGTGCCGCTTTTCGTGCAGGCGGCGATGAGGGAAGCCGTTTTGTCCGAGATGATGCGGAAGTACGTTTCCTCGTCAATGTCCAGCAGGCGCGATTTCTCGATTTGCAGGAGCTCGCCCTCGCTCATGCGTCGGACGGCGTCCGAAAGGGTGTGGAGGATCGAGTAGTCATTGTGTTCAAGCGAGAGCAGGAGGCCGCGGCTGAGGAGGAAATCCCCCATCAGGACCGCGATCTTATTTTTCCAGAGGGCATTGAGGGAGAACACGCCGCGTCGTTCCTCGGCGTCGTCCACCACGTCGTCGTGGACGAGCGTGGCGGTGTGCAGCAGTTCCACGAGGGCCGCCGCCCGCTGGGTGATTTCGGTCGTAGTCCCGTTGCAGGCTTGTGCCGAGAGGAGGACGAGGAGGGGACGGATGCGCTTCCCCTTTTGCCACAGCACGTACTGAGTAATCTTGTCCAGCAGCGCGTGGTCGGCGCGCATGGCCTCCCGGAAGTACGTGCGAAACGCCTCGAGATCGTCCTCGACGGGCGTGCGAATGTCGTCGAGGGTGGTCGGAATGGGACGGTCGACCGAAAGAGACGCATCCGAGGGAGACGACGGGGCCTCAGTTGGAGGAGAATCGTCCGAGACGAGCGACGACGCGTCGGACATTTTGGGTTTTCAGGGTTGATTGAAAGAGGTCGACGTAGGGTACGGCTCCTTTCTCGAAAGGTTTGGGGAGACGGCACGGGATACAACAGAGAAGCGGGGGACCGATGCTACCTCGGGGCTTTGTGAGTGGAGAGGGACTCCCTGATTCTCCATTTTCTTCCTCGACAGAGCCTCCTCCAACTTCCTGCTCTACGGAAATCCCCGTAAGAGCCTGGGATCATAGTCGAATGAGGCTGTCGGGACGAGGACGCAGATGGATCGGTTCAGCCTCGTCGTTTCCGACTCTAAGAGCAAGGTTCATCCTATCTTCGCTACAATATCGAGATAATTGCAAATAAAATTACCCTCGTTTGGAGGCGTTCCATCCCTCTGGGATGAAGAGGTTTCAGTTCCACCGTCGATGGAAGCTCTTCCAGAAGGATAATTTTCTGTTTTCAGGTTCGTTAGGATAAATAATTTTTCCAAAAGCGCTTTCAGGTTTGTATTATTTGACATAAAAAGCCGTTTCGGGTAAATAGTGATCGTGAAAGACGGAGACCCCTCACGTTTCTCTCGTCCACTTGTAATCCAACACGATCACTTGCCTATGTCTACGTCTCTGCGCGTCGTCTTTCTCGTCCTCGTTGGATTGGGGCTGGCCCCCGCCGTTCTTGGGGAGCCGAACCCGCAGGCCGCGGAGGAGCTTCAAACGAATCTCAACTACGTCTGGACGATTTTGGCTGCGGCGCTGGTCTTTTTCATGCAGGCGGGCTTCGCGCTGTTGGAAGCCGGCTTTTCGCGAGCCAAAAACGCGGTCAACATCATCATGAAGAACGTGATGGATGCCTCTGCCGGGGCTCTGGTCTTCTACTCGGTCGGCTTCGGGCTGATGTTCGGGACCACCTGGAGCGGGCTCGTCGGAACGGACGGATTTTTCCTGACCGGCACGGGGGACCAGCCCGAGACGTGGGTTTATGCCTTCTACTTTTTCCAGGCGGTCTTTGCGGCCACGGCGGCTACCATTGTGAGCGGGGCGGTTGCTGAGCGGATCAAGTTCAGTGGATACCTGATCTTTTCGGTGCTGATCACGGGACTGATCTACCCGGTGTTCGGGGCGTGGGCCTGGGGCGGTCTCTTCAACGGGGCCGGCTGGCTGGAGGGCCTCGGCTTCATCGACTTCGCGGGGTCGACGGTCGTGCACAGTGTGGGCGGCTGGGCGGCGCTGGCCGGGGCGCTGGTGGTGGGCCCTCGGGTTGGGAAGTACGCGGAGGACGGAACCCCGCGGGCCATTCCGGGGCACAGCCTTCCGTTGGCTGCGCTGGGCGTGTTCATTCTGTGGCTCGGATGGTTCGGGTTCAACGCAGGGTCCACGACGGCAGGGACGACGGACATTGCCCTCATCGCTATGAACACGTTTCTGGCGGCGGGGGCCGGGGCGGCAACGGCCATGGCGGTGACGTGGATCGACACTGGGACGCCGGACGCGACGATGACGTTGAACGGTGTCCTGGGCGGTCTGGTCGGCATCACGGCCGGATGTGCGAACCTGACGGGTCCGTTTGCGATCTTGACCGGCGCAGTGGCGGGGCTGCTCATCGTCTACGCGACGCGCTTCATCGAGCAGTACGTCGACGATCCGGTGGGGGCCATCGCAGTGCACGGCGTCTGCGGCGCCTGGGGGACCCTGGCGGCGGGCCTCTTCGACTCGGCCGGCTTCAGTCTCTCGCAGGTCGGAGTCCAGGCCATCGGGATCGCGGCGGCGTTCCTGTGGACGTTCCCCGTGAGCTACCTGGTCTTCTCGATTGCCGACCGCGCGGTCGGTGGGCTCCGGATCAATGGCAAGAAGGAACAGCTGGGCCTCGACCAACTCGAACACGACGTCGACGCATATCCGGAATTCGGGATGCCGAACGGCGAAACGTCCGAGGAAGAAGGGGAGGCCGAGCCGGTCGGCTAGCGACTGGGACAAGGCAGCTCTACGCATTCTGCCGATTCGTCTGGTGGGTGCTGGAAAGGGTCGTCTCCATTTCGGGGGCGGCCCTTTCTTGTTGCTTTCATGGGGGGAGCCTTTCCTCCGCGAACGTGACGGGGAAGGAGGCGTTGAGGCACAAGCCGTCGTTTCGTTCGGTCAACCCCAGCTCCCCTGTGAATCGTTCACCGACTCCGTCTGATTTGCCGGCTCCCCTTGCGGCGACCGAGCCCGAGTCGTTCGTTCATCACACCGTAACGGTCCGGTGGCCCCGAATTGCACGGCGTGTGATCGAAGAGAACGACTACGCACCGGAGGTGAACCGTCGGGTCCGGACGCTCATCGACGACCTCCCGGAGGCTCCGATTCGAGTTCTGGAGGATCCTGACGCGCCCGACGAGGCCCTCTGGAATGAGTGGATCGAGCCGTATCGAGGGCAGTCGTGGCTCGAGTGTCCCTGGTTCTTCGGCGAGACCTACTTCTATCGCCGCATTATTGAGGCCGTTGGATATTTCCAGACGGGGCGGTCGCGAGATCCTTTTGCGGCGCAGAAAGAGCTGGGGTATTCGGAGTCGATCGCCGACATTCGGACCCTCGCTCAGGCGCGGGCGGAGGCGCTCGAACGAGAGCAGGGGCCGACGGAGCTCGTTGGACTCCTGAAGACGGCCCTCTGGGGCAACCAGGCGGATCTGAGCATGTGGGATGCCGACGCAGACGGGCCGGACCACCTCGGTACCGGACGGGAAGAGGAACACCTGCTGGTGGACGACACCGGCGCGGCGCTCAATCACCTCACCACTTTCGACCGATCGGTCCGCGTCGACGTGTGGGGAGACAACGCCGGGTTTGAGCTCGTCACCGATCTCGTGTTGATCGACGGTCTCCTCTCACGCGAAAACATCGATCGCGTCGTTCTTCACGTAAAGGCGCATCCGACCTTCGTGTCCGACGCCACTGTGGACGACGTTCACCACGCCCTGGATCTGTTCGGAACGGACGAGGCGGAGGCCACGCGCGCCCTGTCCGATCGACTCCGAACGGCGCTTGCAGAGGGACAGCTCCGGCTTAGCGATGCGCTCACGTGGACCTCGCCGCTCCGGGCCCGCGAGTTTCCGGCAAACGTAAACGCCGAGCTGGCCCGGGCGGATCTCCTCATCAGCAAGGGGGACGCCAACTATCGCCGGCTGCTGGGGGATCGCCACTGGCCGTTTACGACCCCGTTCGAGGACGTGATGGCCTATTTCCCGACGCCACTGCTGGCCCTGCGGACTCTCAAGGCCGAAGTGGCAGCCGGGCTCTCTCCGGAGCAGGTCGACCGGTTGAATGAAACCGAGCCCGACTGGGCCGTGAACGGGCGATGGGGCCTGATTCAGTTTGCCCCTGCGTACTGAGCGGTCGAGGGCAACGAGAATGAAAATCGAGTCGGGCATTCGCTACGCCCGTATTCGCTCGAGATCGAACCATTTCACCGTTTCTCTCCTCACCTCTCACTCTAGGCATGGCCGACCGACTCACGTCCCGACAGCGGGCCCACCTCCGTTCGATCGCTCACGGACAGGATCCCCTCATTCACATTGGCAAGGAGGGGCTCACCGACGCCGTCGAACAGGCCATTGCCGAGGCGTTCAACACGCGCGAGCTGGTCACCATCCGCGTGCTCGACAACGCGCCGCGCGACGTACGAGACCTGGCGGAGGCTGTGGCTGGGGCACTCGACGACGTGCAGGTGGTCGAGACGAGAGGGGGCACGGCGCTGCTCTACCGCCCGGATCCGGACGACTCGGAGATTTCGCTTCCCGACGCCGGGAGGTAGTGCGTTCCAGAGGGGGGCGTTCTCGGGGGGCTACGACGACGCGGTGCTCGCGTGCTTTTTCCAGTACCGTCGCAGGCCGAGGGCCCCCATCCAGCTCGGGTTGCAGGTTTCGTAGAGCTCCCAGGTGGCGTCGTCCACGCCGTCCGCGGCGGCCCGCTCGCGGTGCCAGGTCGTGACGGCCTCCCGGAGGGCGTCCTCGTCGTCGACGAGGGCAGGCATTTGTTCCTCGACCCATTCTTCCGCGGCGTTCAGGCCCGTCTCCATCCGGTCGAGGTGGGCGTCGACGTCGTCGTACACCCCGAAGTGGGTGGGGACGAGGTGGGAGACGTCGTGCCGGTCGGTTGCCGTTCGGAGGGTTTCGAGGCTCTCCCGCCAGAGGTCAATCCGGAGTTCGGGGGGCACGAGAGGGGGCTGGACGTGCTCTTCGTCCGGCATCCGGACGCCTGCGGCGTCGCCCGTGAAGCAGAGGTCCCCGATCACGTAGGCGAGGTGGTGGGAGGCGTGGCCCGGCGTCGCCAGGGCCTGCACGGAAAGGTCGCCGAAGTGGAGGGTGTCCCCATTTTCAATCGACTCGATCTGATCGTCGGGGACGGGCTTCGTTTCCCCCCAGAGGCGATCCATGGCGTCTCCGTAAATCCGTTCGGCACTGGAGAGGAGCCGCTCGGGATCGGCGAGGTGGGGCGCTCCGATCGAGTGAGTGTAGACGGTTGCTCCGTGTTCTCCGGCCAGCCAGCCGGCGGCGCCCGCGTGGTCGAGATGGATGTGGGTGAGGAGCACGTCGGTCACGTCGTTCGGCGTCAGGCCGTGCTCGGCCAGGCGGGCCTGCAGTATGGCAGCGGTGGAGCCAGGCCCCGTTTCGATCAGGAGAGCACCGCCGTCATACGGAAGGAGATACGACGCAATGGTATGGGGCCGGTCTTGAAAGTGGAGATCTAGCGTCTGAAGGCGGTCGAGCATGAGAGGGGAGGATCGAGTCAGAGAAAAGGAAGGGTCACCGACTCTCGGGGGAGCGCTTGTATGAGAAAAGACGGAAAAGGATCTCCGGTCGTCTGCACGCACCTGCCCATTATGGAAACAGCAATTCTCTGGCATCGCGCTCTGAACGATCCGCAGCTCCATCACCTCCCTTATAAGATCGAGACGAACGAGCACGGCCAACTTGTTTTGAGTCCCCACAAGCCGCAGCACGGCCTCCAGCAAGGTCACCACGTCCGATTACTCATCCAACACGCACGTGCCTCCGGAGAGGTGGCCGTCGAGTTTGCGGTCGAGACGCAGAAGGGGATAAAGGGTCCTGGCGTGGTGTGGATCCCGGAGGACCGCCTCGAACAATTTCCAGACGACGCGGAGGCGAGTCCCGTCGTCTCCGAAATTGTCGTCGAAGTGCTGTCGAAGGGAAACACCGAGAGTGCGCTCCCCGAGAAACGAGATCTGTATCTCGACGACGGTGCACAGGAAGTGCGGACGTGCGGTGCGGATGGAACGATACCCCTTAACGACGACGGCGGGAAGATCGCCTCCTCCTTGATGCCGACGTTTCCGAACCAAATCGATTAGTCCGCTCCAAGCTCCGGCTGGAGGAGGGTACGCACGTCATCGAGCAGGGCTTTGCTGCCGGCCGTGACGAGGCTGCCGCCGAATACCACGTCGTCTTCGTTCTCGTCCAGCGGGGCCGCCGCGCCGCCCGCTTCCCGGACGCAGGGTACGAGCGCGGCCACGTCCCACGGATGCATGAGGGTGTCGACGGCCGCGTGCGTGCGTCCCCGGGCCACGAGGGCGTGCTGGAGGCAGTCGGTCACGAAGCGGAATTTGCCGGCCCGGCGCACGAGTTCCGTGAGACGATACGGCGTTTGGTCGTCCGTCGCCGTGACGTCGGAGCTGTGGAGGGCGGTGGTGGTGATGGTTGCCTCCGAAATGGACTCGACCGAGTCCACCTGCACCTCCATCACGTCGTCTTCGGTACGGAACCAGCACCCCTGATTCCGGGCCGCGGACACCGTCTCGTCGAGGGCCGGAAAGTGGATTACACCGACCACCGGAATTTCGTCTTTCAACAGGGCCACGAGCGTGCCGAAGAGGGGCACCCCGATCGTAAAGCCTGCCGTTCCGTCGACCGGGTCGAGGACCCACCGGTATTGAGCGTCGTCGGGCCCCGTGTCGCCGAACTCCTCTCCGAGGACCGCGTGGGTCGGGCGGGCGTCGGCGAGCTGCTCGCGCATCACGCGTTCGGCCTCGCGGTCCGCTTCCGTGACCTCGGTCCCGTCCGGCTTTCGGGTCGCGGCGACGGATCGGAATCGAGGCAGAATCTCCGCCTCGGCCGTCCGGGCGAGGTCGAGGGCGAGGTCGAGGTGAGAAGCCAAATCGGGCATACGTTATCCGAACTGGGACTGCAACTGTTTCCGAGTGCGCTCCAGGAGGCGTTTGCTCGCCCGAATGCCTTCGTATTCGCCGAGTTCGTCCCCCTCGTACTCGATGCCCACGTGCCCCCGGTAGTCGGCGTCGAGCACAATCGACATCATTTTCTCGTAGTCGATCGTCGTCTCGTTGCCTGCCTCATCGAAGGCGAACGTTTTGGCACTCACGCCCTCCGCGTACGGCATCAACTGCTCCACGCCCTCGTATCGATCGTACGTTTCTCCTTCCTCGATGGTGAAGTTTCCAAAATCGGGGAGCGTTCCGCACCGGGGATGGTCGACCGCTTCCATGACCTCCGACAGCCAGTCTCCGTTCGACGACAGACCGCCGTGGTTTTCGACGATCACGTTGATGTCGCTTTCGGCTGCGTACTCGGAAAGCCGGCGGAGTCCGTCGGCCGCCCGTTTCTTCTGTTCCTCGTAGCTGCCGCTGCTTTGTGCGTTGACGCGGATCGAATGGCACCCAAGGAACGTGGCGGCATCGACCCACTTGTGGTGGTTTTGAACGGCCTTTTCTCGGGCGTCGGGGTCCGGATCGCCGAGAGCGCCCTCGCCGTCGCACATGATGATGAGGCTTTGCACGCCGGCGTCTTCGGCCCGCCGCTTCATCTTTTTGAGGTAGCTCTGATTGGTTGCCTGGTCGGCGAAGAACTGATTGACGTATTCGACGGCGCCGATCCCGAACTCCTCCCTGGCGGTTTGTGCAAATTCGAGATTGTCGAGGTCCCCCTCAAACAGATTTCGATGCAGGGACCACTGCGCGAGCGAAATTTTGTAGAGCGGGTCCGCGGCACTCGATGAAGAAGAACAGGCCATAAAGGGAGCGAGGCCAAGACTTGAGAGGGCTAGAAGCGAGGTTTTCGCAAAATCACGGCGATCCATGTTGGTGCTCATGTCGGGAAGAGGGCCAGACCAGAAGAATTACTATGTCTGCACTCTAGGAAGTTCGGGGGCAAAAATCAACGGCGAAACGCCCCAGGTCCCACGGAAGGGCAGGCAACGTCGATATTTTAAGGTTGGGAAAGACCGGACGGGCGTCTCGGGTCAATCTGAGGAATGGAGGGATTTCAGTTTCTGGAGCGTGTGGCGGGCCGCCTCCTGTTCGGCCTGCTGCTTGCTGCCGGCCGTGCCTCGTTCGTACGTCGTATCGCCGACGACCGCTTCGACGGTAAAGGTTTTGTCGTGGCTCGGTCCTTCTTCGTGGACCACCCGGTAGGTGGGCTGCGGCCGTCCGACCGCCTGCATCCGCTCCAGGAGTTGGCTCTTGTAGTTTTCGTCGCGGGCAGCTACGTCGTCGAGGTCGAACGGGTCGAGGGCACGGCGATGGACGAACTGGGCAGCGGCCTCGTACCCGTGATCGAGGTAGAGGGCTCCGGCCAGAGCTTCGAAGGCGTCGGCGAGAATGTTGGGATTCTCGCGGCCGTCGGTGCGGCGGGCGTTCTCGCTCATGAGGATGTGAGGGCCCAGCTCCATGCGTCGGGCGTACTGGGCCAGAGCCGCTCCGCTGACGAGTTTCGCCCGAAGGCGGGTGAGCTCGCCCTCATTTTTCTCGGAAAATCGCCGGTAAAGCGCGTCACTCACCACGAGCTCAATGAGCGCGTCGCCGAGATATTCGAGGCGCTCGTTTGACTGCAGGGCCTCGGCCGACGCCCCGCGGAGGATGGAGCGGTGGGTAAGGGCTCGTCGGTAAAGCGTGAGGTCCTCGACGGCGTGTCCAACGAGCTCTTCGATGGCGGGGCGGGAAACGTCCTCGGAGGGCATGGCGCTCGATGGGTCGTGCTGAAATCAGTCCGAACACCCTTTACGAGTTGCACCCCGGGCCGTTCAGGGCGACACCGCAATGGACAGGATCACCCCTCGGGGATCGGTCGTGCAAGAGACCCTCGCGGTTTCGTTTCCGATTCAGACGCAACGTCTCATGTCGTTCACCTCCGTCAACCCGGCTACCGGTGCCGAGCTCGAACAGTATCCGTCTCTCTCGTCCGACGAACTGGAGACTCGCCTCGATCGGGCCCAGTCGGGGTTCGAGGTCAATCGCGATCGGTCGCTTGCCGAGCGGGCGGCTCGATTGGAGCGGGCGGCGGACCTTCTCGAAAATCGGGCGCGCGAGTACGGAGAGCTCATGACCCGGGAGATGGGCAAGCCTGTGTCGCAGGCTCAGGCCGAGGCCGAAAAGTGTGCGTGGGTGTGTCGCTACTACGCCGAAAATGGGGCCGATTTTTTGGCTAACGAGCCGGTCGAGACGCCGGCCCAGACGAGCTATGTGGCCTATGAGCCCCTCGGGCCCGTGCTGGCGGTCATGCCCTGGAATTTCCCCTTCTGGCAACTCTTTCGCTTCGGGGCCCCGGCCCTGATGGCGGGCAATTCGGTTCTGCTGAAGCACGCCCCCAACGTGCCCGAGTGTGCGCTGGCAATTGAAAAGCTATTTCAAGATGCAGGGTTTCAGGAGGGCGAATTTCAAACCCTACTGATCGGCGAAGACGCAGTGGGGACGGTTCTCGAGGATCGGCGTGTGCGAGCCGCAACGCTGACGGGGAGTGTGGGCGCCGGAAAGGCCGTCGCTCAGCAGGCCGCTGCGCAGGTGAAGCCGACGGTGCTGGAACTGGGGGGATCCGATCCCTTCATCGTGTGCGAGGATGCGGACCTGGAGGCTGCGGCCTCCGTCGGGTGCACCGCCCGGATGCAAAACAACGGCCAGAGCTGTATTGCGGCCAAGCGGTTTATCGTAGTGGAGGGCGTGGCCGATGACTTTACGGACCGCTTCATCGAGGAGGTGGAGGCACTCGACGTCGGCGATCCCCAGGACTCCCTCACGGATGTCGGTCCGATTGCGCGGGCGGACCTCCGCGATGAAATTCACGATCAGGTCGAGCGTGCCGTCGGGCAGGGAGCCCTGGCGGCCGTTGGAGGGCATACGCTCGATCGGGACGGCTTCTACTACGCCCCGACGGTGCTTACGGGTGTGGAGCCGGGGACGGTGGCGTTCGAGGAAGAAATTTTTGGCCCGGTGGCGTCTTTCGTTATTGCGGACGACGAAGAACACGCCGTAGCTCTGGCCAACGACACTCGGTTTGGGCTCGGAGGCAGCATCTTTACCGAGGACCGCGAGAAGGGGGAGCGGATGGCCCGTGCGCTGGAGGTTGGGTGTGCGTTCGTCAACGAAATGACCAAGAGCGATCCGCGCGTGCCGTTTGGAGGCATCAAGGACAGTGGCTACGGCCGCGAGCTCTCCCGACACGGAATCCGGGAGTTCGTCAACGTCAAAACCGTCTGGATCGAGTGATCGGCGTGCGGAGCGCCGAGGGACTGCACTTCCAAACTCCCCCAGAGGGGGAGGGACGGCGGAAGAAGAGATGACTGGCCGTGGCGAAAGGAGAAGACAATGAGCCACGGTCCGCCGTCCCCGCTCGACCCGTACGAACTCCACCCCTGCTGGCAACAGGGGGCCCCACAGGAGCTCGAGAGTCGAGGCTGTTGAGGAGAGGTGAACTCCGTGTTAATACGTCAAATCGCGGTGCGTCGGAGGGCGAATTGGGAGCCTTTCCCCCTTCCTCACCCTCTAGTACGTAAGCAGCTTCGGAAACCGGACACGCGGATTGGACGGGTGCGTACGGCGAGGTCGAATGCTGCTCTCACGCCGTCTCGGAGGTGTAGAAAAAGACCAGTCGTCGAGCGGAGATCGGAGAAGGCGGGAGTAGATTGGAACGACAAAGACGATCTTCTCTACGATCTTTAACGTCGTTTCTAGATTACGCCCCCGTTCGCTTTTGGAGGGGCTCCGTTCCGCTGGCTGTTTTCAGATCTCCCGGGCCCATGGATTCGTCCGACGCCACACAACTTCTGGTCGATAGTCGGCAGGGGCACAAGGAGGCGTTGGACGAGCTGATGCCGAAGGTGCACGACGAACTGCGGGACATTGCCCATCGGCTGCTCCAGAAGCGGCCGGCGGGGCACATGCTCACGACCACGGCTCTGGTCCACGAGGCCTACCTGAAGCTCATCGACCAGTCTCGCGTCGAGTGGTCCGATCGGGCTCACTTTCAGGCGCTGTCGGCCCGGGTGATGCGGCAGATCCTCATCGACTATTTCCGCAAGCAGACGGCCGAGAAGCGAGGAGGAGACGCCCCGAGAATTTCGCTGGAAGAGGGCAAGATTCCGGTCGGCCAGCGGGGCGAAACGCTGTTGGCGCTCGACGAGGCCCTCACGCGGCTCTCCGATCGAGATCCCCGGAAGGCACAAATTGTGATGTACCAGTTCTTCGGTGGGATGACCCAGCGGGCCATTGCGGACGTGCTCGACGTGTCGGCGCGGACCGTGCGACGCGAGTGGCGGAAGGCGCGGGCGTGGCTCGCCCGAGAGCTTTCCGGCTACGGAATCGAGGAGGAAGGGGACGAGTCGTAATGTGCAGGATGGATTGAGGGAGTGGCATGGATGACCTGTCCAGTACGGAGTGGGACGAGGTCGATCGCCTGTTCGACGAGGCGCTCGATCGGTCCCCGGAGGAGCGAGAGCGGTTCCTTGAGCGTGCGTGTCAGGACCGTCCCGACCTGCGGCGAGAGCTGGAGAGCCTTCTGGAAGCGGAAGCCCAATCGGAATCTTTTCTGGAGCAAGAGGCCGTCTCGTTTGCGGCGCCGGCCTACGAACCCGAGGACGGAGAAAGCATTGCGGACGATCCCCTTGCGGCGCCCGCTCATCGCGTCGGTCCCTATCGGTTGGAGGAAGAGATTGGTCGAGGGGGCATGAGTCGCGTCTTTCGGGCCGAGCGCACGGACGGAGGATTTGACCAGACCGTAGCCGTTAAGCTCCTTCGCATTGGGCTCGACACCGACGCGGCCCGTCGTCGGTTTCGGCTGGAGCAGCAGGTGTTGGCAAAGCTGCAGCATCCCCACATTGCGGATCTTCTGGATGGGGGCCTTACGGACGACGACGTGCCCTACCTCGTCATGGAGTACGTGGACGGGGAGCCCATCACGACCTACTGTGACGAGAATGCACTCTCGGTGGGCGAGCGGATTGGTCTCTTGTGCCAGATTGGGCGGGCCCTTCAGCACGCGCACAAAAATCTCGTCGTGCATCGCGACCTCAAGCCTTCGAACGTGCTGGTGACCGAGGAGGGGACGGTGAAGCTCCTCGACTTTGGAATTGCCAAGTTGCTCGACGAGGCGGACGCGTCGATTACTCTTCCCCAGACCCGCACCGGCGTTCGGCCCATGACGCCGGCGTACGCCGCTCCCGAGCAAATTCGGGGCGAGGCCGTCAGCACGGCGACGGACGTATATCAGATGGGCGTGCTCGCGTACGAGCTCTTTACCGGGCATCGGCCGTTCGAAGGCACGGAGGGGCACGACGTGGAGCGGGCCATCCTCGAAACGGAGGCGCGACGGCCGTCAACGATTGTCGGGCAGCCCCGACCGGATTTAGGGGAGGGGACGGACGACCGGCCGGCAACCCCGGAGGCCATCAGCGAGGCGCGCTCTACGACGCCCCGCCGGCTCCGCCACCTGTTGGAAGGGGATCTCAACACAATCATACGAACGGCGATGTGCAAGGAGTCGGAGCGGCGATACGTTTCCGTAGAGGCCCTCCTCAAGGACTTTGATCGATACCAGGAGGGGCAACCCATCCGGGCCCGCAGAGATTCGCTGGGATACCGCGCGAAAAAATTTGTTCAACGGAACCGGTGGGGAGTTGGCATTGCGGCGGCATTTCTGGGGCTGATTGTGACGTTTGGGCTCCTTCTCGTCCAACAGCGCGAGCGGGCCCAGCAGGAGGCCCAAAAGGCCGAAATCGTCTCCTCATATCTGGTCGATCTCTTCGGGACGGGTACGGAAGAGGCCGCCGATTCCCTTACTGCCCAGGTGCTCGTTCGTCGGGGGCTCGAGCGGGCGGAACGGTTGCGGGACCGTCCCGTCGTTCAGGCCGAGATGCTCGATGCACTCGGGCAGGCCGCACGGGGGCTTGGGGAGTGGGGACAGGCCGATTCACTGTTACAGCAGGCGCTGACCCTTCGACGACAGCACCTGGAGCCTCCCCATCCCGACCTGGTGGCGAGTCTCATTCACGTTGCGGACACGCGACGGAGCGCACGGCGCTTCTGGGAGGCCCGTCCGCTGTACGAGGAAGCGCTCGAGATGGACCGGCGCCTCGGCACGAGAACGCACCGTGCCGGCATTCTGGAAGGCCTTGCCAAGACCCTGTCGAGACGGGGAGCTCCCGATTCTGCGGAGGTGCTGATGCGGGAGGCGATCGATCTACGGAGACGGAATCGGGGAGGGCAATACCACGGCCTGTCGCTTGACCAAATGGATCTGGCTCGGATCGTACAGCGACAGGGAAAGCACGAGGAGGCCGAGGCGCTCTATCGGGCCGGTCTCCGACAAATGGAGCGGGGGACGGGCTTTACCTCTGCCGAGCGCGTGTCGGCCTACAAGAATTTCGGGGATCTTCTGCATACGAAGGGTGAGCACGCCGCGGCGGCCACGTATTACCAGCGGGCCCTCTCCCTGACGGAAGAGACGATGGGAAGAGGGCACCCCCGCGCCCGGCAGGCACGCACGGCGCTCTACGAGACCCTCATTCTACGGGGACGATACGAGAAAGCACTGTCCGTGGCCCAGGCGAACCTCGACGTGGTCCGCGAACAGTATCCTCAGGGCCACACAGCGCGGCCGGCGGCGTATCAGCGCGTCGGCCATCTACTCGACAACATGGGGCGGTCTGCCGAGGCAGAGCCTCTGCTGCGCCGGGCCGCAGCCCTGCGCGAGGCGGCTCGCGGCGACCACATTCGGACGCACGATACGCGGGTCCGGTATGCCCTCTGTCTCGTTGAGCGGAATCGGCTTGCCGAGGCCGATCGGATACTGCGGGCGGGACGGGACGCCCTCGCGGAGGTGTCGGCCGATTCCACGACCGTAGACGTGGGACGCATGGAGGCCGTTCTCCGGGTGGGTGAGGGACGGCTTCACGCGGAGGAAGGGGAATTGACGGAAGCACAGACGCATCTGGAGCACGGCTATCGGCGTCGACGAGAGCAAGCAGGGCTCCGGGCGCCCCTCACCCAGCGTGCGCTACGAGAGCTGGTTTGGGTGTATGAGGCGTCCGGACAGTCGGGGCGGGCAGAGGCCTATCGCGACTCGGTGATGGTGTGGTAGGAGGTGCGCCTGAATTGTCGTCGGGGAGCGGCGTCATCGCTGCAACCGTCAAGTCCTTGTCGGAAGGAAGAATAGAGGGAAATCCTTGGAAGGGAGCACAGCGTCTCGTGCCCCGTACCTTGGGTTCTTGCGCGGACCCGACTCGGTCATGCATTCGGAAACGACTCTGGAGACGAATTCTTCTGCGCTCATATGGATCTTGATGCTCCAGTTTTGTGGATTTGGCTTCTTCTGGTCGGGGGCCTCGTCCTCATTGGCTGTGAAGAAGAGGGCTCGCCCGCCGGCGTTCCGGCGGGGACGTTTACGGCTCGTGTCGAGGGAACGCTTTCCGACACGCTTACGGGACCGGTCCACTACCGCACCGACGAAGGGGCGCTGACGGGCCTCGAGCTCGGTTCGGAGGAGGGACCGGGATTGTCCATCGAACTGGAGCCCCGTCCGCCGGCGCTTCGCACCTATGAGGTGATCGAATCGGAGCTGTTTGGAACGGATCGGCCGGAGGCCCCTCCGGCCGTGATGGCCTTTCTTACGCTGGACGGAGCACGGTTCGATGCGACCGACGGCACCCTCGACCTCACCTACGTGAGCGAGGATCAGGTCGGCGCCTCCTTTACCTTTCAAATGGAGGGAACCGCCGATGCCACTCCCGCCGAGCCGTTGTCCGTAGAGGTCACCGGCTCGCTCAATGCTCCGCCGGAGCGCTGAGGAATTATCTCAAAACGACCATGCCCGGAAACGAGTTCGAGAGCATTCCGGAAGGGGCAATCATTGCAACTGATGTTCTCCCAATCAAACCGAAACTGGTACGCTGACGTCTTTTGAGATCATTCCATAGGGTCCCCGTCGAGGAAGCTGTTTGTCTCAGAGATAGGCTGGAAGCGCTTCCCTTAATCGGTTCATCACGAAAACCGACGAGGAGGTCTTGACACTACCCCTCTGAATCCGTACCGTAGAATCACCATGATGCGAATCCCGATCTATATCGCCCGGACGTTCCGACGACGATTCTACGCGCGACGGCTCCGACCGTCGTCTATGCGAATCTATGGAACTGGCGTCTCTGGCGAAGAATGATCGGCTTCCGACATTTGACGCGGCAACGCCGCCTTTGATAGGCGCTGGTTCTTCCGAGCCAGCGCCTTTTCTTATGCCCCCTTTCGAGATACACCGACCGAATCCGATGCCTCTCGTTTTGGCCTTCAGTGGAGGCCTCGACACCTCCTTCTGTGTTCCCTACCTGCAGGACACCTACGACGAGCCCGTTCACACGGTGACGGTCGATACCGGCGGCGTGACCTCGTCGGATCGATCTGCCATCGAGGCCCGGGCCCATGAGCTCGGCGCCGCGACCCACCACTTCGTGGACGGCCGTCAGACGCTTTATGACGCGCATCTGAGTTACCTCATCAAGGGCAACGTCCTGCGGGGAGGGGTCTATCCGCTCTGTGTGGGGCCGGAGCGGATCGTGCAGGCCCGGGGGGTGGCCGACGTCGCCGAGGAGGTAGGCGCCTCCACGGTGGCGCACGGTTCCACGGGGGCCGGCAACGACCAGGTGCGGTTCGACGTGGCCCTGCAGGTCGTCGGAGACGAGTTGGAAATTCTGGCTCCGATTCGGAGCCTCGGCCTCAGTCGGGAAGAGTCGACGGCATACCTCGAGGACCGCGGATTTTCGGTGCCCGCCGACACGACGGACTACTCCATCAACCGGGGCCTGTGGGGTACGACGGTGGGCGGAAAGGAGACGCTCACGACCGAAGAGCCCCTGCCGGAGGCGGCGTATCCCGACACGGTGCCTCCGACGGAGGCCCCCGACACGCCGCAGGAACTCACGATTACGTTCGAGGAGGGGCTTCCGACGGCCCTCGACGACGAGGCCATGGAGAGCGTCGCGCTCGTCGAGGCCCTAAATGAAATCGGGGGCTCGCACGGCGTGGGGCGCGACATTCACGTCGGCGACACGATTCTCGGCATCAAGGGACGAATCGGGTTCGAGGCGCCGGCCGCTCAGATTCTCATCACGGCCCACCGGGAGCTCGAGAAGGTCGTGCTCTCGAAGTGGCAGCAGGTGCAGAAAGAAGAGCTCGGTTCCTTCTACGGCCGACTTTTGCACGAGGGCCAGTACTTCGATCCGGTGATGCGGGACGTGGAAGCCTTTCTCGACCACACGCAGGACGTCGTGTCCGGTACGGTCACGGTAAAGCTCTTCAAGGGCCGCGTGCGGGTGCAGGGCGTAGACAGCCCGCACTCGATGTTCGACGCGAGCACGGCCACCTACGGAGAAGAGAATGCGCTGTGGGACGGTCGGGATGCGGAGGGCTTTACCACGCTCGCTGCAGTGCCGTCCCTCCTCGCAAAGAAGGCTCGATCGAGGACGGCTCCCACAGAAAGTTCATCCCCCACACCTGCTACGTCATAGGTCTCACCCCCCAGCTGACACTCCCACTTTGACCTGCATCCACCATGACTGACGACGCATTTTCGACGGGCCCCGTCGATAAAATTGCTTCAAGCACGGCTCATTGCAATATCGAGTCTCCCATCACCGTCTCGCCCTACGTCGTGGCTCAGCACGGCTACGTCGTGGCGGTCCGGGCCCTCGACGAAAAGGATCAGTACGACGAGGTCGAGTGCCAAGATGGGGTCTTCCGTCACGTCAAGAAGGGCGATGTGCTCGCGTGTACGCTCGGCGGGCGACAGGCCCTGAAGGGCTACAGCGGCCGGGTGCCTCGGCACATTTCTCCCGGTGACACGCTCAATGTGCTGAATCTGGGCGGGCTCGTGGGCGAGTGTACGTCCGGCCACCCGAATCTGGGCCCGGCACTTCCGGTGGAGGTGATTGGGGCCGTGATGCTGCAGCGCGACGATCACTGGGTCCACGCCCGGATTCAGGAAGACGCGTTGGAAATGGTGCACCGACTCGAAACGTCGGTTCCGATCATTAACGTCAGTGGGACGGCCATGGAGACCGGCAAGACCAAGGCCGCCAGCATCATCGTAGAGGGGCTCTCGGAGATGGGGCTCAAGGTCGGCGCCACCAAGCTGACGGGGGCCTCTCTGATGCGGGACGTGCGCCGGATGCGGGAGCACGGAGCGACGGCGGTCTCGACGTTTACGGACGCGGGCATCGCCTGCACGGTAGAGGACGCGATCACACCGATCGCGAAGGGGGTGATCCAACACCTCAACGAGACCGAGGATCTGGACGTAATCGTGGCGGAGATGGGTGACGGCTTTGTGGGATACTACGGCGTCGACGACCTGTTGACGGACATGGAGTTGCAGTCGTTCATCGAAACGCACGTCGTGGCCGCCGCCGACTTGTCGGGGGCCTGGGCCGCCGAGGAGCTCTTCACTCAGCGGTACGACACCTCCATTACTGCCGTCACCGGACCGGTCACCGACAACGACGTCGGGCGGCGCTACATCAAGCAGCGGCTCGGCATCACGGCCCTGAACGCCCTTCAGCAGAGCACCGAACTGGTCGACGTCGTGGTAGAGGCCCTTCCGGATTCGGCCTTTCCTGAAGACGTACCCGGTGAGTCTGCCTCGGAGACGGAGACCGCTTCGGAAGAGGAGCTGGCTCTCGCGTCGTAGACACTTTTTCCTCGCTCTTACAAACTTGGATCTGATTTCCATGACACTGTCACGTTCTTCCTCTACAGCTCCGCTCTCCGAGACGTCGGGGGCGAGGCTGCGTGTGGGCATTTTGCACGGGGCCGGGTACGTGGGCGGTGAGCTCATCCGGCTCCTCGCCGGCCACCCGTCCGTGTCGCTTGCGTCCGTCACGAGTCGAACCTTTGCGGGGCAGCCCCTCGCGGAGGCGCATCCGTCGCTCCGCGGGCAGGTGGACCAGACGTTTATTGCGCCGGCAGACCTTTCTCACGACGGGCTCGACGCGGTCCTCGTGGCGGGGGAGCACGGGCAGAGCATGCACCTCATTCCCGAGCTCCTGGAGGACGGGTTCGACGGGGCGATCGTCGACCTGAGTGCCGATTTTCGGTTCGATGAGCCGTCCGTTTATCCGGAGTGGTTCGAGGGAGAGCATCCGGCGCCGCACCTGCTGGACGAGGCCGTGTACGGGCTGGCGGAGTGGGAGGACGTGGGCCCCTCGGTCCGGCTCGTGGCGAATCCGGGCTGCTACGCCACGGGCATTGCGCTGGCGCTGGCGCCGCTGGCAGCACAGGGCGTCCCCTTTTCGGCGCACGTCACGGCGCTCACCGGGGCCTCCGGATCCGGAGCCACGGCCTCCGCGGCCACCCACTTCCCGACACGGGACGGGAACGTGCGGCCGTACAAGGTGCTCGCCCACCAGCACGGCCCCGAAATCACGCAAACCGTCGGCTCGCACGTGGACCTGACGTTCGTGCCGGCGTCGGGGCCCTGGACGCGGGGCATCTGGGGGACGGCGCAGGTCGAGTGGCCGTCGTCGCTCCCGGACGAGGCGGTTGCGGGGTGGTTCGACGAGGCCTACGCCGACGCCCCGCTGGTTCGCTGCACGGCGGGCACGCTTCCGTCGCTCCAGCCCACCGTCGGGACGCCCTTCTGCGACCTGGGATGGCAGAGGCAGGAGGATACGCTCGTCGTCGGTTTTGCCCTCGACAATTTGCTGAAGGGGGCCGCGAGTCAGGCCGTGCAGAACCTGAATCGCCTGCTCGGAGTGCCCGAGACGGCAGGGCTGCTTCCCGACGCGGTGTCTGCCGAGAGCGTTTCAGCGTAGCCCATCAGTGCCGCCCGAGTTTTTCCTCAACGGATACCACGAGCCATGACCACCGACGAGATTGTCGACCTCGAAAATGAACTGGAGATCCCCACCTACAGCAAGATGCCGATGGCGCTGGTGGAGGGGGAGGGAGCGTACGTGTGGGATGCCGACGGCAATCGCTACCTCGACTTCTACGGCGGGCACTGCGTAGCGCTTCTCGGGCACAGTCCGGCGCCGGTCATAGAGGCGATTAAGGAGCAGGCGGAGACGCTGCTGTTCTACTCGAACGTGGCTCACAGTCCGGTGCGGGCGCAGGCCGCGGAGCGGCTCACGTCGCTTGCACCCGGCGGCAGTCGGGAGCATACTCCTGAGAACCGAAACTGGCAGGTCTTCTTCGCGAACTCGGGATCGGAGGCCAACGAGACGGCCCTGAAGCTGGCGCGGAAGTACACCGGCCGGTCGGGTGTGGTGGCCCTGGAGGGAAGCTTTCACGGGCGGACGCTCGGCAGTCTCGCCACCACGCACGGCGAAAAGTATCGAAGTCCCTACCGCGACGTGCTTCCCGAGACGACGTGGGTGCCGGGAGGCGACCTTGCCGCGGCGGAGCGCGCCCTTGCCGGGGAGGACGTCGCGGCGGTCATTCTGGAGCCGATTCAGAGCATCGCGGGCATGCGGGAGCTTTCGGCGGAGTACGTTCAGGGGCTGCGTCGCCTGTGCGACGAGTACGGGACGCTTCTGATCTTTGACGAGGTGCAGACGGGCGTCGGGCGGACGGGCGCCTTCTCCATGGCCGACCATCTCGGGGCGACTCCCGACCTCATCTCCCTCGCCAAGAGCCTCGGCACGGGCATGCCGGTGAGCGCCGTGCTCGTGACCGGCCAGGTGGCCGAAACTGTGGAGTCCGGCGATCAGGGGTCGACCTACGGCGGCGGCATGCTCGCGATGGCGGCCGTGAAGGCGACGCTGGAGACACTGGTGGAGGAAAACCTGATGGAGCGGGCCGTCGAGATTCACGAACAGGTTTGCGAGCAGGTGGGGTCGGTCGTGGAGGAGGTACGGGGGCGCGGCTGCCTCATGGGGATCGAACTCGATCGTCCGGTGGATCCGGTGAAGGACGCGCTCCGGGAGAAGGGCGTTCTGGTGGGAGGATCGTCCGATCCGCACGTCATGCGACTCATGCCGCCGCTCGTGGTGAGTGACGACGACGTACGAACGTTTGCCGATGCCCTCCACACGGTCCTCGACGAAACGGAAGCGCCCATCCGAGGAGCCTAACGCGCGGTGGCCCTCTTTCCGGGAGGTCGTCTCCGTTCGTGCAACGATGACCGGCCGGTCGGCTCTACGTGATGGGAATCGCGGTCCGGAAGAGGTCACATTCACGAATCTGAATTGGTATCACAGCCTCTCCCATGTCAACAAATACCACGAATCTGCGGCACGTTTTGTCCGCATCCGAACTTGATGCGGCCGTGTGGCGACGCGTGCTCGACGCGGCGGTCGAGTACAATCGGACCGACGCCCGCACCGACGCGGCGGCGGGCAAGACCCTCGGTCTGCTCTTCTTCAACCCGTCGCTCCGGACCCGCACCTCGATGGAGGTGGCCGCCGCTCACCTCGGGGCCGACAGCACGACTCTCACGCCGGGGGAGGGCACCTGGAATTTGGCGTGGGAGGACGGGGCCGTCATGGACGGGGACGCCGCCGAGCACGTGCGGGAGGCCATCGGCGTGCTCTCGCGCTACCACGACGCCCTCGGCGTTCGCGTCTTTGCCTCCGGCACCGACTACGAGGCCGACAAGAGTGACGAACTCATCCGCCGCGTCGCAGACGTGGCGACCGTGCCCGTCATCAATCTCGAGTCGGCCTGGGCGCATCCGTGCCAGGCCATGTCCGACGCCTCCCTGCTCACCGACCACTTTGACGGCGACCCCGTCGGCAAGAATTTCGTTCTGAGCTGGACCTACCACCCGAAGGCGCTCCCGATGGCCGTGCCGAACTCGACCGTCAAGATGGCGGCGCGATGCGGCATGGACGTGACGGTGGCTCGGCCCGATACGCACGCGCTCGACGACGACGTGATGGACGCCGCGCAGGCCCTCGCGGCCCCGCACGACGCCACCGTAACGGCGACCGACGACCTGGATGCGGCGGTCGGCAATGCCGACGTGGTCTACGCCAAGTCGTGGGGCGGGCCGCTCGTCTACACGGACCCGGCAAAGGAGGCGGACATTCGGACCGGCAAGACGGACTGGCGGATTACCGAGGAACGGATGGCCCGGACCGACGAGGGAGCTTTCCTGCACTGCCTGCCGGTCCGCCGCAACGTGGTGGTCGACGACGCTGTGATGGACGGGCCGCACGCTCGCCATCTCGATCAGGCCGAGTACCGTCTCCACGCGCAGAAGGCGTTGCTGGACTACGTCTGGGGGCTCGACTGATGCTACTGGTGTGACCCGATAGGTGTGTACCTCGAAATCCTGTCTCGTATGTGCGTATGGGAGTATGGGGGAATAGGCTCACTACACGACAAAAATTCTGAGGCAGCAAAACTCGCCCCCAACTGTTCATTCCGCGTCATTCCGAGGAGCAAGGTAAGCGGAGCGTCTACGCTCCAAGCTTGCCGGCGACGAGGAATCTCTTCGAATGCAGCGGAAACGACGTCGACTGCGGTGCCTTTCCGGCTTGTTTCCGCTCATTTCGGAGAGATTCTTCGCTACGCTCAGAATGACGCATGGGGGACGAATTTATGTCGTGTAGAATGGGGAATAGGTCTTGCATGCCCTGACGCCCATACTCACAGACTCCCATACCCTTTGTACTGAACATCCCGCAACGAATACCTGCAATGAGAAACGATTCCGGCAGCCCCATCGTGGTGAAGATCGGCGGTTCATTAATTGAGGACGCAGACGCCATGGCCGAGCTGTGGCCGGCGCTCCAGACGCTTCGCGAGCAGGCGCCGGTGGTGCTGGTCCACGGCGGCGGAAAGCAGATGACCGACATGGCCGACCGCCTCGATCACACGCCGCGTCGTGTGCAGGGGCGCCGGGTGACGACCGACCTCGACCTCGAGATCGCCCAGTGGACGATGAACGGGGCCCTCAACACGAAACTCGTGGCGGACGCCACGGCGCACGGCCTCACCGCCGTGGGACTTTCCGGGGCCGACGCCAGTCAGATACAGGTGTCCAAACGGCCGCCCTGGGACATCGACGGGGAAACAGTCGACTTTGGCTGGGTCGGGGATGTGGAGGCAGTCGATCCCTCTCTCGTAGATCGCCTGTTAATGCAAGGGGCCATGCCTGTGGTTTCGCCGCTGGGCATCGACGAGGAGGGGCAGGTGTACAACGTGAACGCCGACACGGTCGCCTGCGCGCTGGCGTGTGCCCTCGGGGCCGAGCAGATGGTCTTTGTCACCGACACGGGTGGGGTTCGCCGCGAGCCCGACGATCCGTCCACGCGGCTGAAGACCTGCGACGCCGAGACCTTTGCGCGAGGAGTGGAGGAGGGATGGATCGAAGGCGGGATGCGCGTCAAAATCGAAACGGCGCTGGAGGCGCTCGACGACGACGTACAGCACGCTGTGGTCTGTGCGCCCGACGACCTCGTCTCGCAGTCTCGGGCAACGGAGGTCGTGGGCTGAGGGGGGCAGCCGTTCTCCAAATTGCCCGGCGTTTCGGAGTGCGTATCTCGTATTGCGGGAGGCGTGAATCGTGATGCGTGAGGGAGGAAGTGGGAGCGGGCGCCGGATCCGTGGACGACGGCCCTGCCGATCCAATACAAATGTCAGCCATTTTTCTGGAGGAGGGGGGAATGCCGTTGCCGACTTTTTTCGTATCGAGACTTGCTGATCGTCTCGAATGCCCGTTTTTCCACATCTCTACACCACCACCATCCAGATTCCATGTCCACGGTTTCACCCGACGTCACCGACGCCGTCGAGCTCCTCAAGGCCCTCATTCGCTTCCCGTCTCTGAGCGGCGAGGAAGGCGAGATCGCCGATTTTGTGGAAGACTACGTGCGTCGAGCCGGGGGCGACACACAGCGGTTCGACGACAACGTCGTCTTTTCGATCGGGGACGGCGGCGAGACGCTGTTGCTCAACACCCACCTCGACGTCGTGCCGCCGTCACAGGATCATCCGTACGATCCCTTCGAGCCGGTGGAGGTGGACGGCGAGCTCTACGGGCGCGGGAGCGTGGATGCGAAGGCGAGCGGGGCCGCGATGACCACTGCGCTCCTCTCGTTGGCCGCCGACGGCTGGAGGCCCGAGGGCGGGCGCCTGATGGTGGCCCTCACCACGAACGAAGAGTCCGGCGGCACGGAGAATGGGCTTCAGGACGTACGACCGAAGCTGCCGTCGCTCGACGCGGCGGTGGTGGGCGAGCCCACGTCGCTCCGTCCCTGCGTGGCGCAAAAAGGTCTTCTCATCCTGAGCGTGCACGCGCACGGAAAATCCGCCCACGCGGGCCGATCGCACCTGGGGGAGAATGCCATTTCAAAGGCCGCGGCGGCCCTTCGGCAGGTCGAGGGCCTCTCCTTGGACCGCGAGGATCCCTACCTCGGGTCCCCGAACGTGACCGTGACGATGATCGAAGGGGGCTCCGCCAACAACGTCGTGCCCGAACACGCCGTCTTTACGGTGGACGTCCGCACCACGCCTGCGTATTCGCACGAGGAGATCGTCTCCATTTTTCGGGAGGCGGTGGACGCGGAGGTGGAGGTGTACAGTGACCGTCTCGTGCCGTGTGCCACGTCCGAAGACGCCCGCATCGTGAAGGCCGCGAAAACGGCGCTTCCCGATGTAGAACCGTTCGGGTCGCCCACCTGCTCCGACTGGGTCTTTCTCCACGACGTGCCCGCCGTGAAATTGGGGCCGGGGCCGAGCGAGCGGTCCCACACGGCGGAGGAACGCATCGAGATCGCCGACGTGCGGCACGCCGTCGACGTCTACCGCGAGCTCGTTCACGCCTACTTCGCCGGCCGTTCCGCCCGTTCGAATCGATGACACACCGTTCATTCCCACCGAATCCTGAGCGCGGCCATCGGGAAATTCGGCCGGCCCAGAGGGGGAGTGGGACGGATTACGGCTCCTCTTCCTCTATGAATTTGTCCAGGCGCACCACGCTCGTGTCGGAGACGAACATCACCCCCGAGCTCTGCTCGAAGAGCGGGGTGAGGCCGTCCACGATGGTCTGGATGGACTCCTCGCGGCCGACGGCAAAAAACATCACGAGGCTATCGCGGTCGTTGAAGAGGAGGCGTCCCTCGTAGAACCCGTGCTCGCCGCGACCGGTGACGTTGTGGTGAATCGTGTAGCCGCTGATTTTCGACTCGTCGAGGAGGTCGCGGACGAACGGCTCTTTTTCTCCCCGGACGATGATTTCGATCTTTTTGAGGGGATGGAGCGTGTGCTTCGTTTCCTCGTTGGGCGTTTGGTCACTCATGGCAAAGGGGGATCTATTTCGAGGGGCGCGGCGAGGCGGACACTGGTCACGCAGCGAGTGCGGGTTCGGACGCCGGAGTGTCGGAACGGGCCGTCCAGGATCCTCCCGGTTCATAGTGAAAAAAGGCATTGTCCTGGGTCGGATCCATGACCGTCAGGGTCACCCACTTGTTGTCGAGAAGTTGTCGAAGCGGGGGATGCCGTTGAAGAATGTGGGCGACCCGATCAGTGGGGCCGTGAATGACGGTGGAGAGGCGGAGGGGGCGGTGGACGGGGTGCTCGTCGTCGATCTGCAGCGACTGGAGGGGGAGGCCCGTCATGAGGTCACCGCCGTTTCCCTGTACGACCCCGACGTTCCCGACGACGTTCTGGGTGACCTTCGATCCGCTTCCGTACGCAGCGTTGTCGACGGTCGAGAAGTAGTACTGAGTGTTGATCCACTCTCCCACCACCAGCGGCCCAGTCATAATGTTTTCCAGGGCGGTTCCGTCCTCGTCGGTCGTCCAATCGTAGGAATGAAGAAAGGCGCGCCCGTCGAAGTCAATTTCGCACGTCAAGTGAGGGGAGGCAATGATAAAGGAGGCATTTCCGGCCAGGCCCCATTCCGGCCGCGTCTCCGCCCAGTCGGCGGCCCGGCGTTCCGTTTCGCGGACGGCCGCCTGTCGGTTGCCCTCATCCACAGTCGCGTTCATCGTACGCACGCGCTCGGTGGTGGCTCCGGATTGCGCCGACGCCAGATCGTCTCGTAGTTGCTCGAGCATGTCCGACGACACCGACGAGGACGCTTCGCCCGCAAACAGCGTGATCTCGTCGGTCGTGGTGTTGTGCTGACCCGCGAGGAAGACCGTGTCGTCTGGAATGTCGATGTCCCGCTCCCGCAACTCTTCTCGAACGGCCTTCTCATTGCAGATGCGAGCGAGCACCCGGGCGTTCGGGCCGCCCGGATTTCCGGAGCAGGCCCCGCAGTCGAGACTGGACTTATAGGGATTGTTCGGCGTCTGGCTGCCGTGGCCCGTAAACACGACGATGGGTGCAAAGCGATCGGTCCATCCCATCAGGCGAAAGGCGGCCTCGGCGTAGAGGACCTTGGCCTCGTGGGACAGCCCGATGGGGAGGCCGCCGTTCTCCTCCGGATCCGGCGTCGAGGGGCGGTCGATCGTCGGTTCGGTAAAGGATTCCGGACGAGGAATCCAGTCGGAGAGGCGTTTGCCGAGGCGGAAAAGAGCGGAGGGCATCAGCGTGCGGGTCGCCATGGCGCCTCCAAAGAAGCCCCCGCTGCCCTCCACGAATCCGAAGGCGGCCGCCACGTTGCTTTTGAGGGTTTTGACGAGGGTCTGCCGCCCGGTTTCCAGGCGGGCCCACCAGTCGTGTGCGTCGGCCCGGGACTTCTGATTGGGATCCGCCCGGTCGACGATCCGGTGCTTCGGATCCACGATCGGCGGGCAGGACTTGACCGGAGTGTCGGCGCCGTAGGGCTGGTGCTGCATCGGGACGCCGAAGAAGCCGGCGTAGCCGTGGGTTTCGTAGTTGCCCTGGGCTTCGACGTGACGCCGGATGACCTCCGATCGGACGTCGATGCAGAAGACCATCTGGGCGTCGGGGCGTTCGGAAGGCCGCTCCGTCTGCTCGGAGGCGGAGGCCTGCTGGAGGTCGTCGAGCAGGCGGCTTCGGTAGCTTTCCTCCCAGGCCTGGAGCCAGATCTGCGGAAGAAACGGCCGATGCGTCCCGTTTGCGGGCAGGTCCTGTGCCCGGTCCGGGGCAATGGCCTCGTTCATGCGAGCGGCCAGGGTCAGCCGCACGGCGAGGTAGTCGGCGAGGGAGATGGGGTAGGCCTCCTGCCAGGCCGTGTTGGCGCGTCGGGCGCGCCACTTAATGAAGCCGGTCCATCCCGGCAGGGCGGCCAGGTGATGGACGAAAATGCTCTCCCATCGTTTTTCCGGATAGCCCGACAGCACTGCCTCGAAAGCGTCCAGGAGCGTATCCGGTAGGTCGGCCGACCGGTTGACCGCGGAGATCGAACTGTCGTATGGGGCCACCGTGCGCCAGGCCGCGTAGAAGCCGTCCGATCGGTTGGGCATGGGCCAGGCGGCCTGTCCCTGGTCGAGGAAGGCCGAGAGCCACTTCACCATCACGCGGTCGAGCGGATGGTCGGCAGGGGGAGAGGGTCGGTTCCGCTCGTCGGTGTCCATCTGGTCGAGCAGGACCTCCGGCCGTTGCGTGATGCCGTGTTCGGCGAGACGCCGGGTCAGAATGTCCGGATCGATTTCGCCATTCTGCCAGGCCTGACGGAAGACCGACGGCCTGGGGTACCCGCGGCCGCCGAGCAGCTGTCCGGCCTGCTGCACCGCCTGGTCGAACGGCTGATCCTCGAAGCCCACGAGCGGATTGGCCGCGTTGAACGTCTGGAGCGGCCAGAGGGGGCCGATGTACTCGGCGGCATTCTCGATCCGGGCGCGAAGAACGGAGCGTTTAATAGGCATTGTACTGATCGCGTCTGTGCAGCAGGGTCGTCGGGAGCGGCTGGGACGTGTTGAGCAGCGTCACGTACAGTCGCGTGTTGGTCCGGTGCCAGCCCCGTTCCATCGCCACGTATGCGGCGACGAAGACGGCGGCCAGGATCCAGTGGAGGGGCGAGAGGGGGGTGTGCACGGTGGCCGTGGGCAGCGGCGCCAGCACAGCCGTGACCCCGTTATAAACGAGCGCGTAGACGCCAATCGACGAAAGCAGCACCGCCGGAAGGGTCCACAGGCGAGCCGTTCTGGGCAGCGACGAGCGTCGCACCAGCGTCCGGGTAGCGTGCAGGGCGGCGAGAACGACGAAGAGCGTCAGCAGAAATCCACTGTCCAGGCTCGTCATCGATTTTCCGGTGAGGACGGAGAACAGCACCCCACCGGCCAGCCCCGAGACCAGCGCCACGCCGCTACTCGCGAAGGAGGGGGAGGAGGCGGCTTTCTCGGGCTCGGTGGACGTGACCGCGGAGCCGGCCGCCAAAAAGAGGTATGCTTTGTAGAAGCCGTGCAGAAGCAGGTGGGTGAGGGCAGCCGGAATGAGGCCCAGGCCGCACTGCAGGACCATGAAGCCCATCTGTGCCACCGTCGAGGTGCCCAGCTGCCGCTTGACGTCCGTTTGGACCAGCATCCAGGCCTGGCCCAGAAGCGCGCTCAGGCCCCCGACCGCGACGATGACGAGCATCACCGAAGAATGCTCGAACACGACCGGGGCGAAGCGGGCGAGGAGGACGCCCCCCGCGTTCACCAGTCCGGCGTGCATAAACCCGGACACGGGGGTGGGAGCCGTCATGGAGGAGAGCAGCCAGCGGTGAAAGGGCACGAGGGCCGACTGGATCATTGCGGTCCCGAGGAGGAGAAGCGAGGCCGTCACCACGACGCTCGCGGAGAGGGACGGGAGCGCCGCGAGAACGCCGTCGATGGTCCACGTGTCGGCCTGATGCCCGAGTAGGCTCAGCGCTGCGACGAGGAGGCCACTTCCACCCAAAAAGTGCCACCGGGCGTATCGGGACGCCGCGCGAGCCTGCGGCCAGCCGCGGACGTGACCGATGAGGTCGGCCAGAACCCATCCCATCGCCGTCCAGGCCGCCGCGAACAGTGCGAGATGGTTGGCCGCCGTCATCAGCAGGACGATCAGCATCAGCCCGAAGAGGCGACCGAAAAAGGCGGTTAGGCGTTTTGCTCCCGCCATGTATCGGCGGGAGAAGCTGTGCACGATCCCACTGACGAACGTCGTGACGGCAGCCATGACGTAGGTGAGGCCGTCCACGTGCAGGAGGAGGCCCTGCGCCCAGTCCGGATCGGGACGCCAGAAGAGGAGACCGACGCTAAGCGCGAAGAGGCCCCACGTCAGGCGCGTGAGCAGAAGCGGCATGCGTGGAAAGGCGTCAATTTGGAAGGCGAGCGTGAAGCGAACCGTCCAGCCGCACTTTCGGAAATTCGGGTACGAAAAAAGGCCGACATGCAGCGCCGTCAGAACGCTGAGTGTCGGCCTCAATCGTTGTACCCGTTCCCGCCGCGTGTGAACGGCGGAAGCGTGTACGTAGCTTGCGTGCCGGATCGGGGTGTTGGGAGCTGAAGAGTCGGCTCGCCGGGGGCGCTCCAGCTCTTCAGCCGCAAACGAACATAGAAACGGCCACGGGGTGTGGCAAACCCCGAAGCGCTTCCCTTACCGAAAGTTCACGGCCCATTCTATCGCTCTTCCAAGATGGCCTCGAGGTCGTCGTTGAGGCTGAAGACGAAAATGCGCTCTCCTGTTCGGGCGCTGATGTCCGTGTGCATGCTGACGACGTCGATGCCCGTCTCCTCCGCCACGAGCTCGCAGAGGTCGTCACTCGAGCTCTCGATGAGACGCGTCCGCATTTGTTTGATGAGTTCGACCCCTCCGTTTTCGTGGCTCAGCTGCCGTTCGGCCGGGCTCAGAATGCCCTGCAGCGTTACGACGACGAGGTTTTCGACGATAAACGAGTTTGCCTCCTTCGGGCCGCGGCCGAGATAGTCGCGCTCAAACTGAGTGATGGCTTCCGTGACGGCGGCTTCAATTTGTCCTTTTGTCTTTCCGGACGGAACAGCGGAGGCTGGCATGTGGAGGAGGCGGTGTCGAACGAGTGGGGGAGATACGGAAAATCGGGACGTGGAGAGCTGCGATCGTGCGAGGCATTCATCTCCATTCCCGTCTTCCACCGAAACATAATACCGCAGGACGCTCCGTTCTCCAAATTTTTGGTTGTGGAATTTCCTCCAAGTGATTGTTTGTGGAGCGGAGGTCGGAATAATAGGGGTAGAAATCTCTGGGATCGACGTCCGGGACGACGACTTCTACCCGTCTCCGTGCTCACAAAGAGCAGGACGTCAATGTTGCGGAATAGTGTCCGTGCGAGAGACCGGACTGGGTGAATCCTTCAGCGGCCACGTCGGTGTAGGAGAGAGACGGTACGGGTTGGGGGACCTCAATCGTATGTACGCGGACGGAGTCGCCGGCTGTGGACGGCACGGGGGGCTTCTCCCACTGAAAGCATCGTCCGTATTGTGTTCACTCTTTTCCGAATCGGTTTCGGCTTCTCATGCTCAGCGACTTCCACGCTCGGAAGGCCACGTACTACTTCACCCTCATTGACGAGGATGGAAACGGCATTATTGAGGTCAACGATTTTGCGCTCCGGGCGCAGCGGCTGGTCGAGATGCACGAGGTGACCGACGAGGGGACGCGCGAAGCCCTGCGACATCAGGTCCTTGCGTGGTGGGATCACGTCTGTAAGATTGCCGACTTTGACGGGGATGCGCGGGTCACGCTGCCGGAATGGAAGGCCTACTGGACCTCCGTGCAGCGGGGGGTCGAACGGGGGGACAACACTCTGGAGACCCTTCATCAGGCCGCTCGGAGCACGTTTCGGGTCGTCAATCAAACGGGCACCGGACGTGTGACCGAGGTGGAATATCACGACTGGCTCGCGGTCTGGGGAGTGCAGGAATGCGGGGATGCGTTTCGTCGGTTGGATCGGGGAGGGAAGGGGTTTCTCACGGAGGAGGACGTCGTGGTGGCCGTGCAGGAGTTTTATCTGTCCGACGATCCGGCGGCTCCTGGAAATGCACTCTACGGGCCGCTTCCGGACTGACCCGGACGGGTGGAAGGGGCCTCCACGAACGATTCGAACGGGTGACCGATCATCTGGGGGAGAGGTTCGTTCTACACTGCGGTCCGACGAGCGTCTCCGTTTTTCCTCACAACCGATCGATTCATACCGTGGACATCGAAGACCGTACCGTCACTATTCCCCGAGAAGAAGAGGCCAGCGAGAAGCCGGAGGAGATCGAGGTGTGGCCGCTGGTGGAGGCCGCCCTCGACACGATCGACGCCGACCCCTCGACTCGGGACGCTGCCCGGGCTGCCATGGAGCACGGCGACGGGTGCGTCGTGCTGGCCAACTTCCTCAACAGCGAGGCCAAGCGCGTCCACGAGATGGACTACCGGTTCAAGGTGCCCCTCGTTGTGCTGGCCGCCGAGCTGGCTCGCGAGGACGACACGGCCACGTCGATTTACGATCCGGACGAGGGCGCCGTCTACTTCGAGACCGAGGTCAGTCAGTTCTCCTTTCACGTCTACAAGGACTGGACGGTCGACTGGCCGGCGGTGGCCGACGAGGTGCAGGAGGGCTACGAGTGGAGCGGAGAGGACAACCAGACCTGGGCCCTCGACTGGCTCATGGACTTTCTGGAGGTGCCGACCGATCAGTATTTGGTCGGGGGCGACGAATGATCGACGTGTCGACGGAGCGGGGCTCACAAGAGATCATTCGGAGTGGTCTTTTTCGGGCCGAATCACGAGGGACGGGGGGATGCCCTCTCGAAGCACCCGATCGGTGAGGCGGAGGAGGCGTTTCTGTTCGGGCCAGTCCAGATACTGGGCAGCTTCCTGGGCCGGGCGCCAGACGTAGGCGTCGTGTTCGTCGTCGAGCGTCGGGTCGTCGGGGAGCCCGGCGGCAAAGGCCGGGGCGAGGTTGACGCAGTCGTTCTGCCACTCGTAGAACGCGTTGACGGAGGGCAGGGCCCAGAAGCGCGTGGGGGTCTGCCCGGTTTCCTCTTTCACCTCTCGGCGACCCGTTTCCCACGCTGCCTCGTCGGCTTTGATTTTGCCCCCGACCATGCGCCATTGCCCGGCGTATTTGGTGTCTGGGGCGCGTCGGAGGATCAGAAACTCGGGATTGACGGACTGCTTGCGGTAGGGGTATACGTCGACGACGCGAATGCTTGTACTGGGCATGAGCCAAGGGAGATTGGGAGGAGACGAACGGGAGAAGATAGAAGCTGAGGGGCGGAGTGTCGATGGGACGACGGGGCGATTGTCTGTTAAAATCCACGTCGACCGAGTGGACACTTCTTTGCCGTCGATGGCCGATGTTGCCGGGGGCCGTTCGCGCGATGTGAGCGTATCGACATGTGTGGTTTCGTTCACATGAGGAACGCGGTCGAATGCCCGGCATAGGGAACGGTGTCGTCGTCTGGTAGGACCTTCTGGGATCAGATGCGTACCGTCCGTTCCATAGCCGGGTGGATGCTCCTCGTGACGTTCGTGGCGGGGGGGCTGCTGGGGCCGTCGCTCCACCGCGTCCAGCACGCGATGGACCGGATGGCGAGAGCGGCCGAGGCCCCCTGCCATTCGCCCGAGGTCCACCAGTCGGACGTACCGCTCTGGACCGAGGCGGCCGGCCGGATCGACGTGCAGGAGTGCGACGTCTGTGCCCGTCGACTCCTCGTCGTTCCGCCTGCGCTCACGCCGTTCTCGGAGCCGACACCGACAGCGGTCGCTCAGCTCGACGTCCGGTCCCATCTCACGTCGGTCCGGACGGCCACCGATCAATTCATCCGCGGCCCACCTGGCGTCGTTGGGGTGCGTCTGTCGTAGTTGCGGACGTCGACGAGGTCCTCTGGGTTCGACTGCGGATCCGGTTTCTCGACGCCCATTGTGCTCGGGGTGACAGCAATGTCGTATGCGCCCTGGGATCCGTGTATGGGATCAGCGATCGCGGCGGACGCCCCCTCTTTGTTGGGATACTGTCTCTCGTCTGGGGGCATCGCGTCGTTGAATTGATCTGTTCTGTGTCTCATGAGTCTCCGTACGTTTCTTCTTTCGCTTCTTTCGGTAGTCCTTTCGTTTGCTCCCGTTTACGCTCAGTCGGACCTCGGTACGGTAACCGGCACGGTGACCGACGAGGAGGGAGCGCGCATTTCCGGGGCTCAGATTGTCGATCCGTCGCTGCAGCAGGGCACCACCACCGGCCCGGAGGGCCAGTTTTCCCTCGACGGTCTTCCGACGGGAGACCATACCCTCGAAATTCGTTTTGTGGGCTACCAAACCGCCGTGCGCGAGGTGCGTGTGTCGGCAGGAGAGACCGTTTCTCTCGACGTGACGCTGAAAACCCAAGTCCTGGAGACCGACGGCGTCACGGTGAGTGGAACGGCTCGGGCCCGTAGCACCCTGACGACGCCGCAGAGTGTCGACGTACTCGGGACGGACGAACTCGACGTGAACCGCAGCGCGTCTCTGGGGGACGTGCTCTCGGGGAGCGTGGCGGGCGTCTCGTCCATCCAGACGGGCTCGCAGGCCGGGAAGCCCGTCCTCCGGGGCCTCTCGGGCAATCGCATCCGCGTGCTGAAGGACGGCATTGCCCAGGAATACTATCAGTTCGGCGTCCGTCACTTTCCCACGACCTCCTCGAACGAGGCCGAGCGGATCGAGGTGGTGCGCGGACCCAGCAGCATCCAGTACGGCTCCGACGCGCTCGGCGGGGCGATCAACGTCATCACCAAAAATGCCCCCACGGCCGACCTGGGCGAGAGCCGCTTTGGGGGCTCGGTCCGGTCGCAGTACTTCACCAACAACCACGAGCGGGCCCTCGGATTGGATCTGGAGGGCGCTCGGGGATCGGTGGGCGCTCGGGTTGGCCTGGAACGGCGCGTCGCCGGAAATTACACCGCGCCCGAAGAGCCGACCTTTTTCGAGACGCAGAATGGAGGGACCTACGGCGACCCCAAGTACACCGGCGAGATCCCGTTCACCAACTTCGAGCAGTGGAACGGCTACGCGCAAGTCGGCACGCAGGGAGAGTTTGGGACGATGCAGGTGTACGGCGACTACTGGATAAATCGGCACAATTTTCTGCTTCCCACGGGCGGGCCGGACGGCAGCCCGAGCCCTCCGCCGGACGGGCTCGGACAGAACCTGGAGCACGGCAATCTCGTGGCCAAAGGCACTCTCGTGGCCGATGGGTTCGTGATCCGGCCGCGGTTGAGTCTCCAAACCTCGATTCGCCAGTCCGGGGACGGCAGCGGGGAGCAGACCCTCTCCTTTATCGAGGACAACGGCGGCGTTCGGGATTTCGCGTATCCGCTCGATCTCAAGACCGACATCTACACCGGGCGTCTCGAAGTGGTGCATCCGGAGGTGGGCTCGGTGAGCGGTACGCTCGGGGCGGAGGTGCAGCTCCAGGATGCCGACACTCGGGGGCCGGCCGAATTGCAGCCCACCGCCGACACCTGGAACGTGGGCGTGTTCGCGTTCGAGGAAATTGCTCGCGATCCGTGGACATTCAATGCGGGAGTGCGCGGCGACTGGCGCCGCATTGACGCGACGGCAAACGACCGGACGCGTGCGCCCGACGAGCTCGAAAATGAATACCTGACGCTCTCCGGGGCGGTCGGGGCCAATCGGGTGGTGGCCGAGGGGGTGGCCCTGGCCGTCAATGTGAGCAGCGGGTTCCGTGCTCCCAGCGTGTTTGAGTTGTACGCCAACGGTGTGCACGGGGGCGTGGCGGCGTTTCAGCGCGGCAATCCGAATCTCGATCCGGAGCGAGCCTACAGTGCCGACGCCTCGATCCGCGTGCGTCGCGATCGTCTGACCGCCGAGCTCACCGGGTACGTCAATTTCATCCGTAACTATGTCTACCTGGAAAATACGGGCGACACGGCTCCGAATGGGCTCCCAATTTTTGAGGCGGATCAGACCGACGCAGTGATTCCCGGACTTGAAGCGAAGGTGGAAGCGCAGCTCTATCCGTGGTTGCATGCGGGTGGACAGGCAGCGGTGCTCGGTGGGTCGGGCGACGGGCTGGGCGAGGGGGAGGCGGCCGGAGCGTTGCCGCTGCTCCCGGCCAACAACCTGACGGGCTTTCTGCACCTGACGCCGGAGGACCGGGGGCTGCTCCGCAGCCCTCGTGTGGAGGTTGATCTGAAGTACGGGTTCGAGAAGCAGGCGGCGGGGCGATTTGAGCCGTTTTCGCAGTTCGACGGCGGGTTCGGCCCACCGTTCGGGACGGCGTCGACCCGGGCCTACACTACCGTCGACCTGGCCGCGGAAAGTCGACTCTCCCTCGGTGTCGACGTAGAGCCGTCCCTTCGGGTGGCGGTGCGCAACGTGTTTGATACCTCCTACCGCGATTTTCTGGACACGTACAAGGGCTACGCGCTTTCGCCCGGTCGGGACGTCCGGCTGTCTCTGTCCGTTCCCTTTTAAGTGACCTCACGTGAGAACGTATGGATTGGGAGAACGCTTTTTTGACGTCAGTTTGAATGGAACCCCCGTCGCGAGGGGCCCCGCGCGACATTTTTGTTCCGTCACTCTCCCGGCGAAAGAGCCATATGCCAACTTCGAACGTGCTCTCACTGAGGTGACCTTGGGCTGATTGCCCTACCTTTCACCTTTGGGGCTTGTGCCCCGAGGACGTGACTTCTACGTTGATACGGACATATTCCTCCGCATTCCTCTCGGACTCTTCCCGTGATCGATGACGGATCCGTTTCGACTGCAAGACGACTCTCCGGACGACGAGCCCGAGTACGACGACAACTGGGATATCGACGACGAAGAGGAAGAGGCCGAGTACGAGGAGGAAGAGGACGACTGGGTCGACTGGGAGGACGACGATGCGTTCTACGAGGAAGAGGAGGAGCACTACGAGGACGACAGTGACGAGTACTTTGAGGAGGACGTCGACGATGAATAATCCACGGGGGACGCTCGATTTCACAACCGTCGACGGATGGTATGAATGACGCCGAATCGGAACCTACGCCGTGGTGGGGGACCTTTTCTCTCGACCGACACTCGGGGGGAGAGTGGCAGATCGGCCCGTCGACGCTCTGGGTGTACCGCTCCTCGCACGACTGGCGGGTAGTGCATCGACCGTCCATGGATCCCGTATCGGCGGATCCCATGGCGCATCGGAGTGCCCTCAGAGTGCCTCTCGCCGAGGAAGACATGTCGTCGATTCTCGACTCAGAGGAGCCGGAGTTGACGACCCATCGGTACAGCGTGCGTCGCACGAGCGGATCGATTGCGCTGCGACCCGCACTGGCCGATCGGCCGGTGGTGACGCGTCCGGAGCATCCCCTGTCGGTGTTGCCCGGCGAGGCGGTGACGCTCTATCTGAGCACGCCGCTCTGGGTCCGGATCGAACTGGTTGAGTCTCGGCGGACGTTGATGGAGATGCCCTCGCATCGGATGTCGGACACCTGGTTCGGGTCGTCTCCCCGGGAGGGGGCTCTTTGCTACGCCACCCGCACGGCCGGGCGGTTGCGTCTGGATCGATTGCCCCTCCGCCTGCACCGGGCCCTTACGCCCCTGACGGTGCGCAACAGGGCTGCGGAGCCGCTGGCCCTGGAACGGGTTCAGCTTCCGGCTCCCCACCTGGCCCTGTACGTCACCCCCGACGACGTCCTTTGGACCGAGGGGGTTACCATGACGCACCGGAAGGCGGGGGAAGGGGCCGTCGTTCAAATTACCGGCGGGCCTCCGTCCGCGATCGACGAGGCCGAGCGCATGCAGGATCCCCGCGAGGAAAGCAAACAGGGGCTCTTCACCAGCACGTTTGGGGCGTTCGGAGCCCTCTTTGGGTCCTGATGTTTTGCACCCGCCTAAGTGAGTCCAAGCTGATTCTTTGGGTATATGGTCATTTCGAGCGAAGCGACTGATGAAATAAATCTCTCCGAATCCAGCGGAAACGCATTCTACGAGCGCATTCTCTCGAATGCGGTCCACTTACTCGGATGGGGAGAACGATTGAATCCACAATTATACGCTTGACTGCACTTAAGGGGCATTCACGCTTGATTTCGAACTGAACGGTTCTTGGCGGATGGCGCATCGCGTTCCGTTTCGGCCGAAGCAGAGTCTCGGCCAGAACTTTCTACACGATCCCAACATGGCCGAAAAAATCGTGGGCACCCTCCGGGCGCCGGCGGACGCGCACGTCGTAGAGGTGGGGGCGGGCACCGGAGAGTTGACCCACCTGCTCGCCGAGCGATACGAATGCCTCACCGCCATCGAGATCGACGAGCGGGCCGTGGAGGTACTTCGAAAGGCCCTTCCGTCGGTCGACGTGCGGCACGAAGACGTACTGGACACCGACTGGGGGGCGTTGGCCCGCGAGAAGGGGAGTCCTCTCTACGTCATCAGCAACACGCCCTACTACCTCACGAGTGAGCTCCTCTTTGCCCTGCTGGAGCATCGACGTCACGTCGCCGAGGGCGTGCTCACGATGCAAAAGGCCGTCGCCGAGCGCCTCGTCGCCGACCCGAAAACGAAGGCCTACGGCATCCTGAGCGTGCTCCTTCAGCTCTTTGCGGCACCGGACCTTCGGTACACTGTCCCGCCCCAGGTCTTTACGCCCCAGCCGGACGTGTCGAGCGCCGTCGTTCGCATGACGTTCCGGGCAGAGGACGGGCCCGCGGACCTGGCGCTCGACGACGCGCGTCCCTACGTGCGGGCCGCCTTCAACCAGCGGCGAAAGATGCTCCGAAACAGCCTGAGTACCTGGGTGAAGGATCAAGGCGTGGAGCTTCCCCACGACTGGGGACGGAAGCGGGCCGAGGCCCTTTCGGCCGACGACTTTGCGGCGCTGGCCCGGCACCTCAAGGCCCGAACCGAGGAGGGAGAAGAAGAGTAGAGGAGAGGGAGGACTCGTGTGTGCTGTTCCATCCGTCTCGTGCTGCTGCCGGTATGCCGACCTCCCCCTCCGATCCGTCTCCGCTCGTCGCCTCCGAGGGCTCTCTGCCCAGTGGCCTCCTCGAGCTCGACGAGTCCGTCGTCGACGACATCGGCACTCTTCTCGCGGAGGGGCAGCGGGGCATGGTGCTCAATCTGGTGGCCGACCTCTATCCGGCCGACGTGGCGCTCCTGCTCCACCACCTTCCCTCGTCCGAGGCCAAGCAGCTCTTCCGATGGCTGCCGCCCGCGCTGGCCAGTGACACGCTTGCGGAGCTGGAGGACATGCATCGGGCCGCCCTCCTCGAGGATCTGCCCCGGTCGGCCCTCATCAACCTCCTCGATGCCCTCGACACCGACGACGCGGTCGACGTCCTGGCCGACCTGCCCGACGAGGTGGCCCTGCAGCTCCTGCCCGACCTGGAGGACACGGAGGACCTCGTCGAGCTGCTCGAGTACGGCGAAGAGACGGCCGGGGGCATCATGGCGCGCGAGTACGTGTCCGTGCCGCCGGACTGGACCCTTCAGGAGGCGACCGAGGAGGTCCGGCGCAACGCCGACGACGTGGACGAGGTCTACACTGCGTACGTGGTGGACGACGACGGACTTCTCGTCGGGGTCGTGTCACTCAAGCAGCTTCTGCTGTCCTCCGCCTCCGTCCCGGTGCGCGACATCATGGACACCGACTTCATCTCCGTCTCGGTGGATGTGGACCAGGAGGAGGTGGGGCAGCTCGTGCAGCGCTACGACCTGCTGTCGGTGCCGGTCGTGGACGAGGCGGGGCGCATGCTCGGGCGCATTACGATCGACGACGTGGTCGACGTGATTCGCGATGAGGCGGCCGAGGACATTCAGCTCATGAGCGGGCTGACGGGGGAGGAGGAAACCGTCGACACGGCCGTGCAGGTGAGCCGAGGTCGTCTGCCGTGGCTCATCGTGGGATTGGTCGGATCGGGGCTCTCCGGGAGCGTCATCGGCGTGTTTGAGGCTACGCTCCAACAGGCCGTCGTGCTCGCGACGTTTATCCCGATCGTGACGGCAATGGGGGGGAACGCCGCCGTCCAGAGTGCGGCCATCGCGGTGCAGGGACTGACCTCGGGAGAGCTCTGGATGTCGGACGCCGTCCAGCGGCTGGGGAAGGAGATCGTCGTGTCTCTGCTGAACGGGACGGTCATTGCTGCACTGCTCTGTGGCACCGTGGCGGCTTTGGGAATGGGCGACGTGACGACCCTCGTGATGACCCTCGGCCTCACGATGCTGTGCGTCAGTGTCGTGGCGACGACGAACGGGGCCCTCATTCCCTTTCTGCTGACGTGGACGGGCGTCGATCCGGCCAGTGCGATGGGGCCGTTCGTCACGACCCTGAACGACATTATCGGGCTGGCCATCTACTTTCTCATCGCCACGGCGATCTATCTGTGAGGGGGACCTTCATTTCCGACGGGGGACGGGCGCCAATTCTCCCCCGGTCGATGGGCCAAACCGCTCGGACGGTTGTGAGTGTCGGCGTACGTCCGGGTGCGTCAGGAACCGACGAATAGCGGCGGGGCGGATCGTATTCTGGACATCCGCTCCGTTTGCATTCTTCATCCGTCTCCGTTCCCATGTCCACCTCTACGCCTACGTCGTCTCCAAGTACCCTCAGTCCAGAGGCACTTCGGTCTCTGACCGTGCAACAGCAAAGCGTACATCCGCTTCTGAAGGCCGTCCGATCCACGTACCGGTCTCAGGGTCGCCGACCGCAGTTGGAGGACTCGTACGTGCAATGGATTGAGAGATTCGTGCGGCTTTTCCCGGAGGAGCCGGTTGGGCGTCTGGCGCTCTTCCACGAAAACACCTTTTTTGACCGTTTGGAGGAGCAGACGGACCTAACGCCGCAGCAGCGGGAACGGGCCCGTGAGGCTCTTCAGTTTTTGCGGACGCAGGTGCTTCTTCACTCTCGGGCCGGCTGCTGAGCCGACAACTGCTCCTCCACGGCGTCGAGAATGCGGTGGACCCGACGCCGATTGACGCCGAGGTCGTTGTGCCCGACGCGACTGGCACTCCGGACGTGGAGCATGCTGCCGTCCGAACGCGATTCGACGGCGACGTCCACGTCGTCCTTGAAGACCCAGGCCATCCGGTACACTGCGGAGGCCCGCATCGAGTCGGGTGCGGTCTGTAGGTGGACGGGGCCGAGCGTATCGAGGGCCGTCTGCGCTGCGGCGAAGAGTCGGGCAGGGGGCGCGGAATACGATTCCGAAATGCGCTCGCAGTTGGGCGAGTTCGGGCAGTCGGCGAGCGGGTTGCTGGGGGCTGCCGACGGGAGCGGTTGGGGGGACGAGGAGCAGCCGGTCCCGAAGAGGGCGAGGGCCGACACGCTCGTCAGCAGGAGCACAGTCGTTCCGAAAGGGGAGGTCGATGCGAGCGGCACCTTACTGAGAACGGGTACTGGTTTGATTGACCGACGGCGTGGACGACGACCGGCGCGCCTCTTGCTTTAGCCCCTGCTGCTCGTTGTACTTCGAGGGGCACTTGACCAGAATGTTGTCGGCCGAAAATGCCTCTCCGTTCATGCGGCCCTCCACGACGACCTCTTCCGCTTGTTCGAAGTTGGCCGGTTTGGGGCTGTCGTACTGGACCTTGCGGACGGTTCCGTCCTGATCGCGCATGTAAAAGGTGAAGACGTTGGCCTCGCGATCGTATCGGGTGGGTCGGTCTTCGGCCCAGGTTCCGACGACGTGCGCCTTGGTGCCGGTCTGGGCGGCCTGTTCAAAATTCATGTAGCCGCCGACCTGGCTTCCGAAGTTGAACAGGAGGAGACCCGCAAAGCCGGCCATGGCCACGAGACCGAGAATGGATTTCCACTTCATAGGGACGTACAGGGGTGTGAGGAAGAGAGCAGGGTCTGGGCGTTCTCAGTTTGGAGGGGGCAGCCCGGAATCACGAGTCGGGAGGCGTTTCCCGATCCTCTTGGGGGGCTGAACTGGAGTGGTCGAGGCGCCGTTCCAGGCGGTCGATCTTTCGGTCTGTGCGCACGAGCATGGCGACCAGTCCGAACCAGATGAGCAGCACCACGGCCAGGACCACGTAGATCTTGCCGTCGGGCAGCATCACGCGTTCGAGGCCGTCGGGGGCCTGCGTGGCCGGCTGCTCGGTCCAGGTGCTGTCGTAGGCCGCGGTCGAGTCCGGGCGTTCCTGGAGGGGATGGAGCGACGGTCCAGCGTCGGGGGGAACGGGGTGAACGGTCATGGTCAGCAGAACACAGGGGTGGGGCTACAGGTCGGGCTCGTCGCGAAGCTGCTCTCGAATCCACGACAGGCGGACGCGCTGGGTGTAGAGGCACCAGAAGAGCCCGAGGAAGCCGAGGACGGAGGGGTAGAAGACCCAGCGCATGGCCGGGGCGAGGTCTGTCTGAGTGAAGGCGGGGCTGCCCTCGCCGCCGGGGTGGAGGCTCGGCAGTTGGCGCGGGATGATGTAAAGTAGAAACGGCATCGTGACGACGGCGAACAGGTTGTAGACCGCCGCGACGCGTCCTCGCGTGTCTCGATCGTCGATGCTGTCGCGAAGCACGAAGTAGGCCCCGTAGATGAGCAGTAGGACGGCTGCCATGGACTGCTTGGGGTCGAAATTCCACCACTTCCCCGACCCCACGTACCACGTAAACCGCGCCCACACCATGCCGGTGAGGATGCCGAGGATCCCAAAGAGAAGGGCCAGCCACGCCGACTCGCGTGCCCGCACGTCTCGAAGCCGATCCCCGGACTGCAGATAGCGGAACGAGTGGTACGCCGACACGATCGTCGCCCCCATGAGCGTAAACCACATGGGGACGTGAAAGTAGAGGTTGCGGGCCGACTGCTCCAGGATGTCGAGCTGAGGGATCGAGCCGAGGAAGCCCGCGACGATGACGCCCGTGAGCACGAGGATCACGCCGACCCGCACGCTCCGGTACAGTCGGTCGTTGACGATGGGAGAGGCGGCAGGCATGACCAGTCGTGGTGGCGACGGGAAAACAACACTCCAGCGCGCTAAGTGAGTTCAAGCAGCTTCTTGGGGTATGCGGTCATTTCGACCGAGGAAATCTCAGATTTCCAGCGCCGAATAGGCGCTCGGAGTGGAGAAATCTCCCCGAATCCAGCGGAAACGAATTTTAACGAGGACATTCTCTCGAATGCGGTCCTCTTGCTCGGATGGGGAGAACGATCAAATCCACAATCACACGCTTGATTGCACTTAGAGACGCCGGGAGATCTTCATAACGCCCGCCCGCCTTCGCCCTTTCCCCTCGAAAATCTGAATTCGATCAACGTTCAAACCACGTCGGGGTCGTCTACTCCATCCACACGTGATCGAACAGGACGACGGCGGCGGAGATGGTGGCGCCCGCGAAGCCGAGGAGCGTGAGAAGCTCGTCCTGGACCTGGAGCCACGTGCCCCCGGCAAAGGCGATGCGCGTCGCACTCGTGCCGGAGACGAGGAGGGGAACGAGAAGGGGGAGAAGGAGCACGGGCAGGAGCGGTCCCCGTCGCGAGGCCCGAGCTACCAGAGCGGCGAGCAGGGTCGTGGCACTGGCGAGGCCCACGGCCCCGAGCCCCAGCGTCGTCGTGAGCAGACCGGGAGCTGGAACCGAGATGTCGAGTAGAAACAGAAACGCCCCCACGGCCACGACGGTCAGCACGCCCACGAGCAGGAGGTTGAAGAGGAGTTTGCCGGTGAAGACGGTACTCGGGCGGGTGTTGAGCTGCAGGAGGAGGACGGTGCCCTGCTCCTGTTCAGCAACGAACGAGCGCCCGAGGCCGATGGACGCGGCAAACAGCATCACGATCCAGAGGAGGGCCGCCTGGACGCGAGCGCTCAGCGGCTGGGGGCCCACGGCGAAGAGGACGAGGAGGAGGGCCCCCAGGACGAACAGGAGGAGGGAATTGATGGCGTACTGGGAGCGCAGTTCGATCTGAAGGTCTTTTCGGAAGACCGCCCAGGTGCCCGCAAACCAGTTCATAAATCTAGATCAGGGAATGAAGAAACCATTCGCCACGAACATAGCAAACGAACCGTCGATACGCTATCGTGCTCTTCTAGTCCCATCAGTAATGTCCTGCTCCTCATGTCCGTCTCGCCCGATCGCGTCATTGGCTCGCTCATGGGAACGGCTGTGGGCGACGCTCTCGGCATGCCCGTCGAGGGACTCAGCCACCAGAACGTGCGCACCTATTATAAAGGCATCAAAGAGTACCGCGACGACGATCAGCGGGGCGACCTGGACGCGGGGCAATGGACGGACGACACCCAGATGACGTTTGCCCTCGTTCGGGTGCTGACCCAGAACCCCGAGCCGACTGCGTTGCCCGACGCGGCCGCGGAGGCCTATCTCGATCTTCGGGACGAGGCTCGCCGCTGGGGGCACACGACGACGACCGCGATCGAGCGGTTGGCAAATGGGACGTCTCCCAAGGACGCCGGAATTCCGGATCGGGCCAGCGACGGGGCCGCCATGCGGGCCGCACCGTTGGGGGCGTGGTGGGCGAGTGTCGACGTGGGACGAGACGACGCGTTTTCGGCCATCCGGCGGGTGCTGTCCGTCACGCACCGGCACCCGGCGGCGCTGACGGCGGGATGGGGGCAGGCCGTGGCCGTGCGCACGTTGCTCCGTCTCGATGGGGGAGAAGCATTCGATCGGTCACCCTTCTGGGAGACCCTGATCGACGCCACGACGTGGGCCGAGGAGCGGCTCGACGGCGACGCTCGGGTGTCCGACCGACTCCGCTCGCTCGACGGCCGCATCGATTCCTTTCCGCTGGACCTGCGCGACGCCTGCGACGGGGTCGGCGTGCCGGCCGACGAGGCGTGGCCCTTCGCCTGCGCCATGGTGGCCCGCCGCCCGCACCTGCTCGAAAATACGCTCCTCTCCGGCATCAACGTGGGGGGCGACGCCGATACGACCGGGGCCATGATGGGCGCTCTGCTCGGGGCGCTCCATGGATGGTCGGCGTTTCCGGACGAGTGGCACGACGGCCTCGAAGCGTCCGGCCGACTGCACGATGAGGCAACGGCGTTTGCCGAAACCGTTCTCTCGGACGAATAGTCTCGCCGGAGCGGCTTCAGGTGCGACGTCGAGCCCGTTCTTCAGCGGAGACGAGATCCGGGTCCTTCGGCTCGATGCGGGGCTCGGCCTCCGTGGGGGGCGCAAACTCGCCGACGAAGTCGATTTCCGTCTCGAGCCGGTAGCCCGTTTCGCGCTCGACGGTGTCCCGCACGTATTCAATGAGCGCGCACACGTCCGCGGGGGTGGCCTCGTCGGCATTGACGAAGATGTTGGCGTGCCGGTGGGTGACCATTGCACCACCGATCCGCGTCCCCTTCAGGCCGCACTCGTCGATGAGACGACCCGCGCCGATGCCCTCGATTTTCTTGAAGATCGATCCCACGCTCGGTTCCGTGTCGAGGGGGGGGTGTCGATCGGCCCGCCACTGAAGGTTGGCGTCCATGATTTCCCGCATGCGATTCTGGTCGCCGGGTTCCAGCTGAAAAGTGGCCGAAAGCACGACGTCGTCCCGGTGGTGGAGGATCGAGTCGTCGTACCCGAACTCGAAGTAGTCGACCCCCACCGTTTTCCGGTCGCCCTCTTCGGTGAGGAGGTCCGCCTCGTGGACGACCTCCTCGATGAACATGGTGCGTTCCCGTTCGGGCGGTGGAGACAGGAAGTGGAGGTTTTGCCAGAGGGCGCCGCCCACGGTAGAGGGGATGCCGACGTAGTGTTCGAGGCCGGAGAGGCCGGCCGTCACGGCGGTTTCGATGAGGTCCGGGTACACGATGGCGCCGCTTTCGGCGTGGAGGCGGTGCGTGTCCACGTCGACGCTTGTGTGCCGGGCCCGGTTGTGAATGACCAGGCCTCGGACCCCGCGATCCCCAACGATGACATTGGCTCCCGTGCCCAGGAGGAAGAAGGGAATTTCGTGCTCGCGGGCCATCCGGAGGACGGACGCAAGTTCATCCGCCGATTCCGGGGCAACGTACCAGTCGGCCGATCCGCCGATCCGGAACGTCGTGTGGGGGGCAAGGGGGACGTTTTGTTTCAAGGTAAGCCCCGACGCGCGCTCGAACACACGGGCAGTGATTGAAGCTGGAGACATTACGTGGGAGAAAGGCGAGATTTGTAGGGGGCTAGTAAGGACGCGATCCTGTAGTTGCCATAGCTCTACTCTCGGAGGTATCGTTGCTCTTCCTTAAACGAAGAGGCCCGCGTGTAGTCAGTGTATAGACGGAATCGCTGCGAGGAGATGTATTACAGACGTTTGGGACAGACACCGTTCGTCGTGATAGTCGGCTGCCGGTGGACGAGGGATCGCATCAAACTCCGAGGGGAGAGCCCGTGGTGTGTCACCTCCACCGTCCGATCGGGTGACCATCGAGTAACCCGCAGCGTGGGTTCCGTGGAGATCGGAAAGCAAACCATCAACGATAACGGGTACCGACGCGAGAGAGTTAGAGTTCAATGGCAGGGAGGTTGTTTGACAGTTTTTATGTTAAAGGTTAAAATAAAAAACAAGTTATCAAAGGGTTGTAGAGCGATCTACGTGGGGGGACCGAGGCTCGTTTTTTCTGTCGGAAGACGGGCAATAAGATCGTGCATGTCCAGGCTCTAACATACATTATTAATGTGGTGTGAGGTATTCTGCGAACGAATTCAGGAAGAGGGGGTAGTGGGAGTCGACGTTCTTCGTGGAGGCTGGACGATATTACGACGATTCTTTAATAGATAAACAGAATATCTATGCGGTTAAAAATACTACTCTGTTTGTTCTCGTTTATGCTTCTCCCGCTTGCTGCAATGGGACAGGAACAGGGCACCGTTCGGGGGACTGTCAGCGATGCGCAAACCGGAGAAACGATTCCGGGAGTGAACGTCACTGTTGAGGGGACCAATCAGGGAGCTGCCACGAATGCCGAGGGTCAGTATGAGATTACCGGGGTGGAGGCTGGCAGCTATACCCTTCGGGCCACGTTTGTCGGGTACGAAGAACGCGAGCGACAAATTACGGTTCGAGCGGGAGAAACCACGACGGTGAATCTGGAAATGACCACGGGAGACGTCGAGCTTGGAGAAGTCGTTGTGACGGGACAGGGGTCGGAGATTGAGACCCGGCGTCTTTCGACCACAACCGAAACCGTTGCCGGATCGGACCTTGAGCAGGTGTCGACGGGTCGGCTCGATCAGGCCCTGCAGTCTCAGCTTCCGAATGCGCAGATCCGATTAAACTCGGGGCAGCCGGGTACGTCGTCTTTGATTCGGTCCCGGGGTCCGGTGTCTGCATCCGGGAGTACGACGCCCGTGATTTACGTAGACGGCGTTCGCGTGGACAATCGGAGTACGGGCTCCGATCTGAACATTGAGACGGGAGGAGCGCGCAGCAGCTCGATTGCCGACATTCCGCTCGAAAACATCGACCGCATTGAATTTGTGAAGGGCGGAGCGGCGACGACCCTTTACGGATCCGACGCGGCCAACGGGGTCCTTCAAATTTTTACGAAGGATGGGAGAGGGGCTCCGGACCAGCTTGATTTTCAGACCCGACTGGGCGCGGAGTACGGAACCACGGACTACATGAAATACGACCGGACGGGAGAAGTCGTTTTTGAGGGTCCGGCCCTCGTTCAGAGCTACCAGCTTTCCGGAACTGGAAGTGCCAGTGGACTGAGTTACAGCTTCTCCGGAAAGATGTTTGAAAACAATGCCGCCAGGGTGGGGAATGAAAACATCCGCTACGACGTAAACACGTCTATTTCTGCCACGCCCCTCGAGGACGTGCAGTATACCGGCAGCGTCAATTTTGTAAGCAATCGGTATACGCGGGCGATCAACGCCAACTTCACCACGGCCAACCTCCGTACCGAAACGAATCAGTTTTTCGGGCAGCCGATCGATAGCCTGGAGCAAGACCAATTTGCCTCGCTTCGGGACTCGCTGCAACGGGCCGACGAACTGTACGACAACGTGACGGAGGTGCGACGATGGCAGACCAGCCAGTCGATCCGGTACAGCCCGGCCAATTCGCTGACCCTGAAGGTGAGTGGAGGGGTCGATTATCGAGTCGAGAGGAATAAGGAGCGCCAGACGAATGCGTACCTCCGTCACCTCGATCTGGCTGCGACGTCCGTCCCGACGATTTCTGACTTTAATCGAAACTATCTGGGGTTGACACTCGACGCCAACCTGAGTCATCAGGCCTCCTGGTCGTTTCTGGACTTCAAGACAGACGTCGGGACGCAGATTTTTCGCGACGAACAAATTATTACCCGGATTGACGCCGACAACGTTCCCGATGGATCGAGAACGATAAATTCTGCCTCCGAAACCACGGGGGAAGACGATCTTTCCACAGTTGCCCAGCAGGGGTACTACCTGAGAGAAAATATTGGATTCGGGGATCGCGTTTTTCTTGATCTCGGCCTTCGGGGTGACCAAAACTCTGCCTTTGGAGAGGAACTTGGGCTCGTGTGGTATCCGGCCATCGGGATTTCGTACACCATCACGGATGAGCCAATCGTCGAGGACAACATTCCGACGGATGTTATCTCGAACGTGAAGCTCCGCGCGAACTACGGGGAGTCCGGGAATTTTCCCGATGCGTTCGCGAACGAGACGGAAGTCAGCGCCCAGGCGTATCTCGACGGAATCAGCTACACGTACGGAAACCGGGGCGACGACGATCTCGGCCCGGAGCGTGTGACGACCTGGGAGGTTGGCGGAGATCTAAGTCTGTTCGAGGACCGGATTGGGGTCCAGGTCACCCGCTATAATTCGACGACGGTGGACGCCCTTTTCACTCCGCCATTTCCGCCGTCCTCCGGTCAACCCGATCAGCAGCGAAACCTGGGAGAGATCGAGAATAAAGGATGGGAGATTTCGTCCCAGTTCGCCATTCTCGACGAGCCGGATTACAGCCTCGACCTGAACGCTTCATTGAATACGAACGACAACTTGGTGGTGAGCAACGGCGGGACGCCGAGGTTTACGACGGGAGGATTTAATTTCCTCGCGGCCTCCGTGAACGAGGGACATCCCGTCGGCTATCTGGAGGGCAATCAGCCCATCTACAACGAGGACGGCTTCGTAACGGACGTGGAGCGCGACGTACAGCTGGGAGATCCGAATCCCGATCAGTTTGGCACTCTGTCGCTGAACGGTCGATACCAAGGGCTCAGCCTTCGCGTGACTGCCGATTATCAGCGGGGCGCACAGGGGGTGAACCCCGACGACCTTCTCCGAACCCTCACGTTTGCGAATACGCAGGACGAGGACCGGTTTCCCAACCCGGACGGTGAAGGCTTTCCTCCGGCGTTGACTCAAGTGCTTGCGGGAGAGTATTCGTTCTTCGATCTCGCTGGAGCGTTCGTCGAGGACACCGACTACCTGAAGGTGCGAAACATCAGCCTGAATTATCGGCTCCCGCAGAGCGTACTTCCCTCTACGGTTCGCAGTGTGCGTCTGGGCTTCGGGGCACAGAACCCGTTCAACTTTGTGGAGTCGAGCTTCGACCCGGAGGTTACAGGGTCGGAAACGGCGGCCGGAACGGTGGGAGGTGTGTTTGGATACCGGACGGTTTCTCCGCCCCGGCAGTACACCTTCACGCTCAACGTCGGGCTCTAGCACCGGAGGGAAGACGGCCGGTCGGGAAGACCCAATCGGGTCTTCCGGGCTGGACCTTCCTTGGGGCTCCTCCTAATGAATCCCATTTATATGTATAGACGGTACGGTATGTATACGATACGAAAAGCACTTATATTTCTCTTTTCGGGACTTCTTCTTACGGTTGCGTTCGTGGGATGTGATCTTCTGGATTCCACGAATGTGGACAACCCAAACGTATTGCAAGAAACGGCCCTCGAGAACCCAAATCCTCTCGAGCGGTGGACGCTGGGGCTCGAGCGACAGACGGCCCTGCTCCTAAACGCGACCCTCGATTACACGTCCATTGCGACGGACAATTACGTCAACACGCAGACGTTCTACAACCAGAATGCGGACGCGCTCGCGTTTTTGTCGTCGGACGTTGACGTGGACGAAATGTTTTTTGACATGAACGACTTGAGAGAGACGGCCGAATTTGGTAAGCACCGGGTCGTGCCGGCCGATGAGGATCCGAGTCCGGACAATCTCGCCGAGCTCGATTTCTTCGAGGGCATGGCCCACATTTTCCTCGGAGAGCACTTCCGTGCGGCCCCGCTCGATTCGGCCAGTGCTCCTGTCTCGCCTTCGAGGCATTATCAGGAGGCGGATAGTCTGCTTCAGGAGGCAATCGAGAGTGGAAATGGAGATCAGGTTGCATACCACCTCGCGCAGGCTCGGGCGTATTACAACGACGGAAATCTGTCGAAGGCCCGCAGTCGTGCTCAGGAAGTGCTGAACATGGACGATGAGTACGTGCGATTCGTGGAGTACGACAATCAGAACGGGCCCACGAACGTCATGCAGGATGCCCTCTACGATCGGACGACTCTCGATGACTTTCAACCCCTTCCGCGACTTGACTTCCTCGATCCGAAGTACGGGGTGTCCGGTGCAGAGGAAGATCCGATTCCCCTGCTCAAGGCCGAAGAGGCCCACTTGATTCTCATCGAGGCTGAGTTGGCGGAGCAAGATCTCTCCGGTGCACAGGACGAAATGCGTGAGCTTCTCGATCTCGTAAACACCGTGCGTGAAGCGAGAGTCGTAGACGAGAGTACGGAGGGGCGGTTACACCAGAATCCTGAGGGAACCCCGCGACCGAACAGCTCCGACATCGAGGTGCGTGCAAGCCCGGACGATCCGTTTCGGAGTGGGCTGATTCTTGATCGTACGGAAGAGACGGAGGTGCCGGGAGTGTCGGGAACGTCGGTCACGGAGTCCAGGATAAACAACCTCGGAACCATGCAAGAGGCCTGGGAGCTCTACTACCTGCTCCGTCAGGAGATCTTCATGGCTGAGGGACGGCGCTTCGTGACGTTCAATCTGAAGCTGCCTCTCCCCCGAAACGAGCGACTGCTTAATCCGAACGTGGAAGAGACTGCCCGCAGCATTCCGGATTTCATTGTGGGCCAACCGCTTGACGGATACACCTGGGATCAGGAGGCCGACCAGGTCACTATTGACGTAAATATGAACCGTGTGCTCGCGAACAATCGGGAGGTCTTTTCACCGTTCCTCCCACGGGAGTAGAGTTCCGCAGGATCGACGTTTGAAAAGAGAAGGAGGGGTCTGGGTCTCCGTGCCCGGATCCCTTTTTCTATTGTTCCCCTGAATGCCACGTAGAGTAGTTGAGATGGACGATTATGCCTTGCAGCCGTTGATTGCCGATAGACGTACGTTTATTTGATGCCTCGACGATGGCGGCCACCCTCGTCGTTCTCGTCGTAGGGTGTGATGTTCTTTCGCTCGATAAAGAGTCGAGTGACCTGGCGGAGCTCATCGAGCAGAATCGGGAGGCATGGGAAGTCCAGGACGTGGACACGCATGAATTTACGTACGACCGTCGCGTGGGGGAAACGGAGACGAGTGAGGTACACGTGGTCGTCCGTGGAGGGGGGGATTGATTCCGTTTCGATCGGGGGAAGAGGTGTCGACAATTCGGAAGAGTTCTTGACGGTCGACCGCCTCTACAATGAAATCGTCCGGAACTTCGAGCGGGCGGATCGCGGGGACTTTGAGGTGCAGTTTGACGAGGAGCGGTTCTATCCGGAGTGGCATCGCATGTTTACCGGAGAGAAGACGGTGGGCCGGGGAGTGGTGGTCACGAAATTTCAGGTAAAGAATTGACCTCGCGCCCTTGAAACCGCTCGCCGTCCTCGGACTCTTTTTACCAGAGTCGGTGAGCTGGGGTGAGTGCGAAAGGGGGGACTCGAACCCCCACGGGGGAGGACCCCCACGAGATCCTAAGTCTCGCGCGTCTACCAATTCCGCCACTTTCGCAGTTCAGGGTGGTCACAATTGGACGATCACTGAATTGTGACGGTCCGATCAGGTTCCGGCCGGATCCCGCTTTGCTGCAGGCTGTTGGGATGTTCGTGAATGGGGAGACGTGTTCCTCTGTCCTGCCCCTTCGGTCGACTGATCTCTCACGCATCCCCACCCATGGTTCTTTTGCGGACGCCCTATCGTGTTGTCGGGGTACTGGTTCTCCTTCTGGGAGTCGGTGTACACTCCCCGTCGATGCTCTTGGCACAGGATCGGAGTGTGCCCCGGTTCGGTCCCTTGGCCGAGCCGGATACGGTCGAGGCCGGAACGTTTGACGTTGGACGGGTCTGGTCCTTCGCACAGCCGCCGTTCGAGTACCTCCAGGAGACGTACGGCATTTCTGCCGATGAGCGCGGCCTTCGTCACGCCCGCCGGGGAACCGTTCGGTTTCCGGACTGCTCCGGAGCGCTGGTCTCGGACGAGGGACTGGTCCTCACGGCGGCACGGTGCGTTCGGGACCGGGGGGGCGGCGATGTTCCCGCCGATTCGTTTTTGGCCGAGCAGGCGGCGCGAGAGCGCTCCCTCTCTGGAATGTATGCAGATCGAGTGGTTGGCGTGGACGACGTAAGTGCTCGGGTCGACTCTGTGCGTGGGCAAGCGGACGAGGCCGGTTGGCGTGCGGCCGTCGCGCAGATTCAGGAGGACCTTCAGTCGGCGGCTTCGGAGGGGCAGCGGGTAGAGGTGAGCCGGGAGGGAGAAGAGCCCCGATACGTGGCCTACACATATCGGCGCTACGACGACGTGCGCCTCGTTTTTCTCCCCAATCCTCAGGTGACGGCCCTTGGGGGCCCGGAGAGTCTTCTCTCCTATCCCCAGCACGCCTGGGACGTGGCGGCTCTTCGGATCTACGAGGACGGTCGGCCCCTACCGTCGTCTGACCACCTCGAAATCCGACTGCAGGGCGCGCGGCCTGGGGATTCAGTGTTTGCCGTCGGATTTCCGTCCGAAACACATCGCGGGGCCTCGCAGGAGCAGACCGCTTTCTGGCACGAGGTGATGCTCCCGGCACGTCACGAGCTCCTTGCCGCGTGGACGTCGCATCTCCAAACCTACGCGGATACCGCCGCCGCGTCGGAGTGGGAGGTGCCCGGGCGAACGGCGCACGCAGAGGGGAAGCGTGTGCGAGCACGTCTCGAGGCCCTAGGCGACGACTACTTCAGCGCCCGCCTGCGGGCGCGCGATGAACAGTTGCGCCGGCAGGCCGGAGTCGATTCGAGTCGGGCATCTGAGGTGGGGGGAATTTTCGAGGAGCTGGCCTCACTACAGGAGGAGAAACGGACGATTGCCGACTCGTATCGGGCCTTCTCGTTCGTTCGGTTCCCCGAATACGGTTCGGCCACCGTGCGACGCGCCCTGCTCGCGTACCGGGCCGCAGAAACGGGACCCCCCGATGTCCTCGACACCCTGGAAGCCATTCCTTCGCAGCCCGGGGCGATCGACGCGGCGATGATGCGTGAGCACTGGGAGCAGCTCCGGGAGCACCTCTCGGCCGACAGTGCCCTCTTTCGCGCGCTTGATCGGCTTGAGGCACCCCCCACCGTGGTGCAGCAGTCGGTCTTTTCGGAGCGGGAGGCCGTCCGGTCGCTCGTGCAGCGGGACGCCCTTCCCAGCGAGGATCCGCTTCTGGACCTCGTGTCTCTCCTCCACGAGCGCTACGAGGCTTTTGAACGAGAGTGGGCGTCGCTTCTCGATCGGGAACAGGCGCTCACGGATGCTCTGACCCGAGAGCGCCATCGGCAACTGGAGCATCCCGTTGCCCTTCCACACGCTCGCGCGCCCCGTTTTGCAGACGGGCGGGTGCGGAGCTATTCCTACAATGGAACGATTGCGCCTCCCTTTACGACCTTTTACGGGTTGTACGGTCAGCACGCCTCGTTCCGGACCGAGCGGGGCGGGGACCTTCCGGCTCCGTGGCGGTCGCCTCCCGAGGCCTTCGACCGGTCGACGCCGCTGGCCATAATTTCGAGTACCGACATGGGAGGGGAGTATGGGGGACCTCTCCTGAACACGTCGTTGGAGCTCGTGGGCCTTCGGTACGACGAAAACGTGCAGAGCGCCGCAGGGACCTATCTCTTTCTTCCCCAGCGGATGCGGTCGGTTGCCGTAGACGTGCGGGGCGTGCTCGAGGGGCTGTCCTCCACGTACGGCGCGAATGACCTCGTTCGTGAGATCGAAGGGCGACCGGGTGCTTCTCAGTAGTCTCGTTTCAGATGTTTTCGGACCGTATGAACGCCGTCTCGTACACCGACCATTCAGACGAAGCCCGTATTCCCGTCATTGGAGGGGCGTCGATCCTCGTTCTGTGTGTCGTGCTTCTGGCTGGGTGCGGAACCTCGCGGGAGACCGTGACGGTGGCCGAACGTCCGCCGCAGGCCTCCGATACGGCAGCGGCCGACGCGGGGACGGCCCCGATCGACGCGTCCTCGACCTCGGTCCCGATTCCCAGCGGATATGACACCGTGCAGGTGGGCACATACGATCGGGGAAAGCTCTGGCCTCTCGATCAGGCTCCGACGGATCAATTTGAAGACGACTACGGGATGGAGGTCGACGACGAGTGGCTCACGACGGCCCGCCGGGCGGCCCTTCGCTTCGGCGACGGCTGTTCCGCCTCCTTCGTGTCCGCAGAGGGGTTGGTCATGACGAATCATCACTGTGCCCGGGAGGCCATCCAAGAGGTGAACAGGGCCGGAGAATCGCTCCTCAACTCGGGCTTCTACGCAGACTCGATGGAGGCGGAGCGGGCGGTGTCCGACCTGTACGTAGACCAACTGGTGGAGATTGAAGATGTGACGGATCGGGTGACCGACAATCGGGATCTTCGAGGGGCCAACCGCGAGCAGCGAGTGCAGCGTTTGGAGGAGGTTTTAACTCGGGAGGCGCAGACGCGGGACGAGCAGTTGCGGGTCGACGTGGTCAGTTTGTATCGGGGGACGACGTATTCGGCCTACACGTACCGCCGTCACGAGGACGTTCGACTGGTGATGGCGCCGGAGCTTGAGGCCGGGTACTTTGGAGGGGAGGCGGACAATTTTACCTACCCGCGATTTTCGTTCGACGTGTCCTTCTTTCGGGTGTACACCGACGACGGCACGCCGCTCCGGCCCGAGCATCACTTTTCCTGGGATTTCGATGGGGCGGAGAGAGGAGAGCCCGTATTCGTCGTGGGAAATCCGGGGTCGACCACTCGCCTCGACATGGTGTCCCAGTTCGAGTACCGGCGCGATTATCGTCTCCCCGCACAGCTGGAGGTGTTTCGGGATCGGCGAGCCCTCGTCCACTCCTACGTTGCGAACAACCCGGAAGAGGCCGGCAAGTACGGCCTTCGAAATACGCTGTTTTCCATCGGCAACACGATCAAGAGCATAGAGGGAAAGTTGCGCGGGCTTCAGGATCCGTATTTGATGGCCCGCCGAGGGATGGCCGTTCGTGCCCTCCAGGACTCGATTGCGGCCGTTGATTCCCTTCGGGAATATGGACGATCCATTGGCGAGATTCGCCGGTTGCAGGAGTCAAAGCGAATCCTCTCGGACAAGCACAACGCCTTTCTCACGGTTGCGAACGTCGAGCTGGGATCGCGCATTCTGGCCCGGGCGGTCCACGGCTATTATTACGACTTTTTGCGGACGCGCGGGGCAAGTCCGGAGCGGGTACAGGACATTCGGGAAGATGCAGAGCGAATCGTCGATTGGCCCGCCGATCTCGAGCGGTCGTTCGTCGTGGCTCAATTCGAAGAGCTTCGGCGTGCGTATGGGGCCGATCACCCGACGATCCAGCGGCTGTTTCGGGAGCGCTCTCCCGACGAACTGGCCACCCACCTGGTCGAGAACAGTGCCCTGATGGACTCCACGGCGTTCGTGAAGCTCCTCGACGACGGGTATCTGAAGAGTGACGATTCGTCGGTGCGCGTCGTCGAGGCGCTCGCGCCTCTTTACCTGAACACGAATCGTCAGATGGAGGACATTCGGCGCACGGAGGAGCGGATGAACGGGCGGCTCTCTCGCGCACGTCGCGCCATCTATGGCTCTCAAATTCCTCCCGATGCGACGTTTACTCTTCGGATCTCCGACGGCGTCGTGAAGGGATACTCCTATAATGGAACGACCGCTCCGGCGTACACGAACTTTTACGGCATGTACGACCGGTATTACTCACACCGCGGGGAGAATTGGACCTTGCCGGAGCGGTGGATTACGCCGCCGGAGGCCTTCGATCTGGACACGCCGTTGAACCTCGTCTCCACCAACGACATTTCGGGGGGCAGCTCCGGATCGCCCCTCCTTAACAAAGACCTCGAGGTCGTAGGGGTCGTCTTCGACAGCAACATGGAAGCGCTGCCCAACGAATACCTGTACCGTACGACGTCGGCCCGGGCGATCTCGGTCGATGTGCGCGGCATCGTGGAGGCCCTCCGAGACCTGTACGGGGCCACGCGGCTGGTAGAGGAAATTCGCGGGGACAACACCGCCGGTTCGTGAGGGTCCGTCCGCCTACGAGGAGGGGGGCGTGTGCTCCCTCGAACGAGAACGAAGGGCCGTGACAATGCCGGGCGTGACGTCCGTCAAGGTGGTCGCTTCTGTGAAATACGGGGCGGCCCATCCGTACACGAGCAGCGGAACGGGGTTGCGGGTGTGCTGCGTGTGCGACGTATCCTCCAGGTTGCCGTGGTCGCTGGTTATGAGCAGCGTCTCCCGGGTGGGATCGAGACGCTGAAGCACGGCGCCGAGGAATTGATCGAGGGTCTGGAGGAGGGACTCGGGGGGCGTGTCGATGCGGCGATGCCCGACCTTGTCGGTTAGAAAATACTCGAACAGCGTCAGGGCGTGTTGACGCATGGTGGAGACGAGTACGTCGGCAGCGTCCGGCAGCGTCCGCTCGGGCACGTCGAGGTGCAAGTGATCGCGCCACGTCCGTCCGGTAAGATCTGCGGCCAGTGCGTCGCCCGTTCTGAGCGACCGGACGTCGCGCAGGGGGACCTCCGAGGCTTCACAGCAATAGGTCGTCACGGTAGAGCGCCGGCGAGTTGCCTCGAAGTACTGGGGAGGAAAGGCGTTGGCAAACGAAACGGAGGCGGTCTCCCCCGATTGCTGTCGGATCTGCCGGAAGAGATTCTGTTCTTGGAGGGTGGGGTGCGTCTTCGAATGGGGGAAGGGGCCAAAGTGTCGGCCGACGATCTCCGCACAGTTCACACCCGTCAATAGGCTCGCTTGGCCCGTTCCGCTCTGGGGGAGCCCTTCGATCCCGAGGGTGGCGTCCAGGGAGCGGACGAGGTGGCGCTTTCCGGTGTGAGGGGAGAGCGGCTGGATCCATTGCTGTCCGTGCGCGAGATGTTGCAGCGCAGGAGCTTCGATCGTAGAGAGGGGATTGGAGTCCTGCTTCGGCCCGAGCCCAACCCCGTCCACGAAAAAGAAGAGAATGCGACGCATGAAGAGAGGCCGGGGGGCGAGTTGGAAGAAACCAGCGGTTCGTGTCGGCGTCTCGTCCGGCGCGAGACCGTGGGGAGAAGGGGGCGAGTGGATCTTTGGAGGCTCGGAAGCACAGTCGAAGCGAACGGGAGCGCCGGTGCGTCGCTCTGACCGCTTTGCGACAATCACGTTCCGTCGCGGAGGGGGGCCGTCCGGTTCGATCTCCGCACGCAACCCTGAGCGAGGAGAGTGCAAGGGGCGTTATAAAAGAGGGGGAGCATGTGTCTGTTTGGGTGGCTCCCGCCAGGATCGTTGCGCTTCCGTCTGATTTCTTCTGACAATGCTTAGTCAAGTTTGGAGCAGTGCCACGCACGGCGTCGAGGCCCTTCCGGTCGAGATTGAGACGAACGTGGCGTCCGGGATGCGAGGGCTGTCGGTTGTAGGCCTGCCTCGCGCCGCCGTTCGGGAGAGCTTCGATCGGGTCCGGGCCGCTCTCGAAAATAATGGAATTCCGGTCGAGTGGGGACGGATCACCATTAACCTCGCACCCGCCGACGTACCGAAGGAGAGCGCGGCCTTTGACTTGCCGATGGCTGTAGGGTGGGTGGCCGCGAGTACCGATCTCGTCGAGGACGCCGTGCTCGAACGGTACTGGCTCACGGGCGAGCTCGCCCTGGACGGAACGGTGCGGCCGGTGAATGGGGTATTGCCGATGGCGATGAAGGCTCGGGAGGAAGGGTGCGAGGGGGTGCTCGTTCCCGCCGAGAATGCCGCCGAGGCCGCTGTCGTGAAGGACTTGACCGTCTTTCCGGTCGAGACTGTGACGGATGCCTTCGACGTCCTAGAGGATCCGAAGGGAGGGTCGGCTCCGGCTCCGTACACGAACGACCTCGAGGCGATGTACGAGCAAGCCCGCCGGCACCCAGAGGATCTGAGCGACGTCAAAGGGCAGGAAAACGTGAAGCGGGCCCTGGAGGTAGCAGCCGCCGGGGGGCACAACGCTTTGATGGTGGGGCCGCCCGGATCGGGGAAGACGATGCTTGCCCGTCGGGTTCCAACGATCCTACCGCCGCTTTCCTCCGACGAGGCACTGGAGACGACAAAAATCCATTCGGTGAGCGGGGAACTAAAAAGTGACCACGGCCTTCTTGCCACGCGCCCATTTCGGGCCCCGCATCATACCATTTCGGATGCTGGGCTCTGTGGAGGAGGGGCGCATCCCTCTCCGGGCGAGATTTCCCTGGCTCACAACGGAGTTCTTTTTCTGGATGAGCTCCCCGAATTTCAGCGTCGCGTACTGGAAGTTCTTCGTCAGCCCATGGAAGAGGGGCGGATTACGATTAGCCGGGCACAGTCGACGGTTACGTATCCGGCACAGTTTATGCTTATTGCCTCTATGAACCCGTGCCCGTGTGGCCACCTGAATGATCCCAGCAGAGACTGTGTGTGTACGCCGTCCCAGGTGCAGCGGTATCTCGGAAAGATCAGTGGGCCGTTGATGGATCGAATCGATCTTCACGTGGAAGTGACTCCCGTAGATTTTGAGGACATGAGTGCGGAGCGGACGGGGGAGTCCTCCGCAACGGTGCGGGACCGAGTGGTGAGGGCCCGCGAGCGTCAGGAGGAACGATTTCGAAACGCAGAAGCCCACTGCAATGCACAGATGGGGGCCCAAGCCGTCCAGTCGCATTGCAATCCAGATGAATCTGGAATGAATCTGCTTAAAGCAGCCTCAGATCGATTGGGGCTTAGTGCACGGGGATATACCCGGATCTTAAAAGTAGCCCGGACGATTGCGGATCTTGAGGGCGCGGGTAAAATTTTCCCCGAACAGGTATCGGAGGCCATTCAATACCGATCTCTGGACCGAGAGTGGTGGAATGGCTAGGAGGAGAAACAAAAACGAGACTTTTTCTTGTGCGGTATACGTTTTGAAACCTTCATGCGATTGCTTCTTACATGAAGGGGAAATAAATCGATATTTGGGAGGATTTTCTTTGAGGGCGACATCGTGAGATAGGGGGCTAGAATCGAAGCGGTTGTCACTCATTTATCTAGCCCCTAGATTGGGGCTGTGTTGCCTCCATCACTTCGTTGGGACGCATTCGTTTTACTACGCTATTTTCCAGTCGGGGCTTATGCTCACCAACTTTGCGCTTCGGGCCAAGTTGCTGATTTTGACAGGGGCGTTCTTTGCCGTTTTCGGGATTGAAGGAGTTTGGGCTCAGGCTCCTCAGCAGGGGCGGACCGGTCAGGCGCCGCGGGGGCAGCAGGAGGGACAAGAACAGCGGCAAGCCCAGGTACAGCAGGAATCCGAACCCTTTATCCACGGAATTTCGGTCGGTGCGGGATTGGCTGTGTATCAGGGAGACTTTAGTCGGAACCCCGAGCACAACCTCGTGAAGTATGTCGCTGGGAGTGGGAGGCTTTCTTTACGTTTTGGATTAGATCATCGGATGGGGCGTTTTGACCAGTACGGAGTCGGGGCAGACCTCGTGTACAATCGTCTCGCTGGGGAGACCACCGGTGGGGCGGGGTTTTCGGCGAATTCCGTTGCCCTCGACTTTTACGGAGATTACGAACTTCCTTACATCAAGCAGGGCCTTTTTCGGGTGTTTCTGGGGGTGGGGCCGAACTTGATAATCTCGCCCTCCTACGAGGAATTTTCGGGCCTTGCCGGTCCGGATGATAGTGTTCAGGAGCTCGGTACGAGAGTCACCGGGTCCGTGAAGGTCGGCGTCACCATTTTCGATCAATTCCGCATTGGAACGCGAATTGCTTCTTCGGATCTCATCGATGGCTACAAGGGATTTGATCCGAACGGCGTCCCGGACATCATCTCGTTCTTGAACTTTGGTTACAGGTTTAATATGAAGTAGACCTGTTCCGTTCTTCGGATGGTACGCGTCTTGCTCATCCCTCAACCCTGTATCATAAAAGGATCTATTCTGAAATGAGAGCTGGAAAGCGGTCGGCACAGCTGTTGAGTCTACTCCTTCTAAGCTGGAGCCTCTTTGGAGTGGCGGAGACGTACTCGCAGCGTCTCTTTGTGAATGGGGGGGCTCACGTTGCTTCCGAGTCCATTCAGAGCTCGATAGCGGGGACGAATGCGGCGTTTCAGGGGGGAGTTCAGTTCGAGTCCTCTGAGTACGTACGTCTTCGATTGGGGGCAACGTACCAGAACATCTACTCTGTAGATGGGCTGTTACAACTCCATTACTTGGGGGACAGCCAGCCAGTGAATCCTTACATCGCGGCGGGGTACGGGTATTACGTGTCCGGGAATAACGAGCGAGGGGTAATCCCTATGGGGCTCGGGCTCGAGTATGAGGTTGCTGAAAACCTGGCTGTCAACGTTGAGGTTAGTGGTCGATTCGGAGTAAATGAGGTTCGAAACGGTCAACACCTCGACCTGAACGTAATGTCGTCAGTTTTTCCCGGCATCGGTATTACCTACCGGCCGGAGAAAATCGAACGTCGTCCGCCGGGGCCAACGCCTGTGGAGGGAGAGGCTGGAGAGGTCTCTGAGGAATTTGAGGGGCGCTCGTCCGACAGTGAAATCGACAGTCCGTTCAGCGACCCCGTTTCCGGGTCTCAGGTGGCTATTCAAAAGTTTGAGATTCCCTATACGCTGGATTCGTTGAAGAATGCAGACCCTCTCATTGTCGAGCGAGGAGGGCCCGCTCCCCACGAAGATCCGGGACAGACGCCCATTTCGGGATCGCCGACGCTCTCGAATGACGGGACGATGGTCCGGCTTCCCGATGGCTCCTTCATTATGGGATTGACGGACGAGGATCCTCTCGACATCCAAAATGCCGGACGGAAGAAGGTCACGGTAAGCTCCTTTTACATTGATCGGTTTGAGATCACGAATGAGGAGTATCGAAACTTTCTTGACGACCTTTCCGGCGAGGCACGCGAAGAGCGGCTTCCGGACTCGACCGCCTGGGACGAAGCGGCCAGTCGGGCAAACTGGAAGACGTACTTTTACGGATCGGAGCGCAGTGATTACCCCGTTGTTGCTGTAACGTGGGAGGATGCCAAAGAATTCTGTGAATGGGAGGATAAACGACTCCCCACGGAAGCAGAGTGGGAGTATGCTGCCCGAGCGGGACGAGTCGGCGGGGTGTACCCGTGGGCTGGGTTCTCCCCGCGCGATCCTCAGGGTCGCTATTTGGCCAACTACAATCCGGGTCGTCAGGGGCAGGCGGCCGACGGTTACGCATTTACCGCTCCCGTTGGGTCCTATCCTCCGAATCGATGGGGGCTCCACGACGTGGCCGGTAATGTGGCCGAGTGGGTGGAGGATGCCTACACGCCAAGTTATTCGGCTCTTTCCGGCCTCGATCCGGTGTACGAAGACTCCGAGGAGAACCGACGAGTTATACGTGGAGGGTCGTGGGCTTCGAATGCCTTCCAAATTGGGGTCGGCGTTCGGGACTACCAGCCGAAGGATGAGGCCTCTGCCCGCATTGGATTTCGTTGTGCTGCGGACGTAAGTTCCATTGAAGGGGAGCAGGGGCAGCTTGGACCGGAGCCGTCCCCCCCTCCCGAGACGCAACCTCAGCCCGGAGAAGAGGGGCAGCCGGAAGGAGGCAACGCGATTCCTCAACAGGGACAGGAGCCCCAGACCGGAGGTCAGCAGCCGGATCCTCAGACCCCTCCCCCCCAGACTCAGGACGATGAGGGAAATGAAGGTGGTGGAGGACAGGGAGGTGCTGACGGAGAAGACGGAGGAAGACGATAAGGCCTCCAGGTCACACCACCTCTGAGTACACACTTTTCACCCTTGCCACATTGAATTGGATATTATCTGATAGAACGCCATGGCCACAGCGAGACAGGAAGCGATACTCGAACGAATTACGAAAGTCCTTGGATTCTTTATCGGAATCTTTGGGGCTCTCGCCATTCTCGGCGTCTTTTTTAAAATTCTGAAGTACCCGAACTGGGAGCTCTTTATGCAGCTCGGGTTCATTGGGGAGGCAGCTGCATTCGTGATCATGGGATCATTGGAGTTGGGACAGGCATTCATGATGGACACGCCCGAAAAGGGGGAAGAGCCAGCTTCTTCTTCCGGGGGCGGCGGCGGGGAACCCGTGGATGCTGGAACGCCCGTCCGGGCGTCGGCCCGAAAAATGATCGAGAAGAAGGTGAACGATGATCTGAACGTGATGATGGGAGCCCTCGGGAAGGAGATCAAACAGTTCGGGGGAGAGATTCACGAGATGGTGGGGGAGATGAAGCAGGCTCGGGTTGCCGTTCAAGACATGCGAACGAAGTTGAACGAGGTTGCCACCGGTGATCTTGCAGAAGATGCTGAGCGCCTTGGAGAAGGAATGAATTCTCTGGGGGCTGAGATGGAGAGCGCCGGGAATGCTGTCGAAGAGATGCGTAGTGATCTCGATGAGATGCTACGGCGGTTTCGGCAGTTCAACGACCCGCAGGTGACCCCGAATGGTGTTTCTGAAGCAAACCAAACAGTAAACTAGACCCATGGCTGGTGCTGGTAGTGATCGCCTTAAGGATCTCAGGTACAACGTGATGCTCGCCTTGTACCTGCCGATTCTCCTGTATTCTTTCAGTACGTTTGACCTCGAGGAGCAAAGCGTTGCCGCTGAAAAAGTGGAACCTGTCCTCGTTGGAGGGGAGCCGACTGTCGTCCTCGGTCAAGATTATACGGCCAATGCGTACTTGAAGGCCGCACAGCTCGCCCAGGGAGGTGAGATTACGCTTCAGACGGACGATCAGAAAGTTACCGTGGAGGGGAACGAGAACATCACCGTCCCGACGGGAGAGCTCCTTGCTGAGGGAGAAGACGAGAAGGAGGTGGAATACTCAGTGCGGATGGAGTATGATCAGCTTGAAGGGACTGCCTCTCAAACTCTGGATGGATCATTTACTGTCCGTCGCCCAGAGCTTGTAGCAACGAGTGTTGCGACCCAGTCGCTTTATCGGCGCACGCGAAATCAGATCCGTATTGACATTCCTGGGCTCGAAAATCGTCCCATTCAGCTTGAATCTTCCTCCGGGGGGCAAGTCGATGGCCGTCAACTCACCCTCAGTCCGTCGTCGGACAACGTGACGGTTCAGGCGTATCTTCCTTCTGAGGACGGTGAAAATGTGTACTTGGGCGAAAAGGAATTTGCGGTCATTGATCCGCCCCGACCTGAGCTCCGCGTGCTAAACGCACAGAGCGAGCAGATCTCGAACGGGGACAATCTTCCTCGTGCGCGTCCTATACTCCAGTTCCAGGTCGAAGCGGATCAGGAATATGCAAAGAGCTACCCGGAGGATGCCAACTACCAGGTACGTAGTGCAAAGGTCTCGATACGTAAAGGCCTCCAGGCCAGTGAGGAAATTGGTACCTTTGAGCTAGGGCAGAACTCTACTCTAAAGCAGGCCTTGGTTCGAGGACTCAATCAGGTCCAGGCACAACCGAAAGACCGGTTGATCATTCAACTTCAAGACGTGGTGCGGGTGAATCACGCGGGAGAGGTAATTCCTGTGGGGCTGAATGAGTCCAGCCTCTCCTATAGTTTCATTCTATCTTAGTGGATTCAAAAATAGTTTCTCTTAAGCTTCTCTGGGAAGAGGGAAGGCGGTGTAACATTTGCGAGAGAGAAGACCATGGGTTTTCACGTCAGCAAGCGAATTACAGGTTCAAATCATATGTTTAAGCTGTCTCGGCGAGTTCTTTCCCTCTCGTTATTGGCGTTTGCTCTTCTGGCCATGACGCCTTCTGACGCAACCGCTCAACGCTGGTTGCAGACCACTCAGTTGCTTTCGCCCATCGAGTCTGACGGGCCAGCCCGGGCGCTCTTGGATACGCTGGTTCAGGTCATGGAACGGAAGGGTGATGAGATTGAGATAAAACGTTCTCCGGATGATTCTGCGCCAATGCCGATCTCCGAGCTTCGTGAGGAACTCCTCGACGAAGGGTTTGGACTCACGAGTGCCAACAATGTATTTATTGATTATCGATTCGAAATTCGAAACCGGGGGTTTCAGGAGTCGATTGAAACGCTGCAATTTGTCTATAGATCTTCAGGTGGGGCGGAAGAGGACATCCAAATGATGCACATTGACACGTCGGAGCCCTGGGTGCAAGATATCATTCGAAATAAGGGAACGACACTCACTACGAATGAGGCTGCTCTGAGGACCTTTAGTGATCAGCTTGCATTTGCTCGGATGGTTCAAGACGGTCAGATTGTGGAAATAGCGAATCAGACCGTGCGTGAAGGATTCGAAGCGAAGAAACGTCAGCTCGTGCAGAAGATTCAGCGACTCACGTACGAATCGATGTAGGACTCTCCTTGAGTTTCACATCGGAGTGCTTGGTTGCTTGTGACTTATTGGACCCTCTTTCTGGAGCTTCTGGAGAGGCAGGGTGGGGTGGCAGAGCCTGGTTGAATGCACCGGTCTCGAAAACCGGAGGGCCCGCTATGGGTCCCGGGGGTTCGAATCCCTCCCCCACCGCATCCTTTCCTCCCGACCGAGTTTTGCCGGTCGGGTTTTTCTTTGCGGGTGGGTGGTATTTCTTTCCGGACGGTCGCGCTGATTTGTTTTTATCATGACTGTCCAAGACCTTCGGACTCACTTTCCCCACACCGATCGCCGGATCTATCTAAATCACGCTGCCGTGAGTCCGGTCAGCCGACCGGTTCGAAACGCCATACAGGCACATCTGGCGCAGCGGCAGGGACAGGTCTTCGATGTGGACGTTGCGAACTTTGATTCTTTTTGGCCGGTCCTGGAGCGAGCCCGGGATCGAGCCGCTCAGGTCTTGGGGACCGAAACGTCTCACGTCGACGTGGTACATAATACCTCAATGGGGTTAAACCTCCTCTGCCAGGGGCTGAACTGGCAGTATGGAGACCGGATTGCCGTTCCGGACGGGACTTTTCCCGCGAACGTACATCCGTTTATGAACTTGGCCTCAGAAGGGGTCTCCGTCGATTTTATCGACACGGAGGGAGGGGCTTTTTCGGTTGACGACGTCGAGAAGGCGCTGAGGACCGAGACCCGGCTTCTTTCGATCTCCTGGGTTCACTTCCTCTCAGGCTTTCGAGCTGATCTCGAAGCCATTGGGGACTTGTGTCGAGAACAGGACGTTCTCTTTTGTGTCGATGCCATACAGGGACTGGGAGCGCTCCAACTCGACGTGAACGAGGCAGGAATTGACTTTCTTGCTGCGGGAGGGCACAAGTGGCTGATGGCGACACAGGGGATTGGGGTTCTCTACTGTGAGGAGTCGCTCCAAGAGCGGATTCAACCCCCTACTGGCTGGCTTCACGGCCCCATCGACTGGGCAAATCTGGATCGCTACGCTCTGACCTTCCACGACGATGCCCGGCGTTTTCGGACCGGGACGCTTAACACTACCGGAATTGTGGCACTCGATGCGGCGCTCGGGATGTATCTGGAGGCGGGGCCCCGATGGTGTGAGGGTAGAGTCCTCGAGCTGTCAGCGAAGCTCGCCGATGGATTGGAGCGTCGGGGATTGTCCCGGTATGGGACGAGGGAGCAGGGGCACGCCAGCGGCATTGTAACGGTTGCCCCCGAGGAGCCGGAGCGGCTCGTCGATCATCTCAAAACGAAGAACGTGACCGTTGCTCTTCGAAACCGGAAAGTTCGGTTTTCCCCCACGTATTACAACGACGACTCCGACCTGCAGGCCGTCTTCGAGGCGGTCGATTCCTTTCAGCACTGAAAGTCGTCATGGCGATGGGGATTCCCGACAGTTTCAATCCAGACGCGTACGAGGCGGACGTGGTTCGGGAGGAGAACGTCGTCGAGATCGTCGTCCCCGAATCCCATCGGGACGACACTCGGGTTGACAAGTATCTTACCCGTTTCTATCCCGAGGCGTCGCGGTCCAAAATCCAGCGTTCGATCAAAAAGGGGCACCTCAAAGTAAATGGGGAGGACGTACAGAAATCATACTCCGTTGAGCCCGGCGACGAGATCGTCTTTCGCCTGATTCGGAAGCCGCCGATGCAAGCGGAACCGGAGCCGATTCCTCTTGACGTGGTCTACGAGGATGAGGATCTGATCGTGGTCAACAAGTCGGCCGGAATGGTGGTGCATCCGGCTCCGGGGCATCGCTCGGGCACGCTCGTTCACGCCCTCCTTCACCATGTCGACGGACAGAAAGTGGCAGCCGATGAGGAAACAGGAGACTCCACCGATGAATCGGTTGGGTTGTCGATGGTGAACGCGCTTCCGGAGTCCCCCGATCATCCGGTGGTGCGACCGGGAATCGTCCACAGATTGGACAAAGGCACGACCGGCCTACTGGTGGTTGCCAAACGTGATCGGGCCCATCGGCTGCTCGCCGAGCAGTTTAAGACCCACAGCATCGATCGTCGATATCGTGCGATCGTGTGGGGACATCTCGAGCCTCCGAGGGGAACGATTCGGGGAGCGATTGGACGGGCCCCCAACCATCGTCAGCGGATGGCGGTGGTGGACGAGGAAAAGGGAAAGTGGGCCGTTACGCACTACGAAACGGTTGAGCAGTACGCACATACCTCGCAGGTAATCTTTCGCCTCGAGACGGGACGCACGCACCAGATTCGCGTCCACACCAGCCATCGACATCATCCGATTCTGGGCGATCCCAAATATGGAGGGCAAACCGTCCGGTATGGTCCCCAGAACGGAGAGCGCAGGGCCTTCTTCGATCACATTTTTGACCTCTCTCCCCACCCGTTTCTGCATGCGTATCGGCTGGGTTTTACGCATCCCACGACGGGGGAGACCATGCATTGTGAGGTGGATCCTCCCCCTGAGTGGAAGGAGGTCGTCCAGCAGCTCCGACGGAACGCGACCTCGTAAACGCAGGACTGCTACTGGGCGCGAGCAATGCGCCGATGGGCAGCGTCGAGGTGGGTTTGCATCGTGCGGACCGACAGGGGATGATCGACGACGTCGTTGTGGTTTGCGGGCACCTCGGTGTGGAAAAACGGGTCCGGCGTCATGGAGGACCAGCCGAGCATGTCATCGGTAAAGCGGCCCTCGTAGAATCCCGCAATCCGTTCGGTTCCTTCTGAATGGAGCAGGAGCGTTGGGCCGGCGTAGGGACGAGGAGAATATCCTCGCAGGGCCGCCCCCATGGTCTGGAACGCATAGTGGCGCCGGGCGCCCTCGGGGATTTTGTCGTGCAGGAGCAGTCGGATCCGATGCCAGAGGCGAAACAGAACGGATTGCCCGTAGAGCCTGGGGGCATCGGAGGGGATGGCTCTATCTGTAAGAATGGCGTGGAGGACCTGCAGGCGGCTCCGCACACCGACGAGGTGGCGGAGTCGTCTCCAGAACCCGTTCGGTTTGCCCGATCCGGCCCGAAGCGGTTCCAGCCAGCCCGCCGGCTCGAACGCGTCGCTGGTCGGATTAAAGCCGTCAAACATGATGACCAGCTCCGTTTTTTCTCCGGCCGACTGGAGCTGTTGGGCCATCTCGTAGGCCACCAGTCCCCCAAAGCAGTGGCCGGCCAGGAGATACGGGCCCGTCGGCTGGACGGACTGAAGTTCGTCAAGATAATGGCGAGCGATCGTTTCTAAGTTCGAGGGCACGGCTCGCCCGTCGAGGCCCGCCCACTGGAGGCCGTAAACCGGCTGATCGTCGTCGAGGCTCGTCGCGAGGCTCTTGTACCGGAGGACGTTCATTCCGCCCCCGTGGACACAGAAAAGCGGGGTTTTGGTCCCCCGCGGCTGAATCGGAACGACGACGGACCAGGCGTCGAGGTCCTCCCCGCGCTGGAGCTTTTCGGAGAGGGTGGCGATTGTCGGCGTGTCCGCCAGGAGGGCGAGGGGAAGCTCCCGTCCGAGGGTCTCGCTTAGTTCGACGAGCATCTCGGCCGCCACGATCGAGTGGCCGCCCAGGGAGAAAAAGTCGTCGTGTATCCCGACGGGAGTGACCTCGAGAGCCTCTTCCCAGAGCTCTACCAGGAGCTCTTCGAGGTCATTTCGGGGAGGAACGATCTCCGGACGCTCCGCTGAGAGGGGGGGATTGTCGGTGTCAGACACGGCCTTTCGGTCTACCTTCCCGCTTGGGGTGAGCGGAAAGGACGCCATCTCCGTGTACGTGGAGGGGACCATGTATTCGGGCAGCCGGTCCGCCAGATACGTCCGCAGGCTCGTTGCGTCGAGGGACGTGTTCGGTCGGGGGACGACGAACGCTCGGAGAAACTGATTTCCCTGTGCATCGTCCTGGTCGGGGAGGACGACCGCTTCTCGGACGCTGGGATGGCCGTTGAGGGTGGTCTCGATCTCGCCGAGTTCGACCCGGTATCCTCGGACCTTTACCTGGCGGTCGGCTCGGCCCAGGAAGTCGTAGGTTCCATCGGGAGAGTGCCGGGCGAGGTCGCCTGTCCGGTAGATGCGGGCATCTGTTCGTTCGGTAAACGGATCCGGGAGAAAACGCTCGTGCGTCTGTTCTGGCCGATTGAGGTAGCCTCGGGCGAGGCACGGCCCGCCGATGTACAGTTCGCCGACCTCTCCATCGGGGACCGGGGTCATCTCCTCGTCGAGCAGGTAGAGCCGGACGTTGGAAATGGGGCGGCCGATTGAGGGGAGAGACGCCCACGTGTCGACGTCCGACGGCAGGCGGTAGGCGGTGACGACGTGGCTCTCGGTCGGCCCGTACTGATTTTCCAGGGAGCAGTCGGGGAGGCGGCGGAAGAAGGCCTGGAGGGCGGGCACGGTTTTGAGTTGTTCGCCCGCCGTGATCACTTCTCGGAGGGGGGACGGGTACAGGTCTTTCGCCTGTGCAATTTCTGCAATGTGCTGTAGGGCTACGAAGGGGAGGAAGAGCCGGTTGACCTGCTTTTCTTCGAGGAGGTGAAGGAGGGCCACTGCGTCGTGGCGGGTCTCTTCTGACACCAGGATCAGCGTGCCGCCGGAGTTCCACGTCGAAAAGAGCTCCTGAAAGGAGACGTCGAAGCTCAGGGCAGAAAACTGGAGGGTGCGGTCGCCGACGCCGAGGGCGGAGCGGCGACACTGCCATTCGATCAGGTTCACGAGCGGGCCGTGGGGCATGGCGACACCTTTGGGGCGTCCCGTGGAGCCCGACGTGAAGAGAACGTAGGCCAGATTCGACGAAGAAACGGAGACAGACGGGGCACTCTCGGGGTGGTGGTCGAGGGAGCTGTCCGTGCGGTCGAGGACGGACACGGTGCAGTTCGCCGGGGCCTCCAGGCGGTCGGACAGGTCCGTTTGGGTGAGGAGCACCGTGGCCCCGGCTTCCTCCAGCATCATTTGAAGCCGGCTCGCGGGGTAGGAGGGGTCAAGAGGAACGTAGGCTCCACCGGCTTTCAGGCTCGCCAGGATCGAGACGACGAAACGCACCGACCGCTCCATAAAGATGGCGACCCGCGCCTCGGGGCCGACGCCGTGCTCAATGAGGTCGTGGGCCAACTGGTTGGCCCGGGCGTCGAGGGCGCGGTACGAAAGGGTCTCTCCGTCAAATTCCAATGCCGGTGCGTCGGGGGTCCGGCGGGCCTGTTCTGCAAATAGATCGTGGATCCCCCGACCCGTCATTTTCGGTGCTGGGGTCGGTGTCTCGGCGTCGTGCGTAGAAGGGGAGGGCACGGAAAGATCTTGAGTAGACATGTACGGTCGTGTCGTGAAGCAGGCCGGTTGGCAGGTTGTCGCAAAAGAATAGGTGAGAGGGGCGTACTGCGAGGAATCAATTTCCCGAATCGAGGTGGGTTTTTGCCCTCAGTGAGCCGTTACTTTTGGCGCACGAGGAGGGAGGACGACGAAAAACCTGTGGGACGGATCCTTCGGTGTATGAATGCGGAGAAAATGTACGCCTTAAGCTGATGTCCGATGCGTCTGGGGCTAGGTGGAAGGTGCGCGGGGTGGTGTTTCTTAAGATTGGCTCGTGAAAAGAGTTCGGTTCCAGTGACCGTCTCCTGTTGGCGCTCCTCTTGTTTTCTCCGGCTCTTCCCCCTTCCCCTTATGAAAGCAGTCATCCTTGCCGGCGGCTTCGGCACGCGTCTTTCCGAAGAAACCGCCGTTCGCCCCAAGCCGATGGTCGACGTCGGCGAGCAGCCCATTCTCTGGCACATCATGAAGATCTACTCCACCCACGGCATCACCGATTTCGTGATTTGCTGCGGATACAAGGGAGAGGTCATCAAGCAGTACTTCGCCGAGTATCGTCGTCTCCGGTCCGATTTGACGTTCGACTTTGCCACGGATACCGAGACGGTGCACCAGAATCACTGCGAGCCGTGGACGGTCACCCTGATCGACACCGGTCTACACACGATGACCGGCGGTCGCCTCAAGCGCATACGCGAGTACGTTGGGGACGAGACGTTTTGTATGACCTACGGAGACGGGGTGAGCAACGTCGACATTGGAGGCGTCATCGACTATCACGAGAAGCAGGGCACTCTCGCAACGCTCACCGCCATTCAGCCGCCCGGACGCTTTGGGGTGTTCAATCTGGAGAATGGGGACGGCCGCATTACCGAGTTTCGCGAAAAGCCGAGTGGACCGTCTGCCTGGATAAATGGGGGCTTCTTCGTGCTGGAGCCGGGTGTGTTTTCGTACATCGAAGGGGACGATACGGTATGGGAGCAGGAGCCCCTCGAGGCGCTCGCTCGGGACGGGGAGTTGAGCGCGTATCGCCACGAGGGCTTCTGGCATCCCATGGACACCCTGCGGGACCGGAACAACCTCGAGTCGCTGTGGGAGGAGGGGGATGCCCCGTGGAAGGTGTGGTCAGACACAGGCGTTGCCGCAGCTACTCCCTAGTGTCCCGTTCTGACGGTAGGGTTTCCCTTCCGGCGGTCGTCCATTTCTCCCATTCCACATTCCGTTCATGTCGTACACTACAGACGTTGCCATCATCGGCGGGGGGATCGTCGGTCTCGCTACGGCCCATCAGGTTCTGCGAGACGAGCCTCAAACGCAGGTTCTCGTACTGGAGAAAGAATCGTCCATCGCCCAGCACCAGACCGGGCGCAACTCGGGGGTGTTGCATACGGGTGTCTACTATGAGCCCGGCTCGTTGAAGGCCGAGAACTGTCGGGCGGGGAAGGCTGCAATGGAAGCCTTTTGCGACGAGGAGGGCATTCCCTATGAGCGATGTGGGAAGGTTATCGTGGCGACGGAGCGGAAGGAGGTGCCGACGTTACAGCGGATTTTCGATCGTGGACGCGCCAACGGGGTCCGTTGTGAGATGATTGGGCCGCAGCGCCTTGGAGAGATCGAGCCCCACGTTCGAGGCGTTCAGGCCATCCACGTGCCGGAAGCAGGGATCGTGGACTACCAAATTGTAGCCGAGCGTCTGGCAGATCGTATCCGAAAAATGGGAGGAACGATTCTCACGGATGCTCAGGTCGACCGAATCCATTCGTCGAACGGCACTACAACGCTGGGTTCGGCGGCGGGGGACGTCACGACCCGATTCGTCGTGAACTGCGCCGGTCTCCAGAGTGATCGGGTTGCGGCCATGAGCGGAGAGGCTCCCGACGTCCAAATCGTTCCGTTCCGGGGCGAATACTACACGCTTGCATCGGACGCACGGCATCTCTGTCGAGGGCTGGTGTATCCCGTGCCGGATCCGAGTTTTCCCTTCCTCGGGGTGCACTTTACTCGACGGATTAGCGGGGAGGTGGAGTGCGGACCCAACGCCGTTCTCGCATTTGCACGGGAGGGCTACGAAAAGTCGACTGTCGACCTTCGTGATCTGGCCGAGATCCTGTTCTATCCGGGTTTCCTGCGACTGGCGTCCACGTACTGGCGAACGGGCCTGGCAGAGATGTGGCGGTCGTATCGGAAGGAGGCCTTCGTGGGTGCCCTTCAGAAACTGATTCCGGAGATTCGAGCCGAGGACCTGGAAGCCGCACCCTCTGGGGTCCGGGCTCAGGCCGTGACCCCGGACGGACAGTTGCACGACGACTTTATCATTGACACGTCCGGAACGGTCGTGAACGTGTGCAATGCGCCGTCGCCGGCTGCCACGTCTGCTCTCACCATCGGCCAGACCATCGCCGATCGACTGGCGGACCTGGAGGCGACGGGGGCTCCCCTGCAGCGTTCCACGGTTGCGGGTCCGGCAGAGGCATCGTGGGGCGATGCGATTCCTGGATTGCGCCAGAAGAGTAGCTGAGCCGCTCCGGCAGCGAAAAGAAAAGTCTGGTACGCGTTCTACACTGTTTCTGTACTCAGAGTGTCGCACTCCTTCTGAGTTTTTCTCGCTTCTGATTCCCGTCTATCCTTATGAAGATTCTCGTCACCGGTCACGAAGGCTACATCGGGTCTCGCCTCGTCCCCTATCTCCAGCAGCGCGGCCACCGCGTAAGCGGGCTCGACACCAATTTTTACACAGACGGCACGCTGTACGACGGCCTCGTTGCCCCCTCCGGCGGTCAGCGGCAGCGCGACATTCGCCGCATGACGGCCGAGGATCTGGAGGGATACGATGCGGTGGTGCACCTCGCCGAGCTGTCCAACGATCCGTTGAGCATGCACGCCGAGGAAAACACCTACGCCATCAACCATCAGGGAAGTGTGCACATTGCCTCTCTGTGCAAGGAGGTCGGGATCGATCGATTCGTGTACACGTCGTCGTGCAGCGTCTACGGCGTCCCGGCCGACGAGCCCGTGAAAACCGAGGAGTCGACGCTACATCCCCAGACGGCGTACGCGAAGTGCAAGACGCTCGTCGAGCGCGACCTCCAGGCGATGGCGGACGCGTCCTTTTCGCCGACGTTTCTCCGCAACGCGACGGCGTACGGGCCGTCGCCCCGGCAGCGATTCGACATCGTGCTCAACAACCTGGCGGGCCACGCCTGGACCTCCGGGGTCATCGACATGACGAGTGACGGATCCCCCTGGCGGCCCCTGGTCCACGTCGAAGACATCTGTCGGGCCATTGCCTGTTCGATCGAGGCCCCTCGCGACGTCGTCCACAACGAGGTCTTCAACGTGGGGGCGACGGAGGAGAACTACACAATTCGAGAGGTCGCCGAGATCGTGGCCGACACCTTTTCGGGATGCGAGCTCTCGGTTGGCTCCAGTAACGAAGACAACCGAAGCTATCGCGTCAACTTCGACAAGATCCACGAGCAGCTTCCCGGGTTCGCCTGTCGATACACACTTGCAGACGGAGCTCGGCAGCTAAAAGAGATCTTCGAGGAAATCTCAATGGATCGGGAGACCTTTGAATTTCGGAGTTTCACGCGGTTGAAGCAGCTGAAGCACCTGATCGAGACCGACCAGATTGACGATGAGTTTTTCTGGGTACAGAAATCCGCTGATCGGTCCGAGCGACGAGACCTCCAGCCCCAGGAGATGTCCGGCTAATCGTTCTTCTCCGTGAGGTTCCTTTCAGACTTCTGTCCACGATTTCTCCTCACTGTCATGATTTTTACGACGGGGCCGCTTGAAGGCCCGATCATCATCGACCTGGAAAAGCACCGCGACGACCGCGGCTTTTTCGCCCGGGCGTACTGCCAGCGCGAGTTTGCCGAGCAGGGCCTGGCGCAAAACATGGTCCAGACGAACGTGTCCTTCAGCAAAAAGCGAGGGACGCTCCGCGGCATGCACTACCAGAACCCTCCCCATCAGGAAGCGAAGCTCATTCGGTGCACGTCCGGCGCGCTGTACGACGTCGTCGTCGACGTGCGGTCTGCGTCCGAGACCTACGGGCAGTGGATGGGCGTGGAGTTGTCCGCGGACACCCACCGGATGTTCTACGTGCCCGAAGGGTTCGCCCACGGGTTTTTGACGCTCGAAGACGAGACCGAGGTCATCTATCAGGTCTCTTCGTTTTACGCGCCGGGGGCCGAAGAGGGGCTGCGGTACGACGACCCGGTGCTCGACATTGACTGGCCGATTGAGGTCCAGGTCATTTCCGACAAAGATCGGTCCTGGCCGGCGTTTTCGGCTCTACAAGGATCCCTCTGACGCACTCGATTTTCCCCCTTTCCTTCCGTTTTTCCCATGATTCTCGTTGACACAGCACTCCGCCGTCGTGAGTCCGAAGGGCAGCCCATCCGCGTTGGGATGGTCGGGGCCGGCTTTATGGGACAGGGCGTCGCCCGCCAGATCCTGCAGTCCGTTCCCGGCATGACCCTCAGTGCCATTTCCAATCGCACCCTGGGGAAGGCCCGGGACGCATTTGTCGAGTCGGGGCGGGAGCCGGAGGAGGTGAACAACCTTTCGGCCTTGAACGCCGCCGTTGAGGCCGGTCGGCCCGCCATCACTGACGACCCTCTGCTGCTGTGCCGGGCCCAGGAGATCGACGTCATCCTGGAGGTCACCGGGGCGGTTGAGTTTTCCGCTGCGGTCGCCCTCGAGGCGATCACGTATCAGAAGCACTTGGTGCTCATGAATGCGGAGCTGGACGGTACGGTGGGGCCTCTTCTAAAAGCGAAGGCCGACGCCGCCGGGGTCGTCTACACGAACGTGGACGGCGATCAGCCGGGCGTCATCATGAACCTCTATCGGTTCGTTCGCGGGCTCGGGGTCACGCCGGTGCTCTGCGGGAACATCAAAGGCCTGCAGGATCCCTACCGAAATCCGACGACCCAGGAGGATTTTGCCAAGAAGTGGGGACAGAATCCGCGGATGGTGACGTCGTTTGCCGACGGCACGAAAATTTCCTTCGAACAGGCCATCGTGGCGAACGCTACGGAGATGCGCGTAGCGACGCGCGGCATGCACGGCCCGACCGTGTCGACCGGGACGCCGATCGAAGAAGCGGCGGACTGGTACCCGCACGAGGATCTTCTCGACGGACCCGGCATCGTGGACTACGTGGTGGGGGCGTCGCCGGCTCCGGGCGTCTTCGTCCTGGGGACGCACGACGATCCCGTGCAACAGCACTATTTGAAGCTCTACAAGCTGGGTGAAGGGCCCCTGTACGTGTTTTACCGGCCCTATCACCTGTGCCACTTCGAGGTCCCAAACACGATTGCCCGGGCGGTCGAGTTCGGGGACGCGACCATTGCGCCGAGGGGGGCTCCGCAGGTGGACGTGGTGGCGACGGCCAAAAAGGACCTCTCCGCCGGAACGGAGCTCGATGCGTTGGGCGGCTATTGCACGTACGGGGAGGCCGAGAATTCGGACACGACCCGACGCGAGAATTTGCTTCCCATCGGGTTGGCAGAAGGGGGGCGTCTCGTCCGGGACGTGAAGAAGGACCAGACCCTGACGTTTGACGACGTGGAGCTTCCGGACGGACGACTCATTGACGCCCTCTGGAGCGAGCAAGACGAGTACTTCGGAATGCAATCGTCGGTCGAATCGGGGGGCGGCGAGCCGTCTTCCGTCTCGACCGTCCTCTCCAAGTAGCCTTTCTCATTTTGTGAACGAATATTCGAATGGCCGCGCTCAATCAACGGGTGGGACTCGTGCCGGCGGCGGGACACGCCCGTCGGCTTGGGGGACTTCCCTGCAGCAAGGAAATCTATCCCGTGGGATGGAAGCCGTCGGCGACGGACTCGTCCCTCAACCTGCGGGTGGCCTCCCACTCGCTCTTCGAGCAGATGCAGGAGGCGGGGGCAGACGCCCTCTACGTCGTGTTGCGGGAGGGGAAGTGGGACATCCCGGCCTACTGGGGGGACGGACGTCGAGTGGGCGTGCCGATTGCCTACCTGATGGTCCACGCCTCTCACGGCGTGCCGTTTACGCTCGATCAGGGCCGTCCCTTCGTGGAGGGGGCGACGGTGCTATTCGGGTTGCCCGACATTGTGATTCAGACGGACGAGTCGCTATTTCCTCCGTTGCTACGCCGGTTGGATTCTACCGGGGCCGACGTGGTGCTAGGGCTCTTTGTCCCCCCTCGATCGGAGGCGGCCGACATGGTTCACGTTGGGCCGGAGACCCGAGTGGATCGCGTTGAGGTGAAGCCGGAGGCGACGTCTCTCACCCACGCATGGGTTTGTGCCGTCTGGTCGCCGACGTTTACGACCTTTCTGCACGAGATCGTAGGAAGTGCACGGGACGCCCGGACGTGTGAGACCCCCGAGCTTCACCTCGGTCACGTTTTTCAGAAAGGAATCGAGGCAGGTCTCCACATTGAGGGATACGAGCTTTCGGGAACGTACACCGACGTTGGGACGCCGGAGGCATTGCACGAGATCTGAGGGGGAGCCTTCACCGTTTGGAGGACGTAATCCAAAACTCTCGTTGGGACGCGCGATACGAGCAGGTGCCTACGGAGACAATCTCGTATCCTCTCATTGAGACGTAGAGCATTTCTCGTGCTGCCCTCTCACGAGGTTGTGAATTCTGCGGTTTGACTTCTTTCCAGGTCCGTTTTTGTCCATGTCAACTTCTTCCTCGCACGCGCCACTGGTAACGATCTCGATTCCCACCTACAATCGAGCCGACACAACGCTGCAGGAAACGCTGAATTCAGCCGTCGAGCAGACGTACAGTCCCCTCGAAATTCTCGTGTTGGACAATTGCTCGTCGGACGAGACGGAAGAGGTGGTGGGGAGCGTACGGCATCCCGGGCTCCGATACGTTCGTCACTCGCAAAACATTGGTGCTCACGGCAATTTTGTGGCGTGTGTTGAGGAGGCACACGGAGAGTATCTGATCATTCTCCATGACGACGACCTCATCGATCGCGACTTTGTGGAGACGTGCGTTCGAGCCGCTCAGGGTCGTGAGGCGGCCTTCGTGCGAACCGGAACTCGCGTCATTGACGAGACCGGATCGGTCCTGGGGACGTACCCCAACCGGGCCGAAGCCGCATCCGGGCGGGAGCACGTCCGAGCCTGGTTTCGGAAGCGTGTGTTCTGGTCGTTTTGCAGCACCCTCATCCACGTGGACTCCCTGCGGGCTGCCGGGGGGGTTCCGTCAGACTTCTTTCTCAACAGCGACGCCGCCATGTTTTCGAAGCTGGCCCTGCGGTTCGACGGAGCGGCCGTTCGGGAGGTGAAGGCCAGCCAACGGGTGCACGACAATGAAATTAGCTATCAAACGAGCCTGGAGGACTGGGTAGTCGAAGGCCGGGCCCTGCTGCAGTTGATCGAGGAGGAATGGGGCGGGCCCGTGCCATCAGAGCTTGAGTACGAGGGCCGACGGTTTCTCAGCGACATCTACTACCAGTTCGCTTCCGGGATCGATCATCCTCTGCGACGACTGGCGGCGTACGCGCAGGTCTGGGTGGGGTTCGGTGTCCGATACATTCCGCCCGGGATGTTATCCGTCGGGCGGCACATGTTTCGTTCGGACTCGGGGAGCCGCGTTCCCTCCCCGAAGGCCGAGTCGACAGGGGCTCTTTCCTCGTAACCGATGGTACTCCATGGCTTCTCTTTGCAAAACGGACGGTCCTCACGCCTTCCTGTTCTTTTCTCACCTGGAATCGTGGACCTTGAAGCGGCAGTTTGATCAACTGAAAGCGGCGACCGCCGCGTACGGGGACCTCTTTTGGCTCATGGATTGTACCGGGGAGGCGCAGCCCCTGTCGAGGGAGAGATCGACGTTCCGCTTTACCATCGACGACGTGAATGAGCTGAGCCCCACGTTTCAGCTCACGAGTACGGTTCCCGGATACGGACACCTTCCCACGATTCTCTTTGCGGATCGGTATCCCCACTATCAATACTTTTGGATCATTGAGTACGACGTGCGCTTCGGCGGGGATTGGGCGACGTTTTTTGACCATTTCATAGACGTGGACGCCGATCTGTTGGCGACGGACATGCGATCCTATTCTGAGGATCCGGAGTGGGAACTGTGGGAGCTGTCCAGTCCGACGACGACGATTCCCCTCGAAGAACGTCACGCGGGTTTCCATCCGTTTTTTCGAATTTCTCGTCGGGCGCTTCAATTCCTTTTTCAGGCCCATCAGGAGGGATGGGAGGGCCACTACGAGGTTCTCATGCCGACGCTGCTTCGGCAAAACGGATACGACGTGCACGACCTCAACGAATTCGGGCAGTGGTACCGGCTGGAGCAGTTCCGGTGGCGGCCTCCGATGTGGCGGTCGGGTTGGGCAACCAATGAACTGTACCACCCCGTGAAACCGATGACGTGGATGCTGAAGGACCTCCTCCGGCACGTCCGGTCCCGGCTTCGCACGAGCACGTCCGACTGGAACCTGCGATCCTTCCTTCCTTGGGGATGAGGACGTCCACCTTTTTTCGCTGTCTCGTACTGCCATGCACGTCTCCATTCTCATTTGCACGCGCAACCGTGCCGCCTATCTTCGGGACACCCTCCGTTCGCTGTCGGTCGTTCGCGTTCCGGAAGGGGACACGGTCGATCTCCTCGTCGTCGACAATGGCTCGACCGACGCCACCGCCGCCGTGGTGGAGGCCGAGGCGCCCGCCCCCCTGTCTCCGACCTACGTGTACGAAGGAGAGGCGGGCTTGTCGAACGCTCGGAACGCGGGCGTCGCCGCCGCGACGGGGGAGATTCTTCTCTTTACCGACGACGACGTGCGAGTGCCGCCGGACTGGGTGGACCGCATGTGTGCCCCCTTCCGAGAGGAGGCAGCCGAAGCCGTGGCGGGCGGTGTGCGTCTTGCCCCGTCGCTCCGTCGCGCCTGGATGACGCCCGTCCACACGGGTGCCCTCGCCGACACGTCGCATCTCGCGTCCGCCTCACGCCCTCGCCTCGTGGGGGCCAACATGGCGGTCCACCGGTCCGTGTTCGAGGAGATTCCGGGCTTTGATCCGGATCTCGGGGCCGGGCCCCACACGCACGGGTTCCACGAGGAAACGCTCTTCTCGCTGCAGCTGACCCAGGCCGGCGGTCGCATCGTTCAAGCCTACGACGCCGTCGTGGAGCACCATCCGGATCCCAGCCGCCTCACGCACGAAGCCTTCGTGAACTGGGCGGACAAGCTGGGAGAGTCGGACGCCTACGTCGACTATCACTGGCGGCACGCATCGGCCTCTCGCGTTCGGTCGGCGGGGGCGTACGCGTACTGGTCAACACGCTTGGCCACGGACGCCCTCACGGGCCGGACGGGGGAAGGGATCGCACCGAGCAGGTTGGAGCAGATTCGGTACCGTGGGTACCATCGCCACATGCTCTCCCTCGTCGGGCGTCCCCGCATGTATTCCCGCTACGGGTTGCGGAAGCGGTCGCTGACCGCTGCGTGAGCCCAGTCGTCTATTGGGTGACGATCGCGCGCCGGGTGGCGGAAAAGGTCTCGCCCACAACCCGCACGAAATAGGATCCGCTCGACAGACTCAACGCCGTAAGGGAAAACACGTGCGGCGTGTCGGCGCTCAGGGACGCGTCGTGAAGCGTTTCAACCCGCTGCCCCAATGCATTGAAGACCGATACCGTCACGTGCTGCGCGGTACGGACGCGAAGCACCAGGCGCCCCTGGTCCCGGATCGGGTTTGGCGTGACGTCCGACAGCTCGAAGGCCGACTCCATTTCCACGATGGCCGAGATTGGTTCGCTCAGGGTTTCCGTTCCGTCCGCGTCGACCTGTCGAAGCCGAAATGTATGTCGGCCGGGGGCGAGGGACGAAAGATCGAACTGATACGTTTGGCGATCGGTGGTCGTACCGTGGCCGTCGACGAAGCCCCGGTTGGACCATTCGGGGGCGGAGGGGGGAGTGTGCTCGACCGAAAATCCAGCGTTGTTCGCTTCGCTGAGGGTGGTCCACCGAAGACGGGCCGTGGTTCCGTCGACGGTCGCAGTAAACTGAGCCAATTCTACGGGGAGAGTCGACTCCGACCCCAGGCTCGTCACGGTAAAGATTACGTCGTCCTCGTATCGACCGTCTGCCTGGCAGAGAGAGGCGTGGTCGCAAGACGCATATTCGGCTGTCGAGCCGACCTCGTACACGGTGTCTGCGGAGGCGTCCCAGATTCGGTATTTGAGTTCTTCGTCGAGTGCGTATCCGCTTTCGCCGTCGGGGATGGAGGGGAGGCGAGGGCCTGCCACCGGAATGGACGTGTCCGACTCGTCGGGATCCCACGGGGCGACCCCTGCGCACACCCCCTCGTTCGTGATCAGCGCAACCTCGTCTCCCGTCTTCAGAGAAGCACCGTTGGGAAGGGTCGTGTCCACGTCGTTTTCGATGACGACGGTTGCACTCGATCCCGTTTCCTCCCGGGTGAGGCAGTCCGTAAAGTGCTGGGCCGGAGCCGGGGCGGGACTCGACACCACTCCGACACTTGCAAGGAAGAGACCGAAAAGGGCAGAACGCGGAAAACGGAATAGCATGGGAAGGGGACGGGTGGGGGAACGTCATTGAATGCACCGTCCCGTCAAGTGCCAAACACTATTCCATCTTGATGATATTTCTCACTCTATATATGAATTCAAAATATCATATATAAAGATCTCTTTGAGGGGTATAAAATAATGAATAGAGGAGAGGGGAATATGTCTCAGAACTCGGTTTTGGCAGGGGAATCCGTCATGACGGCCTGATATGGGCAATCTCTGTAGGAAAAGGCGGTCTCTTCGCCCATCCAGTAGGGTTTACAGTCAGTACTCGTGCGGCTGAGGTACGCCGACCGAGGCAGAAAGACTGCTATTCGATGAGGTCTCTATAGAGGTATGAGGGTTTATATAAGAGGTGGGTAAATACAATATACTGTATGTTATCTTTACATCTCTATAGATGCAGAGATACTGTGGAGAAGGCAACCGGAAATGCAGTTCAGGCCCAGAGGGAGGTCAGCAGGGTCTGGGCCCTGCGCACACTGTGTCCCACGATCTTTCGGAGTTCGTAGGGCGACGGGGGAGAGAGGAAAAAGTTGGCCCCTGTTCGCAGCGGTCCCGGAAGCGTTCGGGCGCCCCGTTTGGTCGGTCGCCCGGCCACCTCGGGCACTGTCTCGAAGAGAAGCTGTGCCCAGCGCTTCGTGATGCGGTTCGGGGTGAACTCCTGTGCGCGGCGACGACCGTGATCCACCATTCGTCGGTAGAGCGTGGGATGCTCCCGCAGGGTGTCGATGGCGGAGATTGCGTCGTCGAGGGTCTCGATTTCGATGAAGTCGAGGCTGGAGGTGCGAAGTTCGCGGAACGCGTACTCGGCGCCGAGCAGGGAGGGGACGCCTGCGTGCCAGGCATTGACGAGCTTGGAGGCGGGCTTTTCGCACCGAAGACCGCCGTCTTCGTAGGCGGGACGAACCGCCAGATTGAGGTCGGCGGTGCGATAGTCGTGCCAGCTGGGAATTTCGCCCTCCGTTTCGGCCGAGGCAATGTGAAACGTCAGGTCGCGGCGGCGGAGGTACTCGTACCAGCGAGCCGAGCGGAAGTCGGAGCGAAGGCTTCCGAACCCCCCCTTGAAGACGATGTTTTCGATCGTCGTGTCCCGGTTCGGATCGCGGGGAATGAGCCCGGGCTGCGGCCAGTGGGGAACGAAAAAGACGCTCCGACGCTCGCTTGCGAACCGGCCGTTTTGTACGACGTCCACGTCGCCCAGGTACGACTGATACACGGCGGTGTCGGCCCGGATCGTCACGACCACGAGGTTGCGGTGACGGCGAGTAAACTGACGTTGAAAACGGTCTCGAATGGGAGGCTCGGGAAGGAGCACGACGATGCCCCGCTCGGGAAGGGTCTCGGAGATCGAGACCGGGTGCCCCGCAGACCGGAGGCGGAGGTACGTTTGAAGGATCCAGGCGCGACGCCGTCCCTTTCCCTCGTGGCTCCAAAACACCGGATCCTCGAGATCGATGTCCGCCAGTGAGTCCAGTACGTCGGGAAACGGATAAAAAAACGTGACCGGAAGAGGGGCCATGACTGCGAAAGAAAGAAGGCGACGAGCAATCGTGCGCTGAGATTCCGGGTGGGGGGATCTCCTCGTTGACCTCTCGTCCGAAACGGAGGAAGAGCGCCGACGGCACTTTTAAGAAACACATCCGCTCAGTACGTTGGGTGGTCTATTCGATTCACTTGGGATCGCTTTTGGCGCACGTGACGTCCACCGACGAAGTGGAATTTCCTCCGACGATGTAGGGGGTGACCGCGATCCTCTGATTGGGTGCAGTTCCCCGGGGAGCCCCTCAGTCTCGGACGACCGTTCGGGGGGGCGTGCGGTTGCGTTCGGATTCTACTTCACCACGGTCATCTTGCGGGACTCGCTGTAGCTGCCCGCGTTTATGCGGTAGAAGTAGACGCCGCTGCTCAACTCCGACGCATCCACTTGCACCCGATGCTGACCGGCGGATTTCGAGGCGTCGACCAGGGTGGCCACCTCCTGCCCAATCACGTTGTAGAGGGTCAGCGTCACGTCCGTCGGAGTGGGGAGGGTGTACTTAATTGTGGCTGCGTCCCGGGCGGGATTGGGGACGTTTTTGGACAGTTCCACTTCGGCTTGTTCCGGAGCGACGGTCGCGGCGTACACGGCATCCTCGGTGTAGGTGAGGGGCGTGTCGGCTGAGCGTCCCGTGAGGAGGTCTTGCGGGTCTGTCACCTGAAGGGGCGAGCGTTCACCGTCGGTCTCCGTCGTGAGGGTGAGGGAGGTTCCGTCCTCGGTCGTCGGGGTCTCGTTGGAGACGAAGCGGTCGGTGCCCCGAACGGTGATGGCGACGGTGCCGTCTCGGGCTCGACCCGTTCCCACGGTTCGGCCGTTGGCCTCTACGGAGATCGGCGTGTCCTCCGGAAGTGCCGATGCGTCCAGGAGCAGCGTCGCCGTGTTGGGGCGGCCCCGTGGCGCGCCGGCTGCCTTTCGAGTCGGCTGTTGGGAGGGGGACGAGGATTCGGACGACGAGGGGTAGCGAAGGGTATCGTCCTGAGTGACGTACACCTCGTATCCCTGTGTGGGACGGACCTCTTCAATCTCATTCGTCTGGCCGGGAATGTACGCGTTGCCTGCGTAGTCCTTGACGATCACGAGCACGTCGTCCAGGGCGGCAAAGGCGTCTTCCACCGGCATCTTCTCGCTCGGCAGATACGACACGTAGTTCCACCCTTTTTCCAGGGGAAGGGCGGCGTCGGTGGCGAGGGGCTTGCCCGTGATCGTGAGGGCGGTGTCGGACGTCACGTACACCTGGTAGCCCTCCGTCGCGGACCAGGTGTCGAGGGACGTGGCGTCGTATCGGGGGCTAAAGAGGCGCCCGTCCTCCGCCTTGGTGAGGACCATCACGTCGAGCAGGTTCTCGTAGACGCTGGACATGGCGGGATCCTCCGGTCGAATGCGCGACGACACCATATTCCAGCCTTGCCGGAGGGCAATAGTTTGCTCGGTGGTCGTCTGCGGTTTGGCGGGGTAGAGACGGCTGTCCGGGATGGAGGTTTTCGATGTGGTTGGAGTCGACCACTGTACCTCCAGCGCCTGGTTTTGCGTGCCCTCGAAGTAGTCCACCACGAGGAGGTGGTAGCCGGGGGAGAGCGTCACCTCGCCGGTTTTTTCTTGCTCTCCGTGCGTGCCGTCGTTGTCGATGAGGAGGGACCCATTCACGTACAGTTTGGAGCCGTCGTCCGACGACAGGGAGAAGGTGTGCGCCCCTTCTTCGGTGACCTCGACGTAGGCCCGGAGGCGGTAGCCGAAGTGGTCGTCCCGGTCCGGCGAGGCGATCGAAAAGTTTCCGGTCGTGTCGCGGGAGAGCGGGTTCATGGCGTCGTAGTCGGGAAGTTGGGTCCAGTCGCCCTCGTAGTATTCCCGGGCGACGCCGGGACGCGGCGGAAGCGTTCCGTCCGATCGTTCGACCCCCACGGTGGCGGGGGCCGACGTCGCCGTAGCGCCTTCCTCGTCGGTGGCCGTTGCAGTGAGAGAATGACGCCCGGCGGGGAGGTCGCTCGTGGTAAGGGTGTGCGGGGACGAGCTGCTCGTTCCCAGCGACTTGTCCTCCGCAAAAAACTCGACCTGCCCAACTGAGCCGTCCGGATTGGAGGCGGAGGCCTCGATCGTAATGGATTCGGACGACGAGACGGTGGATCCGTCGGATGGAGCCGTGAGTTGCACCTCCAACGACGACGTTCTTTCGTCGAACGGAGGATTATCCTTGTAGGGCTCGATGCGCTTCATCCAGTTCCCCTCCGGCCAGGCCTCGTTGGCCCACTGGGCGATTGGCTCGAGCACATCGTAGGCCGCGCCTGCGTCGCCGGCCCGCTTGAGGACCGACCAGAAGTGATCCGCATACGTACAGCAGTCGTACCGGTACACCATTTCCGGCACGAACGACTCCGGCTCGATCCCGTAGTGGTCGTTCTCGCTCCGCGACCATTCCGAAAGGGGCTCCGGTGTCATCCCGTTTCCGAGCGTGCGAAGCAGGACGTTGAGGACTTGTCGATACTCGTCGTCCGTGAGCCCTCCGTTGGCGTGCTCTCGGAGGGGCTCGGCCCAGTGATGAGACCGATCGAGGGCTGCGGGGGTGAGGTGACGGAGATACCATCCCTCCGGATGGTTGTCGCTCCACGGGTTGTAATCCGCCGGAAGATCATCGGCGACCTGCAGGATTTTGACGTACGAGGAAATGTATTGCCAGGTGTGTGGGTCGGGATTGTTGACGGCCGAGATGTGGTCCCAGTGGTATTTCCAGTCCACAGGCTTTTGGCCGGTGGTGATGCCCGAACCGGCGTTCACGATCAGCTGCAACTGATACCACGCAGCGTCGTGATACCGATCCATAATTCCACCGGTGCTTCCCTTCACGGGGCCCTGAATGTGGGGCGCCTGATCAAAGAGGACGCGTGCGTCGCTCAGCCACTGAAGATTCTCGGCGTCGGCGCCGTATACCTGCTTCGCGTCGTTCTCGAAGTGGTTCGTGTGGAGGGTTTCGAAGGTTTTGGTGAGCCCCCACTGCATGCGTGAAAGAATGGCGACCCCCTCGTCCGTGTCGTCGTCGAACGGGGCCGGGGCGGAGTTGGGCCGAAATTTGCCGCCTTCCATCAGATTCCCCCAGATGTTCTTCGCAGCGTAGGCAGCCTTTTTGGGAGCGTCCTGGGTTTTTGCTTTTTGCACCTGCGACGGGACCTCTTCCGTGTACCAGCGCCACACCTCGTGGTCTGTAAAGTCGCTGCCCCACACGTCCATCGGGTGCACGGCCGGGAGCCACTCGTTCCAGTCCGGCATCTGGAGCGCGACGGGAATCTCTCGGAGATTGATCGTCTCCTGCACGAGATTTTCGGTCGCAGAGGCGCCGAGCCCGTCCGGGAACACGTACGATTTCGTGTCGCGATCGTAGGTCATGGCCCACTGGCTTCCGGCGCCGGCGGCCCAGTACACCGGATCGAGCTCGGAGAACGGCTGTCCATTCGTGCGGGGGGCCGATTCCTTGCGGGAGCCGACCGCGGTGGGGCCGGGTTGATACGGGGGGTGCCACGGCCGTCCCGGCGGGTCGATTGAGGTGCCGTCTTCCGTTTGGATGTCGATGGCTCGAATGTAGGCGGCGATCTTTTTGCCCTCGCGCTCGGAGAGGCCGTGAAAGCGCGCCCGCTCGACGATGGACGTATTCGAGTAGGCGAAGTACTGAAGGTCGTAGCCCTCTTTTTCGTGGCAGTCGGCGCAGGAGGCAGTAATCTCGGGGCCGGCCCAACCGTCCACGAGCAGGTCGCGCTGGTGCCAGAGGTCCTCCCCGTCCGCGCGGTCCGTGCTGGAGTCGTAGCCGTCCGGGGCCGTCCACGATCCCGGGTCGTCCCAGGCGAAGGTCGTGCCGTCGATGCGGTCGGTCCCCGCGCCGGTCTGGAGCTCGAGGTCGAGGATGCGGTAGCCGGTGGACGCGTCCCCGAACTCACCGTCCGGGTGGGCATAGTTGAAGCGGAACTCCACCATGTTGGCTCCGGATTCGAGCGAGCCGAGCTCAGAGATGGGGAGAGTGAATTCGATCGTGTGCATCGGGCCGTCGATGCAGCGGGCGCTCGCGGCAGGTTCGAGGCAGCTGACGGTTTCGTTGTTGACGTCGACCCACGAGCCGCCGTTGAGCCGGACCGAGGCTTTGTCGACGTTGTAGCCGCGTCCTTCGGCCAGATGGTAGGGATAGCCGATGGAATGAGCTTTGAGGTACAGGTGCTCCACGTCGCCGACCTCCGAGGCATTGACCTGGACGCCGACAGTGTGCCCGTCGGGGCCGATGACCTCGATTGGAAGCTCTACCTCGCTCGACGGCTGCTGGAAGAGGTTGAACGAGAACGCGGCGGCCAGGACGATTGCCGCGACGGCCGCAGGAAGAAGGAGGGGACCTCTCCAGCGCCAGAGCGCGGAACGCGCGGAACCGATCCACGGACTGAGATCCTGGCTCGATTGGTGAAAATGAAAAAGGGCGCTGAGAGAGGTGAGGCCGACACCTGCGGCCAGGGCGACGAAAAGATTCCAGTGCATCGGTGGGAGGCGGTGGGGGTAAAGCTGACGGTCGACGTCGCGATGAACGTCAATTCGCCAAACTTTGGCCTCAAGCCGCGTACCACGTGCCTGACTGAGCCGCGACGGGCTTAGAGCGCGTTCAGGCCCGTCTCTACGATTTTTCCGGTGTGTAGAGTCGTGCTTTCAGAGACAGAGTCGGTGTGGAGAATCGAATTTTCGACGGGCGGAAGACGCGTAACCGATCTGCGACGGCCGACCGATTCGATGGGGCAAGGTTACACAGGTGGAGATATGGCCCGGAATTTTCAAAAAGAAGAAGAAATAAGGCAGTTATTCCTGAAAGCGATAAAAGAGGAAACCCTGCCCTTCTTTTTGGAGCGTCCGAACGTGAGGCTGGTGTGAATACTCCAAAAGATGATAGGGGGACATCCAAATCCCCGGGGGGAGTAGGAAAAAATGGACGACCCCGTTTCATATTTTGTCCAGTGGGAGTGTCTATTTGTCTCGAAACCGGGGATTGTACCCCTTCCGAGGGATTGGAGTCCATTTGAGACTCGGAGTCAAAAGGGGAATTTCGTCGCGAGGTGCACCTCGCGACTTTTTCGTTCCGTAATCCTCCGATCGAGGTGTATCATGATTCTCGGCATCTGGTATTACCCTTCGACGACGCGGTCGAGGACGCGCCGGACTCCCTGGATCATGCTCGGCAGCGAGAATTCCCGTCGGGCGTGGGCACGGCCCGTCCGGGCCATCTCGCGGGCCCGTTGAGGGTCGTTGAGGAGGTGAGACAGCACTGCCGCCAGTTCGTCGGGATCCCCGGGGGGTACCAGCGCGCCCGTGCGCCCGTCGTCGACGATCTCGAGCGCCCCCCCCGTATGGGTTGCGACCACGGGACGGTCGGCGAGCATGCCCTCGACGATGACCCGGCCGAAGGGCTCGGGAGCGACCGATGTGTGGACGACGGCGTCGCAGAGCGACATGAGGGCAGGGACGTCGTCTCGAAAGCCGAGGAACTGGACGCGATGGTCGGCGCCCTGCTCGGCGGCGTGCCGGCGCAGGGCCTTCGCGTACCCCTCGTCGCCGTCGAAGAGGGCGTCGCCCACGAAAATCACGTGGGTGGAGGGGGGAAGGTGCGGCAGTGCTTTCAGCAGGACGTGCTGGCCTTTCCAGGGGGCGAGGCGACTGAAGACCCCGATTACGGGGTCGTCGCCGAGGTCGAGGGTCTGACGGAGCGCCTTTTCGTCCTCATCCGTCACCGCGTCAAAGGGAGCGGGATCGAGGCCGTTGTACACGACGGTGGTCGGCGTGCGGCCTCCCGCCTTCTCGAAAGCGTCCCGGGACGCCTCTGAGTTCGCGATGACGTGGGTGCAGAGGGCGTTTGCCGCGAGCACGGCCACCCAGCGATTGATGGCCGTGAAGTGGTCGGGCGTGAGCAGGTCGTGTAGATTCCACACGACGGGTGTGTTCGCCCAACGGCCGGCCAGGCCCGCAACGAGCAGGGCCTTCTGCGTATTTGCAAAGAGGAGATCGTAGTTGGACGCCTGTTGGGCGACGCGCTGGACCAGGCGAGCGAGGTCGGGCACGGCCCGCAGTCCCGCGAGGAGGCTGTCGTCTTTCCGCACGTCCCGGACGGAGGAGGACCCGAGCAGGACCTCGGCCGAGATGCCGTCCTCGCAGAGGCGGTCATAGAAGGGACCCGATTCGAACAGAACCACGTGGCTGGTCGACCGGTGGGCACGGGCGAGGTCGAGAAGATACAATTCGGCTCCGCCGAGCTCACCGGACTGGTCGAGAAAGAGAATTCGAGGGGAGGGCGTCATAGAAGATTTTTGTACACAGTACGAACGTTTTGAGCGACGGTACTCCAATCAAATCGGTCGCGGGCATAGGTGCGACATTCTTCGGCGGAGGGGAGGGACAGTCGGCCGAGGAGCACGCGTTGGAGGGTGTCGGTCAACGCCTCCGGGCTCGTGTCCGGGAGGACGAGGGCCTCGGAGAGCGGGCGGAGCGTTTCGGGCAGTCCGCCGACCGGGGTGGCGAGCACCGGCGTTCCTGCCGCCAGCGATTCAACGGTGATGAGGCCGAATCCTTCGAGTTGCAGGGTCGGCACGACCGACAGATCGGCGGCCCGATAGGCGCGCGGGAGGTCGTCGTCGGGCACGTATCCGAGCAGACGGACGTGATCCTGCAGGCCGAGCCGGTCGATCTGGGCGAGGAGGGCGTCCCGGAGCGGCCCTTGCCCGGCAATGTAGAGACGGACGTCCGGCACGTGCGTGCGGAGTCGGGAGACGGCGTCGATCAGATTTTTGAGGCCCATTCGCTTTGCCAGTCGGCGCACCGAGAGAAGAATGGGGCGATCCTGGGGCCATCCCAGGTCGGTACGGGCCTGTGCCTTCGATTCGGTCACGTCGAACCGAGCGGTGTCCACCCCGCCGGGGACGATCCGCACGCGGTGGTCGGGCACGTCGTACGTCGAGCACAGGAGCGTGCGGAACGCCTCGGAGAGGACGATAAACCGATCCGCCCGATGGTAGAGGAACCGTTCGACGCCCGCTTTGGCCCGGGCGACCGGCCACGACGCGCCTTCTGCCTCCGATTCCAGGGCCCACGGCCCGTGAAAGTGGACCACGAGCGGTCGATCTCGAATGAGGTCGAGTACCGGTGCGGCGTACAGGGGAAAGTGAGTGGCGACGAGGTCGAACGAGTCCTCGTTGCGAAGGCGTTGAAGATGACGGCGGAGGCCGTGAAGGCGGGCAAGCAGAGAGGCGTCGTCGGGGGCAAACGCGCGAATTGCGTCGTTGGACGACCGAGCCACCGCGTCCGATCCTACGACGAGGCCGCGGACGGACACGCCCGCGTCGGGAAGGTGCTGAGTGAGGGCGTGGTAGACCCGATCCAGTCCGTTGCCGGGCTGTTCGGGGAGCCAACTCATTCCCAGCTGGAGGGTCGAAAGGGTCGCGGGGGGCGACTGTACGATCGGGGGCATCATGCGGGTGTGAGGTGGGGACGGGAGGCAGTTTCGATAGTCTGGATAAAACGATCCGCCAGGGTGGCGTCGGTAAACTCCGCCTGGACGGAGCGACGGCCCTGCTCGGCGAGGCGGTCCCGGAGGGCGGGATCGGTGCCGAGGGTGCGCAGGGTCGTGGCGAGGGCGGCCGGATTTCCTTCCTCAAACACCCGTCCGCCGCCCGTTTTGCGGAGCAGATTCGGAATTTCGCCGGAGGAGGACCCCACCACGGGCGTTCCGCAGGCCATTGCTTCGATGATGACGCGCCCGAACTGCTCGCGCCAGTTCGCCTGGGTTTCGGAGGGGAGCACGAGGACGTCGAAGGCGGACAGGTAGTGGGGGGCGTTGGGGTGAGGCACGTACCCCACCTCGATCAGGCGATCCTGAAGGCCGCCGGCGGCAAGGCGCTCAGCGAGAACGGGGGCATACGATCCTTCGCCGACCACGGCGAGACGCCAAGGGAGCTCATCGAGCGCCTCCAGAGCTGTGGCAAGCGTCCCGAGGCCTTTTTCTTCGATCACCCGACCCATGAAGCCGAAAAGCACCTCGTTCTCCTCGATCCCCAGCTCCTCCCGGATGCGTCCCCGCTCGGGCGACGGGGCGTATCGATCGGGATCGATGCTGCCCGGCATGTGCGTGACGGGTCCCTCGTACCCCTTCGTGCGGAGCACCTCCGTCGCGCTCGTGGATCCGGCGCACGCGAAGGTGCTCGACCGATAGATCCAGCGTTCGAGGAGTCGGATGGGAAGAGGGTACGTCTTTGCGATGTTTTGCCAGGTGAAAAACCCGATCGGGACGCTCGTCGTCAGGGTGTTGGCGGCGTAGAGCTGGGCCGTCGCGAGGCCGTAGGGCTCGTGATGCGCGTAGATGGCGTCGGGCGCAGCCGATCGAAGGGCGGACACGAAAAACGACCGATAGACGTGCAGGGGAACGTTGCCGGAGCCGAGGACGGGGATGGGGAGGAGAGTGCCCTCAAATCCCGGCCACCGCTCCAGTTCACGCACGCCGTATTCTCCCTTCCACCGCGCCGGGGCGGCGATGGTCAGGGACCATCCGCTCCGGCGCTCGACCTCCGCAAAGAACTCCTGGTTGGTCGGGGTGACGCACGGATGACTGAGAATGAAGAGATTCATTGGGGGAGCGAAGGGGAGCGAAGGGAGTCAGCGGCAAGGGGCGAGGCGACCGGCTCCTCGGGGTCGCACGTGCGCTCGATGAGGGAAGCATAGGTGGCGGCCATCGCCGACCACGTGTGGCGGAGCGCGAGCGTCCGACCGGCCTCTCCCATCTCTGCGCGCCGGTCGGGATGCTGAATCATCCAGGTGAGCGCTGTCGACAATGCCTCAACGTCCTCCGGATCGTCGAGGACGATGCTACAGGTGTCGTCGAGAAGAGAGGCTGCGCCGACGTTTTGCGTGGTGATCACCGGGGTGCCCGACGCCAGCGATTCGAGGACGACGAGCGAAAAGGGCTCGTAGCGCGACGGGCAGACGGTCACGTCGGCGGCCCGCATCAGCGCGGGAATGTCCGATTGGAAGCCGAGAAAGTGCGTTCGATCGTCGAGGCCGAGAGAGCGACTGAGCGCGGGAAAGGGACTTCCCTCCGTGTCTCCGGCCACGGCCAACTGAAGAGAAGGCACTGTGCGCAGGGCGTGGAGGACCGTGTCGAGGTTTTTTCGTTTCGTTCGGAGATCCCCGACGAACAGGCCGAGCGGGCCGTCGGAGGGGAGGCCGAGAGAGCGTCGATCTTCAGTGCCCGGAGAAAACTCCTCGGGGTCGACCCCATTCGGAATGACTTCAATCTGATCATCGGCGATGCCCGCGTCGATCAGTTCTCTGCGAACCTGGTCGGAAACGGCGACGACCTGTTTGGCCGTCGTGTATGCGCGGGACTCCCATCGAGCGTTGAGCGTCGTATAGAGGGAATGGTACCAGGCCCGAGGACCGCGTTCGTCCTCCCTGTACGGAGAGTGCTTCCAGGCGTGGTGGACGAAGTGGGAGACGCTGACGTCGGCGGGGGCCCACGTAATGCAGCCGTTGGAGACGACGGCGTCGACGGTTTCCCGATTTCGCCGCAGCCATCGGCGGGTATACCACATCATCGCCAGTTCCCGCAGCAGGACCGTGGGCCAGGAGGAGCCCGGCGGTTGGATCCAGGTCACTCGGGGGTGCTGTTCGAGGGTCGACGGCACGGCGTGGGTAAGCAACACGAGGTGGTGGTTCCGGTCCAGGAGGCAGTGGGCCACCTCCAGGTTGACGCGGGCCTGTCCGTCTCCGGCTACGATTTTGGGAGTGACGATGGCAATGCGCATGGGTGCGTGCGGTCGGGAAAGAGGGTACGGGGGCAGCGATCGGCCCCCGTCGGCCCGCAGTGGGCGGGGAGAGAAAAGCCGACTGGAATTAGCCGTAGATGGGAGTGCGAACGGGAGAAGGATCGGAGGAGAGCGAGGAAGAGGAGGCGTTCTCGTCGGAGGTCGTCTCGTCTTCATACTTCCGACCGGCGAGAATGAGGCCCATGTAGGCCCAGAGCACAGATCCGACGACCCCGAAGGCCTGTCCAAAGGCCATGAGGGCAATAAAGGAGATCACCGTAGACGACAGAATGATCGTGAACGTATCGTCCTTTTCGCCGGGGCGCGGGCGGCACACCTTCCACGCCAGCCAGAACAGGCTCCCGAGATAGAAGAGACTTCCCAGCCATCCGGCCTGCCACAGGATGGTGACGTATCCGCTGTCGAACCCGGCAGACCCGAGGCCGGCCCCGAGCGGATTCGTGAGTGCCCCGATCGTGTACGTCTGGTACATGTGCTGGCGCGCCTGCAGACTCCCGTCTTCGTCGAGATTGCCCAGTGTCTCGAGGCGATCTGTGGTGCGATCGGCTGCGGTTTGGTTGACGAGGGTGGCGGGGACGATTGCCAGGGCGGCGACCACCGAGATGGCAATGAGCCGCATACGCAGCTGGCCCGTAAACCGGTACGTAAGGACCACCATTCCGACCATCCAGCCGCCCCAGGCACTCCGAACGAACGTGAGGAGGAAGCTGAGAAAGCCGGGGACGATGCTGATCTTCCCGAGGAGTGTGCGACTGTCGAAAATCAAGAGCAGACTCGGAACGATCACGTAGGCGTAGGCACCGGGGGACTCCTGCATGCTGAAGACCCGAATGGCGAGTGGTTCGGCAGGCCCAATGGAGTTCATCTGGGAGCCGACCATCCAGAATGCATCCCAGGGCGGCAGCACGAAGAACTGAATCAGTCCATACGTGCCCAGCACGAGAGCGGCCCCGAGGAAGGTGGAGCGGATACTTTTTCGATGCTCCGGGTATTGGCGCCAAAGGGCGTAGACGTGAAAGCCGATGAGGAGAGGCGGGAGCCACTCGAGCAGACCCAGGCTGGCCGACATGCTTCCATTTAGGGGGAGACCAATCAGGTAACTGTAGAGAACGGCAAGGAGGCCCAATAGAAATGGGGCTCCCGTTTTCGTGAAGAGAAGTCGACCGTACCGGAACAGCGTAAACGCCGAGAGGGCGGTAACGACGTACGGGGCGAGCAGGATCAGTGCTTCTTGCGGCGGGGTAAACGTGTCGAGCTGGTAGTCTACGAGGCGCCGGACAAAGGGGGAGACCAGCCACATCCACCACACGAAACTGAGGTACAGGGGCGGATTGGACATGTACAGCCAGAGGCCCAAACCGGCAGTGGACGCGAGATAGAAAAGGTTGACCAGCTTGACGACGTGCGGGCTGGTGCTCAGAAGAAGACCGATGAGGACGCACACCAGTAACGTGCCCACTCCGAAGGCGAGGAGCGTGGCCCGCTTCCGATCTCTGGACGTGTCGAAGAGTGTCTTGGCATCCATGGGGGACGGGAGAAAGGGCGTTATCCGGACCGCGACGTCTTTCGGGACGCTGGTTCGGGGGGCGTGGGGACAGAATCGGTGCTGAGCGGGGGGACATCAGCGTCGGGGGCCCTGGAGGGGCCGATGGACCGTAGACGGTCGGCCATGTACCGGCCGACGGCCTCCTCGGAGCACGTGTCGGTCCACCAGGTGCGGGCGGTGCAGTGGAGCGTGTCCAACCGCTCGGGATCGTTCAGCAGGCGGTCGAGGACGTTGCCGAGTTCACTCCAGTCGTTCACCGTCTGAACGGGGGCTCCGTTATAGAACCATCGGTCCGGGAGTTCTTCCGTGATCAAGATGCAGCCGGCCCGAAGGCCTTCGAAGAAGCGGAACGTTTCGAGGGAGGTCCCTCGCGGGACCAGGCAAATTTTGGTGTCCATCAGCGTCGACGAATACGTTTCGGCGTCGCGCATCTTTTGGAAGTGTCCCGGGCCCCATTCGGCGGCGTGGGGACCAAAGCCGTCTGTGACGAAAATGTCGCACTCCACGGAGGGATTGGCCTCCTGGTAGGACGTAAGATGACGAAGCATTCGTTTTCGGGCCACAACCTTTGGAGAAGACAGCCACCGTTTGAGGCCCTCTTTTTCCCCGTCGCCGTGTGAAATGCTTCCGGCAAACTGAACGTCGTAGCGTCGGTCGGACACGGGTTTGAGCGGAAGCTCCACCTGATTGGCGTAGCCGAGAGGCAGGGGGAGGATTGGGGGGAGAGAGGACGACCCGCCCTCTCGGATCCCCGCTCGGAGACGAGACCAGATCCCGGGGATCCGATGCACTTGATCCCGAACGTACTTTGCGGTCGCAAGGGCATTGACTCTCGAGGGATGGGTCAGGGGGTTGCCGCCGAGGGCGAGGCTCGTGCCGTAGCACTTGAAGGTGGCGCGGACGGCGTGGGAGTAGAGAGGAATGCGGGCCCACTCGTCCCCCATGACGACAGCGACCACGTCGGAGCCGTACGAAGGAAGCGTCTCGAGATCCCACGTGAGGTAGATGGTGAGCCCGGTCTCCTGCAGATGTCGTTCGAGGGTGGAGAAGACCCCCCCAAAATAGCGTTCATGGACCGTTCGGTCCTGCGGAGAGGTCGGATCCCACGCAATGGGCTCCTCCTGGTACTGGAGGCACAGGAAATATTTGTTTTTCATAGGAGAAAAGAGGGACCGACGGGTTCAGACTCAGGACGCCGTTGCGGCCGACGTCGGGGGCGATGAGAAAATAGATTGGAGGGGGGGGAGGAGACGCGAGGCGATCCGAGGCCAGTCGAACGCGGACTCGTACAGGAGTCGGCCTGCCGTTCCGTAGCGCTGTCGGGCAGACGGATCGTCGATCAGCTGCTCGACAGCCTCTCTGTACGCGCTCGCGTCCTGGCAGGGCGCTGCCGGGAACGCATCTCCGGCTTCCGTTTGCAGCGTGGTTCCCGTGTCCGGACCGATGGTCGTGACGGTGGGCACACCGTGTTGGAGGCCCACCATGAAGGAGCCCCGGCGGGTCGACACTCCGTCGCGAAACGGGGCGAGGTAGAGGTCCATTGCGCTGAAGTGCCGAGAGACGTCGGCTGCGGGGAGCGCTCCGGCGTCGAGGAACGGAACGTCGTTCAGGCCCTCCCCAATTTGCTTGCCGGCTTTGCCGACGTACAGCACGTGCAGTGGGCGGGCACACGAGGCCGAGACCGCCCGCATGGTGTGACGAAACAGCGAGAGGTTTCGGGACTCGTGCGCACTTCCGAAAAGGCCGCACACCAGCGCGTCCGCCGGAAGTCCGAGGGCCTCCCGGATTGCGGTGCGATCGGACGGCACGTGGGGGATGTTGGATCCGACGGGAAGGTGGGTGAGCGGGGTGTTCGGAAACCAGGAGCGGAAATGGTCGACCCAGGGTTCAGTCGAGAAGAAGATGGCGTCGGCTGCGCGGCCGAGCTGCCAGAGCTGCCAGCGCTGCCACGTCGTGAACACTGCGAAGCGCCACGATTCGACGTCGACGAACGGCTCGTGCACCATCAGCGCCACGTGCACGTCTGGGAGGGTCTCCTTCACGGTGTGCAGCACGCCGGGAAGGGAGAGGTTGAGCCCCCATCGTCCGTAGCTGAACGGGTTGTACTGGAGAATGACCCAGTCCGGCCGTCGCTCTTGAATAGGGGGAATCAGGGATCGAACGTCCGATCGAGAGGAGATCGAAAATGCCTCCTCCACTTGAACGCGGCCCTCGGCGACGGGCAACGCGTCCGATTGCGCCGTGAGGATCCGCACGTCATTCGTGTTTGCCAGCTCGACCGATAGGCGGGCCGTGTAGTCCCCGATCCCGTCTAGGGTCGGGGGAAGGACCGGGAAGACCAGATCGAGCTTCATTACTGTGGGGGAATAGTCGGCAGAGAGTACCTTTATGATGCGAAAATGTCGGGTCTAGAGTGGGGGACATTTGGATCACGTCTATGGCTCCGCATACGCAATTCCCTGGGAGGGGAAGCGAATCGGTAGCGAGAAATGACCACTCCTCAACGTAGACGATTTCTATGAGCAACGGAGCTCAGAAACGTAAAATCATCTTCGGAAAACGGTATTACTTGGGCGTGGGGGGCCGGGCGTCTCTCGGGGTCAGCCCGTGTGAAATCTGGCGTCCTCGCTGCACCAGCCGAGTGCTAACCGGGGCAATGATCCACTCTCGTAGTACCGTCACCGGATAGAGGGTCCAGCTGAGCTGGGGGGTCGTGCGGAGAAGACGGAGGAGCCGCTCCTGCGTAAGCACGAGAACGAAGGTGCAGCCGAGATATCCGACCGTCCACAGGAGGCCAACGTACGGACCCGCCGGAACGAGGCCGGTCATGAGGGTGAGCACCACGTTTCCGAGGGTGAACGACAGGAGGGAGCTGCGCCCGAAGCAGAGAAGTGGGGAGGAGGGAGCCGGCGTCTGTACGTGTGGAGGGAAGACGTGAAAAAGCAGGAGGCACAGCCCGACGGCCTGCACGAGGCCAATTGCGTAGTAGCCGATGTGATAGGAGGATCGGTACGCGTAAAAGTCGAGGTACGAGTGGAGGACGGTTCCGAAGGAGCTTTGCCAGACGAGCACGCCCACAATCGTCAAACAAACCGCAAGAATGAGTGCCGATCGCTTGTAAAGGGCCCGGGCGAGCGTGGCGGTGTTGCCTCGCAGCAGTTGTCCGACGAACATGCCTGCACCGATGAAGGTGAGGCTACTCGGAATCATTTGCGTCATGAGCGTTTGAATCCCTCCGAAGCGGCCCACGTGGATGGCGTTCAGGCTGTTGAGAAGCGGGTCCAGCAGCCACATGCTCGCACACACCGCAATGGTTGCCGGCAGTCCCCATCGACGCCGAATGGCGAGGAGCGGAATCGCGACGACCAGGGCGACGGTGTAGAACTGCAGAATGTTGCCGTGTCGGATGCCGAAGATGAACAGGAGGGCCTGAAGGGCCCGACCTCCGTCGTAGAGGCCCGTGGCCCATCCGGCCGCCACCGTTACGGCGTACCCGAAGTAGCACTGAAGGCTTCGCCACAGCAGGCGGGGAACCGTGGCCGAAAAGCCGTTTCGTTCGAGCTTGCGGACGTAGGCGAGCTCCAGCATCATCCCAAACATGAAGATGAAGGATGGGGTGGCCGCCCGTGTCATCAGGCGTACCGCCACGAACTCGTGCTCCGTCAATCGGGACGGGACCGCAAAGTCGTTGAGCGCGTGGGCAGCGAGAGCGAGCCCGATGGCAACGCTTCGGAGGACGTCGACGAAGATGAGGCGCTGCCGGGTGGAAGACATGTCGGGGATGAGTCGTGGAGCGAAGGAGGGGGCGTTAACAGAGAGGAAGAATTGAGAACCTGCCTGACAGGGAGGGATTTCCTGTATTGCGATAGAGAGGGCCGGCCCCGTCGCGGCGACGTGCTGTTTAGGAGGACCGGTTACGGGGAAGCAAGCGTCTTCTTGGCCGCCACACGGTTATACACGTCCTCAAGCCGGTCGAGGAAGCGGTCCATCGAGAACTCGCGCTGCACGAGGGCATGTCCGCGGCGCCCCATCTCCACGGCCCGGTCGTAATCCGTGGCGAGCCTGTACAGGTGAATCCCCAGGGCGTCCGTGTCGCGGGGAGGGGCGAGGACGGCAAACTCCGGACGGGCGTACTCGGGAATGCCGCCCACGGCACTGGCCACGACCGCGCGGCCCTGGCTCGCCGCTTCGAGGGTGACGAGCCCGGCCGGTTCGTGCCACGTCGACGGGACGGCCACTGCCCGTGCCTTGGAGATCAGCGCCTGGACGGCATCCGACTCCAGCCACCCGTGAAAGGTTACGCGGTGGCCGATCCCGAGGCGGTCGACGAGCGCACGGAGGTCGTCTTCTACGTCGCTCGGACCGGTCCCCGCGACGTCCACGTGAAGGATCGGCACCTGTGCGGCGGCCTCCAGAAGCCAGTCGATGCCTTTGTGGGGCACGAGCCGCCCCAGAAACGCAATCCGGGGGACGCCGTCTTGCGGCGGCGGGGTGAAGGGGCGGTCGACGTCGGGGGCCGGGGAGAGAAGCACCTCCAGTTGATCGGGAGAGCAGCCCGAGGCAATCATGGCGTCCCGGACGAACGCGCTCACGGTCAGCGTCGTCAGCTCGGCAGCCTGTGCACGCTCGTGGTGGAAGTTTTGGAAGTTGCTTGCAAACTCGTTCGGGCGTCGGCTGCCGCAGTGATCGACCAGGTGGCCGAAGGTGCATCCCGAAACGCTGTATGAGCGATGGCACGGCATGCCCGTGCGTTCCAGGTATCGGGAACCGGACGGACAAGAGCCCTGGTTCCCGTGCATGGTTCGGAGGGTGGGGACGCGGTCGTCGGGGAGGGACTGGACCGGTTTGTGGAGGTGCAGCACGTCGAGGTCGTCCCCGTCGGCGTCCGCAAACAGGGCCTCGTCGGAGTCGACGAGCTGGGTCGGCGGACTGTCCGGGGGGGCCTCCCGGCTGTAGTAGCGGACCTCGTGTCCCCGAGCCTGCTGGGCGCTGCCCAGGCGGCTCACATACGAGGAGATGCCGCCGGGATCCCACAGGAAAGGGGCGTAGTGACCGATGCGCATAAGAGGGGTGGAGTTACCAGTTCAGATCGCTCTCGTACCCGAGCCGGACGAGGAGATCCCCGTGCCGCTTTTTGAAGGTGCGCTTGTGAGCGTCGGTAAAGTGATTGACCCAATCGCCCGGCGTCCCTTTTCGGTAGTGACTGTTGACGTTTTCCTGGCCCTTCTTTCGCCCCCCCGAGAGACGTTTAAAGCTTTTCTTCTCGACGATGCGAGTGAGCTCTTGCCGGGGCATGGTGGTCATCCGGCGGGTGGGAACGGGAAACATGGGCAGCGCGCCCGGCATGAAGCGTCGGCCTTTTTGGTTGAGCCGGTTCAGGCGGAGCTGCGTGACGTGGGTCAGGTGGTGGAGCCGCGTCGTGTCGGTGGGGTCGAGCCACCCGAAGAATTCGGCCATTTCGGCGAAATGCCGCTTTGGATCGGCGCTGAGGGTTTCCATCTTCATCTCCATCACGTGCTCCTGATCGTAGTCCCACGCCCCCATATCCTCGAACTGCTCGCGGCTGAAGTCCATTTCGGCAAAGAGGCCCTCGTCCTTCGAAAGAGACTGAAGCTGTTGGCGGTGGTCTTCCAGGGCCGACCATTCCTTCGTCGGATGGGAGTTGCGGTGCGAGAAGTAGGCGGAGACGAGGACGTCGCGAGGGTCCCGTACCACGTGAAATCCTCGGTGGGGACGGAGCGTGCGCGCCTGTTCCATCGTCGCGTTGGTGTAGAACAGCACGTCCGCCGACGTTGCCTCGACCAATCCGTCGAGCGTGCCGTGCGGGGCGTAGTGGGCCGGAAGGTGCGCAATCTGGTGGCGCAGCCCAAGGTGGAACGTCATTTCGCGGATGTTTTCCGTGATCCAGCCCGTAGCACACTTGTGATGGCCGTAGAAGACGCGGAGGGAGCTCATGTTGAGGAGAGGGTCGGGGAGGAAGAGGGAGTACCCGTCAGCAGCGAGTCCGATTGGGCAAGGGGGTGGGCCGCAATGTGGTCGAGTCGATCGAGGAAGGCATCGGTCCGGCCTGTGGGGACGACGAACCCGTTTTCGCCGTCGCGAATGTGCTCTTTCATGCCGGTGTCGGCCGTCACGATCACGGGCACGCCGCAGGCTAGAGCCTCGACCGGGGCGTAGCCAAAGCCGTCTTCATAGGTCGGATGCACGAACACGTCCGCCGCCTGCAGGGCGGGCAACGGGTCGCCGGGGGCGTGGCGAACGTCGTCGCGCTGAATCCAGGGGGCGAGGTACGTCCGCATCGTGCGGGTCCCCCAGCCTCCGACGAGCGTGAGCTCTTTGTCGGGGAGATCGAGGCGATCGTAGGCCTCGAGGAGAAGAGGGAGGCCCTTGGTCGCGTCCAGGCGGCCGACGTAGACGACGCGAAACGTATCGTCCGTCGGGCGGGAGGAGGGGGGCTGGAAGCGGGGATCGACGTGCAGGTGGGTCCGAATCAATTTCGAGTCGGACACGCCCGCGGCGAGGAACGTGTCGCGAACGTAGTCGGAGTGTACGTAAATCCGATCCGCGGCGTCGTACTCGGCGAGGGTCTTTCGGATTTGCGCTTCGTTTAGCCAGGAGTCGGAGAGTCCGGTGTCGTCGGCGGCGCGAGCGTGCAGCCGACGGACGTTTTCGACGTGACTGTTCGGGGCGACGAGTTCCAGACGGGCGGCGCCGAGTGCCCGTGCTTTCCGGAAGGCGTGGAGCGATTTGCCGGCAAAGCCCATGAAGTGTTCGATCGGGTCCGTAAGGGCGCCGGCAACCTGTCGGTCGAATCCCTCGTTCAACACGTGCTGTTTCCAGGACGGGGCCCATCGCAGGGGGGTGTACTGGACGAGCGCCCGCGGCCACCAGCGGGGAGGAAGCACACGCCCCACAGCCTCGTCGCCCGGCTTTATCTCCGGAGCAAAGTAGCGGTCGAGCACGCCGGAGGCCCGTGATTCTTCGACGAGCTGTGCAAAGTGCCGTCCGATGCCGCCTTGGCCGTATGAGGAGTTGCAGGCGAGAACGCGCATGGGGAGCAACGGAAAGGAAGAGGACAGTGAGGGACTCGGATTCACGTTCCAACGTAGGGGCAAAAATGTATTGAGAGGCACTCCTTCGGCACGAGCCAATACAGAGATTTGGCGCACCCGAGGTGTGGTCAAGAGGAGTGGTTCTGCTGGAGACGAGAGCGCAGGCGCCGGAGCGGGCTCGTCCATCGCCGGAGTCGGCTGCGGAGCCCGTCGAGCATCTCGTGTCGGAGCACGTACTGCGGAATGCGTCGATTCCTCCAGCAGTGGTAGCGCCAGTATGGATATTTTATAGCGAGCTCGATCCACTGTCGGATCGGCAATCGGACGTCGCGGGGGGTGTATCCGAACGTCGTCATGGCGTCTCGCGTCACGACGTCGATGAGGGCAACGTCTTCTTCCGACAACTGTCGGGTCCAGGCGTCGGCCCGGGATTGCGAGATGGGATGGGTGGCCGTCGTGTTGAAGGAGTTGGAGGCGGCGCCCGTCATGTATTGGGCGGCGTCCTCGTGAAAGGCGAGCATGGAGGGCTCGAAGTCGAGGCCGGCGAACGTGCAGAGCCGGCGGAGGAGGGGGACCGGGTCCTCGACGAGGTCCTCGTACCGAACGGTCATGCGCTGTGAGGCCGGCACCGACGTTTCGAGGTGGGCCTGTCCGTCGGTCAGCGACTTTCGGAGATTGAGGGCGTTGAAGATCACGTCGTCCGGAAAGAACGAGACGCGCTGCATGGAGTGGACGACGGCCCGGGGATCTCGGACGAGTTGAATAAAACGGGCGTCCGGAAACATGCTCATGATGAGGTGGGCGGAGTACAGGTTGCCCGGGGTTTTTTCGCCCCATCGCGACTTGCCGTAGTGCTGAGCCCATCGTTCGAGGAGGAGCCGATAGGGGCGTCGCAGGTTGGGCGGGCCCGACAGAATCTCTTCGCGGAGGCGTTCGACGTCCAGCTCCGGGGTGACGGCTCGATTGGTTTGGAGAAAGTCGTCGACGAACTCGGCGTATTCGTCCGTCGTCAGGTCCGGGGCCCACCACCGGCGGTAGTCCGAGGCACCCCGAAAGGAGTAGAAGTAGTTGATCTCGTCGGGAATGGCCATCTCCGAGTGGGCGTTCAGGATGAGCCGGAGAAGGGTCGTGCCGGACCGATTGGCCCCGACGATGAAAACGGGAGCATCCATGGAGCGAGACTTATCGAGACGGAAGGAGGGTGCGGCGGAGGGAGCGTGTTTTGACCCCGACGTATCGTCGAAGGTGAAAGGGCATTGCCAGGGTTGCCGTCGTCAATCGTCGGCTGAGGGCTTCGGGGACGACGCGTCGACGCTTCATGTCGAGGCACCACTCGACGGTGCGATGGAAAATCACGTCGGCCGCAAACCATTCGTCCCATGCATTTCGGGCGCGTCGCCCCATTTCTTCGGCGCGATCCTCGAGGGCCGCGAGGCGATCGGGAATCGTGTGGATCTCGTTCTGAGGAATGCGAACGCTGAACGTGTCCCAGTTGGGGCCTTCGGGGGGGATCCAGTGGTCGGAGAGAATGACGGGGGCACGGCCCAGTCGCATCGTTTCGTAGAGACGCATGCTGTTTACGGCGTCTCCTCGCGGGCAGAGAACAAATTTGCTGTCGTGGCAGAGGTCCACGTACTGTTGTTTGTACGCCTCCTCGTCGAACGAGTCGGCCTCTTCTTCCAGCCGCGTGCGCGCCTCGGACGTGTCCCGAATGAGGCCCCGGGGGTGGGTTTCGAGCTGGAGCAGCGGGAGACGGGCTTTCGGCCAGGTTCGGATGGCCCCGACAAAAGAGAAGAGGTGCGGCCGGTGGGCGATGTCGGCGTCGGGGATCAGATGGTCGAAGGTGCAGACCTCGATGTACATCCCCGATCGGACACGGTGTGGAAGCCACACGTCGAGGCTGCGGACGGAGCCGTAGACCCCGGGAAGGTACGGCACGCCCGCGTAGCGGCCGTTCACGACGAATACTTTCTCCGGGTACCGGGCGGTCAGCGGGTGGCGACGATTGGCTTCCATGTACGGACCGGCGGCGTGCTCGCGCTCGACGAAGAGGATGAGGTCGGCGGCAGAGGGGTCGTCGGTGAGCGAATGGACGTCGAACCGATCGAGTCCGGCAAACCGACGCATCCGATGGAGGTCGTCGTGGGCGTAGTCCGGGACCGTTGGGTCGGTCGTCGGGTCCGGAACGGCAGAACAGAGGTGGATTGTGGCCATGGGGGAGGACGGAGGAAGGTTACCGGCTCGCGGCGGGGACCGGGGCGGTGGAGGAGGTTGAAATCGACGGGACGACGTCTTCAAGAACGGATTCGAAGGCCTGGGCACGGGAGGTGCTCAGAAGGGTAGGGCGGAGAGCAGAGCGGTCTACCCGCAGGTCCTCGCCCGAGAACGTCCGCCCGGCGAGGTCCTCGATGACGTCGGCCATGCCGTCCACGTCGTCGGGGGCGGTGAGGTAGGCACCCGGCTTGTCCGAGAGGTACTCTGTGTTTTCTCCGGGGGGGAGGGCCCCGAGAATGGGCCGATCCGTCATCAGGTATTCGTAGGTCTTGGCGGAGATGCGCCCTCCGGGCGTGCCGTCCACGCGGTTCGGGAGCGTCAGGAAGAGGAGGTCGGCCTCCTGGATAATCTGAAGGACCTCGTCGTGGGGGACGGGGGGGTGAAGGCGAACGATGTTCTCGAGTCCGTGCTCACGAAGGACGGTGTCCGTGAGGGATTTCGGGTATGTGTTGCCGTAGACCTCAAATTGCAGTCGGCCCGTCCACTCCGGATGTGCATCGAGGACGGCCCGAATTGCTTTTCCGACGTAGAGGGGACTGTGGGTGGAGGGGTCAAGTTCTTCGACGTAGACTTTCCCCCAGTTTTGCCACTTTGAGTAGAGGCGGCGGAGGAGAGACGGCGGGGTTGCGGAGTCCGGACGGCCGAAATACCAGCCGCCCATGCCCCCGGGGTACACGATCCGAAACGTCTGGCCGCGCGAAGGAGGGTTGGAGGGGGACGGGAGGGGGCGGACGCCTCGTCGGATGAGGGTAAACTTGTCGCGCTGATCGGTGGGTTGCCGGTCGCGCACTCGTTCCATGTTGCGCCGGGAGACGTAAATCACCGCGTCGGCATTTCGGACGAACCAGTCTTCCAACCAATATGCAAGACGCTGGTGCAAAGGAGAGGGAAACACAGAGTTCATGTCTGTGCAGGTCGGCGAGTCGTTTAGGTTGAGCACGAGCGGGAGGCCCGTCAGCTTTTTCAGCAACACCCCAACGATCCCGGTCGAGTAGGGCATCATAAACGTCACGATGGCCGCAGGATTTTTTTCTTTGGTCAGCCGCCACGCTCGCCAGAGGGCCGGGAGCACCCAGAGGACAAATGGGTCCGGCCAGGCAAACAGACTTATGAGCTTGGAGAGCCGGAGGCGTTGGATGATCTGTCCCACCAACTGCATTTCTCGCGGTCTGACCCGGTGAATGGTGACGCCCTCCACGTGTGGGTTGTCTGCTGCAGTGATAGCGTGGACGGACCAGTGCTCTTGGAGGTGCTGGAGAAAGTACTTCACCCGAGTAGCCAGGGGATACGTTTCGGGCGGAAACCGGTACGAGATGGCGAGCAGAGAACGGTGCATAGAGGGTACGTAGATCAAGCAGGAGATCGGAATGCTCGACGGAAGGCGGTGAGGCCTGCCCGAAGGGCCTTTCGGAGCTGCCCGGGGAGCCGGGCGGCCTCGTAGCGGGCATCGCGAAGGGGATGGGCCACGCGGTCGTGGGTGTGGAGGGGGATGGATCGGGGCGTGTAACCGAGGCGCACGAGTTCGTCCTCGGCGATCCAGTTGAATCGGGCGTGTTGTGCGTCGGACCAGTCGGCCCATCGCTCCTGGCTGTCGAAGCTATCGGGTTTGTCCTGAGGCGTCCACGAAACGTCGTCCGTGTCGTCGTCCGTGAAGGACGATCCGTAGACGGGAAGATTGAGTGCGTCTTCGAAGTCGAACTCGTTCGGGGACAGGTCCAAAAACTGAAAGATGCGGGTGAGCACGGACTCCGGATCGGCGTTGAGGTCCTCGTAACGAACGAGAAGGTGTCGCTCGGAGTGATCGCCGTAGGCGTCCCGAAACGTGAGAACCTCTCGGGCGGCTTCGGCCCAGTTTTGGGCGGCCGATTCAAACGCCCAGTCGAACCCGTGCATGCCGGAGGCGACCACGGACCGCCCGTCGCGAACGAGCAGGATCAGGCGGGCCGTCCGGAAATGATCGAAGAGGGTTCCGACGTTGTGGACGTTTGGCGTCTTCGTAATTACGAGCGGGGCCGGGTGTGCGGGTGTCAAAAAGTGCGTGAGTCCCTGTTCGAGGGCACTGAGCAGTTCGTCGCGGACGGGACCGGCCTCTCCCCAGTGGCCCCAGTGCCACGCGAGGCGATTGGCGTAGTCCGTGAGGAGATGGGAATAGCGAAGGAGAAAATCCTCTTTGACCGGTTCGTGGGCCACGGGGGCACAGTGAGGGTGGAGGGTCAGCAGCCGATGCAGGTAATTTGTCCCGCTTCGGGGCATAATTCCGGCGACGAACACCGGGCGGGCGTTGTCGTCCCGGGTTGCCACTTCCGGAACGGAGGAGGGGACGGGCGTCGAAGCCATAGGGCGAGGGAGTGCGGAGGATAGTCGGGGAAAGAGGTCGAAGGGGGATCGGCTACGCGACCTGGTACTGCAGCGAGTGGTAGGTCCACAGCTGACCCCGTTGTTCGAGCAACTCGTCGTATTTTCCCTGCTCGACGATCTCGCCGTTTTCGAGCACGATCACCCAGTCTGCATTCTCGATCGTCGAGAGGCGGTGCGCAATGGCAATCACCGTGCGGCCGTCCATCAGGCGTTCCAGGGAGTCCTGAACCAGCTGCTCCGACACGCTGTCGAGGGCACTGGTGGCCTCGTCCAGGATGAGGATTTCGGGGTCGCGGAGCAGGGCGCGTGCGATGGCGATGCGCTGGCGTTGTCCTCCGGAGAGGCGGGTGCCCTCGTCTCCGAGCATCGTGTCGAAGCCGTTCTCCATCTCTTCGATGAACTCGAGGGCATTGGCCTGGGCCGCCACCTCCCGGATCTGGTCCATCGACACGTCATCGACCCCGTACGCGATATTGGCCGTTGCCGTCTCGTTGAAGATGTGGGTGGCCTGACTCACCACGGCAATCTGGTCTCGCAGCGAGTGCTTGGTAAATTCCCGAAGGTCCGTTCCGTCGTAGAGGATGCGACCCTCGGTGGGGTCGTAGAAGCGGGGGACGAGGTCCACGAGCGTAGACTTTCCGGCCCCGGAGGCGCCGACGAGGGCCGTGGTTTTTCCGCGTTCGATGGTCGTATTGACGTTTCGAAGGACGAGGTCGCCGTGCTCGTAGGCGAAAGAGACGTTCTCGAACGTGATACCCTCCTGGAGGGGATCGACCTCGCGGGGACCGTCCTGCAGATAGGGTTTGTTGTCGGTCCGCAGGAGCTCGGCGACGTTGGACAGCCCCGCCCGATTTTTGGCCCACTCACTTCGCTGGTCGTTCATCTCGTGCACGATGGGCATGGCCCGGAAGAGTGCAAAGAGATACGTGAGTACGAAGGCGATGTCCAGGTCCCCGTTCACGACGAAGAACTGCATCGTCACGACGAGGAAGAGGATGAGGACTGATCCGAGAATGCCTTCGGAGAGAGGCTTCACGAAGGATTGTTGCTTCGTCGACTCGATCACGGAATCCGAGAGTCGACGGGCCACCTTGTAGAGACGTGACCGCTCGTATTCCTGCTTGTTGTAGGCAATGACGGTCCGAATGCCGTTCAGAAACTCGGAGATCGCGGAGGTAAAGTCGCCGCTGGCCTCCGTGACTTCTTTTCCTCGTTCCCGGACGTTTGCGATGAGGCGGGACAGGCCGATCGACAAAAGGCCAAAGAATACGAGGACGAGGGCGGAGAGCTGCCAGGAGATCCAAAACATCAGGATCACGTAAATGAACAGCATCGATCCCCGCGTCAATACCGTAAAGAGAATGCCGAGAGAGGCGGTGGTCCGGGAGATCTCGGTCATGATGCTGTTCAGGAGTTCCCCTTTCCGGGTCTTGCTGTAAAATCCGAGCGAGACGGCTTGCAACTGGTCGACGATCCGCATCCGAAGGTGTTCGACCATGCGCGTCCGGCTAATCGTTGCGAACACGGAGTATCCGTATGTACAGGCCACCCGAAGCCACGTGGCGAGGAGAATGATGCCGCAAATACGATAGAGGCGGCCGACCTCGGAATCGTTGGCTCCGAGGACGTTTGCGTCAATCCACTGTACGCCCGTGGCAAAGGTCTCCGATCCCTCCGTAAACGTTTGGAGAAACGGGATCAGCATACCAATGCTGAATCCCTCGAGAATGGACGCGCCGAAGGAAAGGACGATCGTGAGGGCAACGTATTTCCAGTACCTCCGGAAGCTCGGAAGCAAGATCCGGATGTCGTGCTGATTGACAATCGTATCCTGTTCGGTGGCGGATGTCTTCATCTGTTGCGTATAAGGGGAGAAGATAGAGGGAGGAAGGGAGGCGCTCCGGGAGGGAGGCAGGCACTCGACCTAGTCTCCAGTATATCGATTTGCATTGGAGAAGAGGCCTTTTTTGAGATTGGGTGCTGGGGGAACTTCTGCTTTCCGGGGATGGACTTTTGGATGAGAAGGGGACGTCCCTGCATGTTTTGCTGGGGACTGCGTCTCGCCTTCTCGCGCCCCGACGTGATCGTACGCGCGAAGAAGTTCCCCTTGGCCGATCCCCTTACAGTAGGGCCGAGTACTCACATTTCCATCAGATGGGAGCAGGAACTACGTGCGCTTTTGGTGTCTCTTGTTGTCAGACGGACACATTCCCGTCTTTTTTGGGAGCAAAATCGACTGGGCTCGGGTCCGTTTTGAGACTCGTCGGGGAGGTGAGTCCTCGATGGGAAACCAGTTCCGTTCCCCAACGGCACAGGTGGAGGGAAACAAAGAGGGAGTCTCGCAATATGGAGTGTGATGTCTGGTTTTCCACCTGCTTGGTTTGTCGAGTCTGTTGACCGACGAGCCCTGTTCTTGAGCCTTTAGAACCAAGAACCGGACTTCCGGGGAGGTCTACTCTTCCGCATCACGCGCTTTTTGCTACAGGTCGGGTTGCACCGCCCATTTAGATCCAGTCTCGTCCCCCGTGGGATGTGTTATTTCACGGGACGGGGGGGGCGTGTGTCGTGAACGGACACGTTCTCGTTCTAAACCAGGATTACAGTGCGCTCACGGTCTGCAACGTCCAGCGAGCCGTCATTCTCATGCACCTGCAGAAGGTGCATCTCGTCGAGGCGGTGGACGGACGGTACGTCCGTTCGCCGAGCACGAAGCTGCCGTGGCCCAGCATCGTGCGGCTTAAGCGGTACGCGCAGGTGCCCTACAAGCGGGTCATGCTCTCGCGGAAGAACGTGCTGAAGCGAGACCAGCAGACGTGCCAGTACTGCGGGACGGAGAGCAACCTCACGATCGATCACGTCGTCCCGAAGTCTCGGGGCGGGCGGGACACGTGGGAAAATCTCGTGGCGGCGTGCGTGTCCTGCAACAACCGAAAGGGCGACCGCACGCCCGAGGAGGCGGGTATGGAACTGGCCCGACAGCCCTTCCGCCCCAGCTACGTGATGTTTCTACGCGACTTTGCCGGGGCGGTGGACGAGGACTGGAAGCCCTATCTCTTCCTGTCCTAGGAGGGGCTCTCTCCCGTCAATGGTCGAAACTGCCGGGTGAGCACGGAGGGGTTTCACGAGTATTCCCCGTTGAGCGCCGATCACGCCGGTGGCATTTCCGTTTGAGCGAGTCCGCTCTCGTTCACAACCCCTGTGTTCTCGTGGATCGCTCCCTGCTCCATCGCGTCGCCCAACTCGCGTGGCTTGCCCCGCTTCTTTTGGTCGCCCTGTCGTTTCATCAGGCCAAAGTGACCTATGACCTTAACGCTACAAAAACAAGCGGGGTCTCCGCTACGGCCGACGTGCTCGACATCCACAAAGACGACCGCAAGGACGTCACGTACGACTACGTGAGCCTGCGTGCGAACCTGCCCGATGGGAGCACCTTCACCCGCAAGCAACTGTCGCTGCCGCACGGCGTCATCATGCCGCTCCTCGATCGGGAGACCCTCGAGGTGCGGGTGCAGCGGGGCGCAAGTATTCCCATCGTGATTGCGGAGAAGGTTGGGCCCACGCCGGTGGTGGACACGCAGATGCGCATTGCGGGCCTGAACGCCCTCATGAGCTTCGGCGCCGCGCTCCTCTTTGGCATCGGGGTCTGGTTCTGGAACCGCAGCCTGCGCCGCGACGGGGACCCTGCCGACCGGGGTGTCACGGAGCCCGACCCCGATCACCCCGCCCGGCAGGTGGTCCGTTCGTAGTTGATAATGGCCGACACTCTAACCTGAAGTGAGTCTGCAAGGGGGCTAGGAGCTATTGGCTGGGTGACGTGCAGTAAATCGGACTTTCATGGTCTCCCCACTGAGGTCTATGTCCTGGCCGTTCACCAGGGAGAAGGTCGTGGTTTCAACCGACTGGAGCGCACGGGCGTCCAGGGCCTCGTGAACGCTCTGTGTTACGCGCGCATTTCTCGCCGAGCCGGATTCGTCCAGCGTAAACGAGACCTCCACGGTCCCATCGATTCCGGCACGTTGGACGAGGTCGGGGTACGAAATCCCCTGGTGTAGGGACCGTCGCGCGGCCTGAGTGAAGAGGGGGCCTGAGCCAATCTGCTCTTGCTGTTCCGGACTCAGCTTCGGAAAAACGATCTGGTCGAGTCCTACGGACGGGCCGTTTTCGTTTTGATCTGTGCGGGAGGCCGACGTCGAACTGGAATCACTCGGGAGCTGAAAGGTCACAGGGAGGGCCATTTTCGTCTTCACAGCTTCGCCCCGGACTTTTCCCGGTTCGCAATCCAGTGCTTTCACCGCCGCCAGGGCCGCCTCGTCGAGCAGTTCGTGTACCCCTTTGGAGATTGTTGGCTCTGTGACTGCTCCCTCTTCGTCAACAATAAATTGCACGAAGACACGACCTTCGATTCCGGCTTTTCGGGCCAATTCTGGGTACTGGATTTCATCTGTGAGGGCTTGTATTCCGCCGCAGTCGGGGCGTTCTTCGACCTCCACGTACACCTCATCGGACGTGCTGCTTTCAGCAGTGGGCTCCGGAGCGGCCGTCTCTTCCTGTGCACTCGGGGCCACGCTGTCCGAGCAGGCCACAATCCCGAGCGTAAGGACGAGTCCGACGGTGAGAAGGCTTGTGATCAGGCTGAAGGGAGACGATACCCAGTGTGAGATAGATGAGCGCATGGCGCGAAGTCGGTTGGGGAGGGAAGAGGGCGATTCGGAGAGGGAGAGTGCCCCGAGGCGTCGGGGCGATTCGTCGGCGAAAGCGGCGAGGAGGCGAGCATAGGCGCCGGCCGAGGTGTCCTTGTCGGCAAGCACGGCGGCGTCGCAGGCCCGTTCTCGAGCCTCGGCGATCCGGGTCGTCAGGGTATGCACGAGAGGGTGCACCGCAAAAAGGGCGGCTACGAAGCGTTCGGCGAGGTGGGCACAATCGTCGTACCGCCGGATGTGCACGAGCTCGTGGGCCAGCGTCATTCGCAGGGCGTCTGGGCGGTCGGCGAGGGACGGAGGGAGGAGAACGAGGGGCCGTGGGCCGCCGATGGTTGCGGGGACGACGACGTCGGGGTGGACGCAGACCCGCACCGGTCGGTTGACGCCGAGCGCTATGGTCAACCGATTTACCACAGCCCGGGCCGGCTCGGGGAGAGAGGTGTCCCCAGCCTGGCCTCGGATGCGAGCAGCGGCGATGCCGTTCAGGACGAGGCGACCCAGTTCCACCAGACCGACGACAATTGCTGCGACGGTGACGAGACCGAGGGCGTGATTCCATCCGAATGCGGAAACGGAACCGGAATGGACCGTCGTTTCAACTGGGGGAAGAACAGTGATCGCGAGTCCCGCGTCGGGGAAGCCCGGAGACGTCGCCATCCCTCCGTCGAAAATGCTCGTCGCAAGCACCCCGACAGGCAGTACAGCCAGGAGCACCTGGAGGAGGCGATATTCGGCGTACGGATGCAGGCGGTCCAGCCGCGTCAGGAGTCCCCAGAGCGGCAGGGCGAGCACGGTCCACGCCAGAATCGGCACCCACAGCGGATCCCAGGTGGCACGTCCCGTTTGGGCGAGGAGGTCAAGCAGCGTCGTCATCGTCGTCCTCCGACGCCTCCAGGGCGTCAATGAGTTCTTTGATCTCGCGGCGTTCGGCGTCGGAGAGGTCCTCCCGCTGCACGAGCGTCTGGACGAGGGCGGAGGGCGAGCCGTGGAAGACCTTCTCCATCAGGCGTTGCAGCAGGCTGTGCTGCACCTCGTCCGGCTGCTGGGCAGGCGTGTAGACGTAGGAGCGTCCGTCCTTGTGGTACGTCAGGTAGCCCTTTTCGGCCAGCTTTTTCAGGACGGTCATGACGGTGGTGTACGCCACCTCGCGGTTCTCGAGGATGCGCTCTCGAACGTCGGCCACCGTGGCCTCGCCGAGGTCCCACACGTGGTGGAGGACCTCCATTTCCGTTTCGCCGAGATGTGTGAGGGATTTTCGTCGCATAAGGGAAAGGGATTCGTGCTAATTACTACTTCACTAGTATTACGTAGGCCGTATTAAATCAAGTTGAGTAACTCACTTGTTACATTTGGGCCGGGCCCAAGGGCGGCGATGGCCTCTGGTGGAGGTAGTTCTTTTCAGGAGTCGGGCGACGGGGCGGATGGAGACGGTTCGTAGAGGGGGGCCACGTTTTCGGGCGGCGTTCCGGCCACGTAGTGCAGCCACAGATAGAGGTTTCGGAGCTGTTGCCAGAGAATGCCGTGGCGTCGGAACCGGCGCGCCGAGGTGATCACGGCGTCGTCGAGGAAGCGAAAGCGGCCGTGTTGGGCGAGTCGAGCCGCGAGTTCGAGGTCTTCGAAGAGAGGCCACTCCGGATATCCCCCGACGGCGTCAAACGCGGACCGCGTCATGAACAGGCCCCGATCTCCGAAGCACAGCCGAATCCACGGCCAGCGGGTACACCAGGCGTAAAATCGGAGCAGGGGCGTCGGCTCGTCGAACTGGAGGCGAAACGTCCCCGCAGTTGCGGATGGGAGAGCGAGGGCCCGTCGAATGCGGGCGAGACCGTCGGTTGGAAGGAGGGTGTCGGCGTGGAGGAAGAGGAGAAGATCGCCCTCTGCTGTTGCGGCCCCGCGGTTCATCTGTGTTGCCCGGCCGCGCTCGGCTGTGAGCACAGACGTTCCGCCGTTTCGTGCCTGCTTTCGGGTGGCGTCGGTCGAGCCTCCGTCCACCACCAGCACTTCGAATGGCGGTTCTTGCTGTTGTACGCGGTCGAGGGTCGGGCCCAGGACGCCGTCCTCGTTGAGCGTGGGGATGATGACGGAGACGAGAGATTGTTCACTCACGCAGCGAAGGAGCGGCCCGGAAAAGAGGCTCGATTATGCGAACGTTCGGGGGGACCGTTGTGTGTCTTCACCAGATCATCTGTTTCATGCAGAACACCGATCCGCCGGCTTTCAGAAATTCGCTGGTGTCGAGCTCGATGGGCAGGAATCCCTCCGCGCGGAGACGGTCCGTCGTGCCCTCGCACCCTTCCTGGATGAGAACGTGCTCTCCGTCGGGACAGTGCGCATTGCAGGCGAACTGGTGTCGTGCCTCTTCGTCGGGGGCCTCGATAACGGTGTCGAATCCTCGTTCGATGAGGGCGAGGCCCTCCTCGTCGAAGGCCGCCGGGGCGATGATCACGTGTTCGGGGTCGAGGGGGCAGAAACAGGTGTCGAGGTGGTAGTAATCGGGGTCGGTGAGTTCGAGAATGATCACAGGAATCTCGAGAAGATCGCCAAGGGCCTCATATGCCTCGGCGCCCGTTCGGAAGCCGTATCCGCCCCAGAGCAGGGTGCGTCCGGGGTGCCAGAGTGCATCGCCCATGCCCTCGAAGTCCGTGTCCAGATCGTCGGGCAGCGTCAGGACCTCGTAGCCCTCTTGCTCGAAAAAGTCGGCGAAATACGGGACCTCGTCCGTGCGTTCGTCCGCGTGCATCCGACTCAATACGACGCCGCGCCGGTCCTGCTCGGGAAGATAAAAGGGCAGGGTTTGGTTTGCGCAAAAGACCATGTCGGGGAGCCCCCGCTGGCCGTTCACCACGCTGGGGGAGACGTCGAGGGCCGTGTACACCGCCCGGAGGGCTTTCCACTGCTGGAAGGCGACCTCTTTGTTGATACGCCCCACGTTTTCGGACATGTGGGGATTGATCACGTACTCGACGTCGAAGTGGGTGGGTGTAGTGAGAACGACCCGGTTGGGGCGGGGGAGGACGGGACGTTCGCTGAAACGGAAGTCGAGGTCGTCTACGGAACGATAGACCATAAAATGGGCACGGACTGGAAAGGAGGCGAGCGTCGAAAAGTAGAAAAGGATCGATGAAAATGTCTACGTCCGAACGTTCGACCCACGGCAATCTAACCGTGGCAATGGCGGTTGAGGGACGTCCCTGTTCGGGCAAAAGCGCAACGATGCCCCGACGGAAGGAAGTCATTCTAAGCTGTGCCCATACTCCCTCTCTCCCGCGCGTGTTGGCACGGGTGGGTCGGTCGATGCACTTGAGCCACCATTCGATTCACACCACTTCAACCGAGGACTGCTGTTGGTTTGCACCCGGCGGCGCGTGCGGTTTACTTTCCCATCCGTCGTCTCCGCTCATTGTTCTCGCTTCTTTTCCATGGAGCACTCCTCGTTTTCGTTTGCGGAGCGGGCCCGCCCGCTGGAGCAAAGTGACATTCGATCGGTGACCCGGCGCGTCGAGGCCGTCGACGGCATCAATCTCGGGCAGGGCATCTGCGACCTTCCCACGCCGAAGCCCCTCACGGACCGGGCGCAGCGCGCCATTGCCGACGATCACTCCGTCTACTCGCATCATGCCGGCATCGAGCCCCTGCGCCGGGCGATCCTCGAGAAGGTTCAGACGCAAAATGGCCTTCCCGCGTCCTCGCCCGACGAGGTGGTGGTGGGCGTGGGATCGACGGGCTGTTTCGTTGCGGCGGCCTTTTCGCTGCTGGAGGAGGGGGACGAGGTGATGCTCTTTGAGCCCTTCTACGGGTATCACCGCAACATTCTCGAGCTGACCGGCGCCACCATCCGCTACGTGCCCCTCGGCGGTCCCGGCTCGACGTTCGACCGGTCGACGGTGGCAGACGTGTTGAGCCCCGACACGAAGGCGATCGTCGTGAACACGCCGGCCAATCCGAGCGGCAAGGTGTGGTCGCGCGAAGAACTGTCGGACCTCCTCGATGTGATGGAGGCACACGACCTCGTGGCGATTACGGACGAGATCTACGAGTACATGCTCTACGACGGGGCCGAGCACGTGTCGCTGGCCGGCCTGCCGGGCGCCTACGAGCGGACGGTGACGCTTTCCGGCTTTTCGAAGACGTACAACGTGACGGGGTGGCGCCTGGGGTACGGCGTGGCCCCGCCGCCGGTGGCCGAGAAAATGGGGCTGATGAACGACCTGCTCTACATCTGTGCGCCCCGCCCCCTCCAGCACGCGGCCCTCGCCGCGTTCGACGACCTCGACGACTCCTACGTCGATGAGCTGCGGGCCGACTACGCCGAGCGGCGCCGGCTCCTCTGCGAAACCCTCGAGGACGTCGGCTTCGACGTACCCTGGCCCGAGGGAGCGTACTATGCGTTGGCAAACTTCGACGCCCTTGCCGAGCATCGGTCGGGCTTCGAGGACGACGCTTCTGCCTGCCGGACGCTCGTCGAAGAGGCGGGGATCGGAAGCGTCACCGGGCGGTCCTTCTACTCCAATCCGGCGGACGGGCGCTCGAAGCTTCGGTTTTGCTTTGCGAAGGAGATGCCCGTGCTCCGGCAGGCCTGCGAGCAGCTGCGCGAGGCGTTTGGGGATGCGTGAGTCGTGACCCGGGATGAGTGATGAAGCGAAGAGCTCACGCGGCGCCCGAGTCATGCGTCACGGTTCGGCAGGCCCCGTCGCACGGCCTCCGTTCCGAGCAGGTGTCGCGGTTTGTTTTCTAGAATCGTTCGGGCGTTCCGGAGGTCGTCGGGCGTGTTGCAGTGGAGGCGCAGGTGGGGACGTTCGGGGAGACGGATGGTCTCGACGGGCCACTTCTGGGCGAGGGCGTGGAGAAAGGTCCCGAGCGTGTCGGGATCTCCGCCGTCGTGGAGGTAGGGGGGCACTTCGTCCAGCGCCTCGGGCGTCAAAAGGTACCACGAGGGACAGATGCGGGTGCTGTCGGCGTTGGGGTCTTCTACGAGGCCCTCGACGTGGGGGCCGTCGAGCAGAAGCGTGCTGCTCTGGTGGCGCTGCCGGCAGTCGGGCTCGTAGAGGGCGAGGACCTGTGATCGCGTGCCGTCGAATGTGTTCAGCGCGGGGGTGAGCGGGAATCGATAGAGGCTGTCGCCACCGCTGACGAGGGCCCCGTCGTCGGGCACGCCCGTTTGGTCGAGGAGAAACGCGAGGTCCCCGAGGGCGCCGAGCTGTTCGTCGGGGGTTTGCACCCCGTCGTCGTGTACGTGCAGGGAGTGTTCGCCGACTGGGAGGTCGGAGTGAGCGGCCCATCGTCGAAAGGCGTCGGCGTCCCGGTGGTTTACTGCGAGGTGGACAGTGTCGAGCGCTCGCCAGTCCCGGAGCGGGGCCATGAGGTGCTCCAGGAGGGGACGACTGCCCACATGAAGGAGCGACTTCGGCGTCTCGGCCGTGAGGGGGCGCATTCGGGTGCCAAAGCCGGCGCAGAGGAAATAAGCAACCATGGCAAGGCGGGCGACTTACTTTGCCGCGGCGTGCAGCGCGTCCAAGACCTGATCGTGGAGGGGGCCGTTGGTTGCGATGACGCCGGTGTTGCTTTGGAGCAGGCGACCGTGCGTGAAGTCGAGGGGCTCGCCGTAAATGTCGGTCACCGTTCCGCCGGCGGCCTCGACGACGAGCGCACCGGCCGCGTGGTCCCAGATGCGTTCCGTGTAGTCGGTGCCGGGGCGGGGCAGGCGGAGGTAAATCTCCGCGGTGCCCGAGCCCACGATGGCGTACTTCGCCTGACTGTCAATGCGGATCGGGTCGGCCGTGATGCCGAGACGTTCGCCCACCTCGGCGGCGAGGTCGTGGGAGCTGTGGGACGACACGAAGGACTCGGTGAAGCGGGCCTGGCTCGAATCGGTCGCCTCGCTGGTGTGGATGGGCTCGGGATCCACACCTTTCTGGAGGGGGCGTCGGAGGGCTCCTTCTCCCCGAACGGCGAGGAACACCTGCCCCCGCGTGTCCGGTGCCTCCGCGGTGACGTCGTCGGGGAGGTGGGGACAGCAGAGTGCAGCCACCTGCGGGGTGCCGTTGACGATGAGGGCGAGAGCAATTGCGTACTGGTCGCCCCGAACGAACCCCTTCGTCCCGTCGATGGGATCGAGCGTCCAAAACCGGTCGCTGTAGTCACGAGCCGTCCCGTGGTCGATCCACGTGTAGATTCCTTCCGGCCCGGCGTTCTCGTGGTGGGTGCGGACGTGCTCGACGACCTGGTCTCGCACGTCGATATTGTCGGGGTCGCGGAGTGCCGTGGAGTCTTCCTCGGCGATGACCGGGTCTTCGGGAAAGGCAGAGAGCAGGGCCCGGCAGATGAGCGCCTGGCTGCCGAAGTCGGCCACCGTAACGGGGGTCCGGTCGTCTTTTTCGAGCACTTCGCCCCTGCTCTCGCGCACGGATTCACAGAGCTGGGCAGCAGCCTGAACGGCTTCGAAAGCAACAGTTTGTTCGCGCTCGTAGCTGGGCATGGGGAGCGGAATTGTGGAGAGAGTGTGTCGTCGGGAAGCGCCGGTCCCTCCCTACGATCCAGGGAAGCACCTGTTCGGACGAAGGCCGAGGGGGAGTGCGGACCGGGAAGAATGCGGCTCAGGAATTATCTCAAAACGGTTGAATCAACTTGGACGTAGCTCCGGATCCGCCTGAAACCGGCAAACCGTGCACGTAGACGATCCTACAGCAAGATCGACTTCCCACGCTCCCGTCTTTGGAGATCATTCCTTAGGGCTGAACGTCGCGCATCCGGATGGGCGTCGAGTCGCTCGTGGCCGTGAGGTCGAGGGCTAAAACGAGCGTGTTTTCTGAGCGGATGACGTTCGTGGCGTGGGCTCCGAGTTCGCCGCGGTCGAGCAAGTCGTGCAGCGCGCTCTTGATGGTGCGCCGGTGTCCTCTCTTCGTCGTGGAGGAGCCGTGAATGAGTTTCAATCGGGTACGCCCCCGCTGCTCGGCGAGGCGAAGGGTGCGATACGTCATGTCGATGGCCTCCTCGACGGTCGCCCCGTGAAGGTCGAGCGTGACGATTCGGCCGTCGTCTTCCAACTGCGGAGTGCCCATGACTGCCTCTGTTCAACACTGATCGGTCTGCCGAGGTCGATGCACCACCATGGGAAAACGCGAAGACCGACACCGTTCCCGTCGGCCGGGACGAGACCGAATCTCCGTGTCCGACGTCGGTCCGGACGTCCGTGGCGCGGGTCGTGTACCTGATCCGATCGATACACGTGCGCGGCGTGTCGCAGCATTTTGTGTTCAAATGACGACAATTGGCACGGCAGCACAGGAGGGCCTCCGGTGAAATTCGCTCGTTGGAAAGGGAGCAGTCACATTTTCCAGTAAGGACTGTTTTCATGAGGAGAGTGATTAGAAACAATCTTAAAAATGAAGTCCGACGCCGAGGGAGAGTAGCAAATACTTGTGTTTGGTTCTCGATACGTGCATAATATCAACGATGTACACCAACTCTTGAGTACGGGGCACTTCTTTTTTTTCTGAGGTCAGTTCTTGCATATGTCCGAAGTGGAATCGGTCTTTTCGTCCAGAGGGACGAATACGCCGAGAAGGGACGCTCCTTCTACACCGTCCATTCCGAGTACGGCGGCCGCAGCCCGAGAGGTGGACGAGCGTGAGCTCGACCGGGCACTGAACGCCGTCGTCCACGACAGTCTCTCTCCGCTTCTGGTGGGCCTGAGTGTGCTGTATCTGGTGCAGATGGTCACGCACATGCTCCTGCTCGCCCAGCCGAATGCCGCGTACATTTCCCTCGCGGCGGCCGGCTCCTCGGTGGTGTTGCTTCTTCTCCGGATGGTGCTCACAGGCATCGATCCGAAGAGCAACAGGGCCTACGTGGTGGGGGCAGTGGCGGTGGTTATCGCGTTGGGCAACACGCTCTGGGCCCAGGTGCTTACCGAAGGCGTACAGGTCGTGGTCGTGGGGCTCATTCTGGTGGGGAGCGGATTTGTCTTTTTGTCTCCGGCGTGGTTCGTCGGAATTCTGTCGGTGTCCCTGGTGTCGTGGCTCCTCGTGTCGGCGGCGGTGCATCCCCCGGCAACCCTGTTTTTTCCGATGATTAACCTGTCCGGAATGGCGGCGCTCGCCACCATGATGCACGTGGTGCGCCGACGCACCAATCGCCGGGCGGAGCGCCTGCGGCGAGCGACTGAGCAGCAGCAGGAGGCCTTGGGCCAGGCGCTCATGGTAGAAGAGCACCACCGCCGGTCCCTCGCCAAGTCGGAGGAATCCCTCGAGGAGGCGCTCAACGACCTGCAGCACACCAAGCAGGCGCTCGAGGATCGGGAGCACCGACTGTCCCGCATGGTCGAGGAGCTGACCGTGGCCAAGGAAAAGGCCGAAGAGGCCAGTCAGCTCAAATCAGCCATGCTGGCAAACATGAGTCACGAGGTGCGGACGCCACTCACCTCCATTACTGGATTTGCCGAGCTGATGGCGGAGGAAACCAGTGGCCAGGCCCAGCGCTTTGCGTCTCTCATTCACGACAACAGTCAGCGCCTCCTGGAGACGCTGGGATCGGTGCTCCGGCTGTCGAAGCTGGAGGCCGGGAAGCAGACCGTTCACTTCGAGAAAATGGATCTCGTTGACGAGGCCGAAGCGCTCGCGACGGAGCAATCCGAACGGGCCAACGAGGCCGGGGTGGATCTCCAGATCGACCTGTCATGTGAACGCTGCACGTGTTACCTCGATCCGGGGGCCGTACAGCGCATTCTCCGAAATCTCGTGGGCAACGCCATCAAATTCACCGATGCCGGGGGGACGGTCGTCATTTGCGTTGATCGGGTTGTGAAGGGGGATGCCGACGAGCCGTTTACCCACGCTCGTATAGAGGTGGAGGACACCGGAGAGGGCATGAGCGAATCCTTTCAGGAGGACATGTTTAAGGCCTTCCGGCAGGAGGAGCAAACCCCTCGAAGCGGCCACGAGGGCAGTGGGCTCGGCCTTTCGATTACCAAGCAGCTCGTCGACCTCTTGGACGGAGACATTGTCGTCGAGAGTGAGAAAGGGAGCGGTACCTGCTTTACGGTTCATCTGCCCCGGGTCCCGGAGGGGACGCTCGTCGACGAGACAGAGGCCTCGTCCTCCGCCAATGGGGAGGCGTCGGAACGACGCGGAACGGACGTTGGGTCGAAGGTCGAAAATCCGGTCGAGAAAGCGGGCTGAATCGTCGTTCTGCGTTTTTCTTCTTTTTCTGGGGCAGCGTCCCTCTCTCGCGTCGGGGGATCGGAACGGGTTCATTTCGCTGCAGACGACGGCCGGCAACCGGTGGGTACAGTCGCTAGGTACGCGTCGCGGCCTTTTGCGCCACGGCTCGTCCCTGCTCGGTGAGTGAAAGCCGCCCGTTTTCGCGTCGGACGGAGCCGTTTGACGTGGCGTGGGCCACCACGCGCCTGGCGTAGTCGGCGTCCCACCCCAGGTGATCCTGGAGGTGGTCCATCCGACATTCGCGATCGGCTGCGGGCGTATGTTCGTGCTGCCGCAGGTGAATGGTCAGCATTTCCTCGGCAAACTGCCATCGCTGCCGCCGCCGACGGCGCCACTGAGCGACGAGGCCTCTTTTCGGGGCGGCGAACAGGACGATCCCGAACACGATGCCGGTCGTCGACGCCATGGCACCGGCAATGGAGGCGTCCATCAGGTGAGCGCCCCAGTACCCGACCACCGCATTGAGGAAGCCTATGCCTGTGCTGAGTCCGATCATCCCGTCGAGTCGATCCGTGAGAAGGTAGGCCGTTGCGGGAGGGCCCACCATCAGTGCCACCACCAGGATGGAGCCCACCGCATCGAAGGCACTTACGGCGGTGAGAGAGACCAGCCCCATCAGGGCGTAGTGGAGGGCTCGGGGGCGGAATCCAAGGGACGCGGCGAGATTCGGATCGAAGGTGGCCAGCTTCAACTCTTTGTAGAAAAGGGCCAAAAAGAGGGCGTTGAGGACGAGAACGGTGCCCATCACCCAGAGCGCCTGGGGGCCGAGGTCGTAGCCTGCGGTCGTGAAGCGATTGAAGGGAGCAAAGGCCACTTCGCCGAGGAGCACCGCCTCGGTGTCCAGGTGCATGTCTCCGGCGAACTTGGCGATAAGAACGACACCGAGGCTGAAGAGGACGGGGAAAACGATTCCAATTGCCGCGTCCTCTTTTACCTGTCCCGTATTATTAATGGCCTCTACCAGTACGGCCGTCAAGAGGCCCGTGAGGGCTGCCGCAACGATGAGCAGGGGGGAGTGGAGACTGCCGATGAGAAGAACGCCCACGACGAGCCCCGGCAAGATGGCGTGGCTGATGGCGTCGCTCATCATGGCCATGCGTCGCAGGACCAGGAAGACGCCGGGAAGGGCACACGCCACGGCCACGACGACGGCGACGAGCTGAATTTCGATTTGGGCCGCACTCATGATGATTTGGAATTCGCGTCGGGAATCACGTTGCGCTCTTCGGCGAGGCTGCGGGCCGTCTCCGTCCCGGCCTCTGTGAGGTGCCACTGCCCGTCGTCGGTCTGGGTCACGAGCCCCTCTTCGGCCAGCTGTCGAAGTGCGAACACCGTGTGCGTCGAGCCGGGCACCATGGCGTCGAGGGTGGCGGGCTCGTGCGGGTAGGCCGGTCCTTCGTGTTTCCGGGCGAGGGTGTACAGGGCGTGCAGGACCCGTTCCCGTCGGAGCCGGCGACTCGTTCGGCGCCGGCGCCACCACCGCCAGAGGAGCCCGCGATTTGGGGCGATCAGGAGAGAGCCGACGACGATGACCCCCATGCACAACACGATGGTGGGACCGGTCGGTAGGTTCGCGGTCGTTCCACTTACGAGTGCGCCACTTACGCCGCTCACGGCCCCGAACGCGGCGGCGAGCACCACCATGGTCCCGAGCCGGTCCGTCCATTGACGGGCGGCCGCCGCGGGGGCCACGATGACGGCGCTCATGAGCACCACGCCGACGGTCTGCAGCCCGATGACGATGGCGATGACGAGCAGGGTCGTCAGGAGTACGTCCAGGAGGCGGATGGGGACGCCGAGGCTGCGGCCAAAGTCCGGGTCGAACGCCAGAAGCTTAAATTCCTTCCAGAAGAGGAGCATCGCGAGCAGGGCGATGCCCCCGAGTCCCCCCATGGTAAGCACGTCCCGTTCTACGAGGGCGGCGGCCTGACCGAAGAGAAAGGAGTCGAGTCCGGCCTGGGCGGCGCCCGCATGCTGTTGAAGGTACGTCAATAGGACGAGCCCGCCGCCGAAGAACGACGACAGCATCAGGGCGAGTGCGCTGTCGTACGGCACGCGGGTCGTGCTAGTGACCCCGATGATCACGAGGGTCGCTGCGATGCCCGTGACGGCCGCCCCGAGCATGAGGGGAAGGGGGGCCTTGCTTCCCGTTACGAGGAACGCCAGGGCAACGCCGGGGAGGGCGGCGTGGGAGATGGCGTCTCCGAGAAGGCTCTGGCCGCGCAGTACGGCGTAGGAGCCGAGGCCGCCTCCGACGATGCCGATGGTGGCAGCGCCGAGGGCCACGGTGCGGAGCGTGTAGTCGGTAATGAGCTGGGTAAACAGGTCGATCATGTCGGATCCGTTACCTCCCGGTTCGGGTCGGAGGAGGGAAGCGGGGCGTCGTGTCGAAGAAACCCGACGCGACCGCCATAGGTGCGTCGCAGGTTTTCCTCGGTAAACACTTCGTCCACGGGGCCGCTCGCAATGCGACGCACGTTCAGGAGCAGGACGTGGTCGAAATACTCGCGGACGGTTTGGAGGTCGTGGTGGACGGCCACGACGGTGCAGCCGCGCTCCTGGAGGGCCCGCAGGATGTCGAAAATGGCGCGTTCGGTGGTGGCGTCGACGCCCTGAAGCGGCTCGTCCATGAAGTAGAGATCGGCTTCCTGGACCAGGGCCCGGGCCAGGAAGACGCGCTGCTGCTGCCCCCCGGAAAGCTGACTGATTTGTCGGTCGGCGTAGTCGGCCATGCCCACCTTTTCGAGGGCCGCGTGGGCCTCTTCCCGCTCCTCGGCTCCGGGCCGACGACACCACCCGAGGCGGCCGTACAGCCCCATCAGCACCACGTCGAGGACGCTCGTGGGAAAGTCCCAGTCGACGCTGCCCCGCTGCGGCACGTAGCCCACCCGGTGTCGTTGCGCTTCGTACGGATCACCGAACACGCGGACTTGCCCCGCTGCCGGCGTCGCGATGCCGAGGATCGACTGGAGGAGCGTCGTCTTGCCGGCTCCGTTGGGGCCCACGATGCCCATGAGGATGCCGGACGGGACCGTGAGGTCCAGGTCCCAGAGCACCGGCTCTTCCTCGTAGGCAACGGTCAGGTCGCGGACGGTCAGGGCGGGGGCGTCATCGTCCATGAGAATGGCGGAGGATGAGGAAAAAACGGTTAGCTCGGGTCGCGGAGAAGGCCGGATACGATGGCGTCGACGTTGTGGCGGAGCGCGCCGACGTAGGTGCCCGTGGGCGTACTGCGATCGCCGAGTGCGTCGCCGTAGAGCGTTCCTCCGAGCGCGACGTCAAAGCCTTTGGCTTCCACGGCTTCTTGTACTGCTTCGATCCCGCGAGACGAGACCGAGGATTCGACGAAGAGGGCCGGAATTTTTCGTTCGACGACGAAGTCGGCCAGCGTTTGGACGTCCTTCGTTCCGGCTTCCGTGGCAGTCGAGATGCCCTGCAGGCCCCGAACGTCCACGTCGTACGCTCGTCCGAAGTACCGGAAGGCGTCGTGGGACGTGATGAGGACGCGACGGGGCTCGGGGATTCGCTGGAGCTCCGAGGTGACGTACTGGTCGAGGCTGTCGAGCCGCTGGGCGTAGGCCTCCGCGTTCTGTCGGTAGACGTCGGCGTGGGCCGTGTCGCGGCCGGCGAGAACGTCTCCCACGTGTCGGGTGACCCGGCCCCAGAGCTGGACGTCGAACCACACGTGGGGATCGAAGCTACTCGCGTACTCGGTGGAGGAAATGAGAAGGCTGTCGGGAAGGGCCTCTTCGGCAAGGGCCGACGTAGGCACGGAGCGACGGTTCATCTGGGCGAACACGTTGGTCATTTTGCCCTCGAGGTGCAGTCCGTTGTAGAGGACGAGGTCGGCCTCGGCCATGGTCTGGACGTCGCCCTCGCTGGCGCGGTACAAGTGGGGGTCGACGCCGGGGCCCATTAGGATGGTGAGGTCTACGTGATCGCCCGCCACGTGGCGGACGAGGTCACCGACGACGTTGGTCGTGACGACGACGTTCATCTTCCGGTCGGTAAAATCGGCCGCGCCTCCGGAGTTGTCCTCCCGGGCGCACCCGATCACGAGCACGAGTACGAGAATGAAATGAAGCCGGGGACACGGGAAGCGATCCGTCATAGAGGGGAAAAGGCGGACGATTTTTTGGAGTCGACAAAATAATTTAGACAAGGCTAAATCGTTCCGCAACCAGAACGAAAATCCATGTGGAACGAGAACGCCGGGTTCGTCTATCCGTCTTCCGTTGCGTAGTGACTCTCGTGTGAGCAGTGTTTATCCATGCCGACCCTCCTTCTCTTTAGCGACGTACACGGCGATCTTCAGGCCTGCCGCCAGCTCGTGGACCGGGCCCCGGAGGTGGATGTCGTCGTTGGGGCGGGGGACTTTTGCAACATGGGGCGCAATCTCCAGGCCCCGATCGACGTGCTTTCGGAAATCGACACGCCGACGGTTCTGGTCCCGGGAAATGCGGAAACGGAGGACGACCTCCGGGAGGCGTGTGCCGGGTGGTCCGAGGTGCACGTGTTGCACGGCGAGGGCTGCGAGGTGGAGGGGCTCCCGTTTTACGGAATCGGGGGTGGCATTCCCGTCACGCCATTTGGGGCGTGGAGCTATGACCTTTCGGAAGCAGAGGCGGAGGCCCTCCTCGCCGACTGTCCGGAGGAGGCAGTGCTCGTCTCACATTCTCCTCCGAAAGAGGTGGTGGATCGCGACTCGAAGGGGCGATCGCTCGGCAGCAGGAGCGTTCGGAGGGCCATCGAAGAGACCCAGCCCGTGCTCACCGTGTGCGGGCACATCCACGGGAGTTGGGGGGATGAGGACACACTGGCCTCGACGCCCGTCGTGAATGCCGGGCCGCAGGGCCGCTCCTGGACGGTGTCGGACTGACGTGAAAACCGTACCGGGCCGCTGCATTCGACGGAGTGTCCCCACTGACGCGTATTCGTCTTTTTCCACATGATTACCGGTTCTCGTGGACGTCCCTGCCCCCGAACGTGTCTCGGTCGACGTGAAGATGCAGCGGCTCAACATCGAATGGGCCGACGACCACGTATCCGTCTTTCCGCTGGATGCCCTGCGGCAGGCGTGTCCATGTGCCGAGTGCGGAGGCAAGGCCGTTGAGCACATTACCAAGCCGGGCGCTCTCCACATTTTTCGGCAAAAAAACCGGTGGACGGACGTGACGGTGGAAACGGCCGGCAGCGTGGGACTGCGCATCACCTGGGACGACGGGCACAGCGGCGGCATTTATCGATGGGAGCGCCTCCGGGCCCTCCAGCCACCGGAGGAGTAGGGGGCAGAACCGCTCGCTACGTAGAGGAAGGCGAAGACAGTACGGCGTCGAGATACGTGTCCTCGCGGCTGCGCATGGTGTTTTGCCCCTCGTCCGTCGCGTCGTCGTAGCCGAGGAGGTGAAGCATGCCGTGGACCACGTAGCGGTAGGCTTCCCGTTCGAAGGTGCTGTCGAACTCCTCGTGCCGTTCGGCGGCCGTGTCGAGATCGACGTACACTTCTCCTTCCACCGCGTCGGACGACTCGTCCTCCTGGAGGGAGAAAGAGATCACGTCCGTGTTGTAGTCGTGGTCGAGGTACGTCTCGTTGAGCCGGCGGACCGTGTCGTGATCGGACAGCACGACCCCGACGTGCACGAGGGAGGCCGCTTCGGCCTCGACGACGTGGCGGATGAGCCGCTCGATCGTGTCCTCGTCCAACGATCGGGACGGATGGTCGTGCTCGATCGAGAGGGGAGAGGAATACGGATTCACGAGGGACGTGGGCGGGAGAGGAGAGAGGAAGGAAACGGGTCAGCTGCTCGGGGTCGGATCTACCTGGGCGGTGGGATCGACCTCGGCTGGATCGATTTCGGGGGCGGGGTCGGCCGGTTCAGTCTGGATGTCGTCTGTTGAGCCCGTTTCGTCGAGCGCCACAACGTTCGAGGCGTTGAGGCCTTTCGGTCCGTCGTTCATTTCGAACCGGACGGGCTGGTCGGCGTGGAGCGTTTTGAAGTCGTCGTCCGACTGGATGTTCGAGTAGTGAACGAACACGTCGTCCCCACCGTCCGGATGGGTGATGAACCCGTAACCCTTCTTGGCGTCGAACCACTTTACGGTACTCTGTTGCATGACTCGGCTGGAGCAGTTGAATCGAGAGGCGCTAGCGTGCCCCGGGGTCGTTTGGACCACGTTCGTCGGGGCAGGAAGAAGAGGCCGACGGCTCCAGGTCGCAGAACGAGTCCACGATCGGGGATGCCGTCTGCGCGGAGATTGCAACGCAAATATAGATTCGGATGAATGCCCTGTCAAGGACGCCGAGATCTCGCCGGTGAGACAGCTACGAAGAGAGGAGGGGATAGCCCGCTTCTTGGAGCAATGCCCGGTGCGTGCGTCGACGTTCTTCGTTGGGGTCGGGGTAGGATCGGACCGCGCCCAGCTGGGCGACGTAGGGAGCGGGGAGGCTGTGCTGTCGGGCGCCGGCGACGACGAGGGCGCGGTACCAGTCGTACGGAAGAAGGGCGTCGTCGACGTAGGCCGGTTGGGCGACGTAAGCAAACGCGTCAACGGTCGAAGAGGGGCCTCGAAGGCATACGTCTCGTCGCTCGTAGCCGCGCCCTTGCTGCTCCGCCTCGTCGAGAGTGTCGAGCTCGGTCGGGTCCACGTCGAAGACGATTCCGTAGACCGCGGAGCCCTCGTCCGCCGGCACGACGTTGCACTTGCCCGATCCGTCTCGACTCCGCTTGTGGAACCGGAGGTCGTATCCTTTCAGCATAGCGGTCATGACCGTCCGGGCCGAGGGAACGCGGGCCTCCAGCCGGGTGGTGAGCATGTTCGAACCGTACCCAAAGTAGTACATCGGGGGAGGGGAGCCGAACAAAAGGAGAGCCACAACGAAAAAAACCCGCAACCCGGGACTCGGGATTGCGGGCAGACCGGAAGACGGGTGTTGTAGCGGGGGCGGGATTCGAACCCGCGACCTTCGGGTTATGAGCCCGATGAGCTACCAACTGCTCCACCCCGCGATGTAAAGGAAAGAGCCTGATTGCCGGTATGTGCTGGGGCGGGATTCGAACCCGCGCGCCGACGGCTGTCGGCATATGAGCCCAACGAGCTACCACCTACCCCCTCCTGGGACGTTGCCATAGAAGGCATGCGCCGGTTACCGATCACCGCTCCCGTTGACGCAATTCCTTAGACACGCCACGACGGTGGTTGTTCGGCAAAGTGTTTGGAAGAAAACGGATTAACGGAATGTCCACAGATCTTCCAGTTTTTCTATAAAGTCTCCGTTCGGAGGCGTGGTCGTGTGCGTCTTCTTCTGCTGGGTCGTATAATGGGAAAGGCTGTTCGGCGAAGGCAGGATTCCGTTGTGTGATTTGGGGGAGTGACGCGGGGGGAGATTTTGCATTCGGCGGACGGCTTCACATTCTACGACAATGGACCAAGCGAACCGGAGCACCCATGGCAACAGTTCATCCCTTCCGCGCCGTGCGTCCTCGACCGGACCACGTCGAAGAGATCGCCTCCGTTCCCTACGACGTGGTGAGTACCGAGGAGGCCCGCGAGATGGCCGAGGGCTCCCCCCGGAGCTTTTTGCACGTCGTACGCCCCGAGATTGACCTCTCTCCCGAGGTGGACGTACACGACAGTGCCGTCTACGAGCAGGGCGCCAAAAATCTTCGTCAGTTTGTGGAGGCGGACGATACGGTCGAGGACGACGACCCCGCCCTGTACGTCTACCGGCTCGTCATGGACGGGCGCGAACAGACCGGTATTTTTGGGGGCGTGTCAGTCGAGGAATACGACGACGAGACGATCGTCAAGCACGAAGAGACGCGACCGGCGAAAGAGGACGATCGTACTCGGCACATCCTAACGCAGCAGGCCCACGCCGAGCCGGTGATGTTCACGTATCGGGACCGGGACGTCATTCACGATCTCGTGGATCGCGTTCAGCAGGGCGAACCCCTGTACGACTTCGAGGCCGACGACGGGGTGCGACACACCCTCTGGAAGGTCGAAGGGGCCGAGGGCCTCGTCGATGCGTTCCGCGAGGTCGAACACTTCTACATTGCCGACGGTCACCACCGCTGCAAGGCGGCCAGCCGGACGGCCGAACGACTGCGCAGCGAGGCGACGTTCGGGGATGAGGAAGACCTGCCGGGCTACGAGATCTTTCCGGCGGTGATCTTTCCGATGAGCCACATGCGCATTATGGCCTACAACCGAATCGTGTACGAGCTTCCGGAGTCTCCCGGGGCCTTCCTCGACACGCTCGACGAGCGGTTTGAAATTGAGAGAGCGGTCGACGATCCGGAGCCGTCCATGAAGGGATGCGTCTGCCTCTATCTCGATGGGGCCTGGCACCGGATGGCGTTGCCCCCGTCCCGCGGCGTCCGCGTCGTCGATCAACTGGACGTGGCACGCCTGAGCGAATACGTACTGGAGCCGCATCTCGAAATCCGCGATCCGCGCCGCGACCCGAACATCGACTTCGTAGGAGGCATCCGCGGCACCGACGAGCTCGAGGCGCGAGTGGATGAAGGCGAGGCCGAGCTGGCCGTTAGCATGTATCCGACCAGCATCGAAGAGCTCGTGGCCGTGTCGGACGAAGGAAGTCTCATGCCTCCGAAATCGACGTGGTTCGAGCCGAAGCTGCGGAGCGGTCTGCTCGTCCACGACTTCGCCGAGGACGTGCCCGACGAGGTCAATGCAGAACTGACGGTCTGACGCTCGACCGCCTCTGTGAGAACGGGGGAGGGGCCGTCGCGGCCCGCGGAGGGCAGGCGGAGGGGCCGGAAGGGGACGGGACGATCGGAGACCCCCCTCGATTTGGGGAGGGGGCCGTGAGAGGAGTCCGCTAGGAGGAGTCGTCGTCTACGAAGAGGAGGTCAATCTCGCGGGAGTCGATGTCCGCGCTTACCACTTCGACCGTCACCGAGTCACCCGGGCGGTACGATTTGCCCGTGTTTTCGCCCCGCATCGTGTACGTCGATTCGTCGTACACGTAGTAGTCGTCGTCCATGTCGCGGACGTGAACCAGCCCTTCCACGAGCAGTTCGGTGAGTTCGACGAAAACGCCGAACTTGGTGACACCGCTCACGACGCCCTCGAACACGTCGCCCACGTGCTCCTGCACGTACTCAACCTGCTTGAGCTTCACGGACTCTCGCTCGGCTTCTTCGGCGTTGCGCTCTTCCTCGGAGCAGTGTTCGCACCGGGCGGCGAGTTCGTCGACGCTCGGCGGCGTCTGTCCACTGGCGTACCGCTTTAAGAGGCGGTGGACCATGAGGTCGGGGTAGCGCCGGATGGGGCTCGTGAAGTGCGTGTAGTAATCGAACCCAAGCCCGTAGTGGCCGATGTTGCCGACGGCGTACTCGGCCTTCGACATGGCACGAAGGGCCGCCCGCACGATAACCTGCTCCTCGGGCTCGCCCTTGATGTCGTCGATGAGGGTACCCAGGTCGTCTCCGGTGGCGTTGCCGTCTGTCAGGGGCAGTTCGTGTCCGAAGACGCGGACGTACTCGGCCAGCTGACGGATTTTTTCCCCGTCGGGAGCGTCGTGGATCCGGTACACGAAGGGGAGCGGCTCGTCGCGGCTCTGCTGTTGGCCGTTGGTTCGGATTCTGTCGTCGTGGCCGGGAGCCCCCACGTGTGAGGCCACCGTTCGGTTGGCCAGCAGCATAAATTCTTCGACGAGCCGATTGGCGGCCAGCCGTTCCTTTCGAATGATGTCCTGGGGGTGACCGTCCTCGTCGAGAATCACGTTGACCTCGTCCGAGCCAAAGTCGATAGCACCCTCGCGAAGCCGCTTTTGGGTGAGCGTCTTGGCAAGACGGTTGGCCTGAACGACCTCCGAGGCCATGGGATCGTCCGGGTAGCCGCCCTCAATGTAGTCCTGGGCGCGGTCGTAGGTGAGGCGCTGCTTGGAGTGAATGACGGTTTCGCGGACGTCGTAGTCCACCACCTCGCCGTGGGGCGTCACCTCCATGAGAATCGAGAACGCCAGTTTGTCCTCCTTCGGCCGGAGGGAGCACACCTGATTGGAGAGTTTCTCCGGCAGCATGGGAATGGTCCGGTCCACCAGGTAGACGCTCGTGGCCCGCTCCAGGGCCTCCTCGTCAATGGCGGTGTCCGGCCGCACGTAGTGGCTCACGTCGGCAATGTGGACGCCGATCGCAAAGTTGTCGTTCTCGAGCCGCTCGACGTGGATGGCGTCGTCGTAATCCTTCGCGTCGACCGGGTCGATCGTAAAGATCTTCTTGTCGCGGAGGTCCAGACGACGTTCGATCTCCGACTGCGGGATCTCGACGGGGATCTCACTGGCCTCTTCCTCGACCGACGTCGGGAAGTCGGCCTTAACGTCCATGCTCATCGCGAGGGAGAGGACGCGGACGTTGGGGTCGTCGGCCGGTCCAATGACGCGGAGAATACGGCCCTCGGGCGAGGCCTTGCGACTGTCGAACTGATCGATGGACACGACCACTTTTTCCCCGTCCTTGGCTCCCCCGAAGTCGTCGGATGAGACGTATACTTCCTGGAGGATGCGCCGGTCGTCGGGCTCGACGAAGGCAAAATTGCCCCGCTCGTGGAAGGTTCCCACCACCTGCGACCGGCGACGCTCGATCACCTCGACGACCTCGCATTCGCGCTTCTTGTCGTCCGGCGCCTTCGCCGCGACGGCGACCCGAACGAGATCGCCGTGCAGGGCCTCTCCCATGTGAGGCTCCCGGATGAAGAATTCCTCCTCCGTGTCTACTGCCTGCACGAAGCCGAAGCCCTGCTCGTTGCACTTCAGTATCCCCGTCCGATGGGTGGTCTGGGTCTTGTGCTTGTATTTGCGCCCCTTCTGCTGTACGAGACGCTGGGCACTCATTTCGGCGAGGACGTCGCAGAACTGAAGGTAGGTGTCATTGTCTTCGACGCCCAGTGCCTTTGCAATGTCGCCGGACCGATGAGCCGCGTCCGGATGCTCGCGCAGGAAGTGCAAAATTTTTTGCCGGAGCTCTTCGGCGTCCGGCTGCGTCTTGGTGTCGGATGAAGCCACGTGACGTGAGATGTAATGAAAGAGATCACATCGCACTCGTACCGGGAGCGAGCGTCCCCCGTTCGGGTCCGGACGAAAAAATCACACGGTCGGAACCTATGGGGCAGGCTCCGTGCGTCGAATCGAACCGCAATGTGGGAAGCATCCCCGTTCTGAGAGGCATCGCTTCCGGTGACAAAAGAATCAGCCGTCCGGAGATTCCGGGGGCGATGCGGAATCCTCTTCCCGTCGGGCAACGGGATCGGCGTCCTCGTCGTCGGGCGCTTCGGGGGGAGCGTCCCGATCGGGCACCCGGAGGCTCGGAATCAGCCATCCGAAGGCCCGACCGATGAGTCGGCGCCAGCTCGGGAATTCACTCTGATAGGAGATGCCGGCCCCGGTACTGCTCGTGAGCGTTTGTCCTTGTGTGAGCTCGTCGCCCGTCCTCCGGTAGAAGGCCTCCACGCTCACCCGATTGGTGAGGCGGACCTCTACGACGAACTCGCCCTGGGCACCCGGCGACTGCCGATTGCTGGGGTCCTCGCCGGTGTAAACGCCTTCCCCCCGAATCACCAGGCGCTCGTTGAGGAGGCGGAGGGCCACGCCGTAGATGAGATCCAGGTCGGTGGTGTCCTCTCCCTGGAGGCCGAAGTTGAGGTCGACGTTCGGGAGGGCTGCCCCCAGATAGCGATTGAGCTGGCTCGCCACCAGCTGCGAGACGCTGTTGAAGGCCAGCCGGTTGCCCGCGGTTGCGAGGTTCCCGCTCGACGAGGTTTCCGTCCCGGCCGTTTGTCCCTCCGTAAAGGACTCCGTCGTGAGCAGGAACGTGTTGGTAAGAAGCACACTCGTGGCGTATTCCGTCGTTCGCTCGGACTGGTTGAGAATGGCGTCCAGCGTCTGTGAGCCCACGAGGTTATTTCGCTGGTCCCGCACGCGGGCCAGCCGAAGGTCCACGCGGGGGGTTTCGACCCGGCCGCCAATGTCGAGGAGGACCCGAACGGGAATGCGACCTTCATTGCCGCTGTAGCCGGGGAGTCCGGTGGGGGAGGCCCGCGTCCGGTACTCGGCTTCGAGGTTGAGCTGAGCATTCGTCGGGGGGCCGTCCCACCGAATCGTGCCCTGGTTGATGCTAAAGCGTCGCACGAAGACCTCGCCGGCGGTGAAGAGGTACGTGCCGCCGGACACGTTGTAATTTCCGTACACGAAGAATTCCCCTTCCTGGCGCTGCAGCTGGACCCGCCCCGAGCCCACGGCCGTCACGACATCCCCGACCACGGGGTCGAACACGAGGTGAACCGTCGATTCTTCGGGGGCGACGACGTTGATGTCGATTTCCAGGCCTTCGAGGAAGGAGGGTTCCCCGGCAGGGCGGTCCGAAAGAATGTTGTCCCGACGCGTCAGGTCGCGCAGGTCGGGAATCTGTCCCGTAGAGTCCGCGAAGACGATGAAGCCCGTTCCGTCCTCGACGCCTTCTTCGGAGACCGGGATGTACAATTCGCTGTCGGGGGTCGTCCGGGCCTCCTCGGATCGGAGGGTGGCGTCCTGGAGCGGCCCCGTGAGCGAGGCCGTTCCCGATGCGCGAATGGTCCCGTAGAAGGCGAGATCTTCGGCGTCGGCGACGTCGATAATCGTGATTTCGTCGAGGTCGGCCGAGAGGTCGAAGGAGAAGTAGCGGTATTCATTGAAGAGGACGCTGCCCCGAACGACGGCCGAGCCGGCGTCGTCTTGCACAGAGAGGTCCTGCAGGTGAATTCCCTCTCGGTCGACGCGAACCGGCCCATTCGCCGTGTAGGTGAGCCCGAAATCCGGAAGCGCGAAGTGTCCGTCGTGAATGTCGAGGTCCGCGTCAAAAATGGGATGACGAAAGTGCCCGCCGACGTGGATTCGGCCCTCGGTATAGCCGGTGGCTCGGGCGACGTTTTCGTCGAAGATGTACCTGAAGAAAAAGAGGTCGGCCCGCTGGACGTCGACGGTCAGGTCGAGTTGCTCAGAGGGGGAGGGACTAGATTCCCACCCCGGGAGTCGGACCCGGCCCTCGGCTTGCAGTCGGTTTTTTTCGATGGTGTCGGGGCCGCCCGGGACGAGTTCGGGGCCTTCCAAGGAGGAACGCGAATCGGGACCGGGGGAGAGGGCGGCGTCGACGAGCAGGTCGGGAGACTGGGACGTGAGGCGGCTTCGGAGGTGGAGGTCTCCGAGCACGCGGCGGTCGTAGCTGAGGCGATGCACGCGGAAGTTGCTTCGGACCTGCGGCTGGGTCCAGCCTCCGGTTAGGCCGATGCGACCGTTGACGCGGCCTCCGAGCGGATGGGGCAGGGACGCGAGTTCGCCGGCGGGGTACAGGAGCACGTCGGTCATGTCGGCGTGCAGCGTGTCGGACGGGGCGGAGGAGACGGCGCCGTCCACTCGGAGGTGCTGAGAGGACTCGACGTGGGGGCGGGGACTGCTCAGTTGTAGCGAGTCCACGACCAGTGCGTCGGAATACAGCGAGAGGGATCCGGTCTGTCGGGTCGACCATACGTCCTGGCCGACGTCCGCGTGCAGCTCCGAGATCTGGAAGTGGAGCCCCTCCTGGAGCCGGACGTCGCTCGTGAGGCGGAAGGGGCCTGTACGCTCGAACTGTTCGACCTGCGCCTCAACGGTTCCGGTTCGATGGGCAAGAGACAGCGCCGCCCGAGGGGCAGTGAGAGAGCGATTTCCGAACCGAAGCGTATCTGCCTCGGCTGAGATGCTGGCGGTGAACTCGTCCAGGAAGGAGGCCTGCAGGGGACCGGACAGGCCGTAGGACACGTCCACAGAGTCGGCGCGTCGGTTTCCGATCTGTAAGCGTGGAGCCGAAACTGAACCGGACGCTTTGAGGGTGTCCGGTCCCAGGACGAGGGTGGCTGCCGTGTGGAGGTCGTCTCCCTCTCTCGGGGCACGAGGCCACCACTTTTTCAGGAGGTCCATCCGGTGGAGCGTCAGATCTCCGCGAAGCTCGACGGGGGCTTCGACCTCCGATTGGTCAAACGCCCGCTCCGCATCACGTTCGAGCGCAGTCGGACGGGCCGTCGCCCGGGCACTTGCGGTGTCGGGGGGAGTGCGAGTTCCCTCTGCGAGTTCGTGCCGGACCGTGCGCAGCAGGGTCTCTCGCCACAGGCGTCCCGATTCTACAACCGTCGGATGGAGGACGCGCCCCTCCACCTGTCCCGAGGCAAGGGTGCCGGTCAGTTGCAGGCGAGGGGGCGCCGAGGAGGGGGGAGACAGTGTCAGGGTCGTTTGGTGGGGAGGCAAGTGGACCGTTTCTCCTGCGCGCAACAGACGTGAGCTGTCGACGTCGACCTCAAGCATTCCGGTGAGGTGCTTCCAGGTCCGACCCTGACCGTCGAGCGCGAGGGTGGCATCGAGTCGGCTCGGGGGCAAGGAGGGATGGGCGGCCGCGAGATCGAAGTCGCGGGTCGACGTGGTGGCGTCGAAGCGGGGCGTTTGATCCGTTGCGTCCAGGGTGCCTTCGGCCCTCAGGATGCCTCCGGAGGGCTGCTCGAAAAAGAAGTCCCCCGCAATCGTCCTCTGATCGGCCGTCACTTGCAGCGTGGCCGCAGATAGTGAGCGAGAGCCCACCCGGGACGAGGAGAGCGATGCGTTCAGGGTTCCCCGAAGCGTAGAGAAGCGCGTTCCGGCCCCTTGAACCTGGATCTGTCCTGTGAGGTCGCTCTGGAGGCGGGAGGTGGCGAGGAGGGGAGCAAGGTCGAGGCTGTCGACCTGCACTTGCCCGTCATACTGAAGGGGCGACTGTTCCGTCCGGCGAACGTCGAACGATCCCTCGAGAGCCCCGGGGGCGCCCAGGGCGGAGAGGGAGCCCTCCAGATCGAACGACGGACGGGCCTGTGCGAGCTTCTGCACGGTGCCTTGCAGGGAGGCGTCGAGTTGGACCGGCCCCGTTGCCACCGCCGGGTCGAGAGGCGCCGTCGGCCAGACGGCCCGCACGTCCGTCGGGCGCACCTGGCTGTCTCGGATCTGGGCGTCTACGTCGAGGGAGTCGGGGAGACCGAGGGCTGTGCCTTCCACCGTGACGGCCGATTGCTCGTGTGCGACGGTGAGCTCATTGGCGACGAGGCGGTTGAGGGAGCCTCCCACGCGCCCCTCGACGGTGACGGTGTCGCGGAGGGGAAGACGAGGCACGAGCCGGTGGAGCTGGTCGTGGTCGAGCCGGCTCTCTGCGAGCTCCACCTCGAGGACCGACTCTGCGGAGTCCCGGGGGGAGGGGAGAAGTGTGCCCTGAGCGTCGAGGCGAGTGTTTCCGAGCTGGGCCGAAAAGTTATTCAGCTCCCACCGTTCGCCGCGTCCCGTGAGTTCGGCCTGGGCAGACTGGAGCGTGAGGTCGCTTTCCGGGAGGTGAAACTGGAGGGTGTTGAGGTTGACAAGGCGTCGGTCGCTCGCCCATTCGAGAGTTCCTTGGCCATTGATTTGGTCGACCTCCGATTGGGTATAATCGAAGAGCCAGCGGTCGGCGACGAGAGAGGGCGAATCGCCGGCCCGAGTCGTGGTAATTTGGCCGCTGCGAACGCGGAAGTTCGAGAAGGAAAGGTCGAGGGGACGACTCGCGGCGTCGGACGGTTGCGAGGTCAGGGCCCGTTGCGCATTCCAGGTTCCGTCTGCATGGCGGTGGAGTCTGAGATGCGGGCGGACGAGGGTGAGAGAGTGAATCGAGAGCTCGCCGGTCAGGAGGTGTTGCCAGTCCGGCTCGGCCGAGACGGAATCGACGCTGGCCACCAGCTGGCCGTCCCCGTCCCGCAGCCGCACGTCGGAGGCGCGGAGCTGGTTGAGAAGGGTGCCTTCGAGGGAGCCAATCTGAAGGCGCCCCGCAAACTGGTCGTTGAAGGAGGACTGAAGCTGTTGGCGGATGCCGTTGCGCCCGACCTCCGTTCGAGTGAGGGCAAAGAAGAGGACGACCCCGCCCAGCACGACGTACACGCAGGCCCGGAGGACGGACCAGAGGATGCTCGCGGCGGAACGGGAGGACGACTCAGGCACGAGAGGAGGTTCGGGGTGAGGCAGAGGGACGTTCCTGAAGGGCTCAGGGACGAACGAATGTATCACACGCCGAGGGGGCGATCGGCGTTTCACGAGGCACAGGCAAAGGCCCAGGCCTGTTTTGCTTCGTTCCGGGTCACGTCGCCCGTGACGTACGCGTGCCCGATCCGATCGAGGACCACGAATCGAATGGTGTCCCCTTCATTTTTTTTGTCTGCTCTCATTGCGGCGTAGAGTTCGTCGAATGGGAGGGCGGACGGATCTGCCTCGACCGGAATGGCTCGGATCACGCGGTCCATTCGGTCGCGGGGAAGGGCGTCGGGGTGTCGGCGGTGCGACAGGTACAGGCCGGCCCGCATTCCGACCGCCACTGCCTCCCCGTGCGAGAACGTGCCGTAGCCCGCCACCTTTTCGATGGCGTGGGCGTAGGTGTGTCCGAAGTTGAGAACGGCGCGGCGTCCCTCCTCTCGCTCGTCGGCACTCACCACGTCGGCTTTGACCTGCACGGCCCGCTCGATCGTGGTGGTGATCGCCTCCCGGTCTTTTCGTGCCATCACCGACGCGAGGTGCTCCTCGAGGACATCGAACAGGTCGGCGTCGCCGATGAGGGCGTGTTTGACGACCTCGGCCATGCCGCCCGTGTACTCGACCATCGGCAGCGTGTTGAGCGTCGTCGGATCCGCGCACACGAAACGCGGCTGATAGAACGCCCCGATGAGGTTCTTTCCGGTCTCGTGGTTGATGGCGGTTTTGCCTCCCACGGCGGCGTCGACCTGGGCGAGGAGGGAGGTGGGGAGGTGGACGAGCGGCAGCCCTCGGAGCAGTGTGGCCGCCGCAAAGCCCGCCAGGTCCCCGATGACCCCTCCGCCCAGAGAGAAGATGGGCGTCCGGCGGTCAATGCCCCAGTGGAGGGCCTCGTCGTAGATCGTGTGGAGGTGATCGGCGGACTTCGTGGCCTCGCCCGGTGGAAGAACGAGGGTCTTCACCGTCCAGCCTGCCTCCTCGAGGGTCGTGCGCAACGGCGTGGCGTAGTGGGCAGCCACGTTCTCGTCGGTCACGATCAGACACTGGTGGGCTGGGAGGCCGGTGGTTTCGAGCAGGTGCGGCAGCGTCTGTAGCGACCGAAAATACACGTCGTAGCTTCTGTCGCCGAGGTCGACGGAGACGGCCATCGCATTGCACGTTGGTTGAGAGGAGTGTGGGACTCCCCGCACGGGCAGCTGCGCCCGGAGATTCGGGCCGAGCGAGGAATTTTGGAAAGTTTCCGAGAACGGCGCCGGTGCGAGAGCCATACACGTGGACCTTCCGTTGCGCTGATCCGACCTCCATTTCCTGTATGCCCATCCAATCCGTTCTTGAGTTTGCTCATTCGGTCGTGAGGGAGTCCGTGTCCGCCGGCGGCGTTGCCGTCGACGCGACAGTCGGCAACGGCCACGACACGCTCGCGTTGGCCCGAGAAGTGGGGCCGAACGGGCGGGTCTACGGCTTCGACGTGCAGCAGGAGGCCATCCAGGAAACTCGGCGCCGGTTGGTTGAACACGAGTGTGCGGGACGGGTCGAACTCCTGCATGCGGGCCACGAAGACATGGAGCGGTGCCTTCCGGCCGAGGTGCAGGGCGAAGTGGGGGGCGTCACGTTCAATCTCGGCTACTTGCCCGGAAGTGAGCACGACCTCACGACGACGCCGTCGACGACCCTCCCGGCCCTTCGATCGACGCTGCAGTTTCTTCGTCCCGGGGGCGTCGTGACGGTGGTCCTCTATACCGGGCACGAGGGAGGAAAAGAGGAGGCAGAGGCGGTAGACACGTGGGCCGCGGCTCTTCCGCAGGATCGGTACCGGGCGCTGTCCTATCGGTTCGTCAACCAAAAAAATGACCCGCCGCGGCTGGTGGTCGTGCAGAAGCGGGCACCTACGGCCGATGGATTAGTACGAGACTGAGTGGTACGTTCGATTCCTTTGCGTAACTGCGCGGTTGTCTCCGCGACGGCATGTGCCTACTGGCCTTTCGCTATGATTCCGCTTCGGAGTGGCCTCTCGTCTTTGTCGGGAACCGCGACGAGTTCTACGAACGTCCCACGGCGCCCGCCGATTTTTGGGACGACGCGCCCCACGTCCTTGCGGGTCGGGACCTCGAAGCGGGGGGGACGTGGATGGGGGTAACCCGACGAGGATACTGGGGGGTCGTGACGAACGTCCGGGATCCGGAGTCCTATCGGGAGCACGTCCGGTCGCGAGGGGCACTCGTGGCGGACTACCTTCGCGGCGAGCCGGCTCCCGTAGAGTACCTCGAGCAGGTCGCTGCCGAGGCCGACCGATACAACGGATTTAACCTGTTGCTGGGGACGCCGGACTCGCTCTACTACTATTCAAATCGCGCGGCGGGAATTCATCCCGTCGACCCCGGCCTCCACGGCCTCAGCAACGATCGTCTCGATACCCCCTGGCCCAAAGTTCGGCGAGCCAAACGGAGCCTTCAGGCACAGCTGCAAGGGGAGTCTCTTTCAACTGCGTCTCTGCTCGATCTTCTGAACGATCGCCGTCCGGCTCCGGACGACGAACTGCCCGACACCGGACTCGGACGAACGCGTGAACGGATGCTCTCCCCGATTTTTATCGACGGAGACCGGTACGGAACGCGCGCGTCCACCGTCCTCCTCCTCAGTCGCGAGGGGCAGGTCTCCTTCGTCGAGCGGACGTTCGAGCGCGGGGTCCCGAAAGAGACGCGCCGGTTCTCGTTTGAGGTGAGCGACGCCGCACAAGTCCCGGGATCCTGATGCCATTTGACCCCCGACCGCTGGAGGGGGAGTGAAAGGAACGGCCCCTTTTGCACGCCCCTTCTTCGCGAGCGGCACCGGAGTCGTTCTTCGCAGAGAATGTAGAAGCGGTGCCGAGGCCGCGGCGAACAGTTCAGCGTCCGAGCGTAAGAGTGATGTAGATCACGGTTGCGGATCGGAAGAGGGCGTTTCCACTGGGGACGTTCCGCGCCACTTCACACGCATCCCGTCACGTTCATCCACTTCTATGTCGTTCGAAACGGTTCACCTCCCGAACGAACAGGGCGAGGAGCTTGCGGCACGGCTCGACCACCCCACGAGTGAGACTCCCGACGCCTACGCCCTTTTTGCTCATTGCTTTACGTGCTCGAAAGACCTGCGGGCCGTGGGGGCCGTGAGCCGCGCTCTGACGCGTCAAAACATTGGAGTCTTGCGGTTCGACTTTACCGGTCTCGGGGAAAGTGAGGGGGACTTTTCCGAGACCAATTTTTCGTCGAACGTGGAAGATCTGGTCTCCGCGGCGGAGTTTCTCGAAGAGCACCACGAAGCGCCCCGAATTCTCGTTGGACACTCGCTGGGAGGCGGAGCGGTCCTGCAGGCGGCGCATCAAATTCCCAGTGTGGAAGCGGTGGCGACCATCGCCGCTCCGTACGACCCCGAGCACGTCACGCGCCTTCTCGACGATGCACTGGAGGACATCAAGAGCAGCGGTGAGGCACGGATTACGCTCTCCGGGCGCACCTTCACCATCCGGAAGCAGTTTCTGGAGGACCTGGCGGCCACGAAAATGGAGAAAACCATCCGGACGCTGGACCGGGCCCTGCTGATTTTTCACTCGCCCGTCGACCAGACCGTCGGCATCGACAACGCCGCTCGCATCTTTAAAGCGGCGAAGCATCCGAAGAGCTTCGTCTCCTTGGACGATGCCGACCATCTGCTTACCGATCCCGCCGACGCCGAGTACGTCGGGACGGTGCTCGGGGCCTGGGCCCGAAAGTACGTCGAGGTCGAGGACGAATCGGAGGAGGTCGAGACGGAAGCGGGACTGGTGGTGACGAACACCGAAGAGGAATATCGTACGGAGATTGCGGCCGGTCGACATTCGATGGTGGCCGACGAGCCCGAGGACGTCGGGGGGAGCGACGCAGGACCGACGCCCTACGATTACGTGCTGGCGGCTCTCGGCAGTTGTACGGGCATGACCCTTCGCATGTACGCTGACCGCAAGGACTGGCCCCTCGAGGAGGTCGTCGTCCGGCTCTCCCACGAGAAGATCCACGCGGAGGACTGCGAAGACTGTGAGACGAGGGAGGGAAAGATCGACCGGATTGAACGCCACGTCGAAGTGCGGGGCGACCTGGAGCCGAGTCAGCGCGAGCGACTGCTCGAGATTGCGAACAAGTGCCCGGTCCATCGCACCCTCCACAGCGAAATCGACGTGCAGACGGACCTACAGGCCCAAGTCGCCGAGGTCATCCAGTAGAACTGCAGGAGAAACGCGGTGGCACGAGGTTGCGCTGCCGTGTTGATTGGGGGACCTCAGTTGCAATGATTGCCCCTTTTGGAAAGCTCTCGAACTCGTTTCTGGGCAACTTGGTCGGGGTCTGCCGTTGACCGTTCGTCCTCACACAGGTCACGAGGCGAGAGAGATTACTCCCCGACCGAATCGTCCGACGAGAAGAGGTTGGGCTGCGCACGCTCGGATGGAGCGCGGAGGTGGGTAATGGAGCCTCCGATCTCATCTTGGATCAGGTGCGCCACGTGGGTACGGTGACAGGCCTTCGGATCCCGACATCCACAGAGGAGGACAAACGGTCCGTCCCGTGCTCGAAGCCGGCGGAGCCCGTCTTCGGGAGCAGCCAGAGTGATCGGTCCCTCTTTGTAATTGGTATTTCCAAATCCAGGAACGTGAAGGTAGTCGGTCCCGAATCGGGACGCCAGTTCGGGCTTCGAGAATCCGGGCTTACTGGTATACGGAGTGTGGCGCACGTCTGTAAGGAGAGCGTCGCGTTCGTCAATCTGACGCTCGACTTCCTCGATAGACCACCGGGCATACCCGAGAGTGTAAAGGGAAGCAGAAGACATGTGACTGAGAGCGGGTATTCAAACAGCAAGGGAAGGGCTGCAGATGGTCCTGCACCGCTGTATCGACGATGCGTAGCATCGCCTCCGTCGCGCGCCTTGAAGGCGACGCGCAGTCCTCATTTTCGCCTGACGTTCGTCGATTGAATACAGGCTCTGAGACGTTCACTACTAGACAGTTTGGATTTTGGCGCCTTGCCGCCGAAAAATTCCCGAAATAGCACCTGAGCCCGTTCGGACTCGATCCGGAATCTCTTCGAAAGCGGCTGCCGATTTTGAAAAGATCCTACATCGGAGTGCGGGATGGCGTGCTGCAAGGGAATTTTTGCCGAAGCTGGCTGCATCGGTCCGGTAGCGAGACGGAGACGTGTGGAGGCTGGTAAAATGTGAAAAAAGGGCAGTGAGAGAAAAAGATTACGGATGAATCACATCTATGAGGACTACGTACTTTTACATACGCAAGGAAGGTTTGGACGAAAGCATTCCATTTCTCTTAAAGAGGAGTGGCATTTCTCACTGACTCCTTCACGAGTCCAATCAACTCTGACATGACCGAACGCATCGATTTTGCCCTTGAACCGGGTGTTATTCTGTTTGCTGTACTGTTTTTCGTGCTGGTAAATGTTTTGCTCGCGGCGGTGCTCTACCCGTATTTTCGGGATCGGGGTGCGGTCGATGAGGACTCTCCGGCGGTCCCGTCCGGCGAGCCGGGTGAAATCATGCCGGAACCGGCCTCCGATCAAAAGCCGATGGAGGAGCGGGTGGACGAGTTTCTGGAGGAGATGCATCGGGAGCGAGAGCAGGCCGGATAGATTCCAGGATACGATCGTCCTTGATGCAGAGAGTGCGAGGAGCCGAACCCCCACGTCGCTCTAGGATGTCTGACATGTCCTGGACTAGGTCTGGAGCGACGGGTGTAAACAGTTTTGTTAGAGGCTCAACGTGCCTATCCGAAAACCATTCAAGAGCACGTCATCCTGAGCCATGTATTGAACTTGATTCAGTATCGACTCAGGATCTTTCGAGACCCGGATCCGCCGGGTTTGAAGAGACGGGATGCAGAATGGCCGCCGGGGTTTTCGGATGCGCGGCGGTACGGTACTTCCCCCGGTCTACGTAGCGAACACACTTGACCCATTCCACGCCGGCGGATCCACCCCCACGGATCCGTCGTTTTGTGTTGAGGCTCCACCTCGGACTGGGGCTACAGGATGTACTGACTGAGGTCGCGACTGGCGGCAATCGAACTGAGGCGGTCCGTTACCATCTCGGCGTCGATCGTGACGGCACTCCCCGGCGGGATTTCTTCGGGGACGTCGAAGAGAAGGTCCTCGAGAAGCGTGGTGAGGACCGTGTGCAGGCGCCGGGCCCCGATGTTTTCCACGTCGGCGTTCACCTCGGCGGCAATGCGGGCCAGTTCCCGGACGCCGTCGTCCTCGAAGTCGATCGACACGTTTTCGGCTCGGAGCAGGGCCCGGTACTGCTTAATGAGGGCATTCTTGGGCTTGGTAAGAATCTCGTAGAAGTCGTCCTCGTCGAGATTGTTGAGCTCCACGCGAATGGGGAACCGCCCCTGCAGCTCCGGAATCAGGTCGCTCGGCTTGGAGGCGTGAAACGCCCCGCTGGCGATGAAGAGGATGTGGTCGGTTTTCACCATGCCGTGCTTCGTCTGTACGTTTGAGCCCTCCACGATGGGGAGGAGGTCCCGCTGCACGCCTTGACGGGAGACACCCGCACCGGCTCCGCCGTCGTCCCGCGTCCGGGTTCCGGAGGCCACCTTGTCGATCTCGTCGACGAACACGATGCCCGCCTGCTGGACGCGCTCCAGTGCGTCCTCCTTCACCTGATCCATGTCGATGAGCTTTTCGGCCTCTTCCTGTGTCAGGATCTCGCGTGCTTCTTCGACGGTGACCCGGCGGGTCTTTCGGCTCTGCCCGCCCCCGAGATTGCCGAACAGCTCCTGCAGGTCGACCCCCATTTCCTCCATGCCCATCGGCCCGAACACCTGCATCATGGAGGAGGAGTCCGAAGACACCTCAATCTCGATCTCGCGGTCGTCCAGGTCGCCCCGTTCGAGCTTGTCCCGAAATTTTTCGCGGGTGCGTTGGCGAAGATTCCTCTCGTCCGATTCCATCTCCGACGGGTCGCTTCGTTGGACCGTAAAGCCGGGCTCCTCCCCCGACGAGCCGTTTCCGCCCTGGTCGGCGCGCTGATCCTGGGGGGGAATGAGAATGTCGAGGATCCGTTCTTCGGCCAGTTCCCGAGCGCGATCCTGCACCTCTTCCTTGTGTTCTTCCTGAACCATGTTGATCGCGATGTCGGTCAGGTCGCGGATCATGCTGTCGACGTCGCGGCCCACGTAGCCCACCTCGGTAAATTTCGAGGCTTCGACCTTGATGAAGGGAGCCCGGGCCAGACGAGCCAGCCGACGTGCGATCTCCGTCTTTCCGACGCCGGTGGGGCCGATCATGATGATGTTGTTCGGCATGATCTCGTCCCGCATGTCCTCGGGGGCGTTCTGGCGGCGCCAGCGATTCCGAAGAGCGATCGCAACGTTTTTCTTCGCGTCGTCCTGCCCGATGATGTACTTGTCCAGTTCCTCGACAATTTGACGCGGCGTCAGGTCCTCAACGTGTTCGATGGCACTAGGCATAGAAGGGAGGAAGAAACTGCGTAAAACAAATCGCGAGACGAGAACGCGAGCAGGGGTGGGGCACGCCCGCCGGGAATCGCTCTTCCCGTCACTCGGCGTCGTCGGAGGATTCCTCGACGGGCTTGGCCGTTTCGGAGACGGGTTCGTCGGCGTGCTCGGACGAGACCGGCTCTTCGTGGGGTGCGTCGTTCTGATTCGCGTCGTCGGAGAGCGCCGCGTCAATCGCAAACTCGTCGTAGTCGTACGGCTCGTAGGCCTCTTCGGAAACCGGGTCCCGGTCGGGCGAGCTGGTGTCCGAGGACGGGGTGTGGGCATCCTCCGTCGATGAGGGCGGCTCGTCGGGGGACGAGTCGAGGTCCTCGTGCACGGACTGCACGTCCGGATGGTCGTCGTGGACGATGAGCACGGTGTAGTCGTACGGGTAGCCACTTCGTTTTTCGAGGCGGACGGCCCCGGCGGCTTCCAGTTCGCTCACGAGGGCTTTCGGGTCGTGGTCCGGGCCCAATACGTCCGAGAGTTTTCGGAGAAGTGGGGTCAGGTACACCTCCTCGTACTGACCGAAGTGCTTTTCTGTGATTTTGATCGCTTTCCGCTCGACGGGGTTCGCGAGGCGGTCGTAGCGGGCGGGAGAGGCGGACGAAGAGGGGTTGTGGTTTTGGGCCTGGGGGGCATTTGCGAGCAACTCTTCCCGAGAGTCCTCGCTGAGGAGGTTTCGGGCGTCGAGGTAGAGGTCGCTTTCGACGTATCGGTCTGTTTGGGGAGGGTTCACGGCCGCCACGAGGGCGCGGCGACCCTGCTCCCGGATGGTTCGGACGAGGGGGAGAAAGGGACGGTCTCCGGTTACGAGAACCACGGTTTGAACGTCGGGACGTTCGGTCAGAAATTGGGTCACCTCGATGGTCAATTGAAGTTCCGAGGTGTTGCCCTGCATGGCCGCCGGAACGTAGGTGGGGTTTAAGCCAAGGCGATGAAGCGTCGACGGCACACCCGAGTCTTCCGTGTTCAAAAGTACGTCGAAGGGGCCGTAGGCCCGCCCGAATATGGTGGGCGTGTCGTCTCCTTCTTCCAGGTAGCGACGGACTTCTTCCAGGATTTCCGTGGCGTATTCGCCGGTCTTGCTATCTTTTGAACTCTGGGACGTTAGGACGGAATATAAATTTCCGAAATCGACAAACATGGCTGCTCGCTCGGGGCGAGCCGGGGTGGAATCTTGGGGCATGTGACACGGTCGAATTTATTCTAACTATGGGGGTGAACGAGACCGATCGGGGAGTCGCGCAGTCCGCTCAGTCTATTCAGCGTAGGAAGAGGACGGATAAACGGTCGGTTGGGCGCATAGCGCCGTCGTTTCAGTCTGCTTCTTCCGCCTCTATTTCAAGAATCGTCTGATTGTTATTTGTGTAAATACAGATGTCGGCGGCAATGGAGAGGCCGTTTTCGACGATCTCCCGGGCCGAGAGCTCGTTTTCGTTCTGTAGGAGGGCGCGGGTGGCCGCCAGAGCGTAGGCCCCGCCGGAGCCGATGGCGACGATGTTGTCGTCCGGTTCGATGACGTCTCCGCTCCCGCTGATGAGGAGAAGGCGACGGGCGGACGCAACGGCCAGGAGGGCTTCCAGCTTGCGGAGATACCGATCCGTTCGCCACTCCTTCGCAAGCTCAACGGCTGCCCGGGTCACGTTTCCGCCGTATTCCTGAAGCTTTTCCTCGAATCGTTCGAAGAGCGTAAAGGCGTCGGCCGTCGATCCGGCAAATCCGGCGATGATTTCACCGTTGTAGAGTGAACGCACTTTTTCGGCCTTGTGCTTCATGACCGTCTCCCCCATCGTGGCTTGGCCGTCGGATCCGAGTGCGATGCTTCCATTGTGGCGAACTCCCAGCACCGTAGTGGCGTGAGGAGTATCGGACGGAGCGTTCATGAAGGAGAGAGGGGCCGAGTGTAATTGCAGCGACGGAAGAGCTCCCGGGAGGCGAGGCAAAGTCCTACTCACACGTCAACGATTCAGGGCGACGGGAGTTCTTTTTATCTGGCCGCGAGACGGGTCCTGAGGCGTTTTTTTCGAACTTTATCCTGGATCGTGGAAACGACGGACGAGACGCTGGGACATTCGTTTCGATCGGGAGGGGGAGGCGACCGTTCTCTAGAGAGGAAGCTGGGCAATCGTGTTTACGATGACGTCCTGGGCGGATCGGACTTGATCTCCGTCCGCCAGGTGGTGGTTGCAAAACACCGAGAAGGCGATCGGGGCGCCGCTGTCGGAGGTGACGTATCCGCTGAGACTGCTGACGTTGGAAAGAGTGCCGGTTTTGGCCTGGACGTTGTCCCGAGCGGGCGAGCGGCCCCGGAAGCGATATTCGAGAGTTCCATCCTCTCCGCCTCGCGGTAGGGAGTCGTAGAAAGCGGCGCTCACGTCGGGGTCGCGGTGGAGCCACATGTGTTGGAGGACGCGGATCATGGTCTGAGGCTGAACGAGGTTCTGTCGTGAAAGACCGGATCCGTCCACCAACTGAATGCGACTGGTGTCGACCTCGGCCCGGGCGAGGGTTTTTCGCACGGCCTCGACGCCGAGTTCGGAAGAGCCCGGCGGGAGGTCCTCGTCGGTTTCGGGGGGCTCTTCTACGGCGAGGGTTCGGAGGAGCTGCTCGGCGTACAGGTTTTGGCTCTCGTGGTTGAGGGTGTGGACGATGTCCGAAAGGGGGGCAGAGCGGTAGGAGGCCACACGCCGGACAGGCTCGTCGTCGTACCCGATTGTGAGGGAAAGCTCCTCGAGGTCGGCGGCCGTTCCGTCAATGGAAATTCCTTCCTGCACGAGGACCTCCCGTAGAACGTGGGTGAAGTAGAGCGTGGGATTCGAGACCGTGACGGACTCGGTTTCGACTCCGTTGGGGTGAACCTGCGTTTGGACGTGGATCGTGTTGGTCCCCATGATCCGCTGGTATTCTTCGTCTTCCTCCTTCCGGTAGGGGACGGTGCGAGACCGGTTGACGACCGTGACGTAATCGGTCTGGAATGGGTCCCACGAGACGTGGGCCGATTCGCCGGAGCTGCGTCCTTCGACGCGGAAGTCGACCGTATTTTCGTTGAAGACGAGGCCGCCGATCTCGGCCGAGTATGCGGCGGAGATGTCGCTCCAACTCCACCCGTGTCCCAGGGGCGTTTCGTCCAGCCGCGTATCGTCCCCAATGACGTTGCCGGAGATGTGTGTAATGCCGCGTTGGCGGAGCGAGTCGGCCCACCGTCGAAAGACCTGCGTCGGATCGTCGCGCTGCTCGTGGCCTCCAACAGTGGGATCGCCTGCGCCGCGGACGATGAGGTTCCCCTCCAACGTCCCATTTTCGACGGGTCCGTCGACGTACACGTTTGTCTGATAGCGATAGTCCGGCCCGAGCTGCTCCAGAACAGCGGCGGTCGTAAGCAGCTTCACGTTCGACGCCGGGACGAAGTTTCGGTCGGCATTTTTGGTGTAGAGCACGCGTCCCGAGCGCATGTTTACGACCTGGATTCCCCAGAGGGCCCCCGTGAACGTGTCGGTTTCGATCGTGTCGGCGATGGCCGTCCCCAGCTGCTCCACGGTACTCGAAACGGGGGGAGCCTGGCCGAAGATGGGCGGATTCGGGACGAGAAGCAGGAGGACGAACACGAGTCCTACTGCCGAGCAGCGACGGGGGGAGGAAAGAAAGGACATGGTCGGCACTATCCGATCGATCGGGATTCGAGCTGCTGGCGTTCGGCGTCCGGGGTGCGGAGAAGCACGAAGGCGTGGCCGATCTCGTGGAGGGACACGGCCGGGCGAAGGTACACGAGAAGTTCGCTTCGGCCGGGTCGTACGTTTACCGAGTCGACCGTGCCGACGGCCCGGCCCCGGGGGAAAACGCCGCTGTGGCCGCTCGTTACGACCCTCTGTCCGGGTTCGACGGGTTCGGTCTTGACGACGTGTTCGAGGAGGAGACGATCGTGGCGTTCGCCCTCCCAGCGAACGATCCCTTCCGTTTGGAGGGGGAGGAGGGTGGCGGGCACCCGGAAGTCGGTGTTCAGGAAGGGCATCACCCGTGCGTAGTCGTCGCTTGTGAGCATGACCGTGCCCACGATGCCACTTTCGTGGACGACTGGCATTCCCACTTCCACGCCGTCTGCCTGGCCGACGTCGAGGGTAAGCAGGTTTTCTTGCTGGTAGATGTCCTTGGTGACGATGCGGGCCGTGACGAGGCGGGTGTCGCTGCTATCTCGGAGGTTGAGGAGCTGCTTCAACTCCCGATTCTCCAGCCGGGCCGAGCGGGTCCGCGCCACCTGGCTCGAGAGCTCGATGTTGCGCTGGCGAAGCTCCTCGTTCTCCTCGAGAACGCGAAAGTAACGGCCCATCCAGGAGAATCCACTCTCGACCTCGGCCGTCACTTCCAGGGCCTGAGCCCGGAGGGCCCGGCTGAGCGATTGGTTCTGCGTGAGCATCGCGGCGGTCGATGCGAAGAGCAGGCCAAACAGCAGAACCCAGTCGAGAATCTGATCTCGGAGGGGCATTGGTAGGGAGAACCGGTCGAGGAAGAACCGTCGGTGCTACGTGAGGACCCGCTCGTAGTCCTCGAGGTTTTCCAGAACCTCTCCGGTCCCGCGAACCACGGCGGTGAGCGGATCCTCGGCCACGTACACCGGCAGCTCGACGCGATTCCGAAGCATCTTGTCGATCCCTTCAAGCATTGCTCCTCCGCCGGTCATCATGATGCCCCGCTCCAGCACGTCGGCTCCGAGCTCAGGGGGCGTCCGTTCGAGGGCTCGGAGCACCGCTGCGCTGATCTGATCGAGGTTGTCGTGGAGCGCCTCCCGGACGTTGACGGACGAGATCGTGCGGAGCTTCGGAATGCCGCTCACCAGGTCGCGGCCTTTGACCGAGAGCTCGAGCTCGGTGTCGAGCTCGATGGCACTGCCGATCTCGCACTTGATGCGTTCGGCCGTCCGCGACCCAATGAGGAGGTTGTGGTTGCGCTTGAAGTACTGCATGATCGCGTTGTCGAGCTCCGACCCGCCCACGCGCAGCGACTCGTCGATGACGATGCCGGAGAGGGCGATGACGGCAATCTCGGTCGTCCCCCCTCCGATGTCGACGACCATGTTGCCCACGGCCTCACTGATGTCGAGCCCAATCCCAATGGCGGCGGCCATCGGTTCGGAGACGAGGCTCACCTTCTTCGCTCCGGCGTGCTCGGCGGAATCACGCACGGCGCGCTTTTCCACCTCCGTGATTCCGCTCGGGACGCAGACGACCATGCTCCGGATGGAGGTGAGCCAGTTTTTCTTGACCTTCTGGAGGAGACCCTGAATCATTTGCTCGGCCACCTTGAAGTCGGCAATGACGCCGTCCTTCAGGGGCCAGATGGTCTCGATGTCCTTGTGGGTGCGCTCGTGCATCTGCAGGGCCTCGTAGCCCAGCTCGCGCACCTCGCGCGTGTTGTGGTCGACGGCGACGATGCTGGGTTCATTGAGTACGATGCCTTCGCCGCGGATGTACACGAGCGTGTTGGCCGTGCCCAGGTCGATGGCAACGTCCTGTGAGAAATTGAAAAACATCTATCCCGGAGTTAGTACGAGCGAGCGCTGAACGAGGGCAAGAAGGAGCGTGCGGATCCGTTTCCCCGTACGCGTCAGGGGGGAGAAGGATGCGCCACGGGGGAACGGGGCAAATGGACCCAAAAGACCATCCTCACGGGACGACGGTCGACTGGTGGAGGTGCGACGGTTCAATGGCGAAAGTGACGGCGACCCGTAAAGACCATGGCGACGTCGTGCGCATCGGCGGCCTCGATCACTTCGTCGTCGCGGATGGAACCGCCGGGCTGGATTGCGGCTTGGGCGCCTTCCGCCGCAGCCGCTTCGAGCCCGTCGGCGAATGGGAAGAACGCATCAGAAGCTACCACGGAGCCTGTAAGGTCTAGTTCCGATTTTTCGGCTTTGCGGACCGCGAGTTCCGACGAGTCGATGCGGCTCATCTGTCCGGCCCCGATGCCGAGGGTGGTGCGATCTCGCGCATAGACGATGGCGTTGCTCTTGACGTGCTTGGCGACACGCCAGGCAAAGTCGAGGTCGGTTCGCTCCTCGGGCGAGGGTGCGCGTTCGCCGGCGATCGTCCAGTGATCGGTCTCGCCGAGGGGGGCGAGCACCGGATCGCGGGTTTGGACGAGCAGCCCTCCGAGCACCGAGCGGACGTCAGGCCGGTCCGCCTCGCGCGCAGCCGCGACGTGGCGAACCACCCGGCGGCGGTCGTTCTCCGCCAGGAAGTCGACGACGCCGGATTCAAATTCGGGAGCGATGATGATTTCGGTAAAGATCTCGTCGATGGCCTCGGCGGTTGCGCGGTCCAGGGCTCGGTTTACGACGACGATCCCGCCGTAGGGGGATTGTCGGTCCGTCGCGAAGGCGCGATGCCAGGCCGTCTCGAGAGTGTCGGCGGTGGCGACCCCGCTCGGGTTCGTGTGCTTCAGGATTGCGCAGGTGGGATCCGCCTCTCGAAACTCGTCGATGAGGAAGAGCGCGGCGCTGATGTCGTTGAGGTTGTTGTAGGAGAGGTCCGCCCCGTGGAGTTGATCGAAGAAGCGGTCGGGGTGGCCGTAGAGGGCGCCTTCCTGGTGTGGGTTTTCTCCGTAGCGCAGGGCTTCGGCTCGGGGGAGGGAGAGGCGGAAGGGTGAGGGCAGCGAGGACGATTCGTTCGATTCCCGTTCCTCTTCCTCAGACAGATACTGGTGGATGGCACGGTCGTACGCGGCGGTGTGAGCGAAGGCATCGGTGGCCAGGGACTGCCGCGCGGTGGGCGACAGGACGCCGTCGTTTGTCTCCAGTTCGTCGGCGACGACGTCGTAGGCGTCCGGGGTCGTCACGATGCCCACCGACTGGTGGTTCTTGGCCGCGGCCCGAATCATGGTGGGGCCTCCAATGTCGACGTTTGCCATCGCCCGGGCACGGTCCGTGTCGGGATCCTCGATCACCTCTTCGAAGGGGTACAGGTTGCAGACGACGAGGTCGATGGGGTCGTATCCGTGCTCGTCGAGGGCCGCCATGTCGTCCTCGTGGCCTCTCCGGGCGAGCAGGCCCGCGTGGATGGCGGGGTGAAGCGACTTGACGCGTCCCTCCAGCACTTCCGGGACGCCGGTCTCTTCGGCCACCTCCGTCACGGCCAGTCCGGCGTCTCGGAGGGTGGCGGCCGTGCCCCCCGTCGAGATCAGCTCTATGCCGAGGTCGGCGAGACGACGGGCAAAGTCGACGATGCCCGTTTTGTCGTACACGGAGAGCAGAGCGCGACGAACGGGGGAAGCGGGGGACGCGTCAGTTGACATGTTGGTAGGCGGTGTGGGCTCACGAGTGAGAGGAAAGAGCGGATTCGGGGCGGTTGGGGCCTTCGAGCCGAACGGTGCGCCCGTCAATCCGGACCCGGTCTTCAGCAAAAAAGCGAAGAGCGGCGGGGTAGAGGCGATGCTCTACCGCCTTCACCCGCTCGGCGAGGTCGGAGGGGGTGTCGTCGGGATACACCGGCACGGGTTCTTGCAAAACGATCGGTCCGTGGTCATACTCCTCGTCCACGAGGTGGACGGTGACGCCGCTCCAGTGAACGCCGTACTCGAGGACGGCCTCGTGCACGTGCAGGCCGTACATGCCCTGTCCGCCGAAGGCGGGGAGGAGGGCCGGGTGCACGTTCGTCATGCGGCCCCGGTACGCGTCGACCACGTTCGAAGGAATCTTCAGCATGTACCCGGCCAGTGCCACGAACGTGGCTTCGTGGTCGTCCAGGACCGTCAGCAGGGCGCGCCCGAATGCCGAAGGATCGTCGTACGAGCGGGGGTCGACGACGGCCGTGGGGACGTCGTGTGCTGCGGCCCGGTCAAGGGCGCCTGCGTCCGTCGTGTTGCTCACGCAGCAGACGGGGGTTGCCGGGAGGGTGCCGCGGTCGATCGCATCGAGGATGGCCTGAAAATTCGTCCCTCCACCGGAAGCAAAGACAGCGAGACGCATCGAGTCCGGATCGACGATCACAGGAGGGGAGGCACTGCTGAGGATAGCCTTATTAAGGTGACAAGACGGATGCCCAAATGCCAGTCGTCGGCCCACGAAATACCCGTTTAGATTTTGAGGCCGTTCGCTGGATGTGTCTTGGACCTGTCGCCAGCTGTGACGTCGCGTTCAGACGGGGGGACCGACACTTGCCGATGCAACGAAGCGATGAGGTTAGGAGGGTTGACTTTGAGTCGTTCTCTAGGTTACTTAAAACAGGTATACTGCCGGTCTCGGATTCGTATCTCCTGTATATGAGATTTTTCTGTACGTTGGCTGGTGTCCTTCTTTTGTGGGTCGGAGGAGTTCCCACGGTGAGCGCCGACGCGTCGGAGGGGCCTCCGGACGTGGAGGAGAGAGGAATTGGCATTTCGGCGGAGAAGTACTCCATTCAGCGGGGGCACGTCTCACGGTATCAGACGTTCGCCGACCTTCTCACGGAACATGGGGTCTCCTACGGGCGGGCCGTTCGGGTGGCGGAGTCCATCCGCTCCGACTTTGACGTGCGAAGTATGAAGATTGGACAGCCCTATCGGGTCTTCGTCAATCCGTGGCTTCAGCGGGCGCAGTATTTGGTGTATCAGATTGATCCGGTGCGGTACGTCGTGTTTGACGTTCAGAAGCCGTCCGAGAGCTACGTGGGGCGGCGAGAGGTTCAGCGGGAGTGGACGATGGTGCGGGGAACGATTCAAAGCTCACTATACGAAGCGCTCGCGGCTCAGGACGCGCATCCCGAGCTCGCCCTTCGACTGTCGGAAATGTTTGCCTGGCAGATCGACTTTTTTCGGATTCGGGCCGGCGACTCCTTTCGGATCTTGTACGAACGGCAGACGGTGAACGGGGAGCAGGTGGCACCCGGCAAAATTTTGGCTGCCTCGTTTGACCATCAGGACGAGCAGCATTTTGGAGTTCGGTTCGAGAACGGGGAGGGGCCGAAGTACTTCGATCAAGAGGGGGAAAGTCTTCGCCGACAGTTGCTGAAGGCCCCCCTCCGCTACACCCGGATCAGTTCAGGGTACACGGACAGTCGCTATCACCCCGTACTCAAGCGGCACCGCCCCCATCGGGCAATCGACTATGCGGCGCCGACCGGGACGCCGGTGCATTCGGTTGGGGGCGGGACGGTCGTCAAGGCGGGCTACCACGGAAACAACGGCAACTACGTCAAAATTCGGCACAACGGCACGTACACCTCCGGCTACCTTCACCTCTCCGACATTGCCGACGGCGTCGAGCCGGGAGCCGAGGTGGAACAGGGAGAGACCATCGGCTACGTCGGCAGCACCGGCATGTCCACGGGACCGCACCTCGACTATCGCCTCTGGAAGCGGGGAACGCCCGTCGATCCGTACGAGCTCGAGCTTCCGCCCTCGCAGCCCGTGAAGCCTCAGTACCGTACGGCGTTCGATCGGCTCATGGAGGATCGGATGGGGCGTCTTTTTCCGCTGCGCGTCCTTCAGGAGAGAGCAGCGTCTCTTTCGTGACGGGGCCAGTGCCCTCCAGTGCTGCGTCAAGCGTCATTTTACGGGTCCAAGCGAACTCAAAATCCCCGAAACCAGCACGTCACCCCGACGATGGTCGGGACACGAGCGTAGCGACTGACGCAGTACATCTCCCTGGTGAAGCCGCCGCGCTTCGAGGAGGCTTCTCGACTGGAAATCTGAGATTTCCTTGCTCGAAGCGACCTGCCTAGGGATTTTGAGTTCGCTTCAACACCTCACGATTGAGACTTGACAGACCACTAGACGTGAGGGATAAGAGTCTGTTTTAACTTGTGCCTCGAGCTGTGACCGGTCTTGCGATACGATTCAAAATAAAAACAGACTCTAAAGCCGAACGGTCACTCCCACCTTGTAGGCACGTCCCGCACCGGGCTCGAAGAAGTTGTCACCGGCGTTGATGGACACAGAGCCGTTGTACTGGGTGTCGAAGAGGTTGCTCACCTCCGCGTAGGGCTGAACCGTGACGGATTCGAGGCCGACGTCTTGGAGTCCGGCCCGAACGTTGACGAGGGTATATCCCTCTGAGACGGCTGTATTGGCGTTATTGGCATAGTAGTCGCTCACGGCGTCGACGGAGGGACGGAGCCAGAACGAGTGGAGCCGTCCCGTCGCTTCGACGAACAGCCGGTGTTCCGGTACGCCGGGGACGCGATTGCCGTCCAGCTCCTCGTCTTCGAAGAGGCTGCGATTGGCCGAATAGGACGTTTGGAGCGAGAGCCAGGCCTGCGGGTCCCACTGGAGGGCCACTTCGAGGCCCTGGTGTCGATTTTGGCCTACGTTTTGGAAGTACGTGCGGTCGCTGTTCGGAAAGTCGAAGGCGACCAGCCGGTCGTCGACGGAAAGGTGGTAGAGTGCCACGTCGTATTCCAGGCGGGCAGCGGACCAGAAGCCGCGAGAACCGACCTCAAATCCATGCGTCGTCTGGGGCGTCAGGTCGGAGTTGAATCCGCCAACTTGTCCGGGCCGGTTCACGAGTTCGGTCGTCGTCGGGGTTTCGAAGGCCGTGTTGTAGTTGGCAAAGAGCACACTGGAGCCCAGTTCGTAGGACAGGCCTACGCCGGGACTGAAGGCGGAGAAGTTTCGTTCGCCCGAATCGTCCACACCATCGGCGAGATAATGGTCATCGAGTTCGAAGTTGATTCGGTCGCCCCGGCCCCCCACGGTAAACTGGAGTCGGTCGGTGACGGGGACCTGAGCGTACGCGAAGACCGACGTGCTCACGACCGTCTCGAGCTGGTCGAGGGTAAGGGAGTCGGTATACGCCCGATTCGGGATGTCCGTGGCGAAGTTTTGTCGATCGTCCCGCTGGATGCCGGCGTCGACGCCCACGTTCCACTCCACCGGTCCCGTCTGGGCCTGAAGCGTGGTGCGCCCGCCGCCGTACAGACGGTCGAATGCAATGACGCTGAAGGGAAGTGGATTTTCGAGGTCGCGGTAGCCTCCGTACACGGTTCCGTCGAGTGAGGCACCGTCGAACTCGTGGGTCACGTTGACCCCGAGCTGGGTTTGAGTGCTTTGTTTTCCGGCGTCGAACTCGTCAAAGAGAAAGCTCGCCTGCGAGGGATCCTCTTCCATTTCGTCCCGGGTCAGGGAGCCGGGGTTTCGGGCGTCCTGGTCTACGAGGGCGCCCACCACGGTCATCTGCGTCCGAGAGGAGAGGGTGAGTTCCCCACTCAGCAGGGCCCGCGTAAACCGGCCCTTGCTGTTGTCCCGGTAGCCCTCCCGTCGCATGTCGGACACGGCCACGCGCCATTGTCCGAGCTGGGTGTCCGGGTGGCCGAGAACGACCTCTCCCGCGAGTTGCTGGAGGCCGAAGCTGCCCATCCCGGCGCGAAACTGAGCCGTGGACGAACGAGACGTCGGGAGGGTGTTGAGAAAGAGCACTCCCCCGCTTCCGTTGCCCCAGAAGAGAGACGACGGACCGCGAATCAGTTCGGCGCGTCGCACAAACAGCGGATCGGCGACGTCCATGAACGCCTGTCCGTCGGGCAGGGTGAGGGGAATGCCGTCGAGCAGAACCTGGACGCCCCGAACGCCGAACGGAGAGCGCCAGCCCATGCCCCGGACGACCAGTCGTTCTCCCAGGGCAAAGTGGCCTCGATCGTTCACCCACACGCCCGGAAGATCCCGGAAGGTTTCGTGGAGAAACACCGGGGCTTCCAGTGCAATCTCCGTGGTCGAACGCTGGCGCACAGAGACGGACATCGGGGCCTTTGCTTCCGTGGCCGCATTTCGTGCTGCTTCGATCGTCACCTCGGGCAACTGTACGTCTACGGAGTCGGCGTCGGACGTGTCGGGGGACTGGGCCGATGCGCCCGAGACGCCGAACAGGAGAAGGACGAGGAAGAGAGGGTAGCGGTAGAGCATTCAGGCGATTGGACTGTGGGGCAGAGAAGCTGTGGTGAGGAGCCCTCAGACGCGTCGCACGAGGGACGCGTGGGGGTAGGACATTTCCTGGAGCCACGGGGACGCTCATTTACCAGCCGATCCGACGCTCGGTTGTATCTGAGGGGCTGGGGCTCGGGGTTCGAGCAACCGGAGCCTCCACGGGGTCTTTGTCTACCGAATCCAGACGCTGAATTTCAACGTCGGTGTAGTAGAAGTTCAGAATTTCACGGTAGGTGTTCCCCTGTTCGGCCATGGCGTGGGCTCCCCATTGATTCAAGCCAACGCCGTGTCCGAAGCCGCGACCGTCGAAGACGTATTGGTCTCCCTGCCGGCGGGCGTCGAACCAGGTGCTCTTGAGCGACGCGTTCTCGATGCCGCGGCTCACGATGAGCCGGAACGTATTGGCGTTCATCGACGCCGTGGATTCGTCGGCGTGGAGGACGTCGATCGTTTCGACGCGGCCGTCGGGGCTTCGCGAGTCGATCGTAAAGCCCTCGACCAGGGAGCCGCGCTCGCGGGTGAGGAGCTCGAGGAGCGTCGACCGATCGACGGCGACCGACCACGTGTGGTGGGGCGAATCCGAGTCGTAGGGGTCGTCCTTGCCGCGAAGGTAGGGGATTGGCCCTTTGCTGTTCCACACGTCCTCGTTGTTGGCGGTGTGCCCGCCGCTCGACGAGAAGTAGGTGGCCTGGATGAGGGAGCCGTCGTGCGTCAGCACTTCGCCCTCCGTGGCCCGGGCGGCTCGGCGGGACGCGTCCGTAACGGCACCTCGTCCCTCATACACTTGAGACACGGTGCCGTCGGCCTGGTCGTAGGTTCCCCCGAACTTTTCCGAGGTGAAGAGGCCGTAGGTCCGGGCAACGACGGCCATCGCTTTGGTCCCTTCGCGGTCGTCAAGCCCGTATTCGCTGGCCACCACGCTGGCCACGTAGTTCTCGATCGAGACGGCATTCACTAAGAGGAGGCCCGATTCGGAGTCCGGGGACGGAGCCAGTCGGAGCCCGCCGGTGTAGGTCCGCGTTTGATCGTCGGACGAGAGGGTCCACGTCGCGTCCGTTCCCGTGGGACGAACGCGAAGCGTTGAGGCGTAGAGGCCGTTGTCTCCGCGCCGAAGGTATACGTCGTTCTGCCGGAGGCCGAGGGTCGTGGTTTCTCCGGACTGGAGCTGCATCACAGGGGTGTCGCTGTCCGGCAGATGGACGGCCAGCGGCCCTTCTTTGACTGTGAGGTCGATGCTTTCGACGACCGTTTGGTGATTGAGTCGAACGCGAACTCGCGTCGTGTCGCTCGGAGCTCGTGCCTCTTCAATCGATTGTATTGAGAACCGACGTTCTCCAACGCGGGCGAGGGGCTTCCTTTCTGGAGGAGATGTTTCCGCCTCCGCGTTTCCGCTTGGCTCGGGACGAGTCCTCGCCTCCGCTCCGCCTCGATCGGAATGACTTGCTCCAAAAAGGACTGCTGAATTCTCTCCGAGGGGGAGACACAGCGTGAGGAGGAGGGACAGTCCGAGTATGCTCCAGCGGGAAGGGGAGGGGGGCACCATCGTCCGAGCGGCGTCGGTGAAAATCGAACCAACCGATTTCAACTTCCGGTTCTTGGGCTGATTTTTCAGCGTTTGTCCCTGCTGGTCTTTGGGCACTCCTGCGCTGAGTGAGATTCGGGGTCGGCAGTTCATGCGCGTACCGGTTATTCGATCGTCGGTTTCTCAACGTTTCTTTGCCCATGCTTATCGACACGCACGCTCATCTCTACCTCGATCCGTTCGACGACGACCGAGAAGCCGTTCTGCAACGGGCCCGCGATGCGGGGGTCGAGATCGTCGTCATGCCCGCCATCGACGGGCCCTCGATCCAACGGGCCGTCGATCTCTGTGAGGAGTACGAGGGGCTGTACGCCATGACGGGCCTTCACCCGTCTGAGACCAAAGGCGCGACGGATGAGGACTTTTCTGCGGTCACGGAGTGGTGCGATCATCCGTCGGTCGTGGCGGTGGGGGAGAGCGGGCTCGACTACTACTGGGATCGCTCCTTTGACGATCGGCAGCAGCACTTCTTCCGCAGGCACATTCGCCTCGCCATCGCAGCCGACCTGCCGCTCGTCATCCACAACCGGGAGGCGACCGACGACATTCTCGACATTATCGAAGAGGAACGGGAGAAGGCCGATCGTCCCGAGCGGATGCGGGGCATTCTCCACTGTTACGTCGATCCGCCGGCGGTGGCCGAGCGGGCCTGGAATCTCGGATTCTACGTCGGGGTGGGGGGCATCATGACGTTCTCCAACAGCGAGGTGGACGAGTACGTGGCCGACGTGCCCCTGGAGCACGTCGTTGTGGAGACGGACAGTCCCTACCTCGCGCCGGAGCCGAACCGGGGTGACCGGAACGAGCCGGCCTACGTCCGTCACGTGGTCGACACGCTGGCGCGGGTCAAAGACCGTCCGATCGAGGAGGTCGAACAGGTGACCACCGAGAATGCGCGGGACATTTACGAACTCCCGGATGCGTAGTCATCGTTTACGATCATTCCTCCGGGTCGAAGACCTCCTTCACGTCAATCTCGAGGTCGAGCACCGGATCGGCGACCGTGCCGTCCGGGCGGTCGGGGAAGACAGTGACGGGGCGGAGGGGCAGTTGTACGAGCCAGCAGGTTTCGACCCCCACGTCCAGCAGGTCGACATCTGTTTTGGGACGGTTCGGTTTGCACGGCAACCACCGGGAGAAAGAGAAGAGTCTGTAAAGCAGTGCCCCTCTTGGATACATAGGTCGAAAAGGTGTGTGTCAGAGCGGGGTGAAAATAAAAAACCGCCCCGACCGGGAAGTCCCGATCGGGGCGGTAGGGGCGACGTAGGAGGGGGGAAGTGTGGAGGTCAGCCCTCCATTCCCAGGCGTAGACACCGCCAATCCCTCGACGACGTCGAGTGTTATTCCTCTTCGCCTTCGTCGACGACCTCGTAGTCGGCGTCGTGGACGTCCTCGTCCTCGTCGGCCTCCGCGGCGCCGTCGTCCGGGCTCGCTCCGCCCGCGGCGGCGCCTGCGCCGGCAGCACCCGGCTGGCCCTGCTGAGCGTCTTGCTGCTGGGCCGCATAGATCTCCTGGCTGGCGGCGGACCACTTCTCGTTCAGGTCCTCCAGCGCATCTTCGAGTGCGTCGACCGGTTCGTCGGCGTCGGCCGTCTCGAGCTCTTCCTCCACGCGTTCGAGGGCGTCTTCGATGGGGCCGCGCTTGTCCTCGGGGATCTTGTCCCCGTACTCCTCGAGGTTCTGCTGCGTGGTGTAGACCATCGAGTTTGCTTCGTTGATGGCCTCGGCCCGTTCCTTGCGCTTCTTGTCCTCTTCGGCGTGCTTCTCGGCGTCCTCCTTCATCTTCTCGATCTCTTCCTCGGTGAGACCGCTGGACGCCTCGACGCGGATGGACTGCTCCTTGCCGGTGGCCTTGTCCACCGCTGATACGTTGAGGATTCCGTCGGCGTCAATGTCGAAGGTCACCTCAATCTGCGGTGTCCCACGCGGGGCCGGTGGAATGCCATCTAGGTGGAATTTCCCGATGGTCCGGTTGTCCTTGGCCATCTCGCGATCGCCCTGCAGGACGTGGACCTCGACCGACGTCTGGTTGTCGGCGGCGGTGGAGAAGATCTCGCTCTCCTTGGTCGGGATTGTGGTGTTCGCCTCGATCAGCGTGGTCATCACACCGCCGAGCGTCTCGATGCCGAGGTTCAGCGGCGTCACGTCGAGGAGCAGCACGTCGTCGACGTCGCCGCTCAGAACGCCGCCCTGCACGGCTGCACCGAGGGACACGACTTCATCCGGGTTGACGGACTTGTTGGCCTGCCGGCCGAAGAAGTCTTCCACGGTTTCCTGAACGAGAGGCACGCGGGTCGAGCCGCCGACCAGGATGACCTCGTCGACGTCACTCTTGGAGTGGCCCGCGTCGTTGAGGGCCTTCTCCATCTGCGGCACGGTCTTCTCGACCAGGTCCTCGATCAGGTTCTCGAACGTGGCCCGGTTGATGTCCATGTTCAGGTGCTGCGGGCCCTCGTCCGTGGCCGTGATGAACGGCAGGTTGATCGTCGTGGTCTTGGCGCTCGACAGCTCGATCTTCGCCTTTTCGGCGGCTTCTTTCAGGCGCTGCAGGGCCATCGGATCGTTGCGGAGGTCGATGCCCTTGTCCTTTTCGAACTCGTCGGCAATGTGGTCGATGAGGCGCTTGTCGAAGTTGTCGCCCCCCAGGTGGGTGTCTCCGTACGTGGCGTTCACCTCAAAGACCCCGTCGCCGAGCTCGAGGATCGAGATGTCGAAGGTACCACCACCGAGGTCGTAGACGGCCACGACCTGGTCGCTCTCGTCGTCGAGGCCGTAGGCGAGCGACGCCGCGGTCGGCTCGTTAATGATGCGCTCGACGTTGAGTCCGGCAATCTGCCCGGCCTCTTTCGTCGCCTTTCGCTGTGCGTCGTTGAAGTAGGCCGGGACCGTGATCACCGCGTCGGTAACCTCTTCGCCGAGGTAGTCTTCGGCGGTTTGCTTCAGTTTCTGCAGCACCATCGCCGAGATCTCCTGCGGTGTATACTGTCGGTCGCCAATCTGTACGCGAGCGGTGTCGTTTTCCCCGCGGACAATCTTGTAGGGAACCTCTTCAATTTCGTCCTCGACTTCGTCGTAGAAGCGGCCCATAAACCGCTTGATCGAGGAGATCGTGTTCTCGGGGTTCGTGATGGCCTGTCGCTTGGCCGGGGCGCCGACCAGGCGCTCACCGTCGTCTTTGTAGGCCACGACGGACGGGGTCGTCCGCGCGCCTTCTGCGTTTTCGATGACTTTGGGATCCTCCCCCTCCATCACCGCCACGACGGAGTTCGTCGTGCCGAGGTCTATGCCAATAATCTTGCCCATAGGTTCGAGTGTGCTAGTTCAGAAAGTTCGTCGAATGTCGAAGGCGGTTCGGGGTGAGGGACGTTCGGTCCCTACGTCGCCGGTCTCCAGTTCTCTCAAGAACGATGCCGGGTCCTCGCGCACCACGTCGTCCCGTCACAATGGCAGAAGTTGCGGGTCCGCGTTCGAGGGGAAGGAGAGGGAGGACCCCAGAGGTGACGAACTGCCACGGATCCCTCTGAAAACTTTGCAGGAATGCTGCTTGACGGGAATTCCGTGCAACTGAGAGAACGGACGTCCGTGGAATTTGTGAGTAGAAACTGGTTTTTCTCCTTCACTTGCGGCTGACGCTCAGCTTTTCCGGTGTATGTATACCTCCGCCGGGTACAGCTACATTCCGAACGTTCTCACCGTTGCGCGCATCCTCGTAACGCCGCTCCTTCTCGTCCTTCTCACGGTTCCCAGTCAGGAAGGGCAGGCCAGCGCCCTCGCACTGTTCGTTCTTGCGTCTCTTTCCGACTACTACGACGGAGTGCTCGCCCGGCGCTTCCAGGTGCGATCACGTCTCGGGCAATATCTGGATCCCCTGGCCGATAAGATTCTGGTCCTCGGTACGTTTGGCGTCCTCGCGATGCAGGAGCCCACCGTCGTGCCCTGGTGGGCGGTGGTGCTCATTGCCCTTCGCGATGGGGCCGTTACCCTCCTGCGATCGTGGGTGGAGGCCGGAGGGAAGACGCTCCAGACCTACCGCATCGCCAAGGCAAAGACGATGCTGCAGCTGGCGTTCCTCTTTGGAATTTTGGTTCTCCGGACCGCCACCCATCTTTCGCCGCCTGTGCGAGCGTGGGCCACCTGGGTGCTTCACCAAAGTGCTCTCCCGGGAATTGCTCTGGCTGTGGTCGTGGCCTTCACGCTCGTAACCGGTGTCCTCTACTTTATTGCTCCGGCTGAAGAGCGGGTCGACGTCGAGTAACAACGAATACAAGTGGTCTGTCCCTCCCAATGGTGGATTCCGAGAATCGCTCCCCCGGCTCCAATTCCAATCCTGAGGGGACGTCCTCCTTCGTGCGTGCCGATGCGGATCGGGCCCGGGCGGTCGCCCAGTCTCTCCTGTCGATCGGGGCCGTACAACTGCAGCCTACCGATCCGTTCACCTGGTCGTCCGGTCTCGTGGCCCCCGTCTACTGCGACAATCGCCTGACGATTTCGTATCCCCGGGTGCGACGCACCCTACGCGACGGCTTTGCGGCCCTCGTGGCCGACGCCGGCTGGCTCCCGGCGACGATTGCGGGCACGGCGACGGCCGGCATTCCCCACGCGGCCTGGCTGGCCGAGGCGGTGGACGAGCCAATGGTATACGTTCGCTCGTCGGCCAAGGAGCATGGGACGGGCGCGCGCATTGAAGGCCGGTTGCAGGAGGGAGACGAGGTCGTGCTCCTGGAGGATCTCATTTCCACGGGCGGGTCGGCCCTCGACGCCGTCGAGGCACTCCGCAACGCCGGGGTGCGAGTGCGGGGGGGGCTGGCGATCTTTACGTACCAGCTCGACGCAGCGGAGGAGGGATTCCGGGAGGCGGACGTCGAGGGCCGGGTTCTGACGGACGTTCAGACCCTGATCGAGGTGGCGCACGCGGAAAAACGCCTCTCTGACGAGGAACTGCGTACGCTCGAGAATTGGCGGGCGGATCCCGCGACCTGGTCGGTCGAACACGGGGGCGATCGGCCGGAGTAATGTCGCCCTCGCTCGGTCGATATGGTCGGGGCGAGGCGGTCGACAACTGCAATTTTGAACGAATGTCGATCGACATGAACGCACACGTGCTCACGATCGGCGACGAGCTGCTCATCGGGCAAACCACGAACACGAATGCGGCGTGGCTCGGCGATCGGCTCAGTCGCCTCGGCCTCGAGGTGCAGCGGACGGTGACGGTCGGGGATGATCCGGCCGTCATGGAGGAGGAGCTTGCCCGTGCCGTGCAGCGCGCACGACTGATCGTCGTCACCGGTGGACTCGGGCCCACGCACGACGACGTGACGCGAGAGGTGCTGGCGGAATATTTTGACGCTCCGCTTCGCATCGATGATCGGGTACAGGCCGAGATTCGCCGCTACTACGAACGCCGCGGCCGTCAGATGCCGGAGTCGGCCGCTGCACTGGCGCAGGTGCCCGAAGGCTTCGAGACGCTCGACAACCCGGTGGGCGCCGCCGTGGGGCTCTGGTACGAGACGACGGTTGGAGGGACGGATCGGCTCGTGGCCGTTTTGCCGGGCATTCCCGAAGAGATGAAGGGCATCTTCGAGTCGGCGGTTCGGCCTCGACTCGAGGCCCAGGCCGACGTTCGCTCCGTCACTCATCGCACACTCGTGACCGCCGGCATCGGCGAGACCTCGCTCCAGACCCGGCTGGGCGACCTCGCCGATCAACTCCCTGACGCACTGCATCTCGCATATCTACCCTCGACCCGCGGTGTTCGGCTCCGATTGACGGCGGCCGGCGACGAGGCGACTGATGCGGAAGCCCGCCTCGATCGGCTCGAAGCGGATATTCGGGATCGGGCCGGGGAGCACGTCATCGGGACCGGCGACGTGACGCTGGAGGAGGTGCTGGGCGATCGGCTGCGGGATGCGGGCCGAACCGTCGCGTCAGCCGAGAGCGCCACGGGTGGGCTCATTGGGCACCGTCTCACGAGCGTGAGTGGGTCGTCCGACTACTACGAAGGGAGCGTCGTGGCGTACGCCAATCGGGTCAAGCGGGACGTGCTCGGCGTGCCGGCGGACCTGCTCGACGAGTACGGGGCGGTGAGCGAGCCGGTGGCCGTGCAGATGGCGATGGGGGTTCGGGAACGGCTCGGGGTCGACGTGGGCGTGGCCACCACCGGCATTGCCGGGCCGACGGGGGGGACGCCCGAGAAGCCCGTCGGCACCGTTTGGCTCGGGTACGCAGACGAGCATCGGGCACGGGCCGTGCAGCGCCACTTCGTCGAAGATCGGTCGCTTAACAAGGAACTGTTTGCCACTGCTGCCCTCGATCTGGTCCGTCGGGAGGTCGGCGACCCCGAGGGCGGCGAATCGTCACTGTAGACTGCTCATTCATCACCACTCCGTTTTTCTATGCGTGCCGTAGTCGTCACTGAAGAGGGAGATCCCGAGCACATGACCATCGGCGAGGTGCCGACGCCCGAGCCCGGGGCGGACGAGGTGCTCGTCAAAGTGCACGCCACAGCCCTGAATCGGGCCGACACCTTCCAGCGCCGGGGGCACTATCCGCCGCCGCAGGGGGCCTCCGAGATCCTGGGGCTCGAGATGGCGGGAACGGTCGCGGAGACGGGCCCGGGTGTCGTAGACTGGCACGAAGGGGATCGGGTCTTTGCCCTTCTCGACGGTGGGGGATACGCCGAGTACACCGTGGTCCACAAAGACCGACTGATGGCCGTTCCGCCCGGGTTGTCGATGCAGGAGGCGGCGGCGGTGCCCGAGGTGTTTCTCACGGCGTATCAGGCGCTGCACTGGCTTGCCGGCGTGCAGCCCGGTCACGACGTGCTCGTTCACGCCGGGGCCAGCGGCGTGGGGACCGCGGCCATTCAGCTTACTCGTCGTGCGGAGGCCCATCCCTACGTGACCGCCTCGGCCCCGAAGCACGGGGTGTGCCGCGACCTGGGAGCAGAGGCCACCATCGACTACGAGTCGGAGGACTTCGCCCGCCGCATTGACGAGATTACCGACGGACGGGGCGTTGACGTCATCATCGACTTTATTGGAGCGCCCTACTTTCACCCGAACGTCGAGTCGTTGGCGGTCGACGGGCGCATCGTCCAGCTCGCGACCCTGGGGGGGAGCACCGTCGAGCAGGTGAGCCTCCGCCAACTCATGAGCAAGCGGGCCCAGATCCTCGCGTCCACGCTCCGCTCCCGGAGCCTGGCCTACAAGGTGCAGCTCACGCAGGAATTTGCGAGCGACGTGCTGCCGAAGTTCATCGAGGGCGAGCTGGAGCCGGTCATCGACACGGAGTACGACTGGACTGAGGTCGCCGACGCGCACCGGCGCATGGAAAACAATGAGAACGCCGGCAAGATCGTTATGAACGTCCTTTCCTGACCTTTCCTGAGGCCGGAGACGCGGTTTGCGAGGGACGGAGTCCGACCAGCCCCTTCATACGGATGCCCCGATTCTCCGACGGGAGAACCGGGGCAGGAGAAGGAGACACTCGGAGCAGTTAGCTCGTGAGGGAGGCGTCCAACGTGATTTCCGCTCCGGCCAGCGCGTTCGACACGGGGCAGCCCGACTTCGCAGTCTCCGCAAACTCCTGGAACGCGTCGTCGTCAATGTCGGGCACGTCGGCGGTCGTCGTGAGGTGGACTTTCGTGATTGCGGGACCGTCCTCCAGCACGCGAAGGGTGACTTCGGCCGTGGTGTCGACGGACTGTGGGTCGTAGCCTTCTTCGTCCAGGACGTTGGACAAGGCCATCGAGTAGCAGCCCGCCTGCGCCGCGGCGATCAGCTCTTCGGGATTCGTACCGTCACCCTCTTCGAAGCGAGATTCGAAGGAATAGGCACCCTCATAGGCGCCGCTGTCCATGCGCATGGTTCCGTTTCCGTCGGGAAGGTTTCCCTCCCAAGTTGCGTTTGCAGAGCGTGTAGGCATAGAGGTGTCGAGCGGATTTGTGAGCGAGTGGATGCGTGTGTGATGTCGTAGCTCCACACCGGGGCGGGCGTTCCGGAACCGGCCCGGCTTTCGTGGGAAGGACACAGGAGCTTTAGTCGACGGCTCACTCCTCGGGCGTTCCGCCGTTGAGGTGGTCGAGGTGTACGTCCCGCTGAGGGAACGGAATGCCGATGTCGGCCTCGTCGAGGGCGTACTTCACCGAGCGGGTCAACTCCTGTCGAAGCCGGAAGTAGTCGTCCGGTCGCGCCCAGATGCGCACCTGCCAGTTGATGGAGGAGTCCCCGAGCCCGACGAGGGCCGCCTGCACTCCGTTTTCTTCGATTCGGTCGTCGACGTTTCGGGCCGCGTCGAGAAGGACGTCGCGCGTCTCGTCGATGTCGGCCGGATAGTCGGTCCCGACGTCGCAGTCGACCCGAATTTCGTCGTGGGCAAAGACGTTCTCGATGGTGGCCCCGAAGACATCCCCGTTGGGCACGATGATGAGCCGATTGTCCCGGGTTTGGAGACGAGTGAAGAAGAGCTGGATCTCTTTTACGAAGCCCGTTTCGTCGGCAATTTCGACGAAGTCGTCAACGCTGAACGGGCGAAAGATCAGCAGCATGATCCCCGCGGCAAAGTTGGCCAGCGTTCCCTGCAGGGCGAGTCCGACGGCAAAACTGGCCGCGGCCAGCACGGCCACGAAGCTCGCCGTTTCTACGCCCAGGGTTTCCAGGGCGGCGAAGATGGCCAGAACCAGAATGCCGTAGTAGGCGAAGTTGCCCCCAAATTTCGTGAGGGTCCGGTCGACGCCGGGTTGATCGAGATTTCCCCGAATGAGGTCGCGAACCCATCGGGCCAGATATCGGCCCACGAGCAGAATGAGGAGGAACGCAACCGCACTCAGCAAATAGTCCGAGATCATGCTGAGCGTGTCCGCGGAAAAGTAGCTGTTGGAAAAGAGATCGTTCATCAGTGGGAGACGATCTTTTGACGTAGAAGGAATTAAGTCTCGGAAGTGGGACGATCATTATCAATCAAAAACCGCCCTGAATGGGGGGAACGACCGATGCATTTACAAAGACGTTTCGTGGTTAAGAGGACTCCCGTCGTTCGCGCCCGCGGATCCGCTCGGCAAACCGACGGAGGAGGGACCAGTTTACGTCTACGCTGGGCTCGGTCTGGGTAAATCCAGTGATCGTGCCCTCGTCATTGCGCTCCAGACTGAAGGTGAAGATGTATTTGCCGTCGTTGGTGAGGCCCAGATCTGTGCGTCCGAATCGAAGGTCCTGCACAGTCAACGCACCGGATGCCGTTTTGCGGACGGTAAAGTATCCCCGCGAGAACCAGCGCAGGCGTTCGACGAACGGGTTGTCGATGGCCTCGCCGAGCAGGTGGTGTCGCTTGGGTACGTAGCGAAAGGAGATGGTTCGATCGTCGTCCAGCAGCGAGTAGTACCCCACGTGGAAGCCGTCGTCTCCTTCCGCAATCCCCATCCAGAGCAGGTTGTTGAACGCCGTGGGTTTGGTGAGCACCTGCTCCGCAGAAACAGCTTGATTTTCCAGGGCGGTCGTAAACGTCTCGTGGACGTGTTGCTTGTTGAAGAGGGTCAGGAGAAGATAGACGGAACTAACGGCAAGGCCCGCATAGTTCGCGAGCCGTCGGGGTCGGGTAGGGGGATCCCACCGAAGGGCCGTGAGGAGGCCGGCGGCGAGGGGGATCGTGTACAGCGGATCGATAATGAAGATGGACCCCACGATTACCGGCGTTCGAGTGAAGGGCCAGAAGAGTTGAGTCCCGTAGCTCGTGAGACAGTCGAGGCCGACGTGGGTGAGGAGGACGGCCCCCACCAGGACGGCCCAGCGCGTCCAGGACGGGCCCTCGCGGTGGAGGCGGGCCAATCCGGCTGCCAGGAGGGGCGTGAGCAGGGCGATGAGCAGCAGAGAGTGGGACGGGCCCCGGTGGAAAAGAAGAGATTGGGCTTCGGTGAGGAACGGGTTGGCCAGCACGTCCAGGTCCGGAAGCGTGCCGAGGGCTGCGCCCCAGAGCGGCGCTTTGGCGCCGGCCTCGCGCCCGCCTACAGCTTCCCCCACGGCGGCGCCGAGGGTAATTTGCGTCAAGGAGTCCATCGGGAAAAACGGTAGATGCCCAGGAACGGTCTACGAGTCCTCTCATACGGCGAGACCCTCACTGAGAGCCGTGGGGAGGTTCTCGTCTCCTGTAAAATCTGGTTACGACGATCTGCTATGTCCCCTCGTATTTCCTGCCGCGTCGAAAACCTCGTGGTTCGGAGCGATCGACGAGACACCCTCGAGGATCTCGTGTACAAGCTGTTCGAGCGACGACATCATTCGTTCGTGGCCGGGACGGAGCAGGACTGGCTGACCGTCGAGCTCGTGCAGTCCCTTCGACGGGAGAGTGACGTGTACCGGGAGGAGCTGAGCACCGAGATGAGCGGGCCGCTCCCGTTCGCCCTCGGCTACTTCCAGCTCCATGACGACACGCTCAGGCTCACGAGCCGACAGATTCCGGCAAACGTCGAGCCGAGGGTCGTCGTTCGGTTCCTCAGCGAGTTCATTGAGCCCGGGGGCCGGATCTGGGTCGGAACGCCGCCCGACGAGAAGGGGTGGGAAATACGGGGCATCGACGAACTCTCCGTTCTGACGGATGGTTCTTCGTCGGGGGAGTAGCCAATGCTCATACGAGTGCTACTCGTCGTTCTCGGCACAAAGAAGGTGATGCAGGCGCCGAGTCGCATCGGTCTCGTCCAGGTTTTCCAGGGCCGAGTGGTCGGGAGGGAGGAGGGTAACGGTCCGATGGCGTCCACTTCGGTCCTGCCTCAGGTGCTCTTTCACCCGCACCCCGATCCTCGTCTGCTCCGACGCTACCAGGCCGGTCACTTCGTTCGGTCGGTTCGGGAAGGGCTCACCCCGGGGAAGAGCGTCGGCGACGGTAGAGAGCGCCTCCCGGACAGCCGCCGGTGTACATTCGGGAAGCCGGCAGAAGACGCTGACCGAGAAGTTGCAGTCGAAGGCGACGTACACGCGGCTCTGTGTGGGCTGGAGGGGCCGCCATTCGACGTCGAGGTGACCCCATCCGTTTGTTAATTCGTCGACGGCGGCCGCGAGCTGGGGCAGGGCCTCCTGGAGCTCCTTTTTCATGCGGACGTATCCCGTCATTTCGGCCTGCATGCCCGGCGTTTGCCCGAGGTCGTCCGCGGCGGCCGTCGACGCCGACCGAAGCCAGTTTTGGACCAGGCTCGCCTGCATGAGTGCCTCACCCACCGCTTCGAGAGAGCTCGAGAGGGCCGGTGCAAGGCGGGCCTTCCATTCGTCTTTCGTCGGTGTGTCCACGAGGAGAGCGGAAAAGTCCAGAGAATGTCGAACGTGTCGGTCTCAGCCGAGCCTTGGAGGAACAAAATGAGCCCTTTTGCATCTAATGTCGGCTCGGAATCCTAATAAATATCAGAGGAGTCCACTACTGTGTCTGATCAAACCGCGACGTCGCGACAGCCGAAGGCCATGCCGCTCGATGAGCTGTCGGAGCACCTTCAACTTTCGAAGCAAACGATCGTTCGGTGGATTGATCGCCATCTGATCGACGCCGATCTCTACTGGTCTCTGTCCGAGGACAACGAGGAGATCCGCATGATCGACCTCTCGGACGATACGCTGGACTTTCTCGAAGACTTTGCGGCGGACTATCGGGAGGACGTCGTGAGCCGGACCGAGGCCCGGCGCATCCTGAAGCAGATCGACCGCAAGAAGATTAAAAAGCTGATCCGGGCCGGAGACGTAGAGGACGTAGAAGTGGAAGACGAGACCCGTGTCGTCGTGGGAAGCCTCGAGGACTACCTCATGGAGCAGGAGCGCGTCGAGGAGGACGAGGAAGAGGACGAGTAGGCTACGTCGCAGCCCCGTCCTCGGCAAGCATCTCTTTGATAGTCGGTTTCATTTCCTCGACCGGAAAGATGCCGAGGACGCGCTGGACGATTTGCCCCTCCGGGTTGATGACGTAGGTGGTGGGAAGGCCGTACATGGCCTCGAAATGCGACTCGATCGTACGGGTGGTGTCGATCACGATCGGATAGTTCACGTCCTGCTTTTCGACGAACGGTTGCACGACCGATTTTCCCTCCTGGTCCACCGCAATCCCGACCACCCGGAGCCCGTCGGACTCCAGTTCGGAGTGAAGGTCGATGAGGTCCGGAATTTCCTTCCGACAGGGAGCACACCACGTGGCCCAGAAGTTCACGAGAATCACCCTTCCTTGCTGTTCGGCAAGGTTGATCTCCTCCCCGGAGAGGGTCTCCATCGTCAGGTCCGGGGCCGGCGTCGGATCCATGTCGTAGGTTTTGCCGCCTTTGGCCTCTGCACTCGTACGCGGGGCATCGGACGGGGACGGGTCCTCGTCGGACTGGCAGGCCGAGACGCCCAGAACGAGGCCGGCACACAGAAGAAAAACGGAAAGAGCGCGCATGGGATTAGGTGGATGAAGAGGAGGATTGTTGCATCTCGTTCCGAATGGCCTCCGCCGTCACGTCAAAGTGGGAGGCATCGAAGGTGACGTGCCCGTCCCGCAAGAGAATGGCCTGCGGCGTTTCATGGCGAAGATCGAGGTCGGCTTCGATGGTGTCGGAAACCCCCCGGTGCGTCTGGACCACGACCTCGTACACGGGGAGGGAGTCCGCTTCGGCGAGCTCTTCCACTTCACTGCGGGCCTTTGCGCTCACTGGACAGGCCGAACTGTGTTTGTAAATGAGGACGGGTGTTTCCTCGGAATGATCGCGAGCCGCGTTCCATTCCGAGGTCGAGGTCAGGGCCTGCATTGAGTCTGCCATGAGGAACCAGTGGTTGGAAAAGAGACCTGGACATGTTCCGTACCGGAATGCCCCTTCCGTGATACGTCGCCACAGTGAACTATGCGTCAAACTGGCCGGGCCGATTTCTGGAACGCAGCCCCGCGCCGACGCGTGGAAAGGGGCCTTTCGAGCTGTAAACCCGTCATCGTTTCCACATCTCTCGATTTATGACCGTTCCGGATACGGGGGCCGACGACGTCCGCTGGACACTCGACGATCTGCACGAGGATCGGGCCTCCCTGCAGGACAGTCTCGACACGGCGGACGAGGAGGCAGAAGCGTTTGCCGAGCAGTACAAGGGACGCATTCCCGAGCTCGATCCCGAGGCTCTAGCGGAGGCCCTTGGCTGGCTGGAGTCGATTCAGGATCGACTCGGTCGGGCCTACGCCTACGCGTACCTGCATTGGTCCACCGATACGAACGACGGGGAGCGGGGGGCACTGCTTCAGTCCGTTCGCGAAACGTACAATCGCATTCACCAGAAGCTTCTTTTCGTTGAGGTCGAGTGGGCGGGTGTCGACGAGGATCGGGCCGAGGAGGTCCTCGAGCACGACGCGCTGGCCGAGTACCGCCACTACCTGGAGGTCGAGCACCTCCAGCGAGAGCATGTCCTCAGCGAATCAGAAGAGCAGGTGCTTTCCGAAAAGAACGTCACGGGAAAGCAGGCCTGGACCCGCTACTTCGACGAGACCCTGGGCGCGGCTCGCTACGAGTTGGACGGGGAAGAGGGTACGCAGGAGGAGATTCTGTCGAAGCTCTACGAGCCGGATCGGGACCTGCGACGGGCGGCCGCCTTTGCTTTTACCGAGGGGATCAAAGAGCATCAGCGGACCCTGACGTTTGTGTTTAACACTGTGCTCGCCGACAAGGCCTCGACCGATCGGCTCCGGGGGTACGAACACTGGCTCGAACGACGGAATCGTTCGAATGAGGTCGAGGACGAGACGGTGGAGGCCCTAATTGAGGCCGTAACGGGGCGGTACGACCTCGTGGCTCGGTTCTACGATCTGAAGCGTCGGCTCCTCGGACTCGACGAGCTCTATGATTACGACCGATACGCCCCGATCGGGGAGGCCGACACGACGTACGAGTGGGGCGAGGCCCGGTCGATGGTGTTGGACGCGTACAGTGGCTTTCATCCGGAAATGGCGTCCGTTGCAGAGCGGTTTTTTGCAGAGGACTGGATTGACGCAGCGATGGCGCCCGGGAAGCGGAGCGGAGCCTTCAGTCACGGGACGGTGCCGAGCGCACATCCGTACGTGCTCCTCAATTACACGGGAAAGGCCCGCGACGTGCAGACGCTCGCTCACGAGCTCGGTCACGGGGTGCACCAGCATCTGGCGGGAGAGCAGAGCCTCTTCCATCATGGGACGCCGCTCACCACCGCCGAGATGGCGTCGGTGTTCGGGGAAATGCTCGTTTTTCAGCGTCTCATGCGCCGCGAGGACGACCCGCAGAACCGCCTGGCCATGCTCGTGGCCAAGATCGACGACACCCTTGCCACCGTCTTCCGTCAGGTGGCCATGAATCGATTCGAGGAGCGCATTCACACCGAGCGACGGGAGGAGGGGGAGCTCCAGCCCGAGCGCTTTTCGGAGCACTGGATGGCGACGCAGGAGGACATGTTCGAGGGCAGTGTGATCCTCGGCGAACACTACCGGCACTGGTGGAGCTACGTGCCGCATTTTCTGCACACGCCGGGGTACGTGTATGCCTACGCATTCGGCGAGCTTCTCGTGCTGGCCCTCTACGCCCGATACCGGGAGGCCGGGGACGCCTTTGCGGAGCAGTATCTCGACCTGCTGCGAGCGGGCGGGTCGGATTGGCCGCACACGCTGGTCGGACAGGTGGGGGTCGACCTGACGGACGAGGACTTCTGGCAGCAGGGCCTGTCTCAGATCGAAGAGCTCATTGCAGAGGCGGAGTCCCTCGCGGAGAAAGAGGAGGAATGAGGGATCTTGGGGTGACTGGAGAAGGGAGCTCTTTCCATCCAATTCTCGCATAACGCTGAACGTGTCGTCGGATCTTCCTCTCGCCCAAGCAGCCGACCGTTCTTCTGGGACACGCGATACGCAGAGCACGAGAGGCTCTTTGCGAGGACTCGTTTTTGACCGGTTCCGCGGCAGTCGTGCGACTTGTAGCGCACCGCCGGGATGAGGGCCGGTCCGAGGCGGAGAAGTGACCGTTCGGTACGGGAAGAGAGGCTACGTCGACTCGAACAATCCAATCTGGCCGCCTGGACGACGCCGGAAGGCGTCTGTGTTGAGAGGGGGAGAGGGGCCGTCGAGTCCGTGGCTGCGACAGCCCAGACGGAAGAGATCTTCGATGGTGTCGGCCCAGAGGCCTTCCCCCCGCATCCGGAGTCCGAACTCCTGATCGTTCAGGTCCTCCCCGCGCAGGCTGCGGAGGCGGTTCAGCACTCGGTCCTTGCGGTCGGGCACGTGGTGCTCGATCCAGTCCACGAACACCTCTCGGACGGAGCCGGGGAGGCGAAGGACGGTGTATCCCGCCGTCGTTGCCCCGTGCTCGGCCGCCGCCTCCAGAATGCGAGGCACCTCCTCGTCTGTGAGTCCCGGAACGATCGGGGCCACGTTAACCCCGACGGGAATCCCGGCCTCGGCACACTGCTGAATGGTGCGGAGGCGAAGAGGGGGACGGGCCGCACGGGGTTCCATTGCCCCGGCCAGGTCGTCGTCCAGCGTGGTAATGGAGATCGTGGCGCGCACGCCGTTCCAGTCGGCCATCTCTTCGAGCACGTCGACGTCTCGCGTGATCAGTCCACTCTTGGTGATGAGGGACACAGGGTTGCGGTGGTGCGCAAACACCTTCAACAGCCCTCGGGTCACTTCCAACTCCCGTTCGGCGGGCTGATACGGATCGGTGACACCGGACATACAGATGGGCGCCGGGGTCCACTCGTCGTCCTGAAATCGGTTGGCCAACAGGTCGGGCGCATTTTTCTTCACGAAAATCCGACTTTCGAAGTCCAGTCCGGCGGAAAGGTCCAGGTACTCGTGGGTGGGGCGAGCATAGCAATAGCAGCATCCATGTTCGCAGCCTCGATAGGGGTTGATGCTGTACGTGAAGGGAACGTCGGGGCTATCGTTGGTAGAGAGGATGGACTGCGCCGGATCGAGGAAGTACTTCGTTTCGACCTGACGGAGCTCGTCGTCGTCCAGGGCGTCGGGGTCCAGTTCGACGTGGAGCGGTTCGTAGGGCGTTTCGGGATTGGTGCGGGCGGCGCGTCCCTGACGCCCGGGCATGTCGGGAAGATCGTCCATAGCGCAAGCGATCGTGAACGTGATCACATGTTATACACATATATAGCCGATGGGGTGGAGGGTGTCAATGTCCGTTATTGCATACTGAAGAGGTGGTTCTGTCCAGGCTCCTGGAGGACAGGGGGGTGAGTCTTTCTTTCCTTTCTCTGTCCCGATGGATTGAGGTCTCGTACCGGCACAGTCCGAGTCGTTTGGTGCCATCGACTTCCATTCTCCGGTCATGCACTGGATAGCCTCCAACATTTCGACTTTGCGGCGCGCATCGCCTACGTTGAGAAGAGTCCGAGCGCGTTCATAAGATGTCAGGCCGGCATGAGCACGACTTCGGGGGACGACATCGTGTTACTGTGGAGCGGGGGAAAGGACGCCGCCCTTGCCCTCGACGTTCTTCATAGTCAGTCGCCGCGTCGTGTGAAGGCCCTCCTTACAACCGTCGTCGAGGAGGTCGAGACCGTGACGATGCACGGGACGCCACTCTCCCTCGTCCAGCGGCAGGCCGATGCGCTGGGGATTCCGCTCCACACGATGCGCGTACCCCCGAACGCGTCGAACGCCACCTACGAGGAGCGGCTGGAACGGGCACTCGCGCCCCTGCTCGCCGAGGGATTCGGGACGGTCGTGGCCGGGGATCTGTTTTTGGAGGACGTGAAGGCGTACCGTGAACGGGTCCTGCGGACGGTGGGGGCGACGCCGCTCTTTCCGCTGTGGAAGCGAGACACGACCTGGCTCGCGAACTGGTTCTTGGAGCGGGGACACCGCGCCGTGGTCACCTCCGCCGACACGACCCTGATGGAGCCCGACACGGTGGGGCGGTGGTACGACGCGTCCTTTCTTGAGGCCCTCCCCGACCGTGTGGATCCGTGCGGCGAGCACGGGGCGTTTCACACGTTCGTCGTGGACGGACCGTCCTTCGAGCGTTCGGTGCCCGTGGAGGTGGGGGAGCAGCACGGGGAGGGGCGCATGCGATACGCGCGCCTGCGGGCGGTTGAGCCGGAGCAAGGGGAGTAGAGGCGGACAAATAAAAAACCCCTCCGCCTCAATACGAGACGGAGGGGAAAAGATGTATTCTAGAGCCGGCGTTACTCCTTCTCCTCGGACGCTGCGGCGGAGGCTTCCTCACCGGACGACGTGCCCTCGGCAACCTCATTCTCCGGTGAGACGTCAGTCTCGCCGTTGGTCGTCTGGGCTTCTTCGTCGGTGTCAGGCTCTTCGACGACCTCGGCTTCGCCTTTCTGGATTTCGAAGGACAACTCCTCCTCGTCGCCTTCGTGGGTGATGAGGACCTTGTCGCCTTCGCCGAGCTCGTTGTGAAGGATGTCCTCGGCCATCGGGTCCTCCACGTACTTCTGAAGGGCGCGGCGGAGCGGACGGGCTCCGTATTTCGGATCGAAGCCTTTGTCCGTGAGGAACTCCTTGGCGTGCTCGTCGAATTCGAGCTCAAGCCCCAGCTCTTCGGCGCGGTCGAAGAGGTCCTCCGACATGATGTCGATGATGTCGAAGATGTTCTCCTTGTCGAGCGGGTGGAAGACAATGACGTCGTCGATCCGGTTCAGGAACTCCGGATTGAAGACGTTCTTGAGGGCGTCTTCGACGGTTGACTTCATGGACTGATAGTCCATGTCGCCGCTCTCCTCCTGGGAGAAGCCAATGCCCTTGCCGAAGGACTTGATGTCCTGCGTTCCGATGTTGGACGTCATGATGAGAATCGTATTCCGGAAGTCCACCTCACGGCCGAGGCCGTCGGTGAGAATCCCGTCGTCGAGCACCTGCAGCAGGATGTTGAAGACGTCCGGGTGCGCCTTCTCGATCTCGTCGAGAAGGATGACGGAGTAGGGCTTCCGACGCACCTTCTCCGTGAGCTGGCCGCCTTCTTCGTGGCCCACGTATCCCGGAGGGGCCCCCACCAGGCGACTCACGGAGAACTTCTCCATGTACTCGCTCATGTCGATTCGAATGAGCGAATCCTGCGAGTCGAAGAGGTACTCCGTGAGGACCTTGGCGAGCTCGGTTTTGCCCACCCCGGTGGGGCCGAGGAAGATGAAGGAGCCGATGGGCTTTTCCGGATCCTTGAGGCCCGCGCGGGTCCGGCGGATGGCCTTCGAAAGCTTCTCGATGGCCTCGTCCTGGCCCACGACGCGTTCTTTGAGGGCTTCCTCCATCTGCAGGAGCTTCTGCTGCTCCGGCTCGCTGATCTTGTCGACTGGAATGCCGGTCATCATCGCCACGACCTCAGCGATGTTGTCGGCCGTGACGTCGTGGATTTCAGTTTCGGCCTTCTCCTCCCACTCCGTCTTGGCCTGTTCGAGCTCTTCCTGGAGGGTCTTCTCCTTGTCGCGGAGCCGGGCGGCCTCTTCGAACCGCTGGCTTTTGACGACTTCGTTCTTTTCTTCCTGAACGTCTTCGATCTTCTCCTCGAGCTCCAGAATTTCGGGTGGGACCTTGATGTTCGAGAGGTGCACGCGCGCACCCGCCTCGTCCATCACGTCGATCGCCTTGTCCGGGAGGAACCGGTCGGTAATGTACCGGTCGCTCAGCTTCACCGCCAGCTCGATGGCTTCCTCCGAATAGCGGACGTTGTGGTGATCCTCGTAGTAGGACTTGATGTTCGCGAGGATGTTTTGCGTCTCCTCGGGCGTCGACGGATCGACGATAATTTTCTGGAAGCGACGGTCGAGGGCGCCGTCCTTCTCGATGTTTTGCCGGTACTCGTCGAGCGTCGTGGCGCCGATGCACTGGATGTCGCCCCGGGCGAGGGCCGGCTTGAACATGTTCGAGGCGTCGAGGCTGCCGGAGGCGCCGCCGGCCCCGACGATCGTGTGGATCTCGTCGATGAAGAGGACGACCTCGGGGCTTTTTTCCAGCTCCTTCATCACGGCCTTCATCCGCTCCTCGAACTGGCCGCGATACTTGGTGCCGGCCACCAGGGAGGCGAGGTCGAGGGTCACAATGCGCTTGTCGTAGAGCACGCGGCTCACTTTGCGCTCCACGATGCGCATTGCGAGGCCCTCGGCAATGGCCGTCTTCCCGACGCCGGGTTCCCCGATGAGCACCGGGTTGTTCTTCTTACGTCGGCTTAGGACCTGGGCCACGCGCTCGATTTCCTTCTCGCGTCCAATGATGGGATCGAGCTCGTCCTCCTCGGCGAGCTCGGTGAGATCGCGGCCAAAGTTGTCCAACACGGGGGTCTGGCTTTTCTCCATTTCACCACCCTCTTGGCCTCCCCCACCGTACCCAGAGGACAGCCGGCCACTGGACCCACTGCTTCCACTGGAGGAAGAGGAGGACGATGCTTTGCCACTAATGATCGAATCGAGTTCGTTGCGCACGGCGTCGTAAGTCACGGAGAATCCTTGTTGCAGAATTTGTGCGGCGATGTTTTCGTCGTCTCGAAGGAGACTCAACAGAAGGTGCTCCGTTCCAATCACGTCGCTCTTGTAGAGCTTCGCCTCGAGGTACGTGATCTTGAGCACCTTTTCGGCCTGCTTCGTGAGCGGAATGTTGCCCACAGACGTTGAACTGCCCGTACTCCGTACCGTGTCTTCTACGGCCTCCTTTAGTTCCAGAAGGTCGCAGTCGAGGTTGCGGAGAATCTTGATCGCGATGCCCTCACCCTCGCGGATGATGCCGAGCAGCAAGTGCTCCGTTCCAATGTAGTCGTGACCGAGACGCACGGCCTCTTCCCGGCTGTACGAGATCACGTCCCGAACACGATTTGAGAAGTTACCTTCCATACCAAGCTGGGTTAATACGAGTAGTGCCGCGGAGGCACTCGCACGAAGGGGGAGAAAGACACTTTGCGGGGTCGAGCACCGCCCGCATACAACCCCGCGACGTGAAGCATTGCCGTAGGCACTAACCGTCCGTTCACGCTCTCTGTTCCTGTCGTTCCGGTCCGCGGCGGGTTCGGGACCGATGGGGGCAAAAGCGTTACAGGAGCGACACAGTCAGTGCCGGTGTGGGGAACTCCCTCGGGGGACGAAAGAGAAGACGGTCTAGGCAGCAAAGCTCGCGCCGCACCCGCAGGTTTCCGTTGCGTTGGGATTTTCGAACGTGAACCCGCGGGCGTTCAGGCCATCGTGGTAGTTGATGGTCGTGCCCATAAGGTACAGACCGTGCCGTTTGTCCATGTAGACGGTGATCCCGTCGAGGTCGAACTCACGGTCCTTTTCGCGCTTCTTGTCAAACCCCAGGACGTAACTCATGCCGGAGCAGCCGCCTCCTTTCACGCCGACCCGCAGTCCGTAGCCGTCGGGAATGTTTTTCTTCCGGATGATTTTGCGGATTTCCTTGGCGGCGTTCGGGCTGATCTCAATGGGGGTGTCCGAAGCAGTTTCGGTGGCAGTAGCCATAAGGCGGTAGAAAAGTACGTGCGACAGACACAGGAGTCGTCTCGCTAACTGGCTTCATTAACGACCGCACGAAAACCCCTGTTCCGTCCATGGCCCCGCTGAAGACGATCTTCTTGACTGAATTGTTAATGGAGGGGCCGGGCCACCACCACCGGTGCCTTCCGTGCTGTCACCGTTCCGTCGTCGGCCCGGACGGCTTCGAACAGTACCACGTAGAGACCGACGCGAACCCGGTTGCCGGCGTCGTCGCGCCCGTTCCAGACCAGTTCGCCGGATCGCCCCGTCAGCCGGGCGTCCTCCAGGGTGCGGACCTTGCGGCCTCGGGCGTCGAAGACGCGGGCCCGCACCAGGTTGGGCACGTCGTCCAGGGCGTATTGGATTCGGGCGGCCCCGTCTCGTTCAATCGAGAAGGGACTGGGGCTTACCTCCAGCGTTGCTTCGGGAGGGGGGGCGGACGGGGAGAGCGAGACGGCATTCGCGGTGCCGGGCGTGCCGCCTGCGGGGGCCGGACTGCTGGTCCAGTTGTCGGCTGCGTTCGCCCGCCCGGTGGGACTGATGCGTTCCAGGGCGGTGCCTTTGGTCTCTTCCAGCCCCTCGGCGTGCCAGTCGGGCACGTACGAGACCTCGCCGATCGGCGTCCCGTCTGCACGATGAAGGCGCACGAGCGCACCGTCATTGTCGAGGCCGAGGCGGCCGGCGTCGACGGGGAGGAACGCGACCGAGTCTGCGGCGAGGGGGGCATCGGGGAAGGCATGGGCCAGTTGGGTCCTCAAGGGATCGAGCACGCCGTTCGGGGCGGCGGCCACCACGCCGTACCCCTCGGCCGGGAGGGCTACACGGCGGCCCGCCCGAATCGTGTCGGCGACGCCCCGCTCGTCGGGCCGGTCCGTGAGAACGAGCCCCGTAAGGGTTAGAGGAGTGGACGTCCGGTTCAAGAGTTCGACGTACTCGACCTGGTTGGGACGATCGTCGTAGTCGTCGGCACGGGGATCGAAGAGGATCTCATTGACGGTCACGTCCGTCTCTTCGGGGCGATGGGCGAGCACCTGGCTGCTGGCATCGAGGACATTGCCGACGCGGTCCTCGAGGCCGCGGGCACGGAGAGTCGTTCCGGTCGGTGCGGCCTCGAGGGAGAGGACGGCTGCGGTGTCGGAGGAGAGGGAGGCGCCCACGACCGTCGTGGACTCAAGAGTAAAGGCGGAGGGCGTGACGGAGGAGGGCCGCACCGGCTCCGAAAACGTGACCCGCACGACCGTGTCGTCAATCTGCTCCGCAAACACGGGGGTCGGAGGCGTTTCGTCTGGGGCGTGGATGCTGTTGCGTCGGTCTGGGGTGGCCCCCGCCGCGGCCGTCGAGGACGCGAAGTTGGATTCGGCGGTCGATGGGGCCGCGGGATCGATGCGTTCGAGAGATCGACCATCGGCCCCGCCCCACGACGGGTCGTAGGGAAGGCTGTCCAGCACAGTGCCGCCCGCGGTGCGGAGGAGGATGAGGTCCCCGCCGTTGTTGAGAGCGTCCCAGTCCGGAGGGGCGAGATAGTCCACCGAGGGAAAGGCCGCTTCGAAGGCCGCCGTATCCCGTACGAGGACGACGTGCTCGCCGGGGGATAGGAGCGTGTCGGTGGGGGCAACGGGGGCAAAGGACCGGCCGGCGTCGGCGTACTCGATCGTTCCCAGGTTCACCGGTGCGTCCGATCGATTGTAGAGTTCGACGAACTCGTTTGACGAGGGGCTCGGCGCGTACATCACTTCGGTCACGACCACTGCTTCCGGAGACGGTGTCGATTGGGCCCGTCCCACGAACGGGAGCAAAGTCGCGACGAGGCCGAGGAGTCCTCCGAGAATGAAGAGACGAGACATGAGGACCACCGCAAGATGAGAGGGGATAAGTATAATATAAGGTACGCGGTGGAGACCGAGGCGTCAAGCGCCGGTCGTTGAGCTCCAGGGCGAGACTGAACGCGTGTAGGCTCTTTTCCGTGAGCTAAAAGCCGAGAAGGAGGGGCGCGAATGTGGGGGCCCCAGGAACACCACCTCCCGTCGGTCAGAGCGTGACGGCGCGCTACCCTGAATGCGGGTAAGGGCCGACGGCAAACGGGAAGATGGGAGGGCCTCGGGACCCTGTCCGTTATCGCGCGTCGGTCGTCTGGCCGTTGTTCGAGGTAGTGAAGTCCGAGTGGTTGGGGGCGATTCCGTCAGAGAGGCTCGCGTCGAGGTGATTCATGAGCACCCGTGCCATGAGCCGCGCGGTGGGGGCGAGGGGCGTCTCGTCGATGTCGAACCGATGGTGGTGGAGCGGGAAGCTGGTGTCGGGGCCGGAGGCCGTTCCGACCCGAATGAACGCGCCCGGGACGTGCTTGAGGTAGTGCGCAAAGTCTTCGCCCCCCATACTCGACTGTTGAATTTTGTAGATGGCCTGTTCGCCGAACGAGTTTTGAATGGTCCGTTCGATGTTTTCGACGGCGGTTTCGTCGTTGATGACGGGCGGGGAGCCGTCCTCAAAGTCGAGTTCGACGTGGGCGTCGTGGAGCGAGGCCAACCGCTGGGCGGCGTCGTGCATGTAGGTCCGAATGGTTTTCCTATCGTCGGGAGTCACCGTGCGAAGGGTTCCCCCGAAAGAGGCTTCTTCGGGGATGACGTTGTGGGCCTCGCTGCCGGACATCTTCGTCGTGGTGAGCACGGCCGGTGTCCGTGGATCCGTGATGCGGTCGGCAAGCTGGTAAAACTGGTTCATGAGCTGGGAGGCAACCCAGACGGTGTCCACCCCTTCGTGGGGTCGAGCGGAGTGTCCGGTGCCTTCTTGCCGCACCCGCACGTCAAATCGGTCAGAGGAGGCCGTGACCGGGCCTACCATGAGGCCGTACCGACCAACGTCCAATGTTGGGTCTACGTGGATGGCGTAGACGGCGTCGAGGCCTTCGAGGATGCCGGAGCGGATCATGAGAGGGGCCCCGCTGGGAAGGCCCTCCTCGTTGGGCTGGAAGAAGACCCGGGCTCGCCCCTGCAGTTCGTCGCGATGGGCGTGAAGCACGAGCGCGACCCCGATGCCGACGGCCGTGTGGGCGTCGTGCCCGCAGAGATGAGCCACGTTGGGATTTTGAGACCGGTAGGAGACCCGTTTTTGATCCTGAGCGGGAAGAGCGTCGATGTCGGCTCGGTACCCAACCATGCCGCCCCCTCCCGTCCCCTCGATGTCGACGTACAATCCAGTGCCGGCGACGGGGCCGTGCACGTCCAGGCCGAAGCCCTCCAGTGTTTGGCGGATGAAGCGAGAGGTGTCGTGTTCGTTCATCCCCACCTCCGGATACATGTGAAGGTGGCGACGGATCGTCACGAGCAGCTGCGCGAGGGGTTGTTTCCCGTCGGCAGATTCGGCCACCGCGTCGGGGAGCTGCGCCGTGTCGGTGGGGGAAACGGTGGACAGCATGGACGACTTCTTCTGGGTCATTCTGGACGGCCGGTCCTGATAAAAAAGAGGCGCATCTACGCCAATTTTTACAATGCGTGCGGCTCGGAGATTCTACGTTAACCCGAAACGCTTGCGAAGAGTCCATTCTGCAGCCAGCAGGAGGAGAATCAGAATGAGGAAGAGCGAGGTCCGCCACAGCTCGGCCTCCGTGGAGCGCGTGGTCGTCGTGGGGCTGAAGGAGGACGAGTTTTGGAGGTCGGACACGAGTTGGGGCGCCGTGTCGGACGTGTAGTCCGTTCCCCCGGACCGTGCGGCAATCCGGCGCATGAGGGTCGGGTCGGCCCGCGTGTCCTGATATTCCAGCCGAAGGGCCCCCACGGAGAAGTCTCCCCGATCACTTCCGAGGGAAGCGTCGTCGCGGCGCGCGGTGGCCTCGTACCGATACGTTCCCTCCGGGAGGGAGCCCACGTCCAGTTCGTACCGCCCATTGCCCAGGGGCTCCATGGTGTGTGGGTATTCCGTGCCGGCCGAGTCGGTGACGGTGACGGACACGCGGGCGTCCGAGACCGGAGTCATGCTTTCGTCATACACCTGTCCCGTCAACTCGACGGGCGCGTCGCCCTCAAAGGTGGTCGTGACCGGTCGGACGCGAACCTGTCGGTCGTCGGTCTCGGTCGTCACCCACCGGACGAGGTTCGACACCAGGCCGGGCCACAGCGGATCCGCGGCGGAGAGGTCGGAGGCCAAGGTGGCCCAGCGCCAGGTGCCGGTGGCCAGGAGGGCGGCCGTCCGTTGGCCTGCGCGCTGACGAACGACGAGCACCGGGTCGGAACGGGAGAGAGAGGGACGGGCGGCTTCGGCCAGGACGCGCGCGTCGGGGGACGGCGTCCAGGCGGAGGAAGGGACGGAAAGGGGCGGAAGACGCTCGATCAGGTCGACGTCGGCGCCGTCGATTTGAAAGATCGGGTGGTTTTGTTCCGAGGCCACGGGGCTCACGGACGCTTCGGTGAAGCCGGTCGAGGCCTCGTCGGGAGGCGTCGTCGGAAGGGCCTCGGCAAAGTGATTGGTCCAGGCGGCCACGTCCGTCTGGCGATCCAGGGCAAAGAGGGCCGGCGTTCCGTTTTCCAGGAGGGTCGCGATGCGTTGGGTCGCCTCGTCGGGGACGGCAGAGCTCGGAAAGCCCGCCGACACGACTACGTCAAACTGGTCGAGGCTGTCGGGGAGAGGGCCCCCGTAGAATGAGCCGTCGGCCTGCGGGATGCGGGCCGTCACGGTCGTGTTGGCGTCGCGCTTCAGGACCCGGCGCAGGGCGGTGAAGTTCGGCGAGGGGGCCGCCCCCAGGAGCAAGACCCGCCGCTCACTTTCGAGTACCCGGATCGAAACGGTTCGAGTATTGTTTTGCGTCGTCGCCTCGTTTGGGACCGGCGACGCCCGGACCGTCAGCTGGGTCAGGCCCGCCGTTTCCGGTACGAAGGAGAGGTCGATTGCTTGTTCGGCCGTGCCGCTCGGGAGGGGGACTTCAGCCGTATCCAGCACCGTGTCATTCCGGAGGAGAGAGAGGGTCGTGGTCGTGCCCCCGACGTCCTCGGCGCCGAGGGTCACCCGCACCGGTACCTCCGTGTCCACGTACGCGCGGTCGTTGGTCACCAGGCGTCGGACCTGGAGGTCTCGGCGCTGGGTCGTATCGCCGACGGTGACGGTGTGGACGGGCACGGACAACCGATCGGCCCGGCGCGCGGGATTTTCGCCGGTGTTGTATTGTCCGTCGGAGAGGAGGGCAATGGCTTTTAGGTTTTCTCCCTGGAGGGCGTCGGGCGCAGCCTGCAGCGCTCCACCCACGTCGGAGCGACGCCCCTCGAAGAAGAGCGAATCGAGCACGGCGCCCGAAACGGAGTGGAGGGCGTCGTCGAAGCGGAAGAAGCGCGCAGTTCCGGGGAGGTCGTCCCGCAACGGCTCGATCGCGTTTCGCAAACGATCCCGGACGGCCTGCGCCGTCGTGTCGGTGTCTCCGTTCACCACTCGCATGCTTTCGCTGTCGTCGATCAGGACGGCGAGGACGGGGGGCTGTTCGGTCTCCGTGACGGTGCGCACGACCGGTTCCAGGAGCAGAAAGCAAATCAGGGCGAGACTGGTGAAGCGGAGGGTGCCGAGAAGGACCCGTCGGCCGATCGGCAAGGACGGCACCGTGGTTCGGTAACTCCAGTACGTGAGGGCTCCGGCAAGGAGAAGAGAGAGCCCCAGCAGCCAGGGGCTGTATCCGAAAGAAAAGGCCATTTCGTGCTCGGATTGATTCGATAGGTGGGCCGGGACGGCAGCGGCAGTCGAACTCTCGGGCCGCGGGCAGAGGGCTCGATTGGGCGTCTACCGGTCGATTGAGAGCGTGCCCCGGTAAACCTGGTGCGCCCCCCGGAGACGATAGTGGTAGAGGCCGGACGGGATCGACGAGAGGTTCAGGGAAAGCCAGTTGGGACCGGGGCGAACGCCGTACGTTTCGCGGGTATGGATCTGTCCCAGGGGGGAAGTGAGCGTAAGATGCAGGGTGTCGGTGTGGGACGGCACCCGTACCGGAATCGTCGTTTTGGCAGAGGCCGGGTTGGGGTACGGAGCCTCGATGACAAGAGACGGAGGCGGATTTTTGCGGGCTCGTCGCTCCGCGGCTCGCGTGGCGGCGTTCGCATTGACGATGCCCCAACCGATTCGGTTGTCCGGCGCATCGGATTGAGAGGCGGTGTGCCGGAGGAGGCGGCGCACCTCGATCGGGGAGAGGTCCGGATTGAGTTGCAGCATCTGGGCGACCACGGCGGTCACCTGGGGACTGGCGAACGAGGTGCCGCCCACCCGGGCGTAGCCGTCGTCGTTCCAGGCCGCGACCACCTCCTCGCCCTGCACCGCTACGTCGGGCTTTCGCCGCCCGTCGGCCGTGGGCCCGCGCGAGCTGAAGTCGGCGAGCGACGAGTCCGGGCCGACCGCCCCGACCGTGACGGCCGAGTCGGCGTCGGCCGGCGTGTTCACGTAGTACCAGCAGTCGTCGGGCGAGGCGCAGCCGCTGTTGCCGGCGCTCACCACGACCGTCATTCCGAGCTGCGCCGCCCGGTCCACGGCCCGGGTGGTCACGCCGGTGTCCCCGTCCAGGTCCTCGGGCGAGTAGCTGTCCTGGCCTTCGTCGAACGTGTTGTAGCCGATCGACACGTTCACCACGTCGGCTCCGCGGCGGTAGAGCCACTCCAGCCCAGCCACGAAGTAGTCTTCCTCGACGTTTCGTTCGGAGGGGGTGTACTCGGTCGTGGCGGCCAACACCTCGGCGCCGCGGGCCGGTCCCACGAGCGTGCCGGGGGCGTTCCCCACGGCCACCGAGGCGACGCCCAGGCCGTGGTTTCCGCCCTGCCTCCCCTCAGTGAACGTGCGAAGACCGATCATGCGGTCGTCTCGCCGAAGCGGAGCGAGTGCCTCGTGCCGGAAGCCCCGGAAGTGCGCGTCGAGGAAGCCAATGCGGACGCCCCGTCCGTCGAGGCCGCGTGCCATCGGGGCCACGGCGTTGATGTGAGAGAGGGCCTCGCGGGACGCCCCGAGCTCGATCGGGAGCGACGGGGGCGAGGACGAGGACGCCGGTTTTTCCGGGTCCGTCGTCGCCGCGGTGGGGGCCGGGCCCGAGGCGACGGGCACGACGCGCCGGACGAACGGAAGGGCCCGTACGGTTGCCCGTTGCTCCGACGAAAGAACCGCACTCACGGCGTGGAGCCATCGGCTTCGCACGATCGGCTCGACGTCATGCGTTCGGAGTCGGGCGAGGTAGGTTTGATCGACCGGGGCATTCCAGGAGCCCGGCTCGGCGGGTGCGGCTGTCCGGTCGGCCAGCATCACCCAGTATTTCGGAGAGGCGACCTGGGACGAGTCGGGGGTTGCGGAGGCCGTGGGCACAGGAAGCCCGGTGGAGAGGACACCGACCAGGATCGGCAGAATCCAGACGACACGAACGAGGCGGGACGACTGCGACACGAATCAAACACGTTGCCGGAAAGCATAGAACGCCTCTTCAACAGGAATCGACCGACACCGATCCCTCGGGCATGGCACGTGCGGGTTCGTCTGGCGAGACACTCACAGGTAAGGAAACGTGAGGTAGACCATGTAGCCCGCGAAGCACACGAGCAGGACGATGCCGCCGGCTCGGGACAGCTGGGACCGCGGCCAGGTGAGTGGGAGGAGGAGGGTACAGAACCCGAGCATCACGGGGAAGTCGATCCGGAGGGCTCGCGCTTCCACCTCCAGGGGCTCGAACATCGAGATGATGCCCACGACGAAAAGGACGTTCAGCAGATTGCTGCCCATCACGTTCCCGACGGACATGTCCGTCTCACTTTTGGCCGCACTGACCATCGAGGCGGCAAGCTCGGGCAGACTCGTGCCCAGGGCCACGGCCGTGAGGCCGACGATGCCGGTCGCGATTCCCCACTCGTGCGCGACTGCGACGGCACTGTCGACCATGAGGCGTGCGCCCACGGCCAGGCCGATCATGCCGCCCAGGAGGTAGCCCGTCTTTGCGAGTGCAGACATCTCGGGATCGGCCTCTTCGAGCTCGCCCTCCAGGGCCTCGATGACCTCGGCCGAGTCGGTCTGGTGGGTTTCGTAGAAGAGAAATCCGCCGAGCCCCACGAGAATTCCGACCATGAGGACGCCGTCCCCGGTGCCGATCACGCCGTCGAGCGCACAGAGGTAAAAGAGGACCATGACGCCGAGCATGACCGGGTATTCTCGGCGCAGGACCTCGGGCGTGACCGTCAAGGGCAGAATGAGGGCGCAGCTCCCGAGGATGAGGGCCACGTTGGAGATGTTGGACCCGATGATGTTGCCGAGGGCGAGGGGCGCCTCGTCGGTCCACACCGCAAAGAAGTTGACCAGAAACTCCGGCATGGAGGTGCCGAGGGCCACCACGGTGAGCCCCACCACGATTGGGGGGATGCCGTACTGAAGCGCGACGCTGGAGGCCCCTTGGATGAGCCCTTCTGCGCCGAAATACAGGGCGATCAGGCCGACCATAAAGAGAATCGAATAGAACAGCATGGACCGATTCTCAGGCGACGGGAGAAGTGGGTGAGGGTGGGCCGGTGCAATCGAGATGGGGGTGCAGCATGGCTCTCCGTGCGGAGCGCACTACTGGGAGCCGAGGAGGGCCTGGCCCTGGAAGGATCCAGGGAGGAGATCGGAGATCGTCGTGTGCTCGGGCGCAGCGTCGGGCCGGTCCATCCAGACCTCCAGTTCCAGGGCCCGTTCTGCCAGGAGCTGACGGCACGCACCGCAGGGGGTGCCCGTCGCGTCGCGGGGACACGACAAGAACAGGCGATCCGGGGGGGGCGTGCCGTAGGAGTGGACAGTCCCGAGGGCGTTTCGCTCCGCACACAGGATGCGTGCCCAGTCGGGATGTTCGACGTTTACGCCGGGGATCTGCCGTCCGTTCTCCGTGACGAGGAGGGCTCCCACCGGGAAGGACGAGGAGGGAACGTAGGCGCGGTCGCTGAGGCGGCGTGCGACTCGGACTCCCTGTTCGGCCGTGTTGAGGGGCTGGTTCAGAAACGGGGAGAGGAGCGAGGAGGCGGGAGGAAGGGATCTATTCGCGACGATGTCCCCTCGGATCCACGCGTCTGCGGCCCACGCTTCGAAGGGACCGTGGGGAAGCTCTTCGACGTACAGGCGTTCCTCGCGACGGAACGGACGGGACGAGACGAAGGCCACGACCTCGTCGGCGCGCTCGGCCGCCACTGCGGTGGTGTAGGCGTTGAGGAGTGCGGGAAGGGTGAGCGAGAAGGAGGCACTCTCAATCCGAACACCGGGGATCCAGGTTCCGTCGTCCAGAAGAACAGTGGCCGCGGACGGCTCGTTCGAAAACGGAGCGTGGGCACGATCCGTGAGCGTGTGTGCACGGCGGCGGAGCGAGTCGAGCACCGAGGGTGGGTCCACGAGGAGAGACGGCTGGTACGAGCGAGTGCGGAATCCGCCAATTCGTGGGGCGGATCGAAGTTCCGTTCGGAGAGCCGATCCCAGACGCCCGTCTCTGAGGTCGGCTCGGCACCGACTTTGGCGAACGGACCACGTGGATCCGTCGCTCATTGCTGAGTCGTGAGCTGGGCTCGTTCGTCCCGAATTTCGTCGAGGAGCCGAGGGTCTTTTTCGACGAGGCGGTCGAGGAGCGTCACGAGGTCGTCTCGGTCGAGGTCCCTCACCATCTCGTGGACCTGCCGCGACGCGGACACCGGAATCTCCTCCTGCTTGAGGGCCTTGAGGAGGGTTGCCACGATGTGCTTGCACCAGCTGCCCTCGAAGTAGGGACAGGTGCACTGCGCTCTGCGGACATCCTTCTCGTCGAACGTGACGGTGACGAGGTATGGGTGCACGTCGCTTCCCTGGACTTGTGCCTCGAGGGTTTGTTCGTCGGGGCGCTCCAGAGACACGACGGCCCCCTCGGCGAGGTACTCCTGGCCTCGTTCGAAGGAGCCGCCGGACGTGTGCTCTTCAATTTGTGACTGCGTGAGGTTTGGAAGAGTCATGGGAGGAAGAAACGTGCGCAGGAAGGATTGAAGAGAAGGAACGGGGTCGCGGGCAACTTTCCCGGGGCTAGGCAGGGGTCGTCGTCCGTTCGACGTGGGCGAGGAAGTTGTCGAAAATCTGCTTCGCAGACTCGGCGGCCGCTACGGTTTCGTCGGTGCACGTGTCGAGTGCGGCCTGTTTGTCTTCGGACGGCAGGGTTTCTTTGGACTCGATCATGGCCCTGGCGGTCCGCAGATCGTACTCCGGGTGGAACTGCACCGCGTAGACCTGTTCGTGGCGAAAGGCCTGCACGCCGGTGGCATTCGAGGCGAGCAGGGTCGCATCCGAGGGGAGTTCGACCACGTGGTCCGAGTGCGTGGCAAACACCGTAAACGGATTCGGGAGGCCCTCCCAGAGCGGATCGTCGCACTCCTGGGTGACCTCGACGTAGCCCAGCTCGTAGGAGCCGCCGCGGACCGTGCCTCCGAGAATCTGTGCCAGGAGCTGATGTCCCCAGCAGACGCCGAGGACCGGGAGGCCGTCCGCGATGGCCCCTTCCGTCCACCGGCTCAGGGTCCGGATCCAGGGCCGGTCGTCGTAGACGGAGGACTGAGACCCGCTGACGATGACGCCGTCGAAATCCTGGATGGGACCCTGGTCCGTCCGGATGGGATCAGGGTCGCCGATGGGAGGTGGAATTTCCCCTTCGTTTGCGTCGTAGACGGTGAGTGTCGCGTCGACCTCACGCTGAAAATTGCGTTTGGCGTGAGGGGTGCCGAGCGAGGCGTCGATGAGGGCGAGATGCATGAGTGGCAACACGAGTCAATTTTCGACGAACGACTCGGAACGTCATCACCGCTGAAGGAGCGTTACGTTCCGGTTGGGCGCTCGACGTTTTGCGTTTCCGTGTGTATCCGGAAGGAACGGGACACAGAGGCCTACTCGGGTTTTTTCCAGTCGTTATGCGTCGACAGAAAAACGCCTGGCCCACGCTTACCCCTGAACGGATTAGTTTCCTTTCAGTGCAATGTTGTCGGTCCCGAAGATGCGCTGAGCTCCCTTCATGAACTCGGCGGTCGGCTCCACGACGTAGGCGCGGCTGCGAAGTCGTTCCTGACCGCGCAGTTCGGGGGCGTCCACGTCGAAGTACAGCTTGCAGTTGCCTGCACTGCGCTCGCAGAGCGTTTTAAACTCCCGGAGCTCGTCGGGCATCACCTCGTCGAGGTTGACGGTCAGGACGACCTCCTGCACCATCTGTTCGCGCACCTTCCACATCGGGTTTACGTCTTTGGCGATCACCTTCACGTTGCCGCCGCGGACCTCCACGTTGCCCTTGACGAGCACGACGTTGTCGACCTCCAGGTAGGGCTGGATGCGGTCGAGAATGTTCGAGAAGCAGACCATCTCGCCCTGCCCGGTGAAGTCCTCTATAGTCGCGAAGACGATGGGCTTGCCCGAGCGGGTGGTGTTGCGGTTGACCTCGGTGATGATGCCGCAGAAGGTGCGAACGGGCCCGCGGTTTCGGCCGTCTCCGCCCGCCGCACGTTCGATAATTTTCTCGAGCTTCTCCGGCTCACCGAAGTGGGCGGTGGCGAAGGCGTCGGCCTCGGCCCGGTACTCGTCCAGCGGGTGGCCGGAGACGTAGAAGCCCAGCACCTCGTGCTCGTGCTTGAGGCGCTTGGACTTGGGCCACGTCTCTTCGGCGGGGAGACTGGGCTCCATGGCTTCGGCCCCTGCGTCCCCGTCCCCGAAGAGCGAGTTCTGCCCGGCCATGCGGTCGTGTTGCACCTTCTGGCCGTAGCGAACCGCCGTGTCCATGCCTTCTATCAATTGGGCGCGCGTGCCCTCGAGGTCGTCGAGGGCGCCGGCCTGGGCGAGGGCCTCCAGGGTGCGCTTGTTGACCGTGCTCAGATCGACGTTTTTGGTGACGTCGTAGATCGTCTCGAACGGGCCGTGTTCCTCCCGGGCCTCGATGATCGCGTCGATGGCCTTTTCGCCTGCATTCTTGATGGCGGCGAGGCCGAAGCGAATCTGCCCGTCCCGGCCAGCTGAGCTGTCCTGCACCGTGAAGTACGACTGACTGTGGTTGATGGAGGGAGGCAGCACCTCCAGGCCCATGCTCCGCGCCTCCTCGAGCACCTTCGACAGCTTGTCGGTGTTGCTCATCTCGTTGGTCATCGCCGCCGCCATGAATTCCGGCGGGAAATGGGCCTTCATGTAGGCCGTCTGGTAGGCGACTAGCGAGTACGCGGCGCTGTGACTCTTATTGAAGCCGTACCCGGCGAACTCGTTGATGATGTCGAAGAGCTCGTTCGCCTCGTCCTCGTCGATGTCGTTCTCCTCCTTGCAGCCCTCGACGAACTTCTTGCGCTGCTTGCGCATGAGCTTCTCCTTTTTCTTGCCCATGGCGCGGCGCAGAATGTCGGCCTCGCCGAGGGAGAAGCCGGCCAGCTCCCGAGCCATCTGCATGACCTGCTCCTGGAAGACGGCAATGCCGTAGGTGGGCTCCAGGATGTCCTCCAGCAGGGGATGGGGGTACTCGACGTCTTCCCGGCCGTGCTTCCGCGCGATGTAGGTCGGGATGTTCTCCATCGGCCCCGGCCGGTAGAGCGCGTTCATGGCGATCAGATCGTCGATCTCCGTCGGCTTCAGCTTGCGGAGCCATTCCCGCATGCCGGTCGACTCGAACTGAAAAATCGAGACCGTGTCCCCGCGTTGGAAGAGTTCGAACGTCGTCTCGTCGTCGAGCGGAATGTTGTCGATGTCGATTTCGACGTCCCGCGTCTCCTCGACCAGGTCGACGGCGTCCTCGATCAGCGTCAGGGTTTTGAGCCCGAGGAAGTCCATTTTCAGCAGGCCGAATTCCTCCACCCAGTCGCCGTCGTACTGAGTGGTGATCACCTTTTCGCCCTTGGTCTTCGAGACGGAGACGGGCACGTAGTCGCTCACGTCGCCGGGAGCAATGATGACGCCGGCGGCGTGGACGCCTGTGTGCCGCACCGAGCCCTCAAGGACCTCGGCGTACTGCATCATCTTGCGCACCTCCGGGTCGTCCGCGTTCTTGAGCCCCCGAAACTCCGGATTCTCCTCGAAGGCCTGGTCGAGGTCGACGCCCGGTCCCTCCGGAATCATCTTCGCGATCTCGTCGGCGCGGTCCAGCGGAATGTCGAGCACGCGCGACACGTCGCGGACCACCGTCTTGGCGCCCATCGTGCCGAAGGTGATGATCTGGCAGACGTTCTCCTGCCCGTACTTCTCGACCACGTAGTCGATGACCTCCGAGCGGCCCCGGTCGTCGAAGTCGATGTCGATGTCCGGCATCGAGACCCGTTCCGGATTCAGGAAGCGCTCGAAGAGCAGGTCGTACTCGATCGGGTCCACGTCGGTAATGCCGAGGCAGTACGAGACGCAGCTGCCGGCCGCCGAGCCTCGGCCCGGGCCCACACGCACGTCGAGCTCGCGGGCCGCGTCGGTGAAGTCCTGCACGATCAGGAAGTAGCCCGAGTACCCCATGTCGGCGATAATGCCGAGCTCGTGGGTGAGACGGTCCACTACGTTCTGGGGCAGCGGATCGCCGTAGCGTTCCTTCGCTCGCTCGAAGGTGACGTGCCGCAGGTACTCGTCCATCCCGTCGAAGCCGTCGGGGATGGGGTAGTGGGGCATGAGGAGGTCGCCCATCGGGAGCTCGAACGCGCACTTGTCGGCGACCTCGTTGGTGGTAACGAGCGCCTCGCGCTGAAAGTCCTTCGGGATGCCGGTGAGGGCCTCCGTCATCTCCTCCTCGCCTTTCAGGTAGAACTGGTCGTTGCTGAAGCGCATCCGGTTCGGATCGTTGTAGTCGTCTCCGGTTTGGAGGCAGAGGAGGATGTCCTGCGCCTCGTGGTCCTGCCGGTCCACGTAATGTACGTCGTTGGTGGCCAGGACCTTTACGTCGTACTCCTTTCGCCACTTCAGCAGCACCTCGTTGACCGTGTGCTGGTCGTCGATGTCGTGGTCCTGCAGCTCGATGTAGTAGTCGTCCCCAAAGATGTCGAGGTATTCCTCGAACAGCGTCCGCGCCCGCTCCTCGCCCTTGTTCAGAATGGCCTGCGGCACCTCGCCCTGCAGGCAGCAGGTGGTGGCCACGAGGCCCTCGTGGTGCTCGCGCAGCAGGTCGCGGTCGATGCGCGGCTTGTAGTAGAAGCCCTCGGTGAACGAGGTGGAGGAGAGCTTCATCAGGTTCTCGTAGCCGGTCTGATTCTTGGCCAGGAGGACCTGATGGTAGCGGGTCGAGTCGGATTTGTCCTGGATCCCGCTGGGGGTGAGGTAGAACTCGCACCCGATGATGGGCTGGACGTCGGAGTCCCGGGCGGTCGTGTAGAACTCGGGGACGCCGTAGAGATTGCCGTGGTCGGTGATGGCGACCGCCGGAATGTCGCGCCGCTCGGCGCTCTCGATGAGGTTGTCGATGCCGGCGGCGCCGTCGAGGAGGGAGTACTGCGTGTGGCAGTGGAGGTGAGAAAATGCGGGCATACGGGGGGACGATACTGACGGAACAGACGGTGCTCGGGGGAGAGGAGAACGGCAGTCTCCCGAATCCCTACTCAACTAAAGAGCTGCCCCATCGGGAGTCAATAGTTCGAGGAATACCTCCGTTATTGCAACGTGAGAATTCACGAACCGGTAGGACGGAGGCGGTCCCTTCCGAGCCTCACGGTGAACATCGGCAGCGGCCGGCAGTGGATTCCGTTATTGCAAAAGACAAGGTGCAGGAGCCAATACCGGTCTTAACGGTCAGAAGGAGCAAGAAGAGGAGAAACGTCGATTCGGGCAGTGCCCGGCGGAGCACGTCGTGAAACGTCCCGGGGCGGTCGATTCACGCGTTGTTACCGGCTCGTTCGCGTCTCTTAAGCTCGAGCGTTTCCAGCGAGTCGGCTACAATCGGCCAGGAGGCCAGACCGACGTCCACCAGATTGTGGTCTACGGCGTATCTCCCTCGAATTGTACGGATCGATTCGTCGCTCTGGTTTTGACCACCTGTCTGGGCTGAACGAGAGCCATGCAGGTGGCTCCATCCGTCCAATCGTCCACGCGCACGACGACGTTCTTTTCCTTCACACGCACGGCTTCGATTGCCTCCACCATACTTGTACATCCGCTCGTTTGGCCCCAAAAGAGGCCCAGTACCATGTTCTGATCGAAGTCGATCTCGGGAGGAGACGGATCCCCATTCGTCTCGACCGAGTCCACGTGGGCGTTCCAAAAGTTCACCCAGTCCGTCTCCCTCCTGAAGACGACCGTCTGTCGTTCACGAACGTCCAGGTACTCGACCCGCTCGACAGTTTCAAATTCGAGCGGTTGTCCCTTACTCCCATTCACCCCGGAGAGCAAGTCACAGGCCCCGAGCAGGAGTCCGAAACCGACCAGGATGGGAAGTGTCCGAGGAGACATGGCAAGGTGTTCTCGTAGGGAGGGGAGTGTCTTCTGATCGAAACGGCTTCATCGCGAGCACGCGTGCTGTTCAATTCCCAGTAGGTGTTCCTGCAGAGGCGCTAGTCATCGATCCGCGAGACTCTCCTGGAATCTCCGTCTCCTCACTCTGGAGAGACGAGCTTCAGCCCGATAATCCCCGTCACAATTAGCACGATACAGAGCAGGCGCAGTGTGTCCCGTGACTCCCCGAAGAGGACCATGCCCAGCACCGCCGTACCGATGACACCGATGCCCGTCCACACGGCGTAGCCGGTCCCCACCGGGATCTCCCGCAGCGCCCTCGCCAGGAGAACCACGCTCACGACCATGGAGGCGGCGGTCCATACGCTGGGCCAGAGACGAGTAAAGCCGTCTGTATACTTGAGCCCAATGGCCCACCCGATCTCAAAGAGGCCGGCCAGTACGAGATAGATCCATGCCATGGAAATTGGAGGGGACAATGCGGTGCGAGGGTCG